>NZ_JARVSR010000011.1:0-819762 GCF_030209075.1 Pseudomonas sp. lyk4-R2A-10 | reverse complement strand
TGTTGTGGATCTGCAACACAAGGTTGGCGGTGCTGGTGTCGCCGTCGGCATCGGTCAGGGTGTAAGTGAAAGTCTCAGTGCCATTGCCGCCGCCGTGCAGGTTTTTGAAGTCCGCATCGTTGGTGTTGAGGGTGTAGGTGTAAGTGCCGTTGGCGTTGAGCACCAAGGTGCCGTAAGTCCCGATGAATGTACCGGCGGTGATCGGGCCGGCGTTTTCGCCGACAAGTACGCGGTCGGCACCTTGCACGTCGTTGGTCAGCACGTTGCCGGTCAGCGTCAGTTGAGTCTCTGTCGCCGTACCGTTGTTGTCATCGAACGCTTTCGGCACGTCGTCGGTAATGTTGACGTCGAGCGTGCCAGTCGCGGTGTCGCCATTGCTGTCGCCGGCGATCACGGTGAATTGTTCGCTGAGGTTGTTGGCGCCGTCGCCCGCTGCGTGGGTCTCGTTGCCGTTGAGGGTGTAGCTGTAACTGACCGTGCCGGTGGCCGGGTTGTAGCCGGTGATGGTCAGGGTATTGCCCAGTTGCGTGGTGATCGATTGCGGGAAACCGATCGGCACGCCACCGACGATCACGTTGATACCGCCAATGCTCAGGCTGCTCAGACCGTCCGGCGCCGACACCGTGAAGCTGCCGGTCTGGGTCAGCGCGCCAGGGTTGGCGGCGGAACCGTCGGGCAGATTGGCTTCGTTGAGATTCAATTCGCCACCGGCAACAGACAGCCCGGTGAGTGTGACCGGATTGTTGACTGGCGGTGGAGGCGGAACAATCGGGGTGGCCTGGCCGTCACCGTTGTCGATCACGGCGTTATGCCGCTCTTCGGGAAACTCCGGAATGCCGTTGAACCCGGCCGTCGGGAAACCGATGACCGGATCGACCCGGCCCGCCACTTCGGTCAGCAACACAAAACTGTGGCCGCCACCCAGCGCACCCGGCGCACCACCGGTGGCTCCGGGGCCGGCCGCGGTCGCTTCGGCGGTTTTGGTCGGGTCATCGCCGGCGGCAATGGCTTTCTGGATCTGTTCGACGTCGGTCAGTTGCGACTCGCTCGGGGTCACCGCTTCCGGGGCATTGACGTGGGCGGCCTGATCGGCGAGCAACTGCCCGGTCATGGTCAGGCTGCTGTCCCGACCGAGGGTCAGTTCCTGGCCATTTTGCAGATGGACGGCAACCGCCCCCTCCGCCCCGGTGATCAATTGATCCCCTGCAAACAGCCGATCGCCTTCGACCAGTGCGCGACGAGTGCCGTCCGCCGACTGAGCGAAAACCTGACCAATGACTTTAGTGACGGTCCCGATGAGCGTTGCCATGTGCATTCCTCCGCTGCCGACCACCGTCGGCGCTGGTTCGCGAAGCAGCCCATGGCTCAAGCGGGTTGTCGGGGCGACGCTCGCACCTCGACAGTTCGTTTCGCAGGTTGTGCAAATCCAGAAACGCCAGTGCCGTCAAGCACTTGGAATCTCTGTTAGATGCAGCAGGCCCACTAGCGCTACGTAACGGTGGTGAATCACCCGAGTGACAAAAAACTGTCGCTCATCAGCCGCTACGCGTCCCTCCCCTTTAGCAGTACTTCGCCGTATGTCGCAAAGTGAGTGGAACTTTCCTCAAGCCTTTCTGTGCTCCCTAAAGCGCATAAAACAAAGGCTTTCGAGTGGAACAATGTGCTGGATTTGGCGAACCGCATAAGTTTTTTTTGGCATAACCCATATGAAAATTTTTTCTTAGCTACGCTTCAGGATGTTCTTAGCTCTGTTGTTACAGGCATGAAACGCTTTTTACTAAAAATATCGTCAATAAATTGGCGACAGCGGAACACCATCAGGACTCAGGGAGATGCACCCATGCGCGTACTAACCCCCCTCTGCAGCGCGGTTTTGCTGGCCATGGCTTGCACTTCCCAAGCCCAGGCCATGAACCTCACCGAAGCGATTCAGAGCACCATCGCTACCCACCCCGAACTGGCCTCGCGCGTGGATGCGCGCCTGTCAGCTGATGAACAGGTGAAGGTCGCCAAGGGCGGCTTCTATCCGTCGGTGGATCTGAACGCTGCCTACGGGCGCGGCTATAGCGACAACACCAACACCCGGGCTTTCGGTAACCACCACACCGAAATCCTCAATTACACCCAGTCCGAGCTGCGTCTGCGGCAGATGCTGTTCGACGGTTTCAACACTGCAAACGAAGTCGAGCGCACCAAGGGCGTTTCCAACTCGCGCGCCTATTACGCCCAGGGCACCGCCCAGGACCTGGCGCTGCGCACCATCGAGGTCTACCTCGAAGTGCTCAAGCGCCGTGAACTGGTGACTCTGGCCAGGAACAACCTGCAGGCGCACTTGCGGGTCAACGACCAGATCGGCCTGCGCACCGAGCGCGGCGTGGGCAGCACCGCCGACTCCGATCAATCGGTCGCCCGTAAGGCGCTGGCGCAGAACAACCTCGACACTGCCGAAGTCGATCTGGCCGACGCCGAGTCGAACTTCTACAGCGTGGTCGGACGCATGCCCGATGAGCTGGAAACCCCCGCCTCGACCCGCGGCGAGTTGCCCGCCACCTTGCCCGAAGCCCAGCAGAGCATGGTCGAGAACAACCCGTACCTGAAATCCGCCCAGGCTGACGTGCAGTCGGCCGAGAGCCAGTATGAAGTTGCCAAGTCGCCGTTCTATCCACGCTTCGACGCAGAAGCCGCCGTCGGCGCCAACAACAACGTGCAGGGTGACGAGGGCCACGACAACGAATGGCGGGTCGGCGTGGTGATGAACTACAACCTGTTCCGTGGCGGCAGCGACAAGGCGCGACTGGCTTCCGACGCGCACCAGATCAACCAGGCGATGGACATCCGCAACAACGCCCTGCGCCAGCTCAACGAGAACATTCACCTGGCGTGGAACGCCATGCTCAACGCCAAGAAACAGACCCCGACCGCCCGCGAATACGCCGAGACCACCAAGCGTGTGCGCGCCGCGTATCAGGATCAGTTCGGCCTCGGCCAGCGCACCCTGCTCGACCTGCTCGACAGCGAAAACGAGCTGTACAACGCCAACCGTCGCTACACCGAAATCCGCTACACCGAGGAATATTCGATGTACCGCGTGCTGGCGAACATGGGCCAGTTGTTGAACAAGCAGCGGGTTGTGTTACCAGCCGATGCGATTGCCGCGACCGAGGTGAAGAACGAAGCACGCTTGCCTGAACTGAAGTAGTCCCGATGATGTAGTGCCAGGGGAGCGATCAATATGACCAGCATGCAACCCGGTAACACCGGGATCGATCCGCGGCTGAGTTTCGATGACCCGTTGCTCGACGGTCTGTTGATCCTCTGCAAACTCCACGGCGCGACGGTCAGTCGCGCCAGCCTGAGCGCCGGGCTGCCCTTGGACAAACAACGCCTGAGCCTGGACCTGCTGCCCCGCGCCGCAGCCAGGGCCGGGTTGCAGGCGCGCTTGCTGCGCCGGGAACTCAAAGACATTTCTCCGCTGAACCTGCCGGTGCTGTTGCTGCTCGGCAACGGGCGCACGGCGGTGCTGCGGCGTTTTGCCGAAGACGGCAAGGCGCTGATCCTGCCCAGCGAAGCCGACGGCGGCGAGCAATGGGTCAGTCGTGAAGAACTCACCGAACACTACAGTGGCCAAGCCCTGTTCGCCCGGCCACGGCATGAACTGGAAGACCTGCGCTCGCCGCTGGTGCCAAGGGTGCAAGCGTGGTTTCGCGACACCCTGAAGCTGTCGAAATGGCTCTACAGCGACGCGATCCTCGCCAGTTTCCTGATCAACCTGCTGGGCCTGATGGTGCCGCTGTTCGTCATGCAGACCTACGACCGCGTGGTGCCGAACCAGGCCACGTCGACCCTGTGGGTGCTGGCCATCGGGCTGCTGATCGGCACCGGGTTCGAACTGGTGCTGCGGGTGGTGCGCGCGCACCTGCTGGACACCGCCGGCAAGAAAACCGACGTGATCCTTTCCGCGACTTTGTTCGAGCGCATCACCGGCATGGCGATGAAGGCCCGGCCGGCGACCATCGGCGGATTTGCCCAGAGCATTCACGACTTTCAGGGCCTGCGCGAGTTTCTCACCGCCGTGACCCTGACCAGCCTGATCGACCTGCCCTTCGTGGTGTTGATGCTGGTGGTGATCGGCCTGCTCGGTGGCTGGCTGGTGGTGATTCCGCTGCTGGCGTTTCCGATCACAATCGTGTTCGCGATGATCATTCAGGCCCGTCTGCGCGACACCGTGCAGAAAAGCCTGAGCCTCGGTGCCGAGCGTCAGGCGTTGCTGATCGAAACCCTCGGCGGACTGGAAACCCTCAAGGCGTGCAGCGCCGAAAGCGAGCGCCAGCACAAATGGGAAAGCACCCACGGCGCCCTCACCCGCCTCGACAGCCACGCCCGTAATCTCTCCGCGCTGGCCACCAACGGCACGCTGTTCATCCAGCAGTTTTCGGGGATGGCGACGATTGTGGCCGGGGTCTACAGCATCATCGCCGGCAATCTCAGCGTCGGCGCACTGGTGGCGACTTACATGCTCGGCAGCCGCGTGCTCGCGCCGCTGGGCCAGATCGCCGGGCTGATTACTCGTTACCAGCAAGCGCAACTGACCATGAAAAGCACCGACGCGCTGATGTCCCTGCCTCAGGAACGCGACGGCAAACAGCGGCCGCTGGAGCGCACGCAACTGCAAGGCGCGCTGGACGCCAACGCCGTGACCTTCCACTACAACGGCCAGAACACCCCGGCCCTGAGCAACGTCAGCTTCAGCGTCAAACCCGGCGAACGGATCGGCATCATCGGCCGCAGCGGCTCGGGCAAAAGCACCCTGGCGCGGCTGGTGATGGGCTTCTACGAACCGGAAGAAGGCCAGTTGCTGCTCGATGGCCTCGACCTGCGGCAACTGGATGTCGCCGACCTGCGCCAGCAGATCGGTTACGTCGCCCATGACCTGCCGCTGCTGGCCGGCAGTCTGCGCGACAACCTGACCCTCGGCGCGCGCTACATCAGCGATTCGCGGATGCTTGAAGTGGCCGAACTGACCGGCGTTACCGAGCTTGCACGGCAACACCCGCAAGGCTTCGACCGGCCGGTTGGCGAGCGCGGGCAATTGCTCTCCGGCGGGCAACGCCAGGCAGTCCTGCTGGCGCGAGCGCTGTTGCTCGACCCGCCAATCATGCTGCTCGACGAACCCACCAGCGCCATGGACAACAGCAGCGAAGACGTCTTGCGCCAGAAGCTGCACGGCTGGGTGCAGGGCAAAACCTTGCTGCTGGTCACCCACCGCACCTCGATGCTGAGCCTGGTGGACCGGTTGCTGGTGCTGGACAACGGCCGGATCGTCGCCGACGGTCCGAAAGAAGCGGTCATCGATGCGCTGCGCAAGGGCCGGGTCGGCTCGGCAGCGGTCTAGGAGTTGCCCCATGTCTGCTTCCTCCTCTTCAAAACCGCGCGGTTACTTCGACAGTTTCGGCAAAAGCGCCGAGGCTGAATTCATGCCGGAAACCGCCGGTGCCTCGCTGCAGGATTCGCCACGCTGGTCGCGCATCACCGTGTGGCTGGCGGCGGCGCTGCTGATCAGTGCGCTGGTCTGGGCCAAGTTCGCGGTGCTGCAGGAAGTGACCATGGGCGAAGGCAAGGCCATTCCGTCGAGCAAGGTTCAGGTGATCCAGAACCTCGAGGGCGGGATCGTCACCGAGATCTTCGTGCGCGAAGGGCAGATGGTCGACAAGGGCGACAAACTGCTGCGCCTGGACGACACGCGGTTTCTGTCGAACAAGGGTGAGAGCGAGGCTGATCGTTATGCCTTGACCGCGCAGGTCGAACGCTTGTCCGCCGAAGCCGAAGGCCGGCCATTCAAGCTCTCGGACGAAGTGATCGCCAAGGCCCCGCAAGTGGCCGAGGACGAGCGTTCGCTGTACGAACAACGGCAGCGGCGGCTGGCCAGCGAGCAACGCACCCTCAGCGAACAGCTGCGGCAGAAGACTCAGGAGCTGGCGGAGTTTCGCTCGAAACAGGGTCAGTACAGCTCAAGCCTGGCGTTGGTGAATCAGGAAATGAACATGTCCGAACCGCTGGTCAAGACTGGCGCCGTGTCGCCGGTGGAGATCCTGCGGCTCAAGCGCAGTGCCGTGGAAATCCGCGGTTCCCTGAACGCCACGACCCTGGCCATTCCCCGCGCCGAATCGGCCATCGCCGAGATCCGCAGCAAGATCGACGAATCGGAACAGACTTTCCGCTCGGAAGCGGCCAAGGAGCTCAATGAGAAACGTACCGACCTGTCGAAAATCACTGCTTCGAGCATCGCCATCGACGACCGCGTCAGCCGTACCACGGTGACCTCGCCGGTGCATGGGGTGATCAAGCAAATGAAGGTCAACACCATCGGCGGCGTGGTGCAGCCGGGCAGCGACATGGTGGAAATCGTGCCGCTGGAAGACAACCTGCTGATCGAAGCCAAAGTCCGGCCGCAGGACGTGGCGTTCCTGCACCCGGGCCAGAAAGCCATGGTCAAGTTCAGCGCCTACGACTACACGATCTACGGCGGGCTCAGTGCCAAACTTGAGCTGATCGGCGCTGACACCATCACCGACGACAAGGGCAACAGCTTCTACCTGATCCAGGTGCGCACCGACAAAAACCACTTGGGCGGGGATGTGAAACCGCTGCTGATCATTCCGGGGATGGTGGCGACGGTGGACATCATTACCGGGGAGAAAAGCGTGCTGGATTACCTGCTAAAACCGGTGCTCAAGGCCCGGACCGAGGCGATGCGCGAGCGCTAGTGATGATCCGGACTTTGCGGTGAATTGATCGTTCCCACGCTCTGCGTGGGAACGATCAGGGCGAGTCCGATCGGTCTGAGTCCGATCAGCCACCGTGATTCTTCTGGAAAGTCTCCTCCCCCATCGCCGCAATCTGCCCTTCGATCAACGCCTCGAACGGCTTGAGCAACGGCTCGAAAGACGCCGGCGCTTCCAGCGTCTGCAACGCCTGAACAATCGCCTCGATGGTCGACAGCGCCCCCGGCCCCGGCGCCTTGCGCAGCCGATACCGGGAAATCCCGCCTTCGGCCAGCGTCACCCGTGGCAACGCCGCCAACAAGGGATTGAGGTGCAACATCTTGCGCGCCTTGCGCCACGTGCCGTCCGGCACCACCAGCAACAGCGGTTCATCGGACGCGGTGTACGCCTGCATCGGTTGCGCATCGTCCGCCGGAAACAACAACCGCGCCCGATACCCCGGTCGGTTCAGCAGCGCGGGCAAATCCTCGAAAACCTCACCGACCATCAGCTCGGCATTGTTCAACCCGAGCGCTGCCAGCCGTGCGGTGTTGAGCGCGTGATTGACCTCGCTCGGGTGCTGCAACAGCAACACCCGGGTGCGGCTGTCGAGGCTGGGGATCAGCGGGCACAGGCAATGGGTTTGTGGGCGCAGGCAGCGCAGGCATTGGGGTCTGGACATGTTCTCAGGCCTGATTGAGCTGCGCTTTGAGCAGATCGCGGAAAGTCTGGATCAGCGGCTCGCGGCTGCGGCCACGGCGCATGATCATGGAAAACGGCGCCTGATAGCCGAAGGTGGCCGGCAGCAGCACCCGCAGGTCGCCCTTGTCGGCCCAGGCCTGGGCGTAGTGCTCCGGCAGGTAACCGATGTAGGCACCGGACAGCACCAGAATCAGCTGCGCTTCCATACTTTCCACCGTCGCGGCGCTGTGCTTGAAACCGTGGCGCGCCAGTTCGGCCTGGCTCCAGTAACCGCGCCCGACCATGCGTTGCTGGGTGATGACCTGCTCGGGAATCCGCCGTTCGTTGAACAACGGGTGACGGCTGCTGCAATACAGCCAGTGCTGCTCGCGGTACAGCGGCATGTACACCAGACCGCTCATGCGCGTGGAGAATGCGCCGATGGCCAGATCGAGGCGGTTGTCCTGCACGCCGAGTTGCAGTTCATACGGGCTCATCACCGACAGATGCAAATGCACCGCCGGGTGTTCCTGGCTGTAGGCGCCGATGGCTTCGGCGAACGGCAGGGCCTTGTCGCTGACCGTGGAGTCGATCACCCCGAGGTTGAGCGTGCCACGCAGTTCGCCCTTGAGCGCTGCCGCGTATTGCTCGAAACCTTCGAGTTCGGCCAGCAGACGCAGGGTTTCCTGATGGAACAGTTCGCCCTTGCTGGTCAGGCTGAAACCACCGCGCCCGCGATGGCACAGCACCAGACCGAGCGCGGCTTCGAGCTGGCTCATGTAGGTGCTGATCGCCGAGGTCGACAGGTTGAGTTCCTGCTGCGCGTTGGCAAACCCCTGATGGCGCACGACGCTGACGAAGATGCGCAACAGTTTCAGGTCGGGTAAAGCGTTGGCCATGTCTACTCCACTGATCGGGCAACGAGCATAGGCGAGAAGTCTATCTCCACCCCTTCCATTAGTTTAGAAATTTCTGAACTAAGTATTTGCCCGTAGCGATTCTTCCGCCCCACTACATTTCGCAGAATCGGCCCACAGCGGTGCCCGTGACCTTGCGAATGCGGTGCGCCGACATAAATAAAACAAAGACGATGAGGCCCTACCCGTGGACAAGATTCTTCACCAACCACTGGGCGGCAACGAAATGCCGCGCTTCGGCGGCATCGCCACCATGCTCCGACTCCCCCATGTTCCGACCGCTGCCGGCCTGGACGCTGCCTTTGTTGGCGTGCCACTGGACATCGGTACTTCGCTGCGCCCCGGCACCCGCTTCGGGCCTCGCGACATCCGCACCGAATCGGTGATGATCCGCCCGTACAACATGGCCACCGGCGCTGCGCCGTTCGACTCGCTGTCGGTTGCCGACATCGGTGACGTGGCGATCAACACCTTCAACCTGCTCGACGCCGTGCGCATCATCGAAGAAGCCTACGACAACATCCTCGAGCACAACGTGATCCCGATGACCCTGGGCGGCGACCACACCATCACCCTGCCGATCCTGCGTGCGATCCACAAAAAGCACGGCAAGGTCGGTCTGGTACACATCGACGCCCACGCTGACGTCAACGATCACATGTTCGGCGAGAAGATCGCCCACGGTACGACCTTCCGTCGTGCGGTCGAAGAAGGTCTTCTGGACTGCGACCGTGTGGTGCAGATCGGTCTGCGTGCGCAGGGCTACACCGCTGACGACTTCAACTGGAGCCGCGATCAGGGCTTCCGCGTGGTGCAGGCCGAAGAGTGCTGGCACAAGTCGCTGGCACCGCTGATGGCCGAAGTGCGCGAGAAAGTCGGTGGCGGCCCGGTGTACCTGAGCTTCGACATCGACGGCATCGACCCGGCCTGGGCGCCTGGCACCGGCACCCCGGAAATCGGTGGTCTGACGACCATTCAGGCGATTGAAATCGTTCGCGGCTGCCAGGGCCTCGACCTGATCGGCTGCGATCTGGTAGAAGTCTCGCCCGCTTATGACACCACCGGCAACACCTCGCTGCTGGCCGCCAACCTGCTGTACGAAATGCTCTGCGTACTGCCGGGCGTGGTCCACCGCTGAGGGTCGGGTCATGAACGAACGTGATCAGGTTCTGAAAGCGGCCGCCGATCTGGTGTCCGCCTTCGCCCGCAACGATCGCGAAGCCTACTTCGGCGCCTTCAGCGCCGATGCGAGCTTCGTGTTCTACACCCTCGAACAGCCCCTGCTGTCGCGCGATGCCTATCAGGCGTTGTGGGACAGCTGGCGCGCCGAGGATGGCTTCGAGGTGCTGTCCTGCACCTCGAGCAACGCCTTCGTCAGCCTGCAGGGTGACGTGGCGATTTTCATCCATGACGTGGCCACCGAGCTGCGCATGCAAGGGGAGCAACACTTCAGCCAGGAGCGCGAGACGATTGTTTTCAGAAAACAAGCGTCGAGCCTAGAACAACAAGGCCATTGGCTGGCCTGCCACGAACATTTGTCCGCAATGCCGGAAGGGCTGCCATCCCCTTAGCCAAGACAGGTGACGCTCACGCACGATGAGCGCGCCTTTATGATCGGAGCAGATCATGAATAACAACAACAAAGACCAAAGCCTTACGCAGATTGAAACCCACGGGGTCGAACAGATCCCGGACAACGAACGCACCGCCGGTCCCGTGGACTTGTTCCGCATGATCTTTGGCGGCGCGAATACCTTTGCCACCGCCGTGCTCGGCAGTTTCCCGGTGCTGTTCGGCCTGTCCTTTCAGGCGGGCGTCTGGGCGATTGTCTCGGGCGTGCTGCTCGGCTCGCTGATCCTTGCACCGATGGGCCTGTTCGGCCCGCTCAACGGCACCAACAATGCCGTGTCGTCCGGTGCACATTTCGGCGTGCACGGGCGGATCGTCGGTTCGTTCCTGTCGCTGCTGACCGCCATCGCCTTCTTCTCGCTCTCGGTGTGGAGTTCGGGGGATGCGTTGATCGGTGGTGCGAAACGCCTGATCGGCCTGCCGGAAACCGACCTGACCCTGGGCCTGGCCTACGGTCTGTTCGCGATTCTGGTGCTGACCGTGTGCATCTACGGCTTCCGCTTCCTGCTGTGGGTGAACAAGGTCGCGGTGTGGAGCGCGAGCCTGTTGTTCCTGCTGGGCATCTTTGCCTTCGCCGGTCCTTTCGATTCGCACTACGCCGGCACTGTCAGCCTCGGCCAGCCGGGCTTCTGGGCCGCGTTCATCGGCGCCGCGCTGGTGGCGATGAGCAATCCGATTTCCTTCGGCGCGTTCCTCGGCGACTGGGCCCGCTACATCCCGCGTGAAACCTCGCGTCAGCGGATCATGGCGGCGGTGGTTCTGTCGCAGATCGCGACGTTCATCCCGTTCCTGTTTGGCCTGACCACTGCGACCATCGTCGCGATTCAGGCGCCGGACTACATTGCGGCCAACAACTACGTCGGCGGTCTGCTGGCGGTGTCGCCGAGCTGGTTCTTCCTGCCGGTGTGCCTGATTGCGGTGATCGGCGGCATGTCCACCGGCACCACGTCGCTGTATGGCACCGGGCTGGACATGTCGAGCGTGTTCCCGCGACTGCTATCGCGAGTCAAGGCGACGTTGCTGATCGGCGTGCTGTCGATTGCCTTCATCTTCATCGGGCGCTTTGCGGCGAACCTGGTGCAGAGCGTGTCGACCTTCGCCGTGCTGATCATCACCTGCACCACCCCGTGGATGGTGATCATGATCATCGGCCTGGTGGTACGTCGCGGCTTCTACTGCCCGGACGACCTGCAAGTGTTCACGCGCGGCGAGCAAGGCGGACGCTACTGGTTCAGCCACGGCTGGAACTGGCGCGGTCTGGGTGCGTGGATCCCGAGCGCGGCGGTCGGCCTGTGCTTCGTCAACCTGCCGGGGCAGTTCGTCGGCCCGCTCGGTGAACTGGCCGGCGGCATCGACATCAGCCTGCTGGTGACCCTCGGTCTGGCGTCGGTGATGTACCTGATGTTGCTGAGCCTGTTTCCGGAACCGGCGCTGGTCTACGGCCCGAAGGATCCACGGAGCAAAGGCGCGCATGCGCCGGCTGAAGCGGCGCTGCGCCAGGCTGCCTGATAAACGAATCGCCTGTGGGGGTCAGCCTTCTCCCACAGTGTTCCACCCCATAAAAAAGACAATCGGAGACACGCCATCATGGCTTTGGATTTATTCGTCGTCCTCATCTACGCCGCCGGCATGCTCTTGCTCGGCTACTTCGGCATGCGCAAGGCCAAGACCAACGAGGACTTCCTGGTCGCCGGGCGTAACCTCGGCCCTAGCCTGTACATGGGCACCATGGCTGCGACCGTTCTCGGTGGCGCGTCCACCGTCGGCACCGTGCGTCTGGGCTACGTGCATGGCATCTCCGGTTTCTGGCTGTGCGCGGCACTGGGTTGCGGCATCGTGGCGCTGAACCTGTTCCTGGCCAAGCCGCTGCTGAAACTGAAGATCTACACCGTTACCCAGGTCCTGGAAAAACGCTACAACCCGATGGCCCGCTCGGCGAGCGCGGCGATCATGCTGGCCTACGCGCTGATGATCGGCGTGACCTCGATCCTCGCCATCGGCACCGTTCTTCAGGTTCTTTTCGGCCTGCCGTTCTGGATCTCGGTACTGCTCGGCGGTGGCGTGGTCGTGGTGTACTCGGCCATCGGCGGCATGTGGTCGCTGACCCTGACCGACATCGTCCAGTTCATCATCAAGACCGTCGGCCTGATGTTCATCCTGTTGCCGATCTGCCTGTACCGCGTCGGCGGCTGGGACGAACTGGTGCTGAAGCTGCCGGCGGCGGCATTCAATTTCACCACCATCGGCTGGGACACGATCATTACCTACTTCATGATCTACTTCTTCGGCATTCTGATCGGTCAGGACATCTGGCAACGGGTGTTCACCGTCAAGAACGAAAAAGTGGCTCAGTACGCCGGTAGCTTCGCGGGCATCTACTGCATCCTCTACGGTCTGGCCTGCGCCCTGATCGGCATGGCTGCACACGTGCTGATCCCGGATCTGGACAACGTCAACAACGCCTTCGCCGCGATCGTCAAACTGTCGCTGCCGGACGGCATCCGTGGTCTGGTGATCGCCGCTGCCCTGGCCGCGATGATGTCCACCGCCAGCGCCGGCCTGCTCGCCGCGGCCACCACCCTGACTGAAGACCTGCTGCCGAAACTGCGTGGCGGCAAACAGTCGAGCCTGGGTGTGAACCGTCTGTTCACCCTGCTGACCGGTGTCGTGGTGCTGGGCATCGCGCTGGTGGTGAACGACGTGATCAGCGCTCTGACCCTCGCTTACAACCTGTTGGTGGGCGGCATGCTGATCCCGCTGATCGGTGCGATCTTCTGGAAACGCGCGACCACTGCCGGCGCCATCGCCAGCATGGGCCTGGGTTTCGCCACCGCCCTGCTGTTCATGTTCAAGGATGGTCTGGATGCCAACACGCCGATCTACTACAGCCTGGCTGTGGGTCTGGTGAGTTTTGTGGTGGTCAGCCTGTTTTCCCGTCGCCCTGCCCCGGTGGCTAGCGCGGTCTAAGCTCGCTATAACGACTTGATGCTTTCTTCGGCGGGTGTGGCGTCGGTTGCCACACCCGTTTTTTTCGTCTCAAGGAAAGTGCTTATGAAGATTGTTTCTCGCGATCAGTGGTTCGAAGTGCAAACCCTGAGCGACGGCATTCGGCTGATTCACGAGCCGTTCATCCGCCCCTTCTACCGCTGCAACCTGTGGCACGTTCAGGGGCGGGACAAGGATCTGCTGCTCGACAGCGGTTCCGGGCTGGTCAGCCTGCGCGAGCAACTGCCGTGGCTGACCGAGCGGCCGCTGGTGGCGGTGGCCAGTCATTGCCATTTCGACCACATCGCCGGGCATCATGAATTTGCCGAACGGCTGGTGCATCCCGCCGAGGCGGACATCCTTGCAGCGCCGGATGGCGAGAACGATCTGAGCCGGGCCTTCGTCGGCGACGACATGTTCGAAGCGCACCCGGATTGCCCTTTGTGCTATGCCGAATACCGGGTCAAGGCGGCGCCGGCCACCGGGTTTGTCGAGGATGGCGATGTGCTGGACCTGGGCAACCGCACGTTGCAGGTGCTGCACACGCCGGGGCATTCACCGGGCGGGATCAGCCTTTACGAAGCGGCCACAGAGACACTGTTCAGTGGTGACATCATCTACGACGGGCCGTTGATCGAAGACGCCTACCATTCCAACCTCGACGACTACGCTGCCAGCCTGCGCCGTTTGCATGAGTTGAAGATCCGCACGGTGCATGGCGGGCACTTCGGCAGTTTTTCCGGAGAGCATCTGCGCGGGATGATTGACGAATGGCTGCGCCGGCACGCCTGAGGCCTGCTGTACTTCAGTCAGACTAACGACACAAAGATCTGCCATGAGAAGAGCTGCCGTGCGTGCTGCCGTGCACCGCTTCATCCTGCGCCTGCTGGAAAATCGTGAATTCGACGACCACACCAGCCTCGCGCAGCTGGGGCTGGAAAAAGCGGATATCGAGGATCTGATCTTCCATCTGGAAGATGAATTCGGACTGACGGCATTCACCGCCGAAGAGGACCGGATGCTCAAGACCGCGAAAACCGCGAATGACCTGAGCCGGTTTCTGATGGAAATCGGGCGTCACTGAAAACAAAAGATCGCACCCGGCCGCCACTCCATGGAGTGACGACCGGGTGCGATCTTTTGTCGTTTAAAACCTTTGACCCTTCAAAGCGGGGCATTACCGCCGACGTGGCTGACGCCGACGCTGTTCGTCATCGGTGCGAATCGGGACCGGTTGCAGAGGCGGTTCGATCAAGCCGAGGGCAACACCCAAATCGTGCAGCCAGTTTTGAATTTTCTCTTTCATCGTCATGCCCCCTTCAGGGTGGTGCTGAGCGTCCGGAATTCTGAGGCCGCTTCGCACTGATAATAGTCCGAAGTCCTACGCAATGCTCGGCCAAATCCGCAATGATCTGTTACTGAATTGATCCAAATCCCTGACCGTTCGTTCAAGCCGTTTCCCGCACGTCTTCGCCAGCCACGGGATAGAGCGCCTGCTGCTGTTCGATCCACGCATTGAGGTTGGCACCGACCATGCCCCGGCGCCACATGAGCCATGTTGTCGCACTGGCAAAAGGCTCGGCCAGCGGGTGCACTGCCACGCTTTCGCGCCCCGGCAGGCTGGCGAGCATCGACTCCGACATCAGCGCCACACCGCTGCCCGCAATCACGCAGGCGAGCATGCCCTGATAGGACTCGATCTCCATCGCCCGGCCCATCGCCGCCTGATAGTGGGCGAACCACGCTTCCAGCCGCGCGCGATAGGCGCAGCCATGACGGAAGGTGAAAACCGCCCGCCCCTCGACATCCCTGGCGCTGCGTATCGGCGGGTGATCGGCCTCGCTGATCAGCACCAGCCGCTCGTTGCACAGCGGCACACCGTCGATCCCGGCCAGTTGCGGCGGGCCATCCACCAGCGCGGCGTCGAGACGACCGGTGAGCAGGCCTTCAAGCAATTCACCACTGGGCCCGGACTGCACCTGAAGATTCACCGCCGGATATTGCTTGTGATACCGCGCGAGCAGCGCCGGCAAATGGATCGCGGCGGTGCTGTACAGCGTGCCGAGCACGAAATCCCCCGCCGGTTGCCCGCCCATCACCGCCGCACTGGCCTGATCGCGCAGGGCGAACAGTTTGCCGGTGTAGTCCAGCAGGACTTTTCCCGCAGGCGACAACTGCAAACGCTGACGCTCACGGACGAACAGTTCGACACCCAGTTGCTCCTCCAGCTGTTTGAGCCGGGTCGACAGGTTCGACGGCACGCGATGCAAACGTTCGGCGGCGCGGGTGATCGAGCCCTCCTCCGCCACGGCCTGGAAGATCCGCAATTGGCTGAACTCCACAACCTTTCTCCTGAACTGAACAAGTTACTCACTATTATTCAATTTTAAAGAAAGTCAATCAGTCCTAGCCTGACGGTCATTGAACCTGCAACGGAATTCAGACCATGTCCCCGCTGATTCGCTTATCCGCCTGTTTCATTGCCCTGATGATGGCCATGGGCATCGGGCGTTTCGCCCTCACCCCGCAACTGCCGCACCTGCTCAGCGAAGGCCAGATCGACCTGACCGCCGCCGGTCTGATTGCGGCGGCCAACTACCTCGGTTACCTGCTCGGCGCAGTGGATGCGATGTTTTCCCGGCGGCCGGATCAGGTGCAGCGGCGCCTGCATGGCGGTCTGTGGTTGTGTGTGTTGCTGACGCTGGCGTCGTTCTGGGCCAACGGTTTCTGGTCGCACTTGCTGCTGCGTTTCGGCACCGGTGTCGCGAGCGCCTGGGTGCTGGTGATGATTACTGCGCTGAGTCAGCCGCTGGCTGCGGCGGCGGGTCGTCCACGGTTGGGCGCGCTGGTGTTTGCCGGGCCGGGGTTGGGAATTTTTCTGACGGGGTTGCTGGCGCTGTTCTCACATCTGGCGCAGCAGACTTCCGCTACCCTGTGGTTGATTTACGCTGCTGTGGCGCTGCTGATGTTGCTGGGGATCGTACGGATCCTGCCGCAACCGGGCGTCGGTGTGCCGGCCACACCGACTGCCGTGAGTTCGTCGAATCGCGGCATTGGGCGTTTGGCGGTGGTGTATGCCTTGTATGGCGTGGGCTACATCATCCCGGCCACGTTTCTGTCGCAGATGGCTAACGCGCAGTTTCACGGACAGTGGCAGGCCGATCTGTTCTGGCCGTGCTTCGGCCTCGGCGCCGCCATTGGCGTGTTGCTGGTGAGTTTGCGTCGGCATGATCCGCAAACCACCCGGCACTGGTTGATGGCAACGTTGTGGCTGCAGGCTGCTGGTGTCTTTGCCTGCCTGCTGGGCAGCGGCCTCGGCCTGGCACTGGGTGTGCTCCTGTGCGGCGCGCCGTTCCTGGCCTGCATGCAACTGGTGATGCAACGCTCCCGGGAACTGGCGCCCCACGCCACCCAGCGCAACGCCGGCCTGCTCACCGCGTGCTTCGCCGTCGGTCAGCTCAGCGGGCCGTTGCTGGCGGCGGTCAGCAGCCACTTCAGCGGTGGCCTGCAACCGGCGCTGGTGATCGCCGGCAGCGGCCTGCTGATTGCCGGCGGTCTGGCGTGCAAATCGGTTACGGCTGACCGAGGGCTTTGCGCAGGCGCCGACGCACCCACTGTTCCGCGCTGACGAAGGTAATGCCGAGCAACACCAGCACGGCGCCGATGATGAAGTTCAGGCTCAATTCTTCGCCGAGCAGTACCACGCCGAACGTGACGCCGAACAACGGCGTCATGAAGGAAAAAACGGCGAGGTTGGCCGCCAGATAACGGCGCAGCAGCCAGAACCAGGTCAGGTAACTAAAGAACGACACCACCAGTCCCTGGAACAGCACGCTGCCCACGGCTACGACGGTCAGGCTGACGTGGGTGATCTGGCCGCTGAGCAGCGCGATCAGCAACAGGCCGATGAAGCCGACGATCAGTTGATAGAACAGGGTCAGGGTCACCGGCGCTTCCGACAGGCGCGAGGCGCGCACCACCACGGTGGTCGCGCCCCAACTGGCGCCGGCCAGCACGCCGAGGGCATCGCCCATCAGCATGCGGCGGTCGAGGTTGTCCCACGACACGCCGCCGGCAAACGCCACGGCAATCCCGACAAACGCCATGAAGATCCCCAGCCATTGCACCGGCCGCAAGCGCTCGCTCGGCAACAGGAAATGCACGCCCAGCGCGGTGAAAATCGGCGCGGTGTAGAGGAACACCGACATGTGCGCCGCCGTGGTCAACTGCAAGCCTTCGGAGATGAACAGGAACTCCAGACCGAACAAGGCACCGGCCAGCAAGCCGCCGCGCCAGGTAGCACCGACCTGATCCCAGCCGCCCTTCCAGCAGATGAGCAGTCCTACCAGCAACGCGGAAATTCCCGACCGCCCCGCCGCCTGCATTACCGGCGCAATGTCGGTCGCCGCCCACTTGATCATCACCTGCTGCACGCCCCAGATCAGGCACAGGCCGATCATCACTTGCAGGGCGAACCCGTCGGCACTGCGCCGACTGACGCTCACCTCGACACCTCGAACACACACGACATGGCAGTTTTTCCAATGGTCAAAGCAAAGCCCCGGCTCTTTGTCCGGGGCGAAGAAGAATGGCAGGAATTATCAACCAGTCGGACAGAAATTGCCGCCCGGCAAAGACATGCAATTGCCCTGTTGCGTCATGCCCGCCGTCAGCTTCGGCGAGCGGCCCGGAACCCGACCGTACAGGCCAGCGCCGTGGCAAACGTCCCCCAGGCCCAATCCATCAGCGACACCTGTGCTGACCAGCCGCGCAATGTCGCCCAGTTGGTCAGGTCATAGGTGCCATAAGCGACCAGCCCGAGCAGCGCGCCCATCCGGGCGGCGCGTTGCCAGGTCAGCGATGGCAGCACCACAAACACCACACAGCCGAAGACGTACAGGCAATAAAAAACCGCTGCCGGCACCAGCAACGGTTTTTCAAGCATCAGCGAACCGAGCAGTTCGCGATAGGTCGGCGCCATCAACACTCCGAGCCAGATACCGTCGAGCAGAAGAAACGCCAGCAATGTGGCAACGTAGGCAATCAGCGCTTTTTTCATCTGCCCGACCTCAAGTGAACCCATGCAACATGGGCCACGGGAGACTCAGGTTAGTTCAATGCGATCGGCGTGAATGACAATCTGGCCGTTCTTGTACAACGAACCGATAGCCTTCTTGAAGTTGCCCTTGCTGACACCGAACAGGCTGCTGATCAGTGCCGGATCGCTCTTGTCGCTGACGGCCAGGGTGCCGTTGCTTTCGCGCAACTTCGCGAGGATCTTCGAGTTCAGGCTGCTGGCTGCTTCCTGCCCCACTGGTTGCAGGCTCAGGCTGATCTTGCCGTCGGCGCGCACTTCCTTGATGAAGCCTTTCTCGCGCATGCCGGCCCGCATGAACTTGAAGATTTCATTCTTGTGAATCAAACCCCAGTGCTTGTTGTTGATGATCGCCTTGAAGCCCATGTCGGTGGCTTCGGCGACCAGCAGATCAACTTCCTGGCCCGCGCTGTAGTTGGCCGGGGTCTTGTCCAGATAACGATCCAGGCGCGCGGTGGCGGTGATGCGGCGGGTGTGCTTGTCGAGGTAGACGTGCACCACGCAGTACTCGCCGGCAGTCATCTGGCGTTTTTCTTCGGAGTACGGCAGCAGCAGATCCTTCGGCAGGCCCCAGTCGAGGAACACGCCGATGCTGTTGACTTCAACAACTTTCAAACTGGCAAACTCACCGACCTGAACTTTTGGTTTTTCAGTGGTGGCAATAAGTTTGTCATCGCTGTCCAGATAAATGAAAACATTGAGCCAGTCTTCATCTTCGCTGGGAATATCTTTAGGGATGTAACGGTTGGGCAAAAGAATTTCGCCGTCGGCACCGCCGTCCAGATACAAACCGAAGTTAGTGTGTTTCACCACTTGCAAACTGTTGTAACGCCCGACTAAAGCCATTTCCAATACCCTCATTGCGTGGGCGGCATTCTACCCGGTTTTGCCGGATTCGTCGGTCGCCAGATCGGACCGCCGAGTAAAAATCTGTGGGAGGCCTTGATTTTCCAGCATTTTGCCCCGCTCGTCAGGCCAGCGTGACGGCTTTTGCCTGATCCCGAGCCGGTCTGGCATCCCGAAATCGAATAAATGTTGTTATTTAAAACAGCAGGTTAGCGGGATATTTCGAATAATTAATCGCGAATAATCCACCTGCGCACTGGGTTATTCCGGGGGATATTTACCAAGCAATTGTCAAGTTATTCCTGTACGATGCCTGGCCGAGTTACTTTTCTACAGGTTAATGGCCGCCATGCGTGTAAAAGCATCCACCAGCAAAGCAAAGCCAGCTCCAGCCGTTGAAACCAGCGAATCGATCAACGATCAGATCGCGGCATTCCTCAAGTCCGGCGGCGAGATCCAGCAAATTGCCAAGGGCGTCAGCGGCCAGACGTTCGGCCCGTCCAAGCAGATCAGCCTGGGCAAGAAGTAACACCCCCGCAGCACACCAGTCCAAAGGCGCTTTGAGTTTCGAAGCGTCTGGACCGGATCCCTCGCAAGACCCTTCTCGCGTTTAATCAAACATTCAAAACCGCAGAAATCGACGAACGGCCCTCGATGCCGATCATTCGCCGGTATCCTTGCACGCGTCTGGATCAAGCGTTTCAGCAGGTTTACCAGCCTGCGCTCGCTATTCAAGGAGTGACGCATGCTCAAACCCTTCTGTTTATTACTTGTAGGCCTGCTGACAAGCCCGGCGGCGCATGCGCAGATTTTCCAGCGTGAGCTCGGCGACTTCGACCTCAAGCTCGGCACCACGCCCAGCCGCAGCATGGCCCAAGGGCTGGTCAAGCCTTCGGCGGTCGGTTCGTTCCACGGGGGCCTGGACCTGAGCCACGACAGCGGCCTGTATGTCGGCCAGTACGCACCGAGCATGGGCCTCACGCCGGGGAAGAATCTCGAAATCGATTCCTACGTCGGCTTCAAACAACCTTTCGATCAGACCCTCGGCTACGAAGTCGGGATGATCCATTACAGCTACCCCAAGGTCGACACCCTCGACAGCCAGGAACTGTTCGGTGGCCTGACCCTGCTCGGCAGCCGGATCGGCATCGCCCTGAGCAACGATCCGGATAAACAGAACAACACCCTGTTTGCCGACCTGGGCGGCAATCAGCCGTTCGGCATCGGGATCAGCATGAAATACACCACCCATCAGCTCAACACGCCGGTCTCGGTGGACGGCGGTTATGTCAGCAGTTTTACCGATTGGTCGGTGAAGTTTTCCCGGCCGTTCATGGGCATCGACCTCGACCTGATCTACAGCAATTCAAGCCTAAGCGGCAGCGATTGCTCGGCCTATTCCGGGCATAACAGTCAGTGCGACGGGCTGGTCACGCTCAAGGCCGAACGCGCGTTCTATTGATTGGCTGAACTGCCGGGGCCATCCTGCGTTCACATGAGCATCAGACCCTCAAGGCTGGCTTTCGCAAGGACTCGCCCATGTCTAGCTGGTTCAAACGCATCGCGATTCTACTGATCCTGACCCTCGCCCTCGGCGCCTGCAGCCGCGTCGGCCTGGCCTATCGCAATCTCGACGTGATCATTCCGTGGACACTCAGCGACTACCTGGACATGAACGGCGAGCAGAAAGGCTGGTTCAACGAACGCCTCAGGGAACACCTGAGCTGGCACTGCACCACGCAGTTACCGGGTTATCTGGACTGGCTCGATCGCCTGCAAACCATGGTCGAGAACAATCAGGTCACCGACACCGCGCTGCAGGCCCGCACCGCAGAGGCCAAGCAGGCAATCGCCGAAACCGCCCGGGAAATCACCCCGTCGGCGATTGAATTGCTGCAAGGCCTGGATGATCGGCAGGTCGCTGAAATGAACGACGCCTTTGCCAAAGACCTGCAAAAGCGCCAGCAGGAATACCTCAAGCCTCCGCTGTCGCAGCAGATTGCCGAACGTGGCGCGCGCATGGACAAGCGTCTCAACGATTGGCTCGGCCCGTTGAGCGCGGAGCAGGAGCAACGGGTGATGGCCTGGTCGACCGCCCTGGGCGATCAGAACACCCAGTGGATCGCCAACCGTGCTCACTGGCAGAAGCAGTTCAGCGCGGCGGTGGCGCAACGCAAAAGTCCCGAATTCCCACAACGGATCGAGACGCTTCTGGTCAATCGCGAGCGTTTATGGACAGCGGATTACCAAAAGGCTTACGCCAATACCGAGGCGCAGGCCCGTTCGCTGTTCGTCGATCTGATGGCCGACAGCACGCCGCAGCAGCGCCAGCGCCTGTTGAAAAAGATCGAGGGGGTGCGCAAGGATTTCAATGACTTGAAGTGCCTGAAGGCCGCACAAAAAAGCTGAGAACACCGAAAAAACCATGTGGGAGCGAGCAAGGTCGCTCCCACATTTTTTTGTGCAAAGCCTCAGGCAATCTGCGCCTTGGAGGCCACCTCATCGAACGTCAGCTCATCCAGCGCGTCTTCCTGATCATCCAGCACTTCGCGCGGATGATCGTTGCCGGGAATGCTGCTGTCGATCAGGCTCAGCAGACTGGAGCCGCGAGGGGTCAGGCTGAAGTTGTTGCCGGTACTGCCCTCGTCTTCGCCACGGGGTTGGATGTAACCGCGCAACAGCAGCAATTGTTCATAGTCGCAGGCGAGCGTTTTCAGGTGATCCAGATTCTCGATCGGCTCGCCCGCCGCCGCTTTCTCCGCCGCATAGTCTTCGGCAAAAGACCGTGGTGCAAAGCTGTGGCCCGCGCCGTTCTGCACTTCATGCAGCAGGCGTTCAATCAAATCCCAGTTATAAGTCGTCATCCTGATTCAACCTCCGGTGCGCGTGATTTTTTGGCGCGTTCAAGGTTGTGACCGGAGCGCTGCGCCACCGTTCAGGATTATTCGGCGCCCCGACCGACCGGCGGTCTGTCGATTTTCCGGGGGGTTGAGCGACTAGTCTGAGACAGACGGTTTCAACCCCGCAGGAGAAATCATCATGAACGTTGAGAATCATCCAGTGGTGTCGCGAGAAGAATGGCTCACCGCCCGCAGGCAGCATCTGGCCGATGAAAAAGCCTTCACCAGGGAACGCGACCGCCTCAGCGCCAAACGCCGCGCCCTGCCCTGGGTGAAGGTGGACAAGGATTACCGCTTCATGGGGCCGAATGGCGAATTGAAACTTGCCGACCTGTTCGGCAAACACAGCCAACTCGTCGTTTACCACTTCATGTTCGCCAAGGGCTGGGAGGAAGGCTGCCCGGGCTGTTCATTCCTCAGCGACCACATCGACGGCGCCAACCAACACCTGGCCCATCACGACATTGCGCTGGTGGCGGTGTCCCACGCACCGTTCGCCGAATTCCAGGCCTTCAAGCGGCGGATGGGCTGGAGATTCGACTGGGTGTCGTCGGCCGGTTGCGATTTCAACTACGACTTTGGCGTGTGCGCCCGCGCTGAAGATGTCGAGGCAGGCAAGGCTACGTACAACTACGAAAAGACCGACAGCGTCGAGGAAGAAATGCCGGGGCTGAGCGTGTTTTATCGCGCCGACAACGGCGACATTTTCCACACCTACTCAACCTACGCGCGAGGCCTGGACATGCTGGTCGGCGCCTACAATTACCTCGACCTCACGCCCAAGGGCCGGAACGAGGACGAGATCATGGAATGGGTGCGGCATCATGACCGCTACGACGGCGCCGCAAAATCCAGTTGCTGCCATGGAGACTGAGCCCCAAACACACTGAACTTTTCACCGGCCACAGCCCTCAACCGGTTAACCCGCCTTAACCGGAACTGAGGCCTGCCCCCCATGAAAAACCTGCTCAAGCTCACCCTCGCCGCGACGCTTGCCTGCGCCTTGCCCGTCTGGGCCTGTACGCCGGAAGAAGCCACCGCCAAACGCGAGCAACTGGCCAAGGAAGTCGCGAAGCTCACTGAGCAAAACCCGACCAAGGCCAAGGAGATCAACGCCGAGTTGCAGAAAATGGATCTGGGTACGGCCTCCGCCGATCTGCCGGACAAATGCCAGTTGATTGATCAGCGCTTGAAGGAACTGGGTTCGGCCGAGAAGAAAACCGAGGGATAGACCCGCGCAGACAACGGCAGGCTTTGGCATCGATCAGGCTGGATCGATACCAGAGCCTGCTTCCTTTTGTCCGGAAAATTGCACTGGTGCATTTATTATTTGCACAAATGCATATTCAAACCTAGGGTTACCCCCGAGCCTGATCGTAACCGGCCATCAGAGATGGCACCCCTTTAGCACTGATCGCTCGGCAATAGCGTTATCCCGCAAACGCGGAACGTTTGTTTTCATTCATGGAGGATTGAAAAATGTTAACCACTGAAACAACGGCATTCACCGGCAACACCCTGCCCGAATGTCTGATCGGCCATCTGCTCGACCCGCAACTGGTCGAGGTCGAGGCAGCTGCACAACAACGTGCCCTGGCGGCCGCCAGCCTGAACTTCACCATGCAACAACAGACCCAGACCAACTGGTGCTGGGCCGCCGCTTCCGCCTCGGTCGGCAATTATTACGGCACCGGGTCCTGGACCCAATGCGCCGTTGCCAGCGCCGCGCTGGATCGCAACTGCTGCAATCAACCGGGGCCGTGCAACGTGTATGGCTATCTCGACGTTGCGCTGAAAATCACCCGCAGTTTCAACGGCATGAATTCGGGTTCGCTGCAAATGTCGGCCATCCAGAACCAGATCAACATGGGCCGCCCGATCGGCCTGCGCTGTGCCTGGTACGGCGGCGGTGCGCACTTTCTGGCGATCTACGGCACCAACGGCAATTACGTGCTGGTCGCGGACTCGATCTACGGCTATTCGACCCGCTCCCTGAACTCGTTCCCCGGCTCCTACAACGGCGGCGGTAACTGGACTCACACTTACTTCACGGCGAAAAACCAGGGGGCGGCAGCATGAAACTGACTTATCCAAAGGCGCCTTCCAACGGCGTACAGACCTTGCGTCCGGCCCTGCAGGCCGCGTTGCAGACCCAGGGTTTTGGCGTCAATCGCCAGTTCGCCAGCGCCGCGCCCGCCGGGATCAGCCTCAGCGAGGCCTATCGCGGTTACTCGCTCAGTCTGGACGACTTGAGCCAGGGCAAAGGCCTGAAAAACGCCCGAGTCGGCGATTGGCATTACCTGGTGTTTTCCGGCGGTGTGTCGATTGCCGATGCGCAATTGGCCGAAGTACACGGTCACGTCGAGTTTGCCTCGTTGAACCACGGCAATCTGGCGAGCGCCACGGTCGATGCGCTGAAACTGGCCGAGCAATCGCCGCAGCTGAAGGGCAAAACCGTTGAACTGCGGATGTTGTTTGTTTCTGCGCTGCACCTTGTGGCGATCTGGCTGCATGCGGCGGGCGAAGACGTGTTGATCCCGATCGAGCCAACGCCAAAAGAGCTGGCGCTGACCGGGCTGTACAGCGAGGCCGCCCTGCTCGCACAGCTCAAACCGGCAGCCGATCAGGCCAAGGGGCGCTTTGATGCCGACACCACAGGCCTGCTGGGCAGCTGATAAACGCTGGCAATAAAAAAACCCGGACCATGTCCGGGTTTTTCTTTGCCTGCCTGAAACGGCTTACTCAGCCGCTGGCGCTGCCGGTTTGCGGCGTTTCAGTGGGGCCATGCCGTCGCTGCTCACCAGAGCGTCCGGTTTCGGACGGTTGGCGCTCTTGCGCTTGGTCGGGGTTTTGGCGGCAGTTTTCTTCTTGTCGCCCTTGGCGTCGGTCTTTTTCTTCTTCACGCCGACGGCTTTGCCCGAGGCCTTGACCTTTTTCGGTCCGCCGTAGGTGCCTTTGACTTCCTTGATGGTGCGGCGCTCGAAGCTCTGCTTCAGATAACGCTCGATGCTCGACATCAGGTTCCAGTCGCCGTGGCAGATCAGCGAGATCGCCAGACCGTCGTTGCCGGCTCGGCCGGTACGACCGATACGGTGCACGTATTCGTCGCCGCTGCGTGGCATGTCGAAGTTGATCACCAGATCCAGACCGTCGACGTCCAGACCACGGGCCGCCACGTCGGTAGCCACCAGGATCTTCACGCCGCCCTGCTTCAGACGGTCGATCGCCAGTTTGCGATCCTTCTGGTCTTTTTCTCCGTGCAGCACGAACGCCTTGTATTCCTGGGCGACGAGACGACCGTAGATGCGGTCGGCCATGGCCCGGGTGTTGGTGAAGACGATGGCCTTCTGATAGGTCTCGTTGGCCAGCAGCCAGTTGACGATCTGTTCTTTGTGCTGGTTGTGGTCGGCGGTGATGATCTGCTGACGGGTGGTGTCGTTCAGTTGGCTGACCGCATTGAGCTGCAGGTGCTCAGGGTTGTTCAGCACCTTGGCGATCATCTCGCGCAGGCCGGAACCACCAGTGGTGGCGGAAAACAGCATGGTCTGCTGACGGTTCGGGCATTCGTCGACCAGACGCTGCACGTCTTCGGCGAAACCCATGTCGAGCATGCGGTCGGCTTCGTCGAGCACCAGCACTTCGACTTCTTTCAGGTCGAGGTTGCCGGCGTTCAGTTGCTCGATCATCCGGCCCGGGGTGCCGATCAGGATGTCCGGCACCTTGCGCAGCATGGCGGCCTGGACCTTGAAGTCTTCACCGCCGGTGATCAGGCCGGATTTGATGAAAGTGAACTGCGAAAAGCGCTCGACTTCCTTCAGGGTCTGCTGGGCCAGCTCGCGGGTCGGCAGCAGGATCAGGGTCTTGATGCTGACGCGAACCTTGGCCGGGCCGATCAGCCGGTTGAGGATCGGCAGGACGAAAGCGGCGGTCTTGCCGCTACCGGTTTGCGCCGTCACCCGCAGGTCACGCCCCTGAAGCGCCAGCGGAATGGCCGCGGCTTGCACAGGCGTTGGCTCGACAAATTTCAGCTCGGCCACGGCTTTGAGCAGGCGTTCGTGCAGGGCGAATTGGGAAAACACGGGTGCTACCTCGAAGATATGCAAAAAATCAGCTGCATAGGTTACCGGTTTCGAGCGCTCAGGCCGAGTTTCTTTGTGAAATCCGCCGTAATCAGTGGCTTTTTTGTTGCTCGATTTGTCTCCAACGGTAATACACAGCGTCTTAAATGCTCTAATCGCCCGTCGCGTCTTACAGAAGAATCGTTTCACTCATGGATTTCAAACAGCTCTGGCTCAATGCCCAAGACCTCTGGGGTGCCCTCGAACAGCACCCGCTCCTGCACGCCGGCCTGGCACTGCTCCTGTTATTGGTGATCGCGCTGGTACTCGGACGAGTGGCGCGTTATCTGATCCTGCATGCCAGCCGCATGCTCGGTCGCCAGCCCGCGTTGCACTGGATCAACGACTTTCGCCATAACAAGGTGTTTCAGCGTCTGGCGCAGATGACGCCATCGCTGGTGATCCAGTTCGGCCTGCACCTGGTGCCGGAACTGAGCAAGACCGCCACGGTGTTCCTCGGCAACGTGGCGCTGGCGTTCACCATTCTGTTCCTGTTGCTGTCGGTCAGCGCCCTGCTCAATGCGCTGCTGGACATCTACGCCCGCACCGAACACGCCCGCACCCGCTCGATCAAGGGGTATGTGCAACTGGCGAAAATGGTCCTGTACGTGTTCGGCGCGATCATCATCGTTGCCACCCTGATCGATCGTTCGCCGTTGTTGCTGCTGTCCGGTCTCGGTGCGATGTCGGCGGTGATCCTGTTGGTCTACAAGGACACCCTGCTGTCGTTCGTCGCCAGCGTGCAACTGACCAGCAACGACATGCTGCGGGTCGGCGACTGGATCGAGATGCCGCAAGTCGGCGCCGATGGCGACGTGGTCGACATCACTTTGCACACGGTCAAGGTACAGAACTTCGACAAAACCATCGTCTCGATCCCGACCTGGCGCCTGATGTCCGAGTCGTTCAGAAACTGGCGCGGCATGCAGCAGTCCGGCGGGCGGCGGATCAAGCGCAGCCTGTTCATCGACGCCAGCGGTGTGCGCTTCATCCGCGACGACGAAGAAGAAAAACTCTCCCAGGTGCACCTGCTGACCGCTTACATGGGGCGCAAGAAAGCCGAGCTCAAGGCCTGGAACGAAGCCCAGGGCAACGTCGCGGCGATGTCGGCCAACCGCCGGCGCATGACCAACATCGGCACCTTCCGCGCCTATGCCTTGGCTTACCTGAAGAGCCATCCGGAAATCCAGCCGAACATGACCTGCATGGTCCGCCAGATGCAAACCACCGCCCAGGGCATTCCGCTGGAAATCTACTGCTTTACCACCACCACGGTGTGGGCCGATTACGAGCGGATCCAGGGGGATATTTTCGATTACCTGCTGGCGGTGCTGCCGGAGTTCGGGCTGAGCCTGTATCAGCAGCCGAGCGGTGGGGATTTGCGGTCGGGGTTGTTGCCGGCAGTCCTTGGCGCGAGCCACATTCCAGAAGCCGAAAAACATCTGATGTAGCGCTTTCTTCAAATGCAAAAAAAGACGCAACCTTGGTTGCGTCTTTTTTTTCCCGCCGATTTATCAGGCCTGCCGCTGCGGTGCCTTGTGCACCATGGTGTAGGCGTAGTCGACGCCCATGCCGTACGCGCCGCTGTGTTCCAGCACCAGGTCCATCACCGCTTGATAAGTATCTTTGTGCGCCCAGTCACGCTGGTACTCGAGCAGCACTTGCTGCCAGGTCACCGGCACCGCGCCGGCCTGAATCATCCGCTGTACCGACATGTCGTGGGCTTCTTTGGTAGTGCCGCCGGACGCGTCAGTGACGATGTACACCTCGTAGCCTTCAGCCAAAGCTTCCAGAGCCGGGAAGGTCAGGCAGACCTCGGTCCACAGCGCGGCGATGATCAGTTTCTTGCGACCGGTGGCCTTCACCGCGTCAACCAGCGCCTTGTCTTCCCAGGAGTTCATCGAGGTGCGCTCGATCGGCTTCTGCTCCGGGTGTACCGCCAGCAGTTCCGGCCAGATGTAGCCGCTGAAGCTTTCGGTTTCGACCGAGGTGTAGATGGTCGGTACGTTGAAGATCTTGGCTGCCTTGGCCAGGCCGACGGTGTTGTTCTTCAGGGTCTGACGGTCGATCGACTGCACGCCGAAAGCCATTTGCGGCTGGTGGTCGATCAGGATCAGGGCGGAGTTGGTTGGGTTCAGCAGTTCACGGATAGACATGGCGAGTTCCTTTTGATGTCGATTCAAAGTTTCGATCAGGTATTGGTGAGTCGAGTCGCTTTGCCATCTGCGGCGTTGTTGTCTCGGCTTGGATGTCACTTTAGGGGCTGGCCGATAAAGGGACAATTCCCTAAAATCGAGAATCATTGATTCTAAAATAGGGACAATCATGGATCGCATCGAATGCATGCGCGCCTTCGTGGTGACGGTCGGCGAGAACGGCTTCGCGGCCGCCGCCCGGGCCATGGACGTGCCCCGCTCGAAAGTCAGCAAACAGATTCAGGCGCTGGAAGAAGCCATCGGTGTGCAGCTGCTGCAACGCACCACCCGCAGCCTGCACCTGACCGAAGCAGGTGCCGAGTATTTCGAAGCGGCGCGGGAAGTGATTGCGGCACTGGACGAGGCCGAGCAGCGGGCGCGGGACGGGGTGGGTGAATTGCGTGGTGTGTTGCGGGTCAACGCACCGATGTCGTTCGGCCTGCGGCGGCTGGGCAAGCTGATTCCGCTGTTTCACGAGCAGCACCCGAACATCGAACTGCAACTGGTGCTCAGCGACCAGCAGGTCGATCCGGTGCGCGGCGGGTTCGACGTGACCATCCGCATCGCCAGCCTGCCCGACTCGACCATGATCGCCCGGCAACTGGCGCCGGCCCCACGGATCATGGTCGCCTCCCCCGCTTACCTCGAACGCGCGGGCACGCCGCAGACCCCGCAGGATCTGCGCTCGCATCAATGCTTGAACTACGGCTATCTGCAGAGTGGCGTCAGCCTGCAACTGTGCAACGGCAAAGAAACGCAGCGGGTCAACGTGACCGGGCCGCTGCACGCCAACAACGGCGACCTGCTGGCGCAAGCGGCCGAGGCCGGCATGGGCATTGCGCTGCTGCCGGACTTCATCGTCGAAGAGGCGTTGGCGGCCGGGCGACTGGTGCCGGTGCTGTGCGAATGGCAGGCGCCGGCGATCACCATCAACGCGGTGTATTCGTCAGCCCGGCGGGTGCCGCAGAAGACCCGGGCGTTTATCGCGTTTCTGGTGGAGCAATTGGCGCCGACTGGCGAATCCCAAGCCGGCTGATCCACACCGCCGCCAGAATCACGCTGCCACCGAGGAACAACCGCCCGAGCTCCTCGTGCTGATTCCAGATCAGCAGATTCAGCAGCAGCCCCACCGGCACGTGCAGGTTGTTCATCACCGCCAGGGTGCCGCCGTTGACCAGGCACGCACCCTTGTTCCACCAGTAAAGGCCCAGTGCAGTGGAGACCAGACCGAGGAACACCAGCACGCCCCATTGCAGCGGCGCTTCGGGCAGGAAGTTGGATTTGCCGAACAGCAGGAACGCCGGCAGCGCCACCGCCAGTGCACCGAGGTAGAAGAAACCGAAACGTCGGTAGTGCGGCAGATCGCTCGGGTGCTTCGCCACCAGATGTTTGTACAGCACCTGCCCGGCGGCGTAGGTGAAGTTGGCCAGTTGCAGCAGCAAAAAGCCCATGAAGAAGTCCGGGTTGATCCGGTCGTAGCGAATCACCGCCGCGCCTGCGACCGCCACCAGTGCCGCGATCAGCGCCCACGGGTTGAAGCGTCGGTTGAGCGCATCTTCGATCAGCGTCACGTGCAGCGGCGTGAGGATGGTGAACAGCAAAACTTCCGGCACCGTCAGCACCCGGAAGCTCAAGTACAGGCAGACGTAAGTCACGCCGAACTGCAACGCGCCGATCAGCAACATGCCGCGCATGAACGCCGGCTCCACCGAACGCCAGCGGGTCAGCGGGATGAACACCAGCCCGGCCAGCACCACACGCACCAGCACCGCGAAGTAGCTGTCGACATGACCGGCCAGGTATTCGCCGATCAGACTGAAGGAAAACGCCTGGATCAGCGTGACAAAAAGTAGATAGCCCATGCTCGCCTCGATTTCGAATGGCGGCGACGATAGCGTTTTTTGCCGGCCATCGCTAAATCCCGGGCAAAAAAAAGCCCGATCTCGCTAAAGCGTTCAATCGGGCTACAGCACTCAGGAGCAACAAGTGCAAAGGGAGGTTCGATGCGCGTAGAGCCTTGAAGGGGTTGCGCCAGGTCACTAGAACAATCGGCGATTATCTGGCGATTAACATATCAGGCGACCTGGGACAGTTTGGCGTTGGCCTGGTTGAGGCCTTTCTCCTGGAAGTCGCCGCCCAGGTTCATGCCTTCGGCGTGGATGAAGGTCACGTCATTAATGCCGATGAAGCCCATCACCTGACGCAGGTACGGTTCCTGATGATCGGCCGGGCCACCGGCATAGATGCCGCCGCGGGCGGTCAGCACGTAGGCACGCTTGCCGCTGAGCAGGCCTTGCGGGCCGGTTTCGGTGTATTTGAAGGTCACGCCGGCACGCAGTACGTGGTCGAGCCAGGCCTTCAGGGTGCTCGGAATGGCGAAGTTGTACATCGGGGCGGCCATCACCAGCACGTCGGCGGCCAGCAATTCATCGGTCAATTCGTTGGAACGGTCCAGCGAGGCCTGCTCGCTGTCGTTGCGCTGCTCGGCGGATTTCATCCAGCCGCCCAGCAGGTTGATGTCCAGGTGCGGTACCGGGTTCACGGCGAGGTCACGTACGGTGATCTGATCGGCCGGATGCGCCGCTTTCCACTGACTGATGAAGGTCTGGGTCAGTTGACGGGAAACCGAGTCTTGCTGGCGGGCGCTGCTTTCGATGATCAGAACGCGGGACATGTTGTGTAGCCTCCATCCGAGAATGTTGTAAGTCGATGGAGTGAAGGTTAAACAGTGTCGTATCGATGAAAAAGCGCAAATAATTGCTGCAAAGCATCGAAAAATTCGTTTAGATGCAAGCCGAACCCTGTAGGAGCCCGCCCCCCACAGGCCCATGACGCTATTTCGGGGTGCAGCTCAGCTTGATGCGCAGCTTGATGATGGTCCGGGTGAACTTGGCCGTGGCGTTTTTATGCTTGCCCGCGGCCACTTCGATGTTGCGCGTGCGCGGCGCTTCCGGGCCGTTGGTGAATACCACCTTGCAGGTTGCGTCGACGTCGCCGTAGTTGTTGACCTGTATGGAGCCGATGTCGTTATCGGTGTCGAACGCGTTGTAGTCGATCTTCAGGCCGTTGAGGTCCTTTTCCACATCGATCGGGTACGCGAACGCAGTCAGCGGAAGCAGCGCCAGCAACACACAACAGAATTTTTTCATTCGGCAGTCTCCATGAGGGACCGCCAGCTTAGGACAAGAGGAGCTATTGATGAAAGCGCCCCGCGTGACCCTTGATCAATGGCGAACGTTGCAGGCCGTGGTCGACCACGGCGGATTCGCCCAGGCCGCCGAGGCCCTGCACCGTTCGCAATCGTCGGTGAGCTACACCGTCGCCCGCATGCAGGATCAGCTCGGCGTGCCGCTGTTGCGCATCGACGGTCGCAAGGCTGTGCTGACCGAAGCCGGCGGCGTGTTGCTGCGCCGCTCGCGGCAATTGGTGAAACAGGCCAGCCAGCTGGAAGACCTTGCCCATCACATGGAGCAGGGCTGGGAAGCCGAAGTACGGCTGGTGGTCGACGCCGCCTACCCGAGCGCCCGTATCGTGCGCGCATTGACCGCTTTCATGCCGCAGAGTCGCGGCTGCCGGGTGCGGCTGCGTGAGGAAGTGTTGTCGGGCGTCGAAGAAGTGCTGCTCGAAGGCGTGGCCGACCTGGCCATCACCGGCCTGAGCATTCCCGGTTACCTTGGCGCGGAATTGAGCGATGTCGAATTTGTCGCCGTCGCCCATCCTGACCATGCGCTGCACCGGCTCAACCGCGAGCTGAGCTTTCAGGACCTGGAAACCCAGATGCAAGTGGTGATCCGCGACTCCGGCCGCCAGCAACCCCGGGACGTCGGCTGGCTCGGCGCCGAGCAGCGCTGGACCGTCGGCAGTCTCGCCACGGCTGCGACGTTCGTCAGCAGTGGCCTGGGATTCGCCTGGCTTCCACGCCACATGATCGAGCGGGAACTGAAAGACGGCTCGCTCAAGCTGCTACCGTTGGACAGAGGCGGCAACCGCAACTCCAGTTTCTATCTCTATTCGAACAAGGACAAACCCTTGGGCCCAGCGACGCAAATCCTCATCGAACTGCTGCGCACCTTCGACACCCTGCCGCTGGACGCACCGTTCGCCGCCCCCGAACAAGCCTGACACGGAGTTCACCGATGGCGTATTTCGAGCATGAAGGTTGCAACCTGCACTACGAGGAATATGGCCACGGCGATCCGTTGCTGCTGGTTCACGGTCTGGGCTCCAGCACCCTGGACTGGGAAATGCAGATTCCCGCCCTGGCCGCGCATTACCGGGTGATCGTCCCGGACGTGCGCGGTCACGGCCGCTCCGACAAGCCCCGCGAGCGCTACAGCATCGCCGGTTTCAGCGCCGACATCGTCGCCCTGATCGAGCATTTGAAACTCGGCCCGGTGCACTACGCCGGGCTGTCCATGGGCGGCATGATCGGCTTCCAGTTCGCCGTCGATCACCCGCGGATGCTCAAGAGCCTTACCATCGTCAACAGCGCGCCCGAGGTCAAGGTGCGCAGCCGCGACGATTACTGGCAATGGTTCAAGCGCTGGAGTCTGATGCGTGTGCTCAGCCTCGCCACCATCGGCAAGGCCCTTGGCGCCAAGCTGTTCCCCAAACCGGAGCAGGCCGATTTGCGTCAGAAGATGGCCGAACGCTGGGCAAAAAACGACAAACGTGCTTATCTCGCCAGCTTCGACGCGATTGTTGGCTGGGGCGTCCAGGAACGACTTTCCCGGGTCATCTGTCCAACTCTCGTCGTCAGCGCCGACCGGGACTACACCCCCGTTTCGTTGAAAGAAACCTATGTCAGACTGCTGCCCGATGCGCGGCTGGTGGTGATCGCCGATTCACGCCACGCCACCCCGCTCGACCAGCCCGAACGCTTCAATCAAACGCTGCTGGAGTTCCTCGCCACAGCCGATAATCACCCTCAGGATCACTGACCCATGCTGAAAAAACTCGCCCTCGCCGCCGGCACCGTGCTGTTCGCCGCCAACCTGATGGCTGCCACGCCGGCAAAAGCGCCGCACGTGCTGCTGGACACCACCAACGGCCAGATCGAAATCGAACTGGACCCGGTCAAGGCGCCGATCAGTACCAAGAACTTCCTCGAGTACGTCGACAGCGGTTTCTACAACAACACCATTTTCCACCGCGTGATCCCGGGTTTCATGGCCCAGGGCGGCGGCTTCACCCAGCAGATGCAACAAAAAGACACCAAGGCCCCGATCAAGAACGAAGCCAGCAACGGCCTGCATAACGTTCGTGGCACCCTGTCGATGGCCCGTACTTCCAACCCGGATTCGGCCACCAGCCAGTTCTTCATCAACGTGGCCGACAACGCTTTCCTCGATCCGGGCCGTGACGCCGGTTACGCGGTGTTCGCCAAAGTGGTCAAGGGCATGGACGTGGTCGACATCATCGTCAACTCCCAGACCACCACCAAACAGGGCATGCAAAACGTGCCGGTCGACCCTGTGATCATCAAGTCGGCCAAGCGCATCGACTAAGCTTTACAGGGCATATCGAGCGGCGCTGACCTGATGTCACGCCGCTCACACTGATAAAAGGAGAGCCCGTGCTCCGGGCGGTTATCTGATGCTCTATCGCCGTTTCGAACAACTGATCGACATATTCCGCGATGCCCCGACGGCATCCCCGCCGGACCGCGTTCTGCCCTTCTATACCTATTACCTGAAGCAGGTCTGGCCGAGTTTCGCCGCCCTGCTGATCGTCGGCCTGTTCGGTGCACTGATCGAAGTGGCGCTGTTCAGCTACCTGAGTCGCATCATCGACCTCGCCCAGGGCACGCCGAACGTCGACTTCTTCAAGGTGCACGGCGTCGAACTGGCGTGGATGGCGGTGGTAGCGTTACTGCTGCGCCCGCTGTTCCTGGCGCTGCACGACATGCTGGTGCACCAGACCCTGAGCCCGAGCATGACCAGCATGATTCGCTGGCAGAACCACAGTTACGTGCTCAAGCAGAGCCTGAATTTCTTCCAGAACGACTTCGCCGGGCGCATTGCCCAGCGCATCATGCAGACCGGCAACTCGCTGCGCGATTCCGCCGTGCAAGCGGTGGATGCGCTGTGGCACGTGCTGATCTACGCGATCAGTTCGCTGGTGCTGTTCGCCGAGGCCGACTGGCGCCTGATGATCCCGCTGCTGACGTGGATCGCCGCCTACATCGGCGCGCTCTATTACTTCGTGCCACGGGTCAAGAACCGCTCGGTGGAAGCCTCCGATGCGCGCTCGAAGCTGATGGGCCGGATCGTCGACGGCTACACCAACATCGCCACCCTGAAGCTGTTCGCCCACACCAATTTCGAACAGCACTACGCCCGCGAAGCGATCCAGGAACAGACCGAAAAAGCCCAGCTGGCCGGCCGCGTGGTCACCAGCATGGACGTGGCCATCACCACCATGAACGGCCTGTTGATCGTCGGCACCACGGCGCTGGCCCTGTGGCTGTGGACGCAATCGCTGATCAGCGTCGGCGCGATCGCCCTGGCCACCGGTCTGGTGATCCGCATCGTCAACATGTCCGGCTGGATCATGTGGGTGGTCACCGGGATCTTCGAAAACATCGGCATGGTTCAGGATGGTCTGCAGACCATCTCGCAACCGGTCAGCGTCACCGACCGGGAGCAGGCCAAACCGCTGGCCGTCGCCCGTGGCGAAGTGCGTTTCGAGCACGTGGATTTTCACTACGGCAAGAAGAAAGGCATCATCGGCGACCTCAACCTGACCATCAAACCCGGCGAGAAAATCGGTCTGATCGGCCCGTCCGGCGCCGGCAAATCGACTTTGGTCAACCTGCTGCTGCGCCTGTACGACGTCGAGGGCGGGCGGATCCTGATCGACGGCCAGAACATCGCCGAAGTCGGCCAGGAAAGCCTGCGCGCACGGATCGGCATGATCACTCAGGACACCTCGCTGCTGCACCGCTCGATCCGCGACAACTTGCTGTACGGCAAGCCCGACGCCACTGACGCGGAGCTCTGGGAAGCGGTGCGCAAGGCTCGCGCCGATGAGTTCATCCCGTTGTTGTCGGACGCCGAAGGACGCACCGGGTTCGATGCGCATGTCGGCGAACGCGGGGTGAAACTGTCCGGCGGTCAGCGTCAGCGGATCGCCATCGCGCGGGTGCTGCTCAAGGATGCGCCGATCCTGATCATGGACGAAGCGACCTCGGCGCTGGACTCGGAAGTCGAAGCGGCGATTCAGGAAAGCCTGGAAACTTTGATGCAGGGCAAGACCGTGATCGCCATCGCCCACCGCCTCTCGACCATTGCCCGCATGGACCGACTGGTGGTGCTGGAGAACGGCAAGATCGCCGAAAGCGGCAACCATGCCGAACTGCTGGCGCACGGCGGATTGTATGCGCGGTTGTGGGCGCACCAGACGGGAGGGTTTGTCGGCATCGACTGATCCTGCGTCAAAACACAAAAACCGCCAGAGCCCTTTAACCACGGGCTCTGGCGGTTTTTTATCGCCTGCTGGAAATCCCCTGAAACCCTGCTGTAATCAGCGAAGGCTCCGGAACGGAACCTGTCGTAAATCTGCAGGGAAGCATCACTCGATGCAGTCTCGATAGCACGCCTATCAAGGACTCTGTCATGTCTCTTTTCAAACGTTCAGTCACTGAGTTGTTGGGTACGTTCTGGTTGGTGTTGGGCGGCTGCGGCAGTGCGGTCATTGCCGCGTCTTCACCCTTGGGAATCGGCGTGCTGGGGGTCGCCCTGGCGTTCGGTCTGACGGTGTTGACCATGGCGTTTGCCATCGGCCACATCAGCGGCTGTCACCTCAACCCGGCCGTGTCGGTCGGTCTGGTCGTCGGCGGTCGGTTCCCGGCCAAGGAACTGCCTGCCTACGTCATCGCCCAGGTGCTCGGCGGGATTCTGGCAGCGGCCCTGCTCTATCACATCGCCAGCGGCAAGGAAGGTTTCGACATCGCCGCGGGCCTTGCCTCAAACGGTTATGGCGAACACTCGCCGGGCAAATACTCGATGGCGTCCGGCTTCGTCACCGAACTGGTGATGACCGCCATGTTCGTGGTGATCATCCTCGGCGCCACCGACAAGCGCGCTCCGGCAGGACTGGCACCGATCGCCATCGGCCTGGCCCTGACGCTGATCCACCTGATCTCGATTCCGGTGACCAACACCTCGGTCAACCCGGCCCGCAGCACGGGCCCGGCGCTGATGGTCGGCGGCTGGGCCATCGCCCAGTTGTGGATGTTCTGGGTCGCGCCGCTGCTCGGTGCGGTGGTCGGCGGCGTGCTCTATCGCTGGCTGGGCAAGGAAGACAGCTGAAGGAGCCGGCGAGGATCAGGCTTGCCGATACGGCAAGGCGTTCCTCGCCTCTTCGGCATAGGCCAGCACACCGGCGCGCTCCTGGTGCAGGAAGTCTTTGACCGCAGCTTTCAAACCGGGATGGCGCAGGTAATGCCAGGAATGGGTGATCACCGGTTCAAAGCCGCGAATCAGTTTGTGTTCGCCCTGGGCACCGGCATCGAAACGTTGAAATCCATTGGCAATCGCATAGTCCATGCCCTGATAGAAACAGGTCTCGAAGTGCAGCCGGTCGAACTCGGCCAGGCATCCCCAGTAGCGTCCGTAAAAACTGTCGCCGCCCACCAGGCTGAACGCCATCGCCACCGGCCGTGAGTCCTGTCGGGCCAGGACCACGCGAATCGATTCCGGCATGCGCTCGGCCAGCAGGCTGAAGAATTCCCGGGTCAGGTACGGCGCCTGCCGACGCACCGCGTAGGTGTTGGCGTAACAGGCGTAGACGAAATCCCACTGCGCCTCGTCCAGCTCGCGGCCTTCCAGCCATTCGAACTCGAAGCCCTGCCCCGCCACTTGCTCGCGCTCCTTGCGCATCTGTTTGCGCTTGCGCGAGGCGAGCACGTCGAGGAAGTCCTGAAAGTCGCGGTAGCCGCGATTCTGCCAGTGATACTGACAGCCGATGCGCTGCAGCCAGCCCGGCTGCTCGGCCATGGCAGCATCGGTAAACGCGTCGGTAAAGTTGATGTGGGCGCTGGAGAGTTCTTCGATTTCCAGATACCCCGGCAGGCTCTTGAGCAGTTCGAATCCGTCTTCGACATTCGCTGCCAGCAACCGAGGGCCGCTGACCGGGCTGAACGGCACCGCGCTCAAAAACTTGGGGTAGTAATCGATGCCGGCCCGGGCGCAGGCATCGGCCCAGCCGTGATCGAACACGTATTCGCCGTAGGAATGCCACTTGCGATAACCGGGCAGCGCAGCGATCACACGTCCCGCTTCGACGTGCAGCAAATGCTCCGCTTGCCAGCCCGTGTGCGGGCCGACGCTGCCGCTGTCTTCCAGCGAAGCCAGAAAGGCGTGGCGCAGAAACGGCTGGTTTTGCGGGACCAGAACATCCCAGTCGGAGGCTGGAATTTCCGACAGTTTGTGCAGACGTTGCAGCGGCATTTTCCTCTCCACTTTCGGGCGTGAACGCCCGGCGAGTATCGCTGATCGGCCGGGCGTTGCCCACGCCCGAATGCGCGACAGCGCTCTAGATCAATAGTTCACGGCAGTTTTGTATCGTCATCAACCTGCCATCATCGTGCCACTGCTCTGTCATAAACCATCGCGATACTGGCGCCTGTTTTTAGAGCGCCGGGTTCTACCCCGGACAATGTTTTCCGACCGTCAAACCGTCGGTTGTGCCCAGGATGGTTCAGCCATCCCCTTTTCATCTTCGGAGATTGCTATGCGTCTTGCTTCCACGAAAACTGCGGCGGCCCTGTGCGGTGGCCTGTTGCTGGCCATGAGTGTACCGGCCAGTGCCGCAGTCGACGCCAAACTGCTCGACATGCTCAAGGCTAACGGTTCGATTTCCCAGGCGCAGTACGTTGAACTGCAAACTGAACTGGCCAAGGATCAGAAGGCCCAGCAAATCGCGCAGCAGGCGCAGCAAGAGACCAACGAGCAAATCGCGGCGACCGCGAAGAAAACCAACGAGCTCAGCAGTTTCGACCAGAAACTGGCCTGGGCCGCCAAGACCCAGTTCAAGGGCGATGTGCGTATCCGTCAGGAAACCATCAAGATCGACGGCGAACCGAACAACGGCGGCCGCGACAAGGATCGCCAGCGTATCCGTGCCCGTCTGGGTGCGTACACCGAGATCAACCCGCAAGTCGACACCGGCATCCGTATCGCCACCGGCGGCGGCGACGACGCCCGTTCGACCAACCAGGACCAGGACAACTACTTCGACAAGAAGCAGATCTGGCTCGACCTGGGCTACATCGACTACCACCCGGATCAGATCAAGAACCTGCACATCATCGGCGGCAAGATGCTGCAACCGTGGGTGAGCATGGGCGACGTGATCTGGGACAGCGACATCAACCCGGAAGGTCTGGCCGTTACCTACAAGTATCCATTGGGCAGCAGCGTGGAGCTGTTCGGCAGCCTGGGTAACTATAATCTCAAGGACAACGTGGATGGCGACGGCGTGCAATTCCGTCATGACCTGCGTCTGACCGCCGGCCAGTTGGGCAGCCGCTTCGCCATCACCGACAACCTGAAACTGACCCTGGGCGGCAGCGTCTACGCCTACCAGAACGACGAAGACAGCCGTTGCACCGGCACCTCCACGCCGTGCGCCCTGGCCGTCAACGGCAACTCGGCGAACAACGAATTCCGTCTGTACGAAGGCTTCAGCCAGGTCGACATCGGCGGCCTGCCAATGCCGCTGTCGTTCTACGGTCAGTACGTGAAGAACAACGATGCAGTGACCGATCAGGACACCGCATGGCTGGTCGGTGCCAAGTCGAAAGTCTTCGGCCTGAACCTCGACTACAACTATCGTGATGTGCAGCGCAACGCTGTGGTCGGCGCCTTCACCGATTCGGACTTCGCCAACGGCACCACCGGTTCCCGTGGCCACAAGTTCAAGGTCGGTTACGACATCGACAAGAACTTCGCCATTGGTGCGACTTACTTCCTGACCAAGGCCGACTTCTCCAGCCGTACCCAGCGTGATGCAGACACCAACACCCTGCAGCTGGACGCGGAAGCGAAGTTCTAAGCAACCCGGCAACAGACTTCAAACGATGGGTTGTACATCCGGTTCCATCGTTTGAAGAGGCTTCAACAGACTGGCGCGACCGCAGCGATCCCCATCATCCGTTCGCTGCGGCCGCGCCAGTCTGTGTTTTCAGGGACTGTCCTTGCGCCGCAGCTCTGCCAACTGCTCGGCCAACGCGTCCACGCCCTCTTCAGGCTTTTGCGGCATCGCCCGCAGCGTCGCCTGCATCAAACGCATCTGGCGAATGAAACGCCGGCAATTGCGGCAGAACATCAGGTGATGACGCACCATCAGTTTTTCGCGAAAGCTCAACTGGCCATCGAGATAATCGCTGGATCGCGCCACTTGCTCCTTGCAGGTCAACATTCTCCCGTCTCCTCAAAATGCTCCACGGTCGCAAAGACCTTCAAACGTGCCCTGTGCAGCAGCACGCGGACATTGGAGAGCGAGATCTCCAGAAGATTACAGATCTCCTCCAGCTCCAGGCCCTGGCGCTCGCGCAGCGTGAGCACACTGCTCTGAAGTTCGGAGAGGCTGAGCAGCGTATGCTCCAGGCATTCACGCAGCTCGCCTTCGGTCAGCAATGCCTCGGGTGTGTCCTGGTGCCAGGCGAACGGTGCTACCAGCCAGTGGCCGTCGCCGGGAGAAAAACGATCGTCATCGATGGTGCCGTGGGGGGACGGCAGATCATCCAGCAGCACTTCGCGACGATTGAGTTTGTAGCGGCTCTTGGCCGAGTTGGCGGTGATGGTCAGCAGCCAGGTCTTGAGGCTGGAGCGCCCCTCGAAGCGGCCGATATTGCGCACCACCGACAGCCAGGCGTCCTGCACCACTTCTTCGACATGGCGCTGGCCGACAATCGCGTAGGCCACCGCGCGCATGGGGCTTTGATAGGTGCTGACCAGCTCCTTGAAAGCCTTCTGCTCACCGGCGAGCAGCCGCTCAAGCAATCGGGTGTCGTCAACTGCCATCCATCAATCCCCTGTTCCTGACTTCGAAAATGATAGCGGCAGGACTTCGCCTGCCGCCACTTTCGAAAATTACAGCGTTCGCGCCGATTCGGATGTAGGAAACGTCAGCGCGATTAAGAGGAAATGAACCCGCTGTTAGCGTTTACGCAGAATCACGCTACCAATCGAGTAACCGGCACCGAACGAACTCAGCACCGCCAGCGAACCGGCCGCCAGATCATCCTGATATTTGTGGAACGCAATCACGGAACCGGCGGAGCTGGTGTTGGCGTAGGTGTCGAGAATCACCGGGGCTTCTTCTTCGGTGGCTTCGCGGCCCAGCAGCTTGCGCACGATCAGGTGGTTCATGCTCAGGTTGGCCTGGTGCAGCCAGAAGCGTTTTACGTCACCGACATTGAGCTTGTTCTCTTCCAGATGCTCGCCAATCAGTTCGGCCACCATCGGGCAAACATCCTTGAACACCTTGCGGCCTTCCTGCACGAACAGTTTGTCGCGGGCGCCGATGCCCTCTTCCGCTGCGCGGTTGAGGAAGCCGAAGTTGTTGCGGATGTTGTTGGAGAACTTGGTCAGCAGTTTGGTGCTGACCACATCGAACTGGTGCTTGGAGGTTGCCAGATCGGCGCGCTCGATAATCACGGCGGTGGCCGCGTCACCGAAGATGAAGTGGCTGTCGCGGTCGCGGAAGTTCAGGTGACCGGTGCAGACTTCCGGGTTGACCATCAGGATCGCCCGGGCCTGGCCCAGTTGCACGGTGTTGGCCGCTTGCTGGATGCCGAAGGTCGCCGACGAGCAGGCAACGTTCATGTCGAAACCGAAACCCTGGATGCCCAGCGCTTCCTGGACTTCGATGGCGATGGCCGGGTAGGCACGCTGCAGGTTGGAGCAGGCGACGATCACGCCGTCGATGTCGGCGGCAGTCTTGCCGGCACGTTGCAGGGCTTGATCGGCAGCGCCGATGGCCATCTGGCAAAGCACCGACCATTCGTCGTTGGAACGCTCCGGCAGGCGTGGCGCCATGCGCGCAGGGTCGAGGATGCCATCCTTGTCCATGACAAAGCGGCTCTTGATGCCGGAAGCTTTTTCGATGAACGCGGCGCTGGACTCGGTCAGGGCCTGGACTTCGCCGCTGGCGATAGCTTCGGCGTTGTCCGCATTGAACTGGGCGACGTAGGTATTGAAAGACTGCACCAGCTCTTCGTTGGAGATGCTGTTGGCCGGGGTGTACAGGCCGGTGCCGCTGATGACGACGTTATGCATGGTCGTTTCTCTAATCTGTTCAGGCAGAAAGTGCTGGCACCGACGTGCCAACACGCAAAGGGTCCATTCCCGTATCAAGGGACGCAAAAACCAGGCATCGCTTTATTCCGCTGCGCGGCCCGGCAAAGGCTCTGGGACGCGAAAACGGCATTTATGGTGGCGAAGTTTGCCATAAACCCAAGGTTTTGGCCCCATTCTCAAGTACAACGCCTGACCAATGTGGGAGCGCGCTTGCTCCCACAAGGGGAATTTCGTCCCCCATGGTCATGCCTCGACCTGCGTCCATTGTTTGTTCAGGCGCTTGTCGGAGATCGGCACTTTCGTGCCCAACTGCTGGGCGAACAGCGAAACCCGATACTCCTCCAGCCACCAGCGATACAGCTCGAGCTGCGGATCGCGTTTGCCTTCCTGAGCATGTTTGGCGGCGCGGGTCTGGTATTGCGTCCAAAGGCCGGCAAGTTCGCCGCTCCAGACCCGATCCTTCTGCACCTGCGCGCCCAGCTTCTCGAAACGCTGCTCGACCGCTTTCAGATAGCGCGATAACTCCTTGAGCCAGAGCATCGGCGTTTCGCGGACGAAGCCCGGATACACCAGATGGCTGAGCTGCTGCTTGATGTCGTTGAGCGCCACGGCCTGAGCCAGATCGATCTTGCCCTTGAAGCGTTTTTGCAGACCGTGCCAGAGCTTGAGGATTTCCAGCGTCAGGCGTGCCACGCGCTCGGCGTGCTCGGTCCAGCTGCCGCGCTTGCGCTCGGCCAGTGCCGCCAGCCCTGCGCCGTCACGCGGCAACGGGTCTTCGCCGTCGAGAATGCAGCTGTCGAGGCTGGCCAGCAGAATGTCTTCCACCAACGCATCGACGCGGCCCAGTTCGCGGTACAGCAGGCCCATTTCGGTCAGGCCCGGCAACTTGCCGCGCAGGAACTTGGCCGGTTCGGCCAGTTGCTGCATCAGCAGGCGTTGCAAGGCGCGGCGGTGCTGAAATTCGGCCTCGGCCGGTGTCGAGAAACGACCTTCCTTGACCGTGCCGCCCTCTTCCACCAGCGCCGGATAGACCGTCATCGACAGCCCGGCGATCTTCTGCTGAGTCTTTTCCGCCACCGGCGCGAAGACCTTGGCCTCCACCGGTTGCTGGCTCTTCGCACTTTGCGGCACGGCCAACGCGGCCTGGCTGGCTTCGGCGAAACGTGCGGTCAGCTCGGCCAGATCCCGGCCTTCGCCGAGGAACTTGCCCTGGCCGTCGACGATTTCCAGGTTCATCCGCAGGTGGCTTTCAACCTGCTGCGCCGCTTCGGCCCAGGCTTCATCGCTGACCCGCGCGCCGGTCATGCGCAGCAGTTCGCGGCCCAGCGCTTGCGGCAACGAACCTTCGGCAAACGTCATGCGTTGCAGCGCGGCCTTGATGAAGTCCGGCACCGGCACGAAGTTCTTGCGCAGGGCCTTGGGCAGGTTGCGCACCAGCGCAATGCATTTGGCTTCGATCAGCCCCGGCACCAGCCACTCCAGGCGCTCCGGCGGCAGCATCGGCAACAGCGGCGCCGGCACTCGCAGGGTCACACCGTCGCGCGGGTGATTCGGTTCGAAGTGATAACTCAGGGCCAGTTCCAGATCGCCGATGTGCAGCGTGTCCGGGTAATGCTGCGCGGTGACTTCGCTGGCTTCGCGGGCCAGCACGTCTTCCTCGCGCATGATCAGCAGTTGCGGATCTTTCTGGCTGTTGACCCTATACCAACTATCGAACGTCGCCGTCTGGTGAATCTCCGCCGGCAGTCGCGCGTCGTAGAACGCGTAGAGCGTTTCTTCGTCGGCCAGAATGTCCCGGCGACGGGCCTTGGCTTCCAGTTCGTCGAGCTGTTCGAGCAATTGCTTGTTGGCGGTCAGGCACTTGGCCCGAGACTGAATCTCGCCCCGCACCAGACCTTCGCGGATGAACAGCTCCCGCGAAACCACAGGATCCACCGGGCCGTAGTGCACCGGTCGGCGACCGACCACGATCAGACCGAACAGGGTGATCTGCTCGAACGCCACGACCTGGCCGCGCTTCTTCTCCCAGTGCGGTTCGAAGTGGTTCTTCTTGATCAAGTGCCCGGCCAGCGGCTCGATCCAGTCGGCGTCGATCTTCGCCACCATCCGCGCGTAAAGCTTGGTGGTTTCCACCAGTTCGGCGGTCATCACCCACTGCGGGCGCTTCTTGCCGATGCCCGAAGACGGGTGAATCCAGAACCGCCGCTGACGGGCGCCAAGGTAATCGCCGTCCTCGGTTTTCTGGCCGATCTGACTGAGCAAGCCGACCAGCACCGCTTTGTGCAGCTTCGGATAATCCGCTGGCTCTTTGTTCAGGCTCAGCTGCAAGTCGCGACAGATCAGGCTCAACTGACGGTGGGAATCACGCCACTCGCGCAGACGCAGATAGTTAAGGAAATTCTTGCGGCACCAGTTGCGCAGCGGGCTTGCCGTCAGCGCCTGGCGCTGCTCTTCAAAACCGCGCCACAGATTGACCAGCCCGGCGAAGTCGGAGTCAGCGTCCTTCCATTGGGCGTGAGCCTGGTCAGCGGCTTGCTGACGCTCCGGCGGACGCTCGCGCGGGTCCTGAATCGACATGGCGCTGGCGACGATCAGCACTTCCTGCAGGCTGCCGAGCTTCGCCGCTTCCAGCAGCATGCGGCCCATGCGCGGATCCACCGGCAGGCGCGCCAACTGGCGGCCGAGCGGGGTCAGCTGACTGTTGCGATCCACTGCCGAGAGTTCTTGCAGCAGGTTGAAACCGTCGCTGATCGCCTTGCCGTCCGGCGGCTCGATGAACGGGAAATCGGTGATCTCGCCGAGGCGCAGATGGAGCATCTGCAAAATCACCGCCGCGAGGTTGGTACGCAGGATTTCCGGATCGGTAAATTCCGGGCGACCGAGGAAATCCTCCTCGCTGTACAAGCGCACGCAGATACCCGGCTCGACCCGACCGCAGCGACCTTTACGCTGGTTGGCGCTGGCCTGGGAAATCGCTTCGATCGGCAACCGCTGGACCTTGGCGCGGTAGCTGTAGCGACTGATGCGCGCGGTGCCGCTGTCGATCACGTAACGGATGCCCGGCACGGTCAGCGAGGTTTCGGCGACGTTGGTTGCCAGCACCACGCGACGGCCCGGATGCGACTGGAAAATCCGCTGCTGTTCAGCCGGCGACAGGCGCGCGTACAACGGCAGGATTTCGGTGTGTTTGAGCTGGGCCTTGCGCAGCATGTCGGCGGCGTCGCGGATCTCACGCTCGCCCGGCAGGAACACCAGCACGTCACCAGGACTGCGCCGTTCGCTGCGCTCATAGGCGGCGATTTCGTCGAGGGTGGCGAGGATCGCCTGATCCACGGTCAGGTCGTCTTCGACACGGTTGCCCTCTTCGTCCTGCTCAAGCGTCAGCGGGCGATACCAGGTTTCCACCGGGAAGGTACGGCCGGAAACCTCGACAATCGGCGCGTCATCGAAATGCTTGGAGAAACGCTCCAGATCGATGGTCGCCGACGTGATGATGACTTTCAGGTCCGGACGACGCGGCAGCAGGGTTTTCAGGTAACCGAGCAGGAAGTCGATGTTGAGGCTGCGTTCGTGGGCTTCGTCGACGATGATCGTGTCGTAGCGCTCGAGGTACCGGTCGTTCTGGGTTTCCGCCAGCAGGATGCCGTCGGTCATCAGTTTGATCAGCGTATTGGAATCGCTCTGATCCTCGAATCGAACCTGATAGCCGACCAGTGCACCCAGCGGCGTGCCGAGTTCTTCGGCAACCCGACTGGCCACGCTGCGCGCGGCAATTCGCCGAGGCTGGGTGTGGCCGATCAGACCATGCTGGCCGCGACCGATCTCCAGACAGATTTTCGGCAACTGGGTGGTTTTACCCGATCCGGTTTCGCCCGCGATGATCAGCACCTGGTGCTTTTCCAGGGCCTTCATGATTTCGTCACGCTTGGCCGCAATCGGCAGGCTGTCGTCGTAACGGATCACTGGCAGGCTGGCCTTGCGCGCCAGCACCTGATCGCAGGAAGCCTGCATGCGCGCCACCCACTGGGCCAGCTTGGCCTCGTCGGGTTTCTTGCGCAGCTCAAGCAACTGCCGCCGCAGCCGGTGGCGGTCGGCGAGCATGGCGTGATCGAGGTTTTTCAGCAGTTTGTCGATGGAGGGCGATTCGTCGGTCATCGGGTACGCAATTCGGTCGTCTAGTGGCGCAAGGACGCGATTGTCGCAGATTTACGCCTGACTGTGATCGTTCCCATGCTCTGCGTGGGAATGCAGCCAAGGACGCTCCGCGTCCCAAAAGCGGACGCGGAGCGTCCGGTGAGGCATTCCCACGCAGAGCATGGGAACGATCATTAACGGGTTATTCGTTATCTAGGCCCTTGCGCCGATACGGGAAAACATCAATCACTTTCCCCGCCCGAATCGCCTCCTGTAATCCCTTCCAGTAATCAGCGTTGTACAACTCGCCATGCAACTGATCGAACAATTTGCGCTGCGCCGAATCGGCAAACAGGAACGGCGGAAACTCCTCGGGGAACACATCCAGCGGACCGATCGAGTACCAAGGCTCGGAGGCCATTTCGTCCTCCGGCGTGCGCGGTGCCGGGATGTGGCGGAAGTTGGCTTCGGTGAGGAAACAGATCTCGTCGTAGTCGTAGAACACCACCCGGCCATGGCGGGTGACGCCGAAGTTCTTCAGCAGCATGTCGCCGGGGAAGATGTTGGCCGCCGCCAGTTGCTTGATCGCCAGCCCGTAATCCTCCAGCGCTTCGCGCACCTGGGCTTCGTTGGCGTTATCCAGATACAGGTTGAGCGGGGTCATCCGGCGCTCGGTCCAGCAGTGGCGGATCAGCACGGTTTCGCCTTCCAGCGACACCGTGGACGGCGCGACTTCCAGCAGTTCCGCCAGGCAGGCTGGCTCGAATTTGCTCAACGGAAAACGGAAGTCGGCGAATTCCTGGGTATCGGCCATACGTCCGACCCGGTCGACGCTTTTTACCAGTCGATACTTCTCGATCACCGTGGCGCGGTCGACGTTTTTCGACGGCGAGAACCGGTCCTTGATGATCTTGAATACGGTGTTGAAACCCGGCAGCGTGAACACGCTCATGACCATGCCGCGCACGCCCGGGGCCATGATGAACTGGTCGTCGGTGCTGGCCAGATGGTTGATCAGCGCGCGATAGAACTCGGATTTGCCGTGCTTGTAGAAGCCGATCGAGGTGTACAGCTCGGCAATGTGCTTGCCCGGCAGGATGCGCTTGAGGAAGCCGATAAACTCCGCTGGCACCGGCACATCCACCATGAAATACGAACGGGTGAAGGAGAAGATGATCGACACCTCCGCTTCGTCGGTGATCAACGCGTCGATCTGAATCCCCCGCCCTTCGCGGTGCAGCAATGGAATCACCAGCGGCCATTGATCGTCGTTGGTGTAGATGCGCCCGACCAGGTATGCGCCCTTGTTACGGTAGAGCACCGAGGAAAACAGCTCGACACTCAACTCCGGATCCTTGCACACCCAGTCCGGCAGGTTCTCGCGCAGTTGCGCTTCCAGGCGTTGCAAGTCGCCGGGCAAATCGGCGTAGGCCTCGCTGAAGCGATAATCGGCAAAGATGCTCGCGAGCATGCTCGAGATCTGTCCATGGGGCTTGTAGGTGCGGGTCTGTGCGGCCCGCGCTCGGCGCAGGCTCGGGCGCGTGGTGTGGATGAACATGCAGCCGTCGCTGATCAGGTCGTGGCTGAACAGGCTGCAGAAAATCGAGTTGTACCAGGTCTCGGACAGTTCATCGTCGAAGCGCAGGTCGATGATGCTGATGTAGGCACTTTTCACCAGCGGCCAGCAGGTGACATCCATCAAGGTGTCCGGCTCGAAATACTCGCGCAGGCGGGCGACGGTTTCACCGACCTTTTCTTCGTAGAGGTTGATCCGGGCCGCCGACGCGGTTTGCGTGTCCTGCCAGCGGGCCTGCTCGAAGCGCTCCCGGGCGCCGTCGGTGATCCGCCGGAAATGCTCGCGGTAATCGTCAAACCCATCGAGGATCAGGCGGGCGATGTCGGTGGCTGGCCATTGCTGCGGCATAGATGAGACCTCTGCGGGAATTGGAGAATCTGTGCTCGAAGGCCTGAGCTTAGCCACGGAAGCGGCTGCAGGAGAAGCGCAATTTCGGCCAAATCCTCTTGCGGGTTGTACAACGACACAGTTTTTATCAAAGTTTTTTTAATCGACCGTTCGGTCAATAAACATCCCCTCAGGTGCTCCCCAGCGCCGGGCGCCAGCCCGCGATTTCTCTGGGTTTCGGATCCAATTCAACGGCGACATCTCTAGCTTGCACTTTTGCCCGGCTTGTTCATTCCTGTCCATTCCATCTGCCAATAGCCAATGACTGGTCTTACCAAGATAGTGGCACTTTGATATACAGCCCGCCATCACCCGCCTCACAACAAGATCCTCGGCTCACGAGGACGACCTCTCCCCAAATGCCCAAGGAGCACATTGATGACTATCCGGAATCTGCGCATCGGTTTGCGCGCCAGTTTGTGTTTTGCCGTTCTGGCCAGTCTGCTGGTGGTGGTCGGCCTGTTCGGTCTGGGCCAGATGAAAACCCTGCGCGAGAGCGCGGCGGTGATCGAGGAAGCATGGATGCCCAGCATCGAAAGCATCCATGACACAGCGGCGAACATCGCCAGCATCCGTCTCGAATCCCTGCGCCTGATCACCAGCACCCAGGCTGCCGTGCGCGAACGCAGCAAAGGCCTTCTCACGGTGCAACGCCAGGAGTTGCTCAAGCGCCTCGACGATCACAAAGCCCTGATCGCCAACGATCAGGAACAGGCGATGCTGGAAGGACTGAGCGCGGACACCGCCAAGTACCTGAGCATCCTTGACCAGATCATCAAACAGATCGACGCCGGACAAAACGATCAGGCCTACGCGCGCCTGACCAATGAACTGGCGCCCCAGGGCACGGTGCTCGACAAAACGCTGGAGCAAATGATCACGCTCAACCAACAAGGCGCGGATACCGCCGCCAAGTCCGCGGCGGCGATGTACCAGCAGGCGCTGTGGATCGTCGCGATGATCATCGTCATTGCGCTGATCGCCACGTTGCTGCTGGCCTGGTTGCTGACCCGCAGCATCACCGCGCCGATCAATCAGGCGCTGAACGTGGCACGACGGATTGCTTCGGGAGACCTCAGCGGTCGCATCGACAGCAACGGCAAGGATGAAGCGGCGCAGTTGCTGATCGCTCTGGCCGAGATGCAGAGCAATCTGCGCTCGACCATTCGCGGCATCAGCGAGTCGGCCCAGCAACTGGCCTCCGCCGCCGAGGAAATGAGTTCGGTGATGGAACAGAGCACCCGCGGCCTGCAACAGCAGAATGACCAGATCGAACAGGCTGCCACGGCGGTCACCGAGATGAGCACGGCGGTCGATGAGGTGGCCGCCAATGCGGTGTCCAGTGCCGAAGCCTCCGAAGCCTCGAACGAGGACAGCAAGCACGGGCATGTGCAGGTCAGCGAGACCATCAGTTCGATTCAGGAATTGGTCAGCGCAGTGCTGGGTGCGTCCGAACAGGCCGAGGGCCTGGCGACTCAGGCCCAGGACATCAGCAAGGTACTGGAGGTGATTCGCGGCATCGCCGGGCAGACCAACCTGCTGGCACTCAACGCCGCCATTGAAGCGGCGCGGGCCGGCGAGGCCGGACGAGGGTTTGCGGTGGTCGCCGATGAAGTCCGCTCGCTGGCCCAGCGCACGCAGAACTCCACCGAAGAAATCGAGCTGATGATCAGCAGCATTCAGCAAGGCACCAGCGCCACCGTCGGCGCTTTGCAATCCAGCGCCGAGCAGGCCAGCCACACCCTGCGCCGGGCCAACAGCGCCGGCCAGGCCCTGGAGAAAATCACCGCGTCGATCTCGCAGATCAACCAGCGCAACCTGGTGATCGCCAGCGCCGCCGAGCAGCAGGCGCTGGTGGCGCGGGAAGTCGATCAGAATCTGGTGACCATCCGCGACCTGTCGACCCAGACCGCTGCCGGCGCCACCCAGACGTCTGCCGCCAGCCAGGAACTGTCGCGACTGGCCGTAGACCTCAACGGGCTGGTGACGCGCTTCGTGATCTGATCAGAAAATTAAATGCCCGATTAACGGTTGCCATCGCCGGGGCCCTCGGCAACACTCTCGTCCCGATCAAGGAAGGAGTGGCCCGTGAGCCCTGTCGATATATTCCGCATGTTGTCGCTGGCCGCCATCTGGGGCGCGAGCTTCCTGTTCATGCGCATCATCGCTCCGGCGATCGGTACGATTCCGACCGGTTTCTTCCGCGTTTCGATTGCCGCTGTCGGCCTGCTGGTGATCCTCGGGCTGATGCGCATCAGCTGGGATTTCAAAGGCAAGCTCAAGACCGTGATGCTGCTGGGCGTGATCAACTCCGGCGTGCCGGCGACGCTGTACTCCGTCGCCGCCCAGGTGCTGCCCGCCGGTTATTCGGCGATCTTCAATGCCACCACACCATTGATGGGTGTGTTGATCGGCGGTTTGTTTTTCAGTGAAAAACTCACGCTGGCCAAACTCGCCGGGGTGTTCCTCGGTCTGCTCGGGGTGGGCGTGCTGACTCGCGCCGGCCCGGTCGCCTTCGATCTGCAGCTGCTGATGGGTGCGGTTGCCTGTCTGCTCGCAACCACATGCTACGGCTTCGCCGGGTTCCTCGCCCGACGCTGGCTGGATCAGGCCGGCGGGCTCGACAGCCGTCTGTCGGCGCTGGGCAGCATGCTCGGAGCAACCCTGTTTCTGTTGCCGCTGTTCGGTTACAGCGTCATCACTGCGCCGCCGGTGAGCTGGGGCGGCTGGAGTGTCTGGTTGTCGCTGCTGGGCCTAGGGCTGGGCTGCACCGCGTTTGCCTACATCATTTACTTCCGCCTGCTGAGCTCCATCGGGCCGGTGAAGTCGATGACCGTGACCTTTATGATTCCGCCGTTCGGCGTGTTGTGGGGGGCGCTGTTTCTCGATGAGCCGCTGTCGATGGCCCACGTGTATGGCGGGGTGTTGATCGCCATTGCGCTGTGGCTGGTGTTGAAACCGGCGGCGGTGAAACCGGCAGAAATCGCCACTCGCTGATTTGCAGATGCACGAAGGCCCGGGAGTTTCCTCCCGGGCCTTTTCATGCGCGGCGGTTACGCCGATTTACGGAACACGAACACCAGACCGACGATGATCAACAGCATCCCCAGCACGCTCAACGCCGCCAGGCGATTGCCGAAGATCAGGTAGTCCATCACCGCCGTCACGGCCGGCACCAGATAGAACAGACTGGTGACATTTACCAGATTGCCCCGCGCGATCAGTCGATACAGCAGCAACGTCGCCAGCACGGAAACCACCAGCCCCATCCACAACACCGGCACGATGAAACCGGCGCTGTGCTCGAAGTTAAACGGCTGGAACGGCACGAAAATCCCGCACAGCAGCAGACCGGCCAGATACTGCACCGGCAGCGTGCCGAGGGGATTGTCGGTGATGCGTTTCTGCATGATCGAGCCGAAGGTCATGCTCGCCAGCGCCAGCAGCCCGAACAGCATCCCCGCCAGCGACATCCCGGCCAGACCGATGCCCTGGTAAACCACCATGATCAGACCGGCCAATCCCAACGCCAGACCAAACATCCGGCTCGCCGAGCGCTGCCGCTCCATGATCACCACCGTGAGGATCGGCTGCACGCCCATGATGGTCGCCATCACTCCGGGCGTGACTTTCAGATCCAGCGCCAGCAGATAGAAGATCTGATAAGCCCCCAACAGCACCACGCCGGTGGCCATCGCATACAGCATCGGCTTGCCGCCCTTGGGCAGTTTCAGCTTGAGCAACGGCACCAGCAGCACCAGCCCGCACAGGGCAATGACAAAACGGATCAGCAAAAAGGCAAAGGGCGAAGCGTGGGCCAGCCCCCACTTGGAGAAGATCGCCCCGCTGCTCCACAGTAGAACGAACAGGCTCGTGGACGCCGCCGCGAGCGCGGACTTTTTCGAAAGGACAAACATGAATACCACCTGTAGTCAGGCAAATAGCCAACTCAGCCGAAGCTGAAATTCAGTAGGTTTTTTTTCAGGCGGGCACAGGGGTCAGCAGGAAACGCTGATCAGCCCGAAACACCAACGCCCGGCGGTGATACGACTGCGCACACCGGCGTGCTACTGACAGGTGGAGGGTAATGACTGATCTGCACAGGCTGCTGATTCCCGCACGGCACGACGCCAGCGTTGACCGCTGAATCGACTACCGCGTTGATGAGGGATGCAGGCATCTGGGCTGATCTTTTTTGAAGGGTTGAAAGGTGAGTCGTGGGACTCACGAGCGCCGACTATAACCAGCCCGCGACATGGATTGCAATGAATTGGACAAAGGGCCAGTAGCGACAGGCAGGAGGCAGGCGCATAGGCTCGTTTGCAATTGCAACGACCATTGATGGGGGACATGGAATGCGCGAGATCATATGCCAAGGGAACGTAATCATCTGCGGTATCAGTTGTACAAATCGCAAGCCAGGAAGTACGCGGGCATCACCTTCGCAAAGCTGCAGGAAGACCTGAAGCAAAAAGGGATCGTAGATGTCGATCACTCCAGAGTTCGTTTCGAAGCTATCGACGCTTTGGCACTGAATGCCTATGAACAATGGCTGGACCCTTATTTCTCCTGGCAGGAAGTTGTCAGGTGGAAGGCCAGAGAACCACTGGGATTCGATTTAGCAATCTGGTTTGATCATGAGCTATGCGGACTTTGCTTTGCGAATCCGAACCAGAGCCGATTGAGAGTAAAAATCGTGCGCCTGGAAGGAAAGCCGGGAAACGATCACCCGCTCAAGAGCCGAATCGCAACATTTGCATTGACCGCCGTGACGCACTTCGCGCGAATCGTAGGCAGCAAGCAAATCGAAATTCAGGAGCCTGTTCCCGGAGTAATACCGCTTTATCGGCAACTGGGGTTTGAGTTGGACTCGGAAGGTCGTCTTGTGAAGCCCATTGACTAAGTCTAGTATCGGATCACTGTTCATTAAATGATCAACGCCGGAGACGCCATGAAAGCTGTTGCTGAGAACAAAGCGCCAGGCGCCAAATTGACCAGGGCCAAAGGAAAGCGCTCTGCTGGAGAATTATCTGAAAAGGAGTTACTCCGAATCAGAGAGGCATTGGCTAATCCAGCAGCGGAGGAGCCGGGAGGTGTTCTCGCCGGCGCATCCTTTACCTTCCCCGCATAAAAAACCGCTCAAAAGAGCGGTTTTTTATGCTTTTAAATCCAGCCTCAACCAAATAGCCAATACCCCAGCAACGTCAACACCACCACCGCCAGCACCGGCCGCATTACGCGGTAGGCCTTCGGATTGCGGCGTTTCCACTGTTTGACCGCACCACTGAACTTGTCGCTGAAGTTCTTGCTCCACGCATAAGCCTGGTTGATCCCGCCAACACGTTCGTCGTCGAGGTTCTGCGGTGCCGTGGCACGGCCCAGCCAGGCGCTGATGAAGCGGTTGATGCGGGTCATCAGGCGGTTGCTCAACGGCCGCTCGATGTCGCAGAACAGGATGACGCGGGTTTGTTCGGTTTCGTTTTTAACCCAGTGCACGTAGGTCTCGTCGAACATCACGTCTTCACCGTCGCGCCAGGCGTAGACCTGACCGTCGACAAAAATCCGGCAGTCGTCGGAGTTCGGCGTCGAAAGGCCCAGGTGATAACGTAGGGAACCGGCGAACGGATCGCGGTGCGGGTTCAAATGACTGCCACCCGGCAACAGCGCGAACATCGCGCCTTTGACGTTGGGAATGGCACTGACCAACGCCACGGTTTTCGGGCACAGAGTTTCGGCCGAAGGCAGCGGTTTGTCGTACCACTTGAGGTAGAAACGCTTCCAGCCTTTCTTGAAGAACGAGCCGAAACCGGCGTCGTTGTTTTTCTCGGCGGCGCGAATATAACCCTCGTCGAACAGGTGCATGGCTTCGTCACGAATGGTTTCCCAGTTATCGCGCAGAACGTCCAGTTCCGGAAACTTGCTGCGATCCAGATACGGCTTGGACGGCACGCCCGAGAACAGGTACATCAAGGCGTTATACGGGGCGAACAGCGCCGAGTGGTTGACGAACTGCCGCAGCACCGGCAAACGCGCCTTGCCGCGCAAATGCACGTAGAGGATGCTGCCCACAAACAGCAGCAACACCGACACCTTGGCGGCTAACGAAAAGGTCATCAACAACTCCTTGAAATAAGACAACGCCACGCCATGTCATTTGCCCGAGATGGCGGCCGGCCATGATAAACACTACCGGCTCCGGGAAAAACCCGCCCGACTCAAGATTCAGTGTTAAGAATTGCGCAACAAAGCACTTATTAACATAACGATCCTGAACCCTGGCTGACCTGAATCAACACGCCACTTACTGCTGGTTCTCCTGATCGGTGAACAGATCACTGAACAGCATGCTCGACAGATAACGCTCACCGGAGTCGGGCAGCACCACCACAATGGTCTTGCCCTGCATTTCCGGCGTCTCCGCCAGACGCACCGCCACCGACATGGCCGCACCGCAGGAAATACCGCACAGGATCCCTTCCTCCTGCATCAGGCGCAGGGCCATGGCTTTGGACTCGTCATCCGTCACCAACTCGACCCGGTCAACCATCGACAGATCAAGGTTCTTCGGCACGAACCCGGCACCGATGCCCTGAATCTTGTGCGGGCTCGGCTTGATTTCTTGACCTGCCAGCGCCTGGGTAATCACCGGCGAAGACACCGGTTCCACCGCCACCGACAGAATCGGTTTGCCTGCCGTATTCTTGATATACCGCGACACGCCGGTGATGGTTCCGCCGGTCCCGACGCCCGCCACCAGCACATCGATGGCGCCATCGGTGTCATTCCAGATTTCCGGGCCGGTGGTCTTTTCATGAATGGCTGGGTTGGCCGGATTATCGAACTGGGCCGGCATGAAGTATTTGCCCGCGTCACTGGCTACGATTTCGTTGGCCTTTTCGATAGCGCCTTTCATGCCTTTGGCTGGTTCGGTCAGCACCAGCTCGGCACCCAGCGCCTTGAGCACCTTGCGCCGCTCGATGCTCATCGAGGCCGGCATGGTCAGCAGCAATTTGTAACCGCGAGCGGCCGCCACGAAGGCCAGACCGATGCCGGTGTTGCCGGAGGTCGGCTCGACGATGGTCATGCCCGGCTTGAGTTTGCCGCTGCTTTCGGCGTCCCAGATCATGTTGGCGCCAATCCGGCACTTGACCGAGTAGCCCGGGTTGCGACCCTCGATCTTGGCCAGAATGGTCACGCCACGGGGCGCAATGCGGTTGATCTGCACCAGCGGCGTGTTGCCGATGGAATGGGCGTTGTCAGCAAAAATACGGCTCATGGCTGGGTCCTTGTGCAGCGTTGAATTCAGCTCTCCAAGGTAAGCCTGTTGCCTTTTTCAGTCCAGTTCGGTCGAACGTCTGCGGCAGGCGGCAGTCAACCGCCTTATACCGTTCGGGATCTATTGCCATGAAGCGTCGCTACCGCTGGCCATTGTGGACTATTGCCACTGCCGTTGTTCTGCTGATCGCCCTGCACATCGCCCTGCCCTATCTGGTGCACGACTATCTGAATGACAAACTGGCCAACATGGGCGATTACCGCGGCCAGATCACCGACGTGGACCTAGCGCTCTGGCGCGGGGCCTACAAGATCAATGGCCTGAAAATCGTCAAGGCCGACGGCAAGGTGCCGGTGCCATTCGTCGATGCGCCGGCTATCGACCTGTCTGTCAGTTGGCACTCGCTTTGGTACGACCATGCTGTTGTGGCACAGGTGAAATTCTTTAAACCTCAGGTGAACTTCGTCGATGGTGGTGCCAACAAGCAGAACTCCCAGACCGGTCAGGGCACCGACTGGCGTGAGCAACTGGGCAAACTGTTGCCTATCACGCTCGACGAAGTGCAGATCAGCGATGGGCGGATCAGCTTTCGCAACTTCAACTCCAAACCACCGGTAAACATGAATGCAACCAACGTCGACGCCAGCATTTACAACCTGACCAACGTGGTCGACAAGGAGGGCAAACGCGACGCTCGCTTCGAAGGCAAGGCTCTGCTGCTGGGGCATGCCCCGCTGGAAACCACAGCCACCTTCGACCCCTTGAGCAATTTCGAAGACTTCGAATTTCGCCTGCGGGCCCGCGACATTGAACTCAAGCGCATGAACGACTTCGCCTCGGCCTACGGCAAATTCGACTTCAACGCCGGCCGCGGCGACGTGGTCATCGAAGCCGCCGCCAACAAGGGCCAGCTCAAGGGCTACATCAAACCGCTGCTGCGCGACGTCGACGTCTTCAACTGGCACCAGGATGTCGAGAACAAGAACAAGGGGATCTTCCGCTCGATCTGGGAAGCGCTGGTCGGGGGCACCGAAACCGTGCTGAAAAACCAGGGCAAAAACCAGTTTGCCACCCGGGTCGAACTCAGCGGCAGCGTGCACCAGCAAGATATCAACGCGTTCGAAGCGTTTTTGCAGATTTTGCGCAATGGGTTCATCCAGGCCTTCAATGCCCGGTATGAACGGCCGAAGCCGGATGCGGGCTAAGTTTTTCGGTTGACGATGTAGTGCCCGGTATCCTCTGCCGCGATCAGTGCAGGCTTCTCCTGCAACGAATCCCAACCCAGACAGGCCAGGGCCAATGATCGCGGCACCGCTTCCCGACCATTACTGTAGCGACTGATGCTGCGGGCGCTGACACCCAACGCTTCGGCCGCCTCATTCAACGGTAGACCGGTGCGAGCGCGCCAATCCATGAAAATCCGTGTGTTTTCGTCGGGCGCATTTTGCGCGAGCGCGTCCCGGTACAAGGTATCGGCACCAATCTGGATATCCGGCTCCAGCCACTCCACGCTCCAGCCGTCGTCACCCAACTCAGCGCTTGCGAACACTTCAGCGTCCAGTAGCGGAGCGAGCCCAGGATAGGTTTGCAGATCGCGGCTCAAATCCAGGTTCAGCCGTTGGCCATCAATAAAGGTCAGCGACAGGCAAGCATCGCCAGCAGCCTGCACTGCGGCCAATCGTGGCCGCTTCATGGGTAACATCGTTTCCAGTCCTCCAGCAATTGCGTCTGATGGGCCGAAACCCACGCCAACGCTTCCTTGATGATCAGTGGCGGTGCCTTGCCCATCATGACCTCGACGGTTTCCAGGCTAAGCATCACATCCATTCCACCACCGGTCAGGTGAACATGGGGTGGCGGGTGATCCTTCTCGCGCAACTGAATGCGGTATTTTTCGCGAAATCGGTATTTGGTAGTCATGCCCGAAGGCTATCGCCAAATCGGCGATACCTGAAATACTGGCCTCGTGCCGAAACTGAGTCAACATGTGACGCCCCATTCAGAGACTGAATAAGCCGTCTGCGTTCACAGTCGACCGGGCCGCGCGTTATAGTCGGGCATCCGATTATTTCGCCCCCGCCCTGCCCGTTCAGGTCGGCGTTACCGTTCGAGGATTAGCAGATGAAGTTCGAAGGCACCCAGGCCTACGTCGCCACCGATGACCTGAAGCTGGCGGTCAACGCCGCCATCACTCTGGAGCGGCCGCTGCTGGTCAAGGGCGAACCGGGCACCGGCAAGACCATGCTCGCCGAGCAACTGGCCGAATCGTTCGGCGCCAAGCTGATCACCTGGCACATCAAGTCCACCACCAAGGCCCATCAAGGCCTGTACGAGTACGATGCGGTCAGCCGTCTGCGCGACTCGCAACTGGGCAATGAAAAAGTCCACGACGTGCGCAACTACCTGAAGAAGGGCAAGCTCTGGGAAGCGTTCGAGTCCGAAGAGCGGGTCATTCTGCTGATCGACGAAATCGACAAGGCCGACATCGAGTTTCCCAACGACCTGCTGCAAGAACTCGACAAGATGGAGTTCTACGTTTACGAGATCGACGAGACCATCAAGGCCAAAAAGCGTCCGATCATCATCATTACTTCCAACAACGAGAAAGAGCTGCCGGACGCCTTCCTGCGCCGCTGCTTCTTCCACTACATCGCCTTCCCCGACCGCACCACCCTGCAGAAGATCGTCGATGTTCACTACCCGGACATCAAGAAAGACCTGGTCAGCGAAGCGCTGGACGTGTTCTTCGACGTGCGCAAGGTGCCGGGCCTGAAGAAGAAGCCTTCGACCTCCGAACTGGTGGACTGGCTGAAACTGCTGATGGCCGACAACATCGGCGAAGCAGTGCTGCGCGAACGCGATCCGACCAAAGCCATCCCGCCGCTGGCCGGTGCACTGGTGAAGAACGAACAGGACGTGCAACTGCTTGAGCGCCTGGCGTTCATGAGCCGTCGCGGCACCCGCTAAGAGGCTGACGCCATGTTGCTCAACCTGTTCAATGAAATGCGTGCAGCCAAGGTACCGGTGTCGGTGCGCGAGCTGCTCGACCTGATCAACGCGCTGAAACAGCGCGTGACCTTCGCCGACATGGACGAGTTCTACTACTTGTCCCGGGCGATTCTGGTGAAGGACGAACGGCATTTCGACAAGTTCGACCGTGCGTTCGGCGCCTACTTCAACGGCCTGGAAAAACTCGACGACCACTTGCAGGCGCTGATCCCCGAAGACTGGCTGCGCAAGGAATTCGAGCGCTCGCTGACCGACGAGGAACGCGCGCAGATCCAGTCCCTCGGCGGCCTGGACAAGCTGATCGAGGAGTTCAAGAAACGCCTGGAAGAACAGAAGGAACGCCACGCCGGCGGCAACAAATGGATCGGCACCGGCGGCACCAGCCCGTTCGGCTCCGGCGGTTTCAACCCGGAAGGCATTCGGGTCGGCGATGCCGGCAAACGCCAGGGCAAAGCGGTGAAAGTCTGGGATCAGCGCGAGTACAAAAACCTCGACGACTCCGTGGAACTGGGCACCCGCAACATCAAGGTCGCCCTGCGCCGCCTGCGCAAATTCGCGCGTCAGGGCGCGGCGGAAGAGCTGGACATCGACGGCACCATCGACCATACCGCCAAGGACGCCGGACTGCTGAACATCCAGATGCGCCCGGAACGGCGCAACACGGTGAAGCTGTTGCTGCTGTTCGACATCGGCGGCTCGATGGACGCCCACGTGAAGATCTGCGAGGAACTGTTCTCGGCCTGCAAGACCGAGTTCAAGCATCTGGAGTACTTCTATTTCCACAACTTCATTTATGAGTCGGTGTGGAAGAACAACATGCGCCGCACCTCCGAGCGCACCTCGACCCAGGACCTGCTGCACAAGTACGGCGCCGACTACAAAGTGATCTTCATCGGTGACGCCGCCATGGCGCCTTATGAAATCACCCAGGCCGGTGGCAGCGTCGAGCACTGGAACGAAGAGCCGGGTTACGTGTGGATGCAGCGCTTCATGGAGAAGTACAAGAAGCTCATCTGGATCAATCCGTACCCGAAAGATACGTGGGGCTACACCTCGTCGACCAACATCGTGCGGGATTTGATCGAGGATCAGATGTATCCGCTGACGTTGCGCGGGCTGGAAGAAGGGATGCGGTTTCTGTCCAAGTAATCCGCAACGGCTCCCCCGCCAGCGGCGGGGGAACAATCAAAAGCGCTTCAGATATTCGATGTGTTCCCGGTGTGCCACTTCCTGCACCACCGGGCGCAACCTGACCTTCGCCCCCGGCAGATACTGTGCCAGGCGGGCCAACGCCAACGGTGTCAACGCTCCCAATCGCGGATAGCCGCCAATGGTCTGCCGATCATTGAGCAACACGATCGGCTGCCCGTCCGGCGGCACCTGCACCGCGCCCAGCGGAATGCCCTCGGAAATCATCGGTTTGCCCTGATACTGCAACGCCGTGCCCAACAGACGAATACCCATGCGATCGGCGCGACTGTCCAGCGTCCAGGCACGGTTGAAGGCATCGAACAGACTCTGCCCGCTGAACTGACCGATCTGCGCGCCGAGCACCAGATCGAGCGGCGCGTCGAGGCGCAGATCCGGTCGATGCTCCGCCGGCACCTCGCGCACCAGTAAGGTTTCGCCCTGATAACTCAGCGAAGCGCCCTTGGCCAGCGGCAGGCCAAAACCATCGAGCCCGCCGAGTTCTTCGCGCACTACCGTGGCACTGCTGCCCAACACTGGCGGCGCGCTGAAACCGCCAGGCGCAGCCAGATAGGCCCGAGCCCCCAGCAACGGCTGGGTGAACGTCAAGGTCTGCCCTTTACGCAGTTTGAAACTGCGCCACGGCGCTAACGCCTCACCGTCGATCTGCGCGCCAAGATCGGCACCCGCCAATGCCAGCAAGCAATCTTCTTCAGCCACCACCGTGAACCCGCCGAGGGTAATTTCGATCACCGGCAAGTCCAGGCCATTGCCCAGCAGCCAGTTGGCCCAGGCCATCGACCGCCAGTCCGCCGCGCCACCCTGGGTCACGCCCAGATGCCGTACGCCAAACCGGCCGGCATCCTGCAACAGGCACAGCGGCGTACTCGCTTCAATCGTCAGTCGGCTCATGCGAGGGCCTCCAGAGGCGTGTCGTCACCGCCGAGGCGGATGAATTCGGCATGGCTTACCGCTTCGAAACGTACGGTATCGCCGGGTTGCATGAGGCTGTAGCCATCGCGTTCACGGTCGAACAACTTTGCCGGCGTGCGACCGATCAGGTTCCAGCCACCGGGGGACACCACCGGATACGCCGCTGTCTGACGCTCGGCGATGCCGACACTGCCGGCGGCGACTTTCTTGCGTGGGGTATTCAGACGCGGCGCCGCGAGGACTTCTTCCACCAGGCCCATGAAGGCAAACCCCGGTGCGAATCCGAGCGCGAACACCTGATATTCACGGGCACTGTGGCGGCGGATCACCTCCTCTACTGCCAAGCCGCTGCGTTGAGACAGCAAACTCAATTCCGGTCCGACGCTCAGGTCGTACCACACCGGCAGCACATGGCACTGGCCGCCGATACGCGCATTCGGCGACAGGTCGATCAGCGCTTCGGCGATCAACTCCCGCGCCTGATTCGGGCTCAACGCGGTCAGATCGTAATGCACCATCAACGTGGTGTACGACGGCACCAGATCGATCAGATGTGCGCCGAACAACGCGCGCAACCGCTCGCTGGCGGCGAGCATCCACGGCATGTTGGCTTCGGCGATTTCATCGAACAAGCGCAGCATCAGGCAATCCAGCGCCACCACTTCCACCCGCGGATTCATGGCGCGCTCTGCTCGTTCAAGGCCTGACGAATGCGCTGCACGGCCGCCACTGAGCTGGCGTTGTCACCGTGCACGCACAAAGTGTTGGCTTGCAGGTGCAGCGCGCTGCCGTCGCTGGCGGTGAGGTTGTCGCCACGGGCGATGGTCAGCGCTTGCCCGATGATGGTTTCGCAATCGTGGTGCACCGCGCCCGGCAGTTGTCGCGAGACCAGTCGGCCGGCGCTGTCGTAGGCGCGGTCGGCGAAGGCTTCGAACCACAGCGTCACGCCGTATTCGTCGCCGAGTTGCTGGGCTGCCGTGTTGTCGCGGGTGGCCATCAGCATCAACGGCAAGCTGCGATCGTAAGCCACGACGGCCTGAATCACCGCGCGCAACTGCGCCGGGTTGGCCATCATGTCGTTGTACATCGCGCCGTGGGGTTTGACGTAACTGACTTTGCCACCCTGGGCACGGCAAATGCCGTCGAGAGCGCCGATCTGGTAATGCAGGATGTCCTGCAGTTCCTGGGCCGTGTAGGCCATGGAACGTCGGCCGAACCCCACCAGATCCTGATAGGCCGGATGCGCGCCGATCTTCACGCCGTGGCTCAACGCCAGGCTGACGGTCTTGCGCATGATGCTCGGGTCGCCGGCGTGGAAACCGCAGGCAATGTTGGCGCAGTCGATGAAGGGCATGACTTCCGCGTCCAGACCCATGGTCCAGCTGCCGAAGCTCTCGCCGATGTCACAGTTCAATAGCAGGCGGCTCATGGTGAACACTCCTGTAGCTTTTGTCTTTTTTTATCGTAGGGCGTTGTCGCAGGTTATCAGTTACTGCGCGTCCAGTTGCTTGCCACGGGTTTCCGGCAGGCTCAACGCCGCGAGGATCACCACCCCGTAGGACACCGCCGCAAAGGCACCGATGCCTACGCTCAGTGGCACCTTCTGACTGAGCAGGCCGATCAGCAGCGGGAACAAAGCCGCCAGCGCCCGACCGATGTTGTAGCAGAAGCCCTGCCCCGAGCCACGAATCCGGGTTGGAAACAACTCGGTGAGAAACGCGCCCATCCCACTGAAAATCCCCGAGGCGAAAAAGCCCAGCGGGAAACCCAGCCACAGCATCACGCCGTTGCTGACCGGCAATTGGGTGTAGAGCAGAACGATGGTGAACGAGCCGACGGCGAACAGGATGAAGTTCTTCTTGCGGCCCAACAGGTCGGTCAAATAGGCGCTGATCACATAACCGGCGTAGGAACCGATGATCACCATCGCCAGATAACCGCCGGTGCCGAGTACGCTCAAACCGCGTTCGTTTTTCAGAAAAGTCGGCAGCCAGGAGGTAATCGCGTAATAACCGCCGAGGGCGCCGGTGGTCAGCAGCGAGGCACGAATCGTGGTGAAGAGCATGCCGGGGGCGAAAATCTCGTAGAACTTCGAAGGGCTTTCCGGGGTTTGTCTGGCCTTGGCTTCGCGGTAGATCTCCGGATCTTTCACCAGACGGCGGACGAAAATCACGAACACCGCCGGCACGATGCCAAGGATGAACAGTGCGCGCCAGGCGTCTTCCGGTGGCAGCACCGAAAACAGCAGCGCATACAGAATCGCCGTCAGGCCCCAACCCAAGGCCCAGCCGGATTGCACCATGCCCACCGCCTTGCCGCGGTCCTTGGCCCGGATCACTTCACCGATCAGCACCGCACCGGCGGTCCATTCACCGCCGAAACCGAAGCCCATCAAGGTGCGGGCAATCAACAGCTGTTCGTAGTTCTGGGCAAAGCCGCAAAGGAAAGTGAAGAAGGCAAACCACAGCACCGTCAGTTGCAGGGTGCGCACGCGGCCGATGCGGTCGGAGAGAATTCCCGCCACCCAACCGCCGATGGCCGAAGCGATCAGGGTGCTGGTGTGGATCAGGCCGGCTTCGCCGGTGGTGATGCCCCACATTGCGATCAGGGTCGGCACCACGAAGCTGAGCATCTGGGTGTCCATGCCGTCCAGACCGTAGCCGATCTTGCAGCTCCAGAAGGTCCGGCGCTCCTGCTGATTGATGTTGCGATACCAGTCGAACGGGCCGGGACGGGCCGCAGTCTTGGGGAGGTCGAGGGTGTCGGGCGCACTCATGGCATGTCTCCGCAGGCTTTTATTGGTCTTGTTCGAAGCTCCGACGACGCCTATCGTGGGAACCGGATGCGTCGATTCTTGGGTGCGTCACCCGGTCGCGTCCAACGAATAAAAACCCGCCCAAGACATAAGAAAAATTTGTTGCCATGAACCTGAAGTTTCTCGAAACGTTCGTCTGGGTCGCCCGGCTGAAAAGTTTTCGCCTGACCGCCGACAAGCTGTTCACCACTCAGGCCTCGATCTCAAGCCGGATCGCGGTGCTCGAAGGCGAGCTCGGGGTGAAGCTGTTCCTGCGTGATTCACGCGGCGTCAGCCTGACGCCCGAAGGTTTGAAAGTGCTGGACTATGCCGAGCAGATGCTCGACACGATGCAGGCGCTGAAGCAGTCGATCGAGACCCGATCGAGCAAGGTCGGCCGGGTGCGCATCGGGGTGATGGACACGGTGATCCACACCTGGCTCAGCCCGCTGGTGGCGCAGATGACCGATCTGTACCCACGGGTGGAAATCGAGCTGGTGGCGGATACCTCGCTGAACCTCTGCGATCAGCTGCAAAAAGGCTTTCTCGATCTGATCCTGCAAACCGATCTGGTGCGCCAGGAAAGCGTGCGCAGCCTGGAGCTGGCCAGCCACCCCATCGGCTGGATCGTCGCCAGCAACTCGATCTACAACCGCGATTACCAGAGCCTCGCCGACCTGGCCCAGGAACGGATCATCACCTACTCGAAAAACTCCCGGCCGCACCAGGACATCCTGGCGTTGATGCAGGCCCAAGGTGTGTTGGCGCCACGGTTGAACTGTGTGAATTCGGTATCGGCGATTACCCGGCTGTTACGCGACGGGTTCGGCATTGGCGCGTTGCCGCCGGTGCTGGTGGCCGAGGAGCTGACGCGGGGCGAACTGACCCTGCTCGACATCGAACAGCGCCCGCCGAACCTCCAGGTCGTGGTGTCGTGGCGGGTCGGCGTGGAATGGGTCGAGGAAATTGTGACGCTGTGTCAGCAGGTGCTGGAGGGGTATACGCGCAAGGTGGGCAAGGATTACATCGCTTTAAGTTGATCGTTCCCACTGCGTGGGAACGATGCATCGAAGCTTACAGCCCTCGCACATCCCGGTCTTCGATCGGCCGGCTCTGGCGCAGGCGCTTGCCGCCCAGCACCACCCAGTCGATCAGACGGAACAGGCATTCAAGGCCGAACGACAGCAACATCGCGCCGCTCATGCCCCAGATCATCGCCTCAGGCGTCAGCAGGATCTGGTAGCTGTAGCCATTCCAGGTTTCCTTGCGGATGTCCGGATCGGCGGCCAGCACCACCTGCAGGAAGCGGATGTACCACGGGCCCTGCATCGCCTGGAATTGCTTGTCCAGCGCCAGCTGACGGTTGAGCAAAGTGCTCAAGCTGTCGGCATCGCTGCGAAACACCGGATCTTCGCTGGCACGGTAATGGGCGACCAGCGCCTGGATATCCCCTTTGAAGAACTGCTCGGCGGTGCCCTGGAAGCCGCGCAGACCGGTCTGCGCCTCGATCAGGTGCGCTTCGACCCGCTTGGCGTAATCGTTGATGAAGCCCGGCACCTGGACACCGATCAACAGGCCCGCCGCAAACAACACCAGCCGTAGATAACTGAGCAACATGGGGGTGCAATCCTTATTCGGTCGTGCCTTGGCTTACGCATTCGCCGCGTCGCCACAGGCTCCATTGGCCCGGTTCGTAGCGGGTCCAGGTTTCGTTTTCGGTCAAGGGTTCAGTGGCAATCACCGTCACCACGTCGTTGGGCGTGGTTTCGGCCTGGAAATCGACGATCACATCGACGTCCTTGAGCCGCGCCGGGCCAAACGGTGCACGACGGGTGATCTGCGCCAGTTTGGTCGAGCAATAGCAGAACAGCCAGTCGCCGTCGCTGAGCAGGCAGTTGAACACGCCTTTGCTGCGATATTCGGCGCAGGCTGCGACCAGATCCGGCAGCAGCACTTCTATATCGACCGGTTCCGGAAACGCTGCACGTACCCGGTTGAGCAAATCGCAGAACGCCGCTTCGCTGTCGGTATCGCCGACCGGGCGGTAGAAACTTTTGATCGGGGAGAAATCGGCGAGCTGGCCATTGTGCGCGAAGCACCAGTTGCGCCCCCACAGCTCGCGGACGAACGGGTGGGTATTGGACAGGCAGACCTTGCCGACGTTGGCCTGGCGGATGTGACCGATGACCACTTCGCTCTTGATCGGATAACGCTGCACCAGATTGGCGACTTCCGACTCGCTGCTGGCCGCCGGGTCCTGGAACAGGCGCAAGCCGCGCCCTTCGTAGAAGGCAATGCCCCAGCCGTCGCGGTGTGGCCCGGTGCGACCACCGCGCTGCATCAACCCGGTGAAGCTGAACACGATGTCGGTCGGCACGTTGGCACTCATGCCCAGTAATTCACACATGTGCGGACTCTCGTGATTACAGGCGCGGCTCGACCCGCATGCGCTGCGGATTGCTCGGTACCGGCGGGCGACCGTAGCGGTCATCGCCGGCGCCGCCGAACGGTTGATCGGCGTCACGCTCGTCTTCGGCGCGGGCGGCTGCGCGAGCCGCTTCGGCCTGTTCCTTGCGAGCGTTCGAAGCGCGCTCGATCGGGAAACGGATCAGCACGAAAATCAGGTACAGGCCGAACGCGATCATGGCGTACATGAGCAGTTCGGAAATGGCGCGCCAGGCGTTGTTGCCGACCTTGAACGCCAGATCCAGCGCGGTGATGGCGATGGCCGGGGCGAATTTTTCCTTCACCGGATCAATGATGGTCGGGCTGAACAGCAGCACCACCATCAATACACGCAGCGGCTCGCGCAGCCAGCGCCACATCCAGCGGGTCATGCGCATCCACACCAGCAGGCAGCCCACGGCGGCAAAGGCGTAAAGGCCCCAGGCGATCAGATAGTCGTTCTCGGTCATGGTGTCCATGGCAAGGCAGGCAAATAGGCGCTTATAGTAACGACTTTTCGCACGTCAGGCTTCCCCGCCGTCCGTGCGGCCCTTATTTGTCATGTCCGAGAGCTTTCCATGCCCGTATCCGCCAACGTCATCAGCGCCCCGATTGCCCACAAGGCCGCCGGTCACGACCCGTACGCCTGGCTGCAGGAACGCGACACCGACGCGGTGCTCGACTACCTCAAGGCTGAAAACGACTATCAGCAGGCGCAGACCGCCGATCAGGCCGAACTGCGTGAAACCCTGTTCGAAGAGATCAAGGGCCGGATCCTCGAAACCGACCTGTCGCTGCCATCACCATGGGGCCCGTACCTGTATTACACCCGCACCACAGCGGGTGACGAATACGCCCGCCACTACCGCTGCCCGCGTCCGGCCGACGACAGCCTGACCCTCGACGAAAGCCGCGAACAATTGCTGCTCGACCCGAACGCCCTGGCCAATGGCGGCTTTTTCTCCCTGGGCGCGTTCAGCATCAGCCCGGATCACCAGCGTCTGGCCTACAGCGTCGATGCCTCGGGCGACGAGATTTACACGCTGTTCGTGAAGGAATTGTCCAGCGAGCGCGTCAGCGAACTGGAATTCCAGGACTGCGACGGCAGCATGACCTGGGCCAACGACAGCCTCACGCTGTTCTTCGGCGTGCTCGACGACACCCACCGCCCGCACAAACTGTTCCGCTACCGCCTGGACGGCACCGCCGCCGAAGAGGTGTTCCACGAGCCGGACGGGCGTTTCTTCCTGCATTGCTACCGCGCCAGCTCCGAGCAGCAATTGCTGTTGTCCCTGGGCAGCAAGACCACCAGCGAAGTCTGGGCGCTGGATGCCAATCAGCCGCAGCAGCCATTCACTTGCCTGGCGCCACGGGTCGAGGATCACGAGTACGACGTCGATCACGGCAAGCTCGATGGCGAATGGACCTGGTTCATCCGCACCAACCGCGACGGCATCAACTTCGCCCTGTATCAGGCGCCGGACACCGGTATTGCACCGAGCGAAGCCGACTGGCAGAACCTGATTCCGCACAGTGATTCGGTGATGCTCGATGGCGTGACCCTCAACGCCGAAGCCCTGACCCTGAGCCTGCGCGAGGGTGGTCTGCCAATCATCGAAGTTCGACCACACGGTCTGGCGCCTTATCGCGTGCAACTACCGGACGCGGCCTACAGCCTCTACGTGCAAAACAGCCTGGAATTCGAAAGTGACCGCATTCGCCTGCGCTATGAAGCGCTGAATCGTCCGGCTCAGGTTCGGCAACTGATCCTCGCCACCGGCGAGCAGACTGTGCTCAAGGAAACCCCGGTGCTCGGCCCGTTCGACGCCGACGCCTACGTCAGCCAGCGCCTGTGGGCGACCGCGCCGGACGGCACCCAGGTGCCGATCAGTCTGGTGATGAAACGGGAAATGGTCGGCAAAGCGGTGCCGCTGTACCTGTACGGTTACGGCGCCTACGGCTCAAGCCTCGACCCGTGGTTCTCCCACGCCCGCCTGAGTCTGCTGGATCGCGGCATGGCGTTCGCCATCGCCCATGTGCGCGGCGGCGGTGAACTGGGCGAAGCCTGGTACCGCGCCGGCAAGCAGGAGCACAAGCACAACACGTTCAGCGACTTCATTGCCTGCGCCGAATTCCTGATCCTCAACGGCATCACCACCGCGCCACAGCTGGCGATCAGTGGCGGCAGCGCTGGTGGTTTGCTGATCGGTGCGGTGCTCAACCAGCGTCCGGATCTGTTCGGTGTGGCGATTGCCGAAGTGCCGTTCGTCGACGTGCTCAATACCATGCTCGACCCGGACCTGCCGCTGACCGTCACTGAATACGACGAGTGGGGCAATCCCGAAGAGCCGGAGGTCTACGAGCGGATCAAGGCCTACGCGCCGTACGAAAACGTCACCGCGCAGGCCTATCCCGCAACGTTGGTGATCGCCGGCTACAACGACAGCCGCGTGCAGTATTGGGAAGCGGCCAAGTGGGTGGCGAAATTGCGCGCGACCAAGACCGATGACAATCCGCTGCTGCTCAAGACTGAACTGGGCGCCGGCCACGGTGGCATGAGCGGGCGTTATCAGGGATTACGTGACGTAGCGCTCGAATATGCATTTGTTTTCAAGGTTCTGGGCATTGTCTGAGGAACTCCGCCGGTCAGTCAGGTCTTAATTCCGGGCACCGGGCACCGGGAGCCGATAAGCAGATCGGCCCCCGGTGGCGAGCCTGCCACCCGACACAACAAAAAGATTGCATGACATGTCAGAACCAACCCTACTGAACAACGAAATTCGCGACTGGCTGATGGACTGCGGCCTGTTCGATCAATTGCAGCTGGCGGATTTTGCCGCCGCTTCGGGCTACTTCAGCATCAGTACCGTGGCTGAAGGCGAAGCGATCTTTCGCGAAGGCGATGCCGGCAGTTTCATGTGCATCATCCACACCGGCCAGGTGGCCGTGCAGAAAACCGGCGGCGACGGTCAGGTCGTGACCATGGCCACCCTGCGCAGCGGCCGGGCGTTCGGCGAAATGGCCGTACTCGACGGCGAACGCCGCTCGGCGACCTGCGTGGCGGCGAGCAACTGTCAGTTGCTCAACCTCGGCAAGGATTCGCTGGAAAAAATGCTCAACGACGCGCCGAAGATCGCCGCCAAAATCATCCGCGCCCTCGCCGTCTCCCTCTCCAAACGCCTGCGCATGGCCGACGGCCAGCTCGCCGCCCAGCAGATCTAGCCTCCCGGGGATTTGGGTTTGCTGTCGTTCTGTTCCAGGCCCGGCAATGGCTGATCCTTGGTCGGCGGGCTGGGCATTTCGATCGGCACCAGTGGCGGGCCGCCACTGCCGGGGCCGGCCTTGGGAATCGGCACCGGGCTGATCTGCGGATACGGGGTTGGCGTCGCCGTACCGGGCGAACCCGGTTGCGGTGTCGGACTGACGGGAATCGTCTGTTGCGCCTGTACGGCAGTTATCGAGAGCGCGGCCAGGGTAATGACCGTTAGAATGGTGCGCTTCATCAAGGGCTCCGTTGGCCTGAAGTCTGCCTTCAGGCTACTCCCAACGCGCCGGCTTGCCTTCCCCCCTGTAGAGATTTCCATGAAACGTTTCGTTCTGCTCGACACCACGCCGATCCCTGACAACGGCGGCGCCCTGTGCCTGTTCGAGTATGGCGAGGATTTCGTCATCAAGATCCAGGGCGGCGACGGCGGCCAATTGATGAACACCCGCATGCACGGCTCCGAAGACGCGCTGGCAGAGATCCCGTGCCGCAAGGTCGCCGGCCGGCCGAATTCGCGGGTACTGATCGGCGGTCTGGGCATGGGCTTCACCCTCGCCTCGGCGCTCAAGCATCTGGGCAAGAGTGCTGAAGTAGTGGTCGCCGAACTGGTGCCCGGGGTGGTCGAGTGGAACCGTGGCCCGCTCGGTGAAAAGTCCGGACGTCCGTTGCTCGACCCGCGCACGGTGATCCGTCAGGAAGACGTGGCCAAGGTGCTGCAAAGCGAGCCGAACGGCTTCGACGCGATCATGCTCGACGTCGACAACGGCCCCGAAGGCCTGACCCAGAAGGCCAACAGTTGGCTGTATTCCGCCGCCGGTCTTGCCGCGTGCGCCAAGGCCATGCGGCCCAAAGGCGTGCTCGCGGTGTGGTCGGCCAGCGCCGACCGGCAGTTTTCCGACAAATTGAAGAAGGCCGGTTTCAAGGCCGAGGAAGTCCAGGTCTTCGCCCACGGCAACAAGGGCACGCGCCACACGATCTGGATTGCCGAGAAGCTCAAGGGCTGAGCTAAACTTGCCCCATAACCGTCATTAGTCTTCTGCAAAGGTGAACCCATGAGTTCGTCCACCCCGACCAACACTTCGAAGCTGGATCGCATCCTCGCCGACAACCAGCGCGACAAGGAAATGGGCTACCGCGACAAGGCCCTGAAGATGTACCCGCACGTGTGCGGCCGCTGCGCCCGTGAGTTTTCCGGCAAGCGCCTGAGCGAGCTGACCGTGCACCACCGCGACCACAACCACGACAACAACCCTCAGGACGGTTCCAACTGGGAACTGCTGTGCCTGTACTGCCACGACAACGAACACTCGCGCTACACCGACCAGCAATACTTCGGCGAAGGCTCGCTGAGCACGCCGAAAATCGCCAAGGCCACGCACAATCCGTTTGCGGCGCTGGCCGGCCTCATGAAAAAAGAAGACTGAGTCGTCCGTGATCATTCCCGCCCCGTGCGGGAATGATCGGTTCCACCCTCCCCCAATCCCCGTATAATCGCCCTCTTTTTCCCGAAGGCACCCCGCTCGTGGCAGACAAACGGTACAGCTGCATTGGTTTGTATAACCCCAAATCACCGGAAAACGTCGGTTCGGTGATGCGCGCCGCAGGCTGCTACGGCGTGTCGACCGTGTTCTATACCGGCAAGCGCTATGAACGCGCCGCCGACTTCGTCACCGACACCAAGCGCGTGCACTACGACATCCCGCTGATCGGCATCGACGACCTGAAAAAGATCCTGCCGCTCAATTGCGTCCCGGTCGCCGTGGAACTGGTCGATGGCGCCCGCCCGCTGCCGGAATACACCCACCCGGATCGCGCCCTGTACATCTTCGGCCCCGAAGACGGCTCGCTGGATCAGGAGATCCGCGACTGGTGCGAAGACGTCGTGTACATCCCGACCACCGGCTGCATGAACCTCGCCGCCACGGTCAACGTTGTGCTCTACGACCGCATGGCCAAAGGCCTGAATACCCGCTCCGGACCGAAATTCCGCTGAAACGCCGCACATCCGATGGAACGAGCTGACCGCCTGCGCAGTCAGCTTGTTTATCCATTACTCATTGCCTGGAGAAAGATCATGACCGAGCTCAAACGCGTCGAGCGTATCGAATCCACCCCGTTCCAGAGCCGTCCTGAGCAGAACGTCGAAGGCTGGGAGCGCATCGGCTCGCTGGCCGGCGGCGTGATCATGGTCGGCAAGGGCCTGCGCCGTGGCGGGGTATTCGGGCTGATTCAGGTGGCGATTGGCGGCGTGGCCATGGCCCGCGGCATTACCGGTCACAGTTCGGTGAAAAGCCTGCTGGAGAAAAGCCGTCAGGACATGAACAACGTGCGGGCGAAGATCGAGCGGGCCGGTGAAGAACTGAGCAAGCTCAAGGCCAATGCCGAGGCGGCGACCAACACTGCCACCGTGACCGGCAATGACTCGGTGAAATCGCCGAAAGCCGGGGGCTGACCGCTACCGGACCAACCCGGTATCAAGGACTTTGGACGACTCGCCGAGAATGCTTTCGGCGAGTTGCACAAATTCTTTTGTATCGACAGTCCCCAAGTGCATCGCCCCGCGCAGCACGTCATCCAACGACCGCTTGTTTCGGGTCTTCAGGCGAATCTCGCCGTCCAGCTCCTGCAACAACAGCACCGCTTTCGACAGCTGCGCCGGGCTGATCTGCTCGCCGCGCAGGGTCGTGACTTTCTGACTGTCCTTCGCAAGTTTCGCCTGCAAGCTCTGATAACGCTCGTCACTCATGCCGCCGGCACGGCGCACCAGTTCGATGGCGTAATACTCGGCAAACCCTTCGCTGATCCAGTCGCTGCGCTGCTCGTCGTTGATCCGCCCGAACACCTGCGCCAGCTCGCGCACCAGGGCGCTGCTGCCGCTTTCGCTGACCAGCGGCAACCGCGTGTTGAGGTAGATCGACTCCCGCGCCGCCAGACTGCCGCGCCACATCGGGTCATTGGCGCCGACGATCAGCAGTTTGCTCGGATGGCGGGGAAACACCGCCTGCACCTGCGGCCAGACAAACGTCAGCAGCGTCAGCACATCCATCCGGCGCATGCCCTGACCTTGCGGCGACGCCACGGTGACTTCGGTTTCGCCCAGCCGGGTGCGGCGGCTGCCGAGGTGGCCGGCGAGCATCCAGCCGGTCGGGCGGTCGAACAGGCGTGACGGATTGTCGATACGGAATTTGTTCTTGCCGATGCGCGGCCAGGCGGTTTCGACGCTTTTCCAGCCGTCGGGCAATTCGAAGTGCAGGCGCGCGACCAGTTCGATACCGTCCTGCTGATCAAGCCTGGCCGGCGGCACCAGTTCATCGCCGCGCATCAACGCCCAGGTCGGGGTCATGCGCGTGTCGAAGCTGCCGTTCTTGCGGCCGTGGCTGATGCGCACGCGATAGGTCAGGCTGGCCTTGTCCGCCGTCGGGCGCCACACCCCGCGCGCCGCTTTGCCCGGTGTCAGTTGCCACTGGCCGTCGGCCTTGAAGTCGCTGTAGTGGCTGCCATCGCCAAGATCAAAATCCAGGCTGCGCACCGCTTCGCCCTTGGCAAGGGTCAGGCGCACTTCGGCCTGATCGCTCTGCGGCAGCAGGCGTACCTGATAATCCAGATCGACTTTCTTCGCCGCCCACACCGGCGCACTCAGCGCCAGCAGCGTGACGATCAGCGCCCGGCGCAATCCCGTCGCCATACCTGCTCCTGGGTCAATCGTTAACCTGCGCGGAAAATCAGGTGATCTTCCCAGTCGTCTTCCGGCACGCTGCCTTCGGCGAGCATGCGCCCGGACTGGGAAATCCGTTCGTGGTGCACCGCGTCGCGATCACCGCAGACCAGGTGATGCCACAGCGGCAGATCCTTGCCTTCGCTGACCAACCGATAACCGCAGGTCGGCGGCAGCCATTTGAACTCTTCGGCCTGGCCCGGGGTGAGCTGGATGCAGTCCGGGACAAACTTCATGCGGTTCGGGTAATCGCTGCACTGGCAGGTTTTCAGGTCCAGCAGTTTGCAGGCGATACGCGTGTAATAGACGCTGTTGTCCTCTTCATCCTCGAGCTTCTGCAGGCAGCACAGGCCGCAACCGTCGCACAGCGATTCCCATTCCTCGTGATCGAGTTGATCGAGGGTTTTGCGTATCCAGAACGGTTCGACTTTGGCGGCCATGGCTCAAGCATCAACATCAGGTGGTGAAAAGGCCGCCAGTCTAGTGCCCAAGGCCCCGTGGGCCAAGCGCTGGCGACTGCCGGTTGTGCGGGGCTTGTCAGTTTTTGCGCGGCCAAGTAGCTTTGCCGGTCACACCAGGCCTCTGCCGGATGCCATTAACGCTCGACCGCGTTGCATCCGGTGAACTGCAGGCTTGCGCCACAACCCCATCGTTCAGCTCAACTGATCCCGCCGGGTTTCGCTTCCAACCTGTCCTCAAACGTAGCAAGGAATCTTTCGATGAGTGCCAACCCTCGCGTTGCCGAATACGCCATTCACCCGCAGTTCACCGATCGCTGGTCGCCGCGCGCCTTCACCGGCGAAACGATCCCGGAAGAAACCCTGCTGAGCTTCTTCGAAGCCGCGCGCTGGGCGCCATCGGCGTACAACTCGCAGCCGTGGCGTTTTCTCTACGCCCGTCGCGACACGCCGAACTGGGAGCGTTACCTGGGCCTGCTCAATGAATTCAACCGCAGCTGGGCGCAGCACGCGTCGGCGCTGGTGATCGTGATTTCGAAGACCACCTTCACCGCACCGGGCGCGACCGAGGAAACGCCGGCGCTGTGGCACACCTTCGACACAGGTTCCGCCTGGGGCCATCTGGCGCTGCAAGCGAGCCTGAGCGGCTGGCACACCCACGGCATGGCCGGCTTCGATCAGGAACTGACCCGCAAGGAGCTGAACATTCCAGAAGGTTATGCGCTGCATGCCGCCGTGGCGGTGGGCAAGCTGGGTGACAAGGCAACCCTGGCGGATTACCTGCAAGCACGGGAAACGCCGAGCCCGCGTCGTCCGCTGAGCGAGCTGGCAGCTGAAGGCGATTTCACCCTTTAAAGCTTCACCACATGATCGTTCCCACGCTCTGCGTGGGAACGATCTCGAAGAGCTCAGTAACCGCGTGCGAAATCCACTTCCCCGCGCAACGCCTCTCCCGCCTGATACGCTCGCAAGTTATCCAGAAACAACTGCACCATCATCGGCGGCGAGGTCGGCGCCGAGCTGTGCCCCGTCAGCAACAAGCCCCATGCAGTCCAGAACGGATGCCGTTGCGGCAACGGTTCCTGACGGCAGACATCGATCACCGCGCCCGCCAGATGACCTTCCTTCAACGCTTCGACCAGATCCGCATCGACCACTGCGACACCGCGTCCGGCGTTGATGAACAACCCGGTCGGCTTGAATTGCTTGAACAGCGCCGCGTCGTAAATGTCGTGGGTGTGCTCGGTGTTGGGCAGCAGGTTGACCACGTAATCCGCCTCGCCCACCAGACGCGGCAAGTCCGCCATCGAACCGACTTCGACAAACGGCGCCTGCTCACGGGCGCTGCTGGCGATGCCGTACAACTCGACGCCGAACGGCAGCAGGAACTGCGCCACGCTCTGGCCGATGTCACCGGTGCCGACGATCAGCACCTTGCGCCCGACCAGACTCTGGCCGGTGCGGTTGTCCCACTTGCGCTCGACCTGGCTGACCAGCCGCGCCAGTACTTCGCGTTCGTGGCCGAGCATGTAGGTCAGCACGTATTCAGCCATGACCTGGCCGAAAATGCCGACCGCCCGGGTCAGGCGGTAATCCCGGCGCAGGCCGTCGGCCAGCAGCGGCGTGATCCCGGCCCAGGTCGATTGCAGCCATTGGGGCTGATGACCCTGACGCAAAAGGGTCGCCAGCAGATCCGGCTGGCCCAGCCACACCGGGCAATCGACGGCCTGGCGGGCCAGTTCGGCGGAGTCGCCGCTGGTCAGTACTTCAAGCTCCGGGGCCGCCTGACGCAGCAGTCGGGCGTATATCGCGTGGTCGTGTTCAGCAATCAGAACGCGCATCTTCAAACCTTTCGCAAACCGTGCAGGCGGCCGTCCACTTCGTGGCAGCCGTCGCCGTAAAAACCGTTCCAGGGGTTACCAGAGGCCCAGGACAGGGCCTCGCGGATCAGACGGGGTCGTTGCGTCGCAGCAACTCTTCGGGCAAGTGCTCGATGTACTCTTCCTCGGCCGGTGGCATTTGCAGGTGATAGCCCTGCTTTTCGAGGTTTTCCAGGACCACGGCGATGTCTTCGCTGGCCAGCTTGCGCTCGGGGGTCAGTACCAGATCGAAGGAATGCTTCGCCTTGCCGAACGCCGCCATCAGGCCTTCCGGCACGCGCTCCAGCGCATCGCTCTTGAGCACGTACAGGTACATGCCGCTTTTCTTCGAACTTTGATAAATGGAACAAATACGTTTCAAGGCTGTTCTCCGGCGGTGGCCAGGCTGTCGAGCAGCTTCTGGCCCATCAATTCGCGGCGCCAGCCACGCAGCGAATCAGGCAATTGGTAAGGGCCCTCGGGGAAGCCGCTTTTGACCAGCGCTTCGAGGGTTTTCTTGCGCAGCATCAGTTCCGGCGCGATGCCCAGACGTTCGGCTTCGGCCTGACCGAGCGCCCGCAGCTGTTTGATCAGCGCGGCGGCTTCGATCGGCAATGGCTCCGGCACGGCTGGCGGCCATTGATCAGGCCCCACACTGCCAGAGCGCTTGATCAGATCAAGCAGAAACTCGCCGTCCTGACGCACGGTACGCGGGTGCATGTCTTCGATCTTGCCCAGCGCGCTGAGGTTGTCCGGTTGGGTCCGGGCCAGCGGCCACAGCGAGTGTTCACGCACGATGCGATTGCGCGGCAGGTCGCGGGCGCGGGCCTCGCGCTCACGCCAGGCGCACAATTCGCGCAGCACAGCCAGTTGGGCGCGAGACAGCTTCCACGCCAGTTTGGCCTCGCGATACACCTCGTACGGATCGGTCTCGCGGCGCAGGTTGGCGACCAGTTCGGCGCCGTCCTCCAGCACCCAGGCGAATTTGTCGTCGGACAGTTTCGGACGCAGTTGTACGAAAACCTCCGCCAGATGCACGGCGTCTTCGGCGGCATAGCTGATTTGCGTGTCGGACAACGGACGCTGCAACCAGTCGGACCGGGTTTCGCCCTTCGGCAGTTCGATGCCCAGCACTTCCTGCACCAGACGCGAATAGCCCATCGAGAACCCGAGGTTCAGGTAGGCAGCGGCCAGTTGGGTGTCGAACAGCGGCGCCGGCAGGCTGCCGGTCAGGCGCAGCAGGACTTCGAGGTCTTCGCTGCAGGCGTGCAGGACTTTGAGCACCGCCGGGTTTTCCAGCAGCGCGGCCAAGGGTTGCCAGGCGTTGATGGTCAGCGGGTCGATCAGGTAGGCGCGTTTGCCGTCGCCAACCTGCAACAGGCCGGCAATCGGATAGAAGGTGTCGACCCGCATGAATTCGGTGTCGAGGGCAACGAACGGCAGCTGCTGCCACTCGGCGCAAAACTGCGCGAGGCTATCGTTGTCGCGAATCCAGTGAATATCGATGGCCACACGGCTCTCCCTTCAAGAATGGCGCGCAGTATATATCGCCACCGGCGCTTTCCGCGCCTCTACAGGGCAAGAGCTTGATGAAATCTCCTGCCTGTGGGAAAGAATAGTCTTACAGAGTGAGTCTGCCGGCTCAGTCCTTGGCCAACACCCCGTCGATCACCGCGCCCCGGCAGCCGGCAAACATGTCCAGATCCGGCTGGTAGACCTTGCTCTGCACTTCCAGCAGACCGAGCATCGAGTGAAACAGGTTGTCCTGACTCAATGGCTTGTCGCGGCTCATTTGCAGGCAATGAGTGTCGACCGAGTAGGACTTCTGATAGCTGTCGGAGAACCAGGCCAGCATCGCCACGTGTTTCTGCTGCTCCGGCGCCAGCATGTACGGCGTGCCGTGGAGGAACAGGTTGTACTCACCCAACGACTCGCCGTGGTCGGACAGGTACAGCATGGCGGTATCGACCTTGTCCTGATTGCTGCGCAGCACATCGATCAGGCTCGACAGCACATGGTCGGTGTACACCAACGTATTGTCGTAACCGTTGACGATGCTCTCGCGGCTGCAATTGTTCAGTGCGTTGCTCTCACATACCGGAGTGAAGTGTTCGTATTCCTTTGGATAACGCTTGAAATACTCCGGGCCGTGGCTGCCCATCTGATGCAGGACCAGCACGGTGTCCTTGTCCAGGTGATCGATGAAGCTTTGCAGGCCCTGCAAGAGGATTTCATCGCGGCATTCGCTGTTGGCGCACAGCGCCGGGTCTTTCAGATTGCTGACATCCTGCAGGGTGACGCGATCGCAGGTGCCCTTGCAGCCGGACTGGTTGTCGCGCCAGATCACGTCGATCCCGGCACGCTTGAGCACGTCCAGCAGCCCTTCTTCATTCTTCGCCTTGCTGGCGTCGTAATCCTTGCGGCCCATGTTGGAGAACATGCACGGCACCGACACGGCGGTTTCCGTGCCGCAGGAATGCACGTCGGTGAAAGCGATCAGGCCGGCTTCCTTGTCCAGTTTCGGCGTGGTGTCGCGGCCATAACCAAGGATGCCGAAGTTTTCCGCCCGGGCACTTTCCCCCACCACCAGCACCGTCAGGGATTTGCGCGGATGGTTCTGCACGGCGGCGTTGCGCTGGGCATCTTCGCCGATTGTGACGAACGGTTGATGCACCGAAGCCACCTGCTCACGCAGATAACCGGCCGAGGCGCCGATGTAGTTGCTCGGCACCAGCATCAAGCGAATTTCGTGGTGATTGCGAAACAGCGACGACAGCCCTTGATAATTGGCCAGCGCCACGCCGCCAATGACTGCAACCGACGCGACACTCACCACAACTTTACTTAATAACTCGCGATGCCAGCGACGATAATTGACTGGAACTTTCCACAACAACCAGGACGGCAAGACACCCAGAAAAAAGATATAAGCGAGCAACTTCAAAGACAGCAGGTCGCGAACTTCCGTGGCGTTGGTTTCGGCAAAGTTGCGAAACATGCCGGCATCGATCATGACCCCGTATTGGCTCATGAAATAAGCCACGCCGGCACTGACCATGAACAACAACGTCAACACCGGTTTCAACACGGGTCGAAACGCCAGCAACGTCAGCACGATGTTATACGCCGCGAAGATCATCACCCCGAACGCAATACGCATGGCAATGCCCTTGCCGTCCGCAGCGGTAATATCGAACAGGTGCTGCCAGAGAACGAAATTGAATCCGGCCAAAAGAAAGGCGCTGGCAAACAACGTCACCCATTCCGGGCGCACGGCTTTTAACTTGAGCATGGCGAGGGGCGATTTCCTTGAAAGAAGTGCCGTCGTCAATTGTGAAAATTTCATTGACTCAGACCACACAAACTTTAAGCACGCAACCATCAATTTTTTGTGAAAAAGAAGCCAACGATTAGTTGGCCCATGAAATAACCATGAAACTTTTGGAGTATTTGAGAATGGTTCAGCTGTGGTTCAGTCGTGGGCAACGAAAACGCGGTATCGAATTTCTCGATAGCGCTCCCGACTTTCTGATTTGCCGCCCCGCTCGCCTGCCCGCCTAATCGGCAGCCTCTGGTTCAAAGGTCTGACGATGGAAAACGTACGCGCCACTGCCCGCCCCGCTGTCTGGCTGATGCTCGGCATCATCCTGGTCGCCCTCAACCTGCGCCCGTCGATGGCGGCGGTCGGGCCCTTGCTCTCGGCCATTCGCGGCGATATGGCGCTGAGTTTCAGTCTCGCAGCATTGCTGACCCTGCTGCCGGTGATGGCGATGGGGCTGGCGATGTTTTTCGGCATGACGGTCAGTCGGCGCCTCGGTGAACACCGCACGGTACTGCTGTCGTTGCTGATCATTGGCTTGGCGACGCTGTCACGGTTGTTTCTCGACTCGGCGGGCGGATTGATCGCCAGCGCCGTGCTGGCCGGGATCGGCATTGCCCTGATCCAGGCCTTGATGCCCGCGCTGATCAAATCGCGGTTTCCCGACAACGTGGCGCTGTGCATGGGGCTTTACGTCACTTCGATCATGGGCGGCGCGGCACTGGCCGCATCGTTCGCACCGTGGGTGTTGATGCAAACCGGTAACTGGCGGGCAGGGCTTGCCGTCTGGGCGGTTTTGGCACTGCTCGCCATTCCTGTGTGGTGGGCAACCCGTGCCACACCACCGGACACCACCCGGGCCGTCGTCAGAAAAGAATCCTTCATCACGAATTCCCGCGCCTGGTTGCTCGCGATCTTCTTCGGTCTGGGCACCGCGTCCTACACCTGCGTGCTCGCCTGGCTGGCACCGTACTACGTGGAAAAGGGCTGGAGCGAACAAAATGCCGGTCTGATGCTGGGTTTTCTGACGGCCATGGAGGTGATTTCCGGGCTGGTGGTGCCGGCCATCGCCAATCGCAGCCGTGACCGACGTCTGGTGCTTGGGGCACTGCTCGGCCTGATCATCGCCGGATTTCTGGGGCTGATCCTCAGCCCGCAGCACCTGAGCCTACTGTGGCCCTGCCTGCTCGGGCTGGGCATCGGCGGACTGTTCCCGATGAGCCTGATCGTGTCCCTTGATCATCTCGACGAACCGCAGCGTGCCGGCGGTCTGACCGCATTCGTACAAGGTATCGGTTACCTGATTGCCGGGCTGTCGCCGCTCATGGCCGGGGTGGTTCGCGATCGACTGGGCAGCTTCGAGTGGGCCTGGTGGTCACTGACGGCAGTGATGGTGCTTATGTTGCTGATGGTGCTGCGCTTCAACCCACGGCATTACGCGCAACACATGGACTAATCTGGCCGAGCCGTCTGGATAAAGGCTTCTGGCCACCTTTTCCGGGTTTGATTGTGTACGTCGTGTTACTAAAACTTTCTGTCCCACAACTGACCGTGAAAAGTCCTACAGGGCTTTGTCCTGGCACCATCGTTCCGTTACGATCATGCGCACACGTTTGCGCGGATTCGGCGCAAGGAGCACAGCGAGACAGAACGGATGCTGAACAGTAACTTGCTTAGAAAGCTCGACATGCAGGATCTCATGGTGTTTGTCGCCGTGTATGAGCAAAGCAGCGTCACCGATGTGTCGGAGGCGCTGTTCGTCAGCCAGTCCACCGTCAGTTACTGCCTGAAAAAACTGCGCACCAGTTTTGAGGACGAGTTGTTCGTCAACACCCGCACGGGCATGCGCCCGACCTACAAGGCCAGCAGCATGTACGGCCATGTGCAGAAAATCCTCGAAAGCATCAACCTGTGCCACGCCGGCGCCCCGACCTTCGACCCGATGGCACAACCGGTGACCTTCAACATCTGCGCACCGGAATACTTCGAACAACTGATCCTGCCGCGAATGTTGAAACGCTTCGACTTCGATGACTTACCGGTGATGGTCAACATGCACAAGTTCGAAACCGACGTGCCGGTCGAAGAATTGCGCGATGGCAGCCTCGATCTGGTGATCTGTTTCGGCCCGCACTTCCATCGCAGCCACGCCGACCTGAAATCAAGGATGTTGCTGGAAGATGACCTGGTCTGCGTCTTCGACAAACGCGCCACACCGCTTGAGCCGCGCCTCAGCCTGCAAGCCTTCACCGAACGCCGGCATGTGTTCCCGACACCGTGGACGTCGACCACCAACATGGTCGACGGCTGGCTGGCGCGCCAGGCGCAGAAACGCCAGATCGTCGCCCGTTCAAACAGTTACAGCGCGGCGTTGAAGATGATCACCGGCACCGATTTCATCCTGACCCTGCCCCGGCGCATTCAGCGTTTGCTGACCAACGACGCGGTGTTCAATCACTGCGAGGCGCCGAACGGTCTGCCGGGGTTCACCCTCGACATGCAGTGGAGTCACAACGTCGATCAGGACAGCGCCAACCTCTGGTTGCGCGAGCAGGTCATCAAGACCTGCGCGGAGCTGGAAGCGGCCTGAGTCCTACACGCCGATGGCGGTCTTGTTGTAGGACTCGCGGTCGATGTCGAGCAGTTCCACACTCAACTGCACCTCGACCCCGGCCGGCCATTCGCACAATTCCTGCAATACCGCCAACAGGCTCTGCGACAGTTGCTTCTTGATTTCCGGGGAACGCCCGCTGAGCAGCGCCAGCCTGACCGCGACAAAGGCGCGCTCGTTCATGGCGGTGCCGACCTTGAAGGTTTCAACTTTGAACGCACGGCTCTTGATATCGAATTCCGCCCCGAATTGACCGGAACCCACCAGGGTGTTGTTGAGCCGGATCAACGCAACATCGGCGTTCAGTTGCGGCAGGTTGGCGGTGTATTCCAGGTGCAGGTGCGGCATCTCGGTGCTCCAGTGGTTCGGCGGAAAGGTCGTACATATAACACAGCAATGCCTGACTCACTCCAGCGACGACATCACCGGCCGCTCACTCATGAATTGCTCCAGCCGCGAACGCAGCCAGCGCTCGCCCGGGTCGCTGTCAACGTGGCTGAGCCAGACCATCGACAGATCGAGGGTCGGAGTCTTGAACGGGAACGGCTCCTTGAACAGCAGTCCGGAAGCGGCCATGGCGTCGGCGGTGTAGTCCGGCAGGCTGGCAATCAGATCGGTGCCGGCCAGCAGCGCCGGCAACGAACTGTACTGCGGCACCGACAGCACCACCTGACGGGTGCGACCGATGTCCGCCAGCCACTCATCGGCGTAGCCACTGACATTGGCGGTGTGGGAAACCAGGACGTGCGGTCGTGCGCAATATTCATCGAGGGTCAGTGGCGTGTCGGACTTGTCGGCGCGCAGGATGCTCGGCTGAATGTGCCGCAGCAGTTTGCGCTTGGCGTTGGCCGGCAGGCCGCGGGTCTGGCTGATGCCGACGGTGATGTCGCCGGCGGCCAACAGGTCGGGAATCCGCCAGTAATCGACGTGCTGCACCACAAACACCACGCTCGGCGCTTCCTGGCGCAAGGCGCGCAACAACGGTGGCAGCAGGCCGAATTCGACGTCATCCGACAGCCCGATGCGAAAGGTCATGGTGCTGACGGCGGGATCGAAATCCCGGGTCAGGCTAAGGGCCACCGACAACGAGTCGAGCGCAGGCTTGAGATGGCGATAGATGTCTTCGGCACGGGCGGTCGGTTCCATGCGATGGCCGACGCGGATGAACAACGGATCGTTAAGCATGGTGCGCAGACGATTGAGCGCCGAGCTGATGGTCGGCTGGCCGAGAAACAGCTTCTCGGCGGCCCGGGTCACGTTGCGTTCGAGCATCAAGGTCTCGAACACCACCATCAGGTTGATGTCGGCCTTGCGTAGTTCATTGCGGTTCATCCATTGCCCCCCGATCCCCAGATTGCGGGCAGTGTAGAAAGGCCGCGGGGGCGGCGTCCATCGAAACGCTGCGTCATTGCACCGTCAACGTCTTCAGCCCCAGGCCCATCATCCGCGAATCGTCGTTGATACCTAGCTGCCGAGGGCTGACGGCATCCGGCAACTGTAATTCGATATCGAGCCGGTCATCATTGCCGAGGCGCTGGTTGAGCGCGGCGCTGATCGGAACTTCCAGGCGATTGCCTTGAAACTGCGTCAAACGGGTATCCAGTACCTGTTGGCCGTTCAGACTGACGATCACCCGCTGGCCGGGGTGCCGGGGCTGGATGAATGCCAATGCGTCGATCACGATCGAACGCGCCGGCGGCAACACCCGCAATTCGATCTTCGCCTGTTGCCCTTCCGTCCACGTCCCCCAGCTTTCCGGCGTCGACCAGCCGCTGGCCAGTTGTCGATTTCGATAATTGAAGGTGAGCGTTTGTCCCGGGCGGGTGAGGGGGATCAGTGACATCCGCCGCCCCTCATCCTGTACTGACAGACACTGCACACAGCGTTTCCAGCCCGGCGCCAGCACCGCGACCCCATCCACGCGTGTCAGCAGATCGGTTTCACTGTTGATGGTTCTGGCGGCATCGACCAGCGCATCGTCGTCCAGCAGGTACAAAGAGTCCGCGTCGTATTGCCCCGAATCGAGCATCGCGCGTGCTTTCTGCTGTGCCCGCGCCAGCGCCGAAGTGCTCATGCGTCCCAGATAGACCGCATCGGTTTTCATCCCGTGAGTCGCTGCGAAACCGGCAATCATCTGCCAACGCTCACCCTGGTTCTGTGGCATCAGGCTGCGGACATTGGCATAACGCGCAGCGGCACTTGCCCAAAACGGATCCTTCATCGGGCTGGCCCAGACCGACGAAGGTGCCACCGATTTTCCCTGCCGCAGCCCCATCCAGCCGTTGCGGCTATCGGCGACCTGGATCAGCAGCGCCACCGCGAGCAGACCGATGGCGATACGCGGTCGATAACCGCGCGCCACCAGAAAAATCGCAGCCAGGATGCAGACGTACAGAACCGGCCAGAACATCCGGCCCGAGGCACGAAAGATATTGGCCAGCGCGACAAGACTTTTCGGCAGCGGATAACCGAGGTTCCACGCCCCGATGCCGATCTGATTCGACAGCGCGAACAGCCATAAACCAAACAGGGCCATCAACAGCCATGGACGTGCGCGCACCTGATGGTTCAGCGATTGGCGGTTCCGAAACCAGGCTATCAGCGCCAGCGGCATCAACAAGAGAACGCCCAGGCCAAGGTAGTTGAAACCTTCGTAGTCCCCACTCCCCTTCGGCAGATCGGGCAGGATCAATGACCAGCCAGCCGGGTCGACAGGCGACAGCAGATTCATCCGGTACAAACCAAAACCGCCGGAGGCCGCACCATCGGCAATGCTGAAGTAACCGGCCTGCCAGCAACACACGCTCACCAGAGCGAAAAGCGTACCGCCCTCGATCAACCCCTGACGCCGGCTCAAAGACTGATTGAAAGTCTTGCCCAGCAGATCCGCCACCCAGATCAGGGCAACCATGGCCAGCAGGTAGGCGTGCACCCATGCCGTCACCGCCAGCAAGGCTCCCCAGGCGAGGCGCCGTCGGCGTAGATTTGGCAGCAACGTCAGGTACAGCGCGGCCAGGATCAGGAAATGGCCGGCCAGTGAAAGGTGCCCGCCCATGCGCAAGAACATTGCTGGCGAGAACGCCAGCAGCCCTGCACCCAGGAGTCGAATCAAGGGATTGGCCGTCATCAGCCCAATCAGTTTCCAGCCAAACCAGGCTTGCAACACGCAACACGCCAACAGCCACAAACCGAAATACTGAAAGGTGTCCGGCAACCAGGCATTGAATGGTTTGAACAACAGCGCCAGCAGTGGAATGGAGTCGGAAAAAATGATCGCACTGCCCAGCTCCAACCCATAGTACGGGTTGAGCCCGAGAGGAAATGTCCACGGCGCATGCCGGAAAAATGCCCAGCCCAGATAATGCGTCGCCGGATCGCCCTGCTCCAGCCAGGCGATGTTCTGGGGGTTCAGCGCCTGCGGCCCGACCACCAGAAAAAACACCAGAACACCCAATAACAAGGGCAATAGAAATAGAGCCGGCTGCTCGCGTGAATCCTTCATCGATACGTCCAGAAGTTATGCAGTACGAACGTGAACGCCGGAATCGTCAGCGCCACCGCACCGATACCCGCCAGATAATGCAGCCCGGCCATCTGCGCCGCCCAGGCCACGAACATCGCCAACAGAAAGCCGCCCGCCGAAACCATCAGAAAGCGCAGCAGGGTCTTGCCGTGCAGGCGCGCAGAAAAGCTCCAGGTGGTGTTGATCACATAGGACACCACCGTCGCCACGGCAAAAGCCACGCCGTTGGCCAACGGCGGCTGGGGACTGACGAAGTTGATGAACAGCACCGCCACCAAAGCATGCAGCGCCGTGACGAACAGGCCGGTTACGGCGAAGCGCAGGCCGCGCTGAATCAAAGCGGATCTCCGGGGTATCGTCACGGCTTGCGCGCCAGCACGAACACACTCAGACCGCCCACACGGTTGATGCCCATCAACGGCAACTCAAGACTGCACAGGGTTTTGAGCAGTGTATTGACCAACGGATGATGTTTTTTCAGCTGTGAACGCGGGGCCGCCTCTCGAGCGCCGCCGGGTAACAGGCGCGACGCCAGCGCAAGCGGGAAGACCGCTGCGAAGTAATAGGCGCCCCGCTCCACCGTCAATCCGGCGTCACCCGCCAGAGCCTCGAATTGCCCCAGGGTGTAGCGACGTTTGTGTTCGAGAAAATCATCGTGCCCGCTCCACATGAACTGGAACGCCGGCACGGTCATCAGAAAGCGACTGCCGGACGGTACCTTGTCGACGTACGATTTGAGCAGGCCGAGGTCGTCTTCGACGTGTTCCAGTACATCCATCAGCAACACCAGATCAGCGTCCACGGTGTCGATGGACCGGCGGTAATGCACCGGTTTGCCAGCAGTGATGGCGCTCGAATCGGCCGGGTAGCTGATGTCCACGCACCACGCTTCGCGCGCCGCCGTGTGGGTCAACAAATGATGGGAGAAAAATCCTGAACCGGCGCCGACGTCGAGAATTCGTTGGATCGGCGCTTCACCCAGCAAACGACGGGTCGCGGCCGCTTTGGAGCAGTAATACCAATGTTCGCCGATGCTGTCGCCGAGGATGTCGGTTTCCTTGAGATCCATCTGTCAGTCCTTGGATTCGTAGATGCGGCGCACCAGGAAAACCGGCCGGCGCTTCGCTTCGATATAAGTGCGGCCCAGATACTCGCCGAGCACACCGATGCCAATCAACTGCAAACCGCCGAGAAACGTCACGGCAACCATCAGCGAGGCGTAACCGGGCATGTCGACGCCATGGATCAGCGTGCGCACCACAATGAACATCGCAAAGGCGAACGACACCAGAGAGACCAGCGCTCCCAGATACGTCCAGATCCGCAACGGTTCGGTGCTGAAACTGGTGATGCCCTCCAGGGCGAAATTCCACAGCCGCCAGCCATTGAACTTGCTCTGCCCCGCCGCCCGCTCCGGGCGTTCGTACTCGACCTGGGTGGTGCGAAATCCGACCCAGGCGAACAGGCCTTTCATGAAGCGTCGGGATTCGGGCAGTGTCAGCAGCGCGTCGACCACGCAGCGATCCATCAGCCGGAAATCACCGACGTTTTCCGGTAATGCCTGTTCGGCAATTTTGTTGTGCAGGCGATAGAACCAACCGGCGGAAGTCTGCTTGGCCCAGGAGTCGTTGCGCCGACTGATGCGGTGGCCAAGCACCACTTCAAACCCTTCGCGCCAGCGCTCGATCATTTGCAGGATGACCTCGGGCGGATCCTGCAGATCGACATCGATCGGCACCACGATTTGCCCGGTGGCCGTCTGCAAACCGGCGGACAGCGCCGCTTCCTTGCCGAAATTGCGGCTCAGATCGACGATACGGATGCGCGAGTCGCTCTGCTGGCAGTTCAGCAAGCGCTCCAGCGTTGTATCGGAACTGCCGTCATTGACGAACACCAGTTCCAGTTCGACCAGCGTCTCTTGCTCGAAAACCTGACGAATGCGCAGGAGAAAACCGTCGAGGCTGTCCTCTTCATTGAATACGGGGATCACCAGCGACAACTTCACCGGGCCCGCGTGTTGCGTTCCGTGCGGATGGGTCAATGGACTGCTCTTTCTTATAGTGATTGTCGGTCGCCGAACGCTGTTCGACGCCATGAGCCGCTCCGTATTAAGCAGCAGCCCGGAACGTCATGCAAGGGTGAAACGAGGGCGTTCCGGCCAATCCGGAGGACGATCCCTGCGCTCTGGCCCGCGCCTTCCAGAAACATTCACGAACGATTGGAAACAAATCCCCGATAGCCAAACACCCTCGCTCCGCTAGGCTTGCGTCGAGGCGTCACACAGGCTGTCGCACATAAATCGCATGGAGCGAACTGAATGTATTTCGAGATTTACAGGCAATCCAAAGGCACCCCGAGCACCGGCAAGGGCCAATGGCGCTGGCGGCTACGCGCGGGCAACCACGAGACGGTCGCCAGTGGCGAATCGTATGTGAACAAGGCGGATTGTCTGCATGTGATCGAGTTGATCAAGAGTGTGCAGGGAGAGACCCCGGTCAAGGAGATCTGAGGACTGTCCAGGACGCCGGGCTGCCTGAGTTGGCAGCTCCGGCGACTTCTGAAGTTGCTTCAGAATCTTTCGGGAATGTGCCTGAAGGGATAATCCGACTCTTTGTATCCCCCCGGTTTCTGCCGCTTGGGCAATGTCACCTTCTCTCGCGGCACCTCTTTATAGGGGATGCGACTGAGCAGGTCGGAGATGATATTGAGCCGCGCCCTGCGCTTGTCGTTCGAGTCGGCCACCAGCCACGGTGCGTAATCGGTGTCGGTCGCTTCGATCATGTCGTCCCGCGCCCGGGAGTAGTCATACCAGCGGCTGTAGGACTTGAGGTCCATCGGCGACAGCTTCCAGATCTTGCGCCCGTCGACAATGCGCGCCTCCAAGCGCCGGGTCTGTTCTTCCTGACTGACATTCAGCCAGTACTTGAGCAGGATCACCCCCGAACCGACAACTGCGCGCTCCACCAGCGGCACGGCTTTGAGGAACTTGTCGACCTCCTTGTCCGTGCAAAAACCCATCACCCGCTCGACGCCGGCACGGTTGTACCAACTGCGATCGAAGATCACCACTTCGCCGGCCGCCGGCAAATGTGGCAAGTAGCGCTGCATGTACATCTGGCTCTTCTCGCGATCGGTCGGCGCCGGTAACGCGATGACGCGAAACACCCGCGGGCTGACCCGCTCGGTCAGCGCCTTGATCGTGCCGCCCTTGCCCGCACCGTCACGGCCTTCGAAGATGATGCAGATCTTGATGCCTTCGGCCTTCACCCACTCCTGCATTTTCACCAGTTCGATATGCAGACGGCGCAGCTCGGCAAGGTAGTTCTTGTTCGACAGTTTTGTATGTTCGTCAGTTTTTTCTCGGGGCGAGTCTTTCTTCTTTCCCTTTGCCATGACCAGACCTCTCGGGTTGGAACGACAGCCAGGCTCGTTGGCAATGCATGACCTGGAACCGGAAAGTTTAGTCATTTATCGCAAAACGCAAGGAAACGTGCAGTAAGTCACAGACAACGTGCTTATTTCGAAAAAGCCTGTGCAGTTTTTGACGGAATGCCAATCGCCAACCATTCTCCATCACGGCGCAGCGTCCGATGTTGGCCGTGGATGTCTCGCTGGATGCAAACCTGCCATTTGGATGTGGGGAAGAGGTCATGCACAGTTCGCTCTTGCGTGCCGCGTCGCTCCTGCTCGCCTTGAGCGCTGCACCGCTCTTGTTGCAGGCCGCCGATGCGCCTGCGGCCCAGGCGGCGACCACCGTTCCGGCCAAAGATGCCGTGTTTACCACGGAGCAGCTCGACCAAATGCTCGCGTCGATTGCCCTGTATCCCGATCCACTGCTTGCTCAAGTGCTGATGGCCGCCACCTATCCGGGAGAAGTCGCCGAAGCCGCAGCCTGGTCCAAGGCGCATCCGGACGCCAAGGGCGATAATGCGGTCAAGCAAGTGGCCAGCCAGACGTGGGATCCGAGCGTGCAGGCCTTGGTGGCGTTCCCGCAGGTCTTGGCGACACTGGGTCAGGATCCGGTCTGGGTACAGCGTCTGGGGGATGCCTTTCTGGCCCAGCCTGACGAACTCATGGCCGGCGTTCAGCGCTTGCGGCGTCAGGCCCAGGCGGCGGGCAATCTGCAGAGCAATCAATATCAGAATGTGACAGTACAGAACGTAACGCCGCCCATCTCTGCCGGGACAACCAAGCCGGCCGACAACACGACCATCATCATTCAGCCCGCCGATCCGCAGGTGGTCTACGTCCCGACCTATAACCCGACCACCACTTATGGCACCTGGCCTTATCCCGCCTCGCCGCCGGTGTATTACCCGCCGCCACCCGCTTACTACCCGGGTCAGGCACTGGTAGCCGGGCTGGCCTTCGGTACGGGCGTGGCAGTCGTCGCATCGTTGTGGGGCGACTGTGATTGGGGCAACAACGATATCGACATCGATGTGAACCGTTACAACAACATCAACGCCAACAACCGGATCACCAACAACCAGAACAAGTGGCAGCACAACACCGTGCATCGCGATGGCGTGCCTTATCGTGACAACCGCAGTCGCGCCCAGTATGGCCGGCAGCTGGACGGCGCGGCTCAGCGTGACGCCTATCGCGGGGACAACGCGCAGCGGGCGCAGGCCCGCGAACGGGCGCGCAGTTCGATGGACAGAGCCGGTTTCGAACGCCCCGCCACCAGCAATCGGGAAGCCCGCAATCAAGTCCGCGAAGCGCAATCCGCCAATGTTGGCAATCGCATGCAAGGCGGCGCGGACAGACCCAGAGCCGCCGACCGCGCTCAAGGCAACACGCGGGAAGCGCGGCAACCGGGCGCGAATCAACGTGATACCCGTGCATCTCAAGCCCGACCCGCAGCAGGCAGCGCACGGAACAACGCCTTCGCCGGCGCGCGCTCCCCGTCACAGACCCGAGTCCAGGCTGATCGCGGCCGGGCCAGCCAGATTTCTGCGCAACGTCCCAACCCCTCACGTGCCGCCGGACATCAGATCAGCCGGCCATCCGGCGGGGGCATGCGTCAGAGAGGAGGTGGCCGTCGATGAACATTCATTCTCTGCTCAGGAGCAGCCTGACCCTCGCGGCCGGCCTCGCATTTTCGAGCCTCACCTTGGCCCAGCAGGTATTTCCAACCCCGGAAAAAGCCGCTGACGCCTTCGTCGAAGCCCTCGGCACGCAACACGCCGACCAAAAACGCCTGACGGAATTGCTGGGCGAGGAATGGCACAGTTTCATTCCCCGTGAAGGCGTGCAGCGCAGCGATGTCGATGCCTTCCTGCAGCAATACCGCGAACAGCACACGCTGGAAAAGACCGGCGACAGCAAGGCCGTGCTCTCCGTCGGGCCCGATCACTGGACGCTGCCCATCCCGCTCATCAAAGACAAAACCGGCTGGCGCTTCGACATGAACGCCGCCCAGGTCGAAATCCGCGCCCGCCGCATCGGCCGTAACGAACTGGCGGCAGTGCAATCGGCGCTGGCCTATCACGACGCGCAAATGGACTACGCCTCGGAAGACCGCGACGGCGACGGCGCCCTCGAATACGCACAGAAAATCTTCAGCTCCCCCGGCAAACACGACGGCCTCTATTGGCCAGAAGACGACACCAACCAGATCAGCCCCCTCGGCCCCGCCTTCGGCCAAGCCATCAACGACGAAGACTGGCACGGCTACCACTTCCGCATCCTCGACGCCCAAGGCCCCTCAGCCCCGGGCGGCGCTTACAGCTATCTGATTGGAGACAAGATGAGCCGCGGGTTCGCCTTGATCGCGTGGCCTGCGAAGTATGACGACACCGGGGTGATGAGCTTCATGATCAGCCATGAGGGTCAGGTGTTTCAGAAGGATCTCGGGCCGGATGGGGAGAAAGTGGCGAAGGCGATGACGCGGTTTGATCCGGATGATAGTTGGGAGGTGGTGGATTTGGGGCAGAAGTAGTTGGGGTATCGAATTAGGCGGGATCGGAAACGAAAAAGCCCCGTAGCTTCTCAGCTACGGGGCTTTTTCTATGTATGGCGGAGAGATAGGGATTCGAACCCTAGGTACCGGTGAAGGTACAACGGATTTCGAATCCGTCCCATTCGGCCACTCTGGCATCTCTCCAACGGCGCGCATCATAACAACACTTTCGCTGAATGGGAAACCCCCAGACGAAATTTTTTCCGTGCTATCAGATGCTTGCGTCGATTAAAGCGGTACGCCCAGACGGTTGGCGACTTCTTCGTAGGCTTCGATGACGTCACCGAGGCCCTGGCGGAAGCGGTCCTTGTCCATCTTCTTCTTGGTGTCCTTGTCCCACAGACGGCAGCCGTCCGGGCTGAACTCGTCGCCCAGGACGATGGAGCCGTCGCTGAACACGCCGAATTCAAGCTTGAAGTCCACCAGCAACAGGCCGGCGTCGTCGAACAGTTTGCTCAGGACTTCGTTGACCTTGAGCGACAGTTCTTTCATGCGCGCCAGTTGCTCGGCAGTACCCCAGCCGAAGGCCACGACGTGGGATTCGTTGATGAACGGATCGCCCTTGGCGTCGTCCTTCAGGAACAGTTCGAAGGTGTACGGGTTGAGCTTCATGCCCTCCTCGACGCCCAGACGCTTGACCAGGCTGCCGGCGGCGTAGTTACGCACGACGCACTCGACCGGGATCATGTCGAGTTTTTTCACCAGCACTTCGTTGTCGGCCAGCAGTTTGTCGAATTGGGTCGGAATGCCGGCCGCTTCGAGTTTCTGCATGATGAAGGCGTTGAACTTGTTGTTCACCATGCCTTTGCGGTCGAGCTGCTCGATGCGCTTGCCGTCGAACGCCGAAGTGTCGTTGCGAAACAGCAGGATCAAGCGGTCAGCGTCGTCGGTCTTGTAAACCGATTTGGCTTTGCCGCGGTAGAGTTCTTCACGTTTTTCCATGATGGGCTCCGCTTGCTAAGTAGATGGGCTAGGCGATGTGGCGCCAGTCGAGCCCTGAATCTTGATCGGCCAGTTGCAGCCAGTCCGGGTCGCACCCGAGGGTGTCGACAAAACATTGCCGGGCCAGCTGCGGCAGGTTGTTCTTGCTGCTCAGATGGGCCAGGACCAGGTGTTGCAGGCCTTGCCAGCCCAACTCGGCCACCAGGAATGCCGCCTGATGGTTGTTCAAATGCCCCAGCTCGCCGCCCACCCGCTGCTTGAGAAAGTACGGGTAATGACCACGGGCCAGCATGTCGCGACAATGATTGGACTCGATCATCAACGCATCGAGGTCCCGATAGCCGTCCAGCACCCGCTCGCAGTATGAACCCAGGTCGGTCAGCAGGCCGAAGCGCCGCTGCTCTTGATCGCTGAATACGTACTGGGTCGGTTCCTGTGCATCATGGGCCACGGCAATGACCCCGATGTTCAGAGCACCGATCTGCAACTGCTCGCCACCGGTCACGAAACCGGCAGGTTCAATCGGTTTGCGCATCCCGCGCAGTGTGCCGCGACTAAGGTAGACAGGCAGATTGTAGCGCCGAGACAGCAAACCCACGCCATGCACGTGGTCGGCATGTTCGTGGGTTACAAGTATCGCGCTCAGTTGCGCCGGGTTCACACCCAGGCGCAACAGGCGTTTTTCGGTTTCCCGCAGGGAAAAACCACAATCCACCAGCACATACGTATCAGCACTGGCGATCAGCGTGCCGTTCCCTTGGCTACCGCTGCCGAGAACGGCAAAACGCATTGGATCAGCCCAGGTTGTCCTGAATCACGCTCAACACTTTGCGGGCCACATCGGCCGGCGCAACGGTGTTGATGTTTTTCTCGACGGTGACCTGAACGTTCTCGCCGACCTTGCTCAGGCGAACCTGATAACGCTCGGCGCGAGCTTCAACTTCTTCCTTGGTCGGCGCGCTGCCGAACAGGCTGCTGAAGAAACCAGGTTTCTCGTCTTTCTTCTCGGCCTTTTCGGACAAGTTGATGTAGTAGAGACCCAGGCTGCGGTTGATGTCTTCAACGCGCCATTCACCCTGCTCCAGCGCACGACCGACGCTCGACCAGGCACGATCCAGGTCCGTACCGACGTTCAGTACCGGGTTGCCGCTGCCGTCTTCGCTCAGGCTGACACGGCTCGGGGTGTCGAAATCACGCGAAGCCAGCATCGACACCGAACCACCCTTCTCGGAAGTACGACTCATGCTCGCGAGCATGTCGTCGACCAGCGCAGCGTCGAGACCGGTGTTGACCGAACGGTTGGTGAAGGCCACATCGGCGGTGCTGCCGGCAGGACGCTCGGCGCTGACCACGTAGACTTCACTGGTGTTGCGCTGCACGCCCGGCTCGATGCGTACCCGCACGCGGGTTTCGCTGTCGGTGCTGACGCCGGCGGCGCTCAGGCGCTTGGCCATGGCGGCGGACAGTTCGTCGGAATGCTGCCAGGTGGTGGTGAATTCGCCGGTTTGCGGGCGCTGTTCATCCAGACGGAAACCGTTGTCCTGGAAGTATTGCACCGCCACTGGCCAGACTTCGGCCGGTGGATGCTGGGCCATGACCCAACGCGAATCACCGCTCTTCTGCAGCGAGTAGTCGCTGGCATCGGCAACGGTCGACAGCGGTTGAGGGCGCGGAACGATGTATTCACCCTTGGCGGTGTCGTCGGCCACGTTGCGCGGGATCGGCAGCAACGGATCCAGGCGCTTGGAGGTGCTGACGTCCGGTGGCAGTTGCATCGGTGCAGTCTGTTGCGCTTCCAGGTAATCGCTACCACGGTCACGGAAATAACCTTCCGGGCCCCAGATCCATCCGCAGCCACTGGTGCTGGAGATAATCAAGGCAAGTGCGGAAAGTCCGGCCATTCGCTTCATGCGTTGTACTTCCTCAATTAAACCAGGACGTTGCACTGGCGCAGGGCCGAGCGCAGCGTTTCATGACAAGGAGCGCTCAGCCAGGTCAGCGGCAAGCGGATGCCTTGGTGCATCAGGCCCATTTCGACCAAAGCCCACTTCACCGGAATCGGGTTGGCTTCGATGAACAGGTCCTTGTGCAGTGGCATCAGTTTTTCGTTGATGGCCCGTGCGGTCTCGGCGTCGCCCTTGAGCGCGGCCTCGCACAGGTCGGCCATTTCGCGTGGCGCGACGTTGGCGGTGACGGAGATGTTGCCCTTGCCGCCCAACAAGATCAGCTCTACGGCGGTCGGATCATCGCCGGACAGCACGATGAAGTCCTTGCTCACGCCGTCGATGATCGCCTTGGCACGTTTCAGGTCGCCGGTAGCTTCCTTGATGCCGATGATGTTCGGCACGGTGGACAGGCGGATCACGGTCTCGGCCTGCATGTCGCAGGAGGTGCGGCCGGGAACGTTATAGAGAATCTGTGGGATGTCGACCGCTTCGGCGATGTGCTTGAAGTGCTGGTACAGGCCTTCCTGGGTCGGCTTGTTGTAGTACGGGACTACCAGCAGGCAGGCATCGGCGCCGGCTTCCTTGGCATTGCGGGTCAGCTCGACAGCTTCGCGGGTCGAGTTGGCGCCGGTACCGGCGATCACCGGAATACGACCGGCAACCTGTTTGACCACGGCTTTGATGACGGCGATGTGTTCTTCTACATCAAGGGTTGCCGACTCGCCGGTGGTGCCGACCGCGACAATGGCATGGGTGCCGTTCTTGAGATGGAAGTCCACGAGTTTGCTGAGGCTGTCCCAGTCAAGACGCCCTTGTGCATCCATGGGTGTGACCAGTGCCACCATACTGCCCGCAATCATGAAACCGCTCCTGCCGGAAAAAGAGAGCGGTAATGGTACTGGCGCCAAGATGCTTGCACAAGCGAAGTACTGTGCCGCCATTCCCCTTGGCGCCGCTTTTCGCTACCCTTCAGACTTTGATCGGTACTGATCAGCTTGTACGCCGGGTTCCAGTCTCCCGTTTCGGCCTCCCGGGCCCCGTTCCAGTGTCGTTGCCGTACGCTTGCTTGTTCATGGAGCCGTAGCGCCACACGAATCGGGTCTTCCGGACAGGCATTGCCCCGGCAATCAACGCCCTCTCCCTACCGACCGCTCATCGCTTTAGGAATGCTGCATGTCCACCCCCACAGTTCGCGAACAATTCCTTGTCATCAGTGCCCTCGGCGCCAATCCCATGGAGCTGACCAACGTCCTGTGCCGCGCCAGCCATGAAAACCGCTGCGCGGTGGTCACCTCGCGCCTGACCCGCCACGGCGAGTGCAGCGCGCTGGTGCTCGAAGTCTCCGGCAGCTGGGACGCACTGGCTCGCCTTGAAGGCAGCCTGCCCGTGCTGGCCAAGCGTCATGCGTTCACCGTCAATGTGGTGCGCAGCGCCGCCCTGGAAAACCGTCCGCAAGCCCTGCCGTACGTGGCTTACGTGTCTTCGGCGTACCGTCCGGACATCATCAACGAGCTGTGCCAGTTCTTCATGGATCACAACGTCGAGCTGGAAAACCTGACGTGCGATACCTATCAGGCACCGCAGACCGGCGGCACCATGCTCAACGCCACGTTCACCGTGACCCTGCCCGCCGGCACCCAGATCAGCTGGCTGCGTGACCAGTTCCTGGATTTCGCCGACGCCATGAACCTGGATGCACTGATCGAACCTTGGCGCCCACAGAACCCAATGTAAGGAAGCTTTACATGGCCGTTGTCATCGACCAACCGGTTACGGATTTCGAAGCACCTGCCACCAGCGGGCAGACTGTCAGCCTGTCGGCCCTCAAGGGCAAGCAAGTGGTGATCTACTTCTATCCGAAGGACAGCACCCCGGGCTGCACCACCGAAGGCCAAGGCTTTCGCGATCAATACACAGCGTTCAAGGCTGCCAACACGGAAATCTTCGGCATCTCTCGCGATAGTCTGAAGTCCCACGAGAACTTCAAGTGCAAGCAGGAGTTTCCGTTCGAGTTGATCAGCGACAAGGACGAAGCCGTCTGCCAGCTGTTCGACGTGATCAAGCTGAAGAAACTTTACGGCAAGGAATACCTGGGCGTTGATCGCAGCACGTTCCTGATCGACAAGAACGGCGTACTGCGTCAGGAATGGCGCGGCGTTAAGGTGCCAGGACATGTCGATGCAGTGCTGGCTGCTGCTCAGGCGCTGAACAAGGCCTGATGCTGTCGGCGCCCTTGCGGGCGCCGTTTCATTTTCAAAGCAGCGGCGCTACCGCCGGCTCCTTGCGCGGCCACGCATCCAGCACTGCCTTGAACAGGGTCGCCAGCGGAATCGCGAAGAACACGCCCCAGAATCCCCATAGCCCGCCGAACAACAGCACCGCGCAGATGATCGCCACCGGGTGCAGATTGACCGCTTCGGAAAACAGCAACGGCACCAGCACGTTGCCGTCCAGGGTCTGAATGATCCCGTAGACCGCCATCAGATAGATGAACTGATCGCTCCAGCCCCACTGGAACAGCGCAATCAGCAGCACTGGCACGGTCACCACCACCGCCCCGACATACGGCACCACCACCGACACGCCCACCAACAGGGCCAGCAGCGCCGCATAATTGAGCCCCAGCGCGACGAACGCGATGTAGGTCACGCCACCACAAATCACGATCTCGATGACCTTGCCGCGAATGTAGTTGGCGATCTGCCGGTTCATTTCCTCGGCAACCCGGGTGATCAGCGCCCGTTCGCGCGGCAAATAGCCGCGCACCCACTCGCCGATCATTGCCCGGTCCTTGAGGAAGAAGAACACCAGGATCGGCACCAGCACCAGATAGATCATGATGTTCACCAGCAGCGGCAAGCTCGACAACGAGAACGTCAGCGCCCACTGGCCGAACTTGCCGATCTCGCCCCGCGCCGCTTCGATCGCTTGCAGCACCTGCTCGTCGGAAACCAGATGCGGGTAGCGCTCGGGCAGCAGCAACAGCAGCGATTGCCACTTGGCGAGCATGCCCGGCAACTCGTTGAACAGGGTGATCAACTGGTGCCAGAGCAGCGGCAGCACCACGACGATGAACACCATCAGCACGCCCATGAACAGCGCAAACACCAGACCGACCGCCGCCCCTCCGGGCACGCGCAGACGTTCGAGCGTGACCACCAGCCCCTGCATCAGATACGCCAGCACCATCCCGGCCAGCACCGGCGCAAGCATTCCGCCCAGTGTCAGCACCGCGGTGAAGGCGAGAAACAGCAAAACCGCCAGCACCACTGCTTCCTCATCGGAGAAGTAGCGCTGAATCCAGTCGCGCAACACTTTGAACATCAATTTTCCTTAGGTCATTTACGCGGTCGGTTTCAGGCTTTTTTCAGCCAGTAACGGTAGACACCCGCCTCGTCTTCTTCACGCAGCAGCGTATGACCGGCCAACTTGGCAAAGGTGCGAAAGTCGCGTTGCGAGCCTGCGTCCGTGGCAATTACCTTGAGTATCGCGCCGCTAGGCAGCTTGTTCAGCTCCATCTTGGCCTTGAGCAACGGCAACGGACAATTCAGGCCACTGGCGTCCAGTTCACAGTCATGGGCTACAGCGTCGGTCATGCGTCACTCCGGATCAGGTGGTCAGGCTGCCTAGAATATCTGGTCGCAGGCCCGGTGTCCGGCTACAGTAAGGTCTTTGTCGACTAAGGCTTTGTGCATGACATTTCTGCGCCCTACCCTGCTGACGCTCGCTTGCCTGCTCGCCTCACCGGGCTTCGCCGACGACCTGCCGTCACTCGGTGACGCCAGTTCTGCCATCGTCTCGCCACAACAGGAATATCAATTGGGTCGCGCCTGGCTGGCGTTGCTGCGCAGCCAGGTTTCGCAGCTCAACGATCCACAGCTCAAAGACTACGTCGAATCCAGCGTCTATAAGCTGGTGGAAACCAGCCAGGTCAATGACCGACGCCTGGAATTCATCCTGATCAACAGCCCGCAGCTGAACGCATTCGCGGCACCGGGCGGGATTGTCGGGGTCAATGGCGGCCTGTTCCTCAATGCCCAGACCGAGGGCGAATATGCTTCGGTACTGGCTCACGAGCTGGCGCACTTGTCCCAACGCCACTTCGCCCGTGGCGTCGAGGCTTCCCAGCGGATGCAGGTGCCGATGATGGCGGCGCTGCTGGCCGGCATCGTGATCGCCGCGGCAGGCGCAGGCGATGCCGGGATTGCTGCGATTGCCGGTACCCAGGCGGCAGCAATTCAGGAACAACGACGTTTCTCGCGCCAGAACGAGCAGGAGGCCGACCGCATCGGCATCCTCAACCTGGAAAAGGCCGGCTACGATCCGCGCTCGATGCCGACCATGTTCGAGCGTTTGATGCGCCAGTACCGCTTCGATGCCAAACCGCCGGAATTCCTGCTGACCCACCCGGTCACCGAATCGCGGATCGCCGACACCCGCAACCGCGCCGAACAGGCTAAACCCGGCGGTATCGAAGACAGCAAGCGCTACCAACTGATCCGGGCGCGGGTGCAGTTGACCTATGAAGAAACGCCGGGCCTTGGTGCCAAGCGCTTCCGCGCGCAACTGGATGAGAACCCTAAAAACGACGTGGCTCGCTATGGTCTGGCGATCGCCCAGATCAAGGGTGGTCAGTTGAACGAAGCACGGGAGAATCTCAAGCAACTGCTGGAGAAATCGCCGAACGAGATCATCTACAACCTCGCGCAGATCGACCTGGACATCACCAACAACAAACTGCCCGATGCTCAGTCCCGGGTTGACCGGATGCTCAGCCAGTATCCTGGCAACTATCCGCTGAATCAGGTGCGTGTCGATCTGCTGCTGAAACAGAACCGAACCGCCGATGCGGAGAAGGCACTCGAGGGCTTGTTGAAATCGCGTCCGGACGATCCAGACGTTTGGTACCAGGTTGCAGAAACCCGCGGACTGTCCGGCAATATCATTGGCTTGCATCAGGCCCGTGCCGAGTATTTCGCGCTGGTCGGCGATTATCGCCAGGCCATCCAGCAACTGGACTTCGCCAAACGCAAGGCCGGCAGCAACTTCCCGCTGTCGTCGCGTATCGATGCCCGTCAGCGCGAGCTGATGGAGCAAGAGCGTATGGTCAAGGACATGATGGGTTAAGCCCGCGCCGAGACAAATTCCGGATACAAAAAAACCGCCTCTTTCGAGGCGGTTTTTTTTACTGCTTGGACAACTGGATCATTCAGCCAGTTTGAACGTGATGAAGCTGGCACGGCCCTGACGCAGAACGCGCATCGACACCGAACGGTTTTTCGGTAGCGCCTTGGCGATCTCGGCGAACTCCTTGGAAGAACCGATGGCCTGATTGTTCAGGTGGGTGATGATGTCGCCCGGTTGCAGACCGATCAGGGCTGCAGGACCGTCCTGCACTTCCTTGATCACCACACCACCTTTGAGGTCGTAGGTTTTCTTCTGCTCGGCGCTCAGCTCGGCAACCGATACCCCCAGACGATTGCTGTTGGTTTCAGCACCAGATTTCGGCAGAGCATCCAGTTCCTTGTCTTCATCTGGAATGGCGCCGACAGTCAGCTCGACATTCTTGCGCTTGCCGTCACGAATCACTTCGAGGTTGGCCTTGGCGCCAGCCTTCAACGCACCCACCAGATGTGGCAGGTCAGCAGACATGACGATCGGTTGACCGTTCATGCTCAGGATCACGTCACCCACTTGCAGGCCGCCCTTTGCAGCCGGGCCGTCATCCTGAATCTGTGCGACCAGTGCACCGGCCGGTTTATCCAGACCGAACGACTCGGCCAGATCCTTGTTCACTTCCTGGATGACAACGCCCAACCAGCCACGGCTGACTTTGCCGCCGCTTTTCAGCTGATTGGAAACGTCCATTGCCACGTCGATCGGAATGGCGAACGACACGCCCATGAAGCCACCGGAACGGGTGTAGATCTGCGAGTTGATCCCGACCACTTCACCGTTCAGATTGAACAGCGGGCCACCGGAGTTACCCGGGTTGATCGGTACGTCGGTCTGGATGAACGGCACGTAGTTTTCATTCGGCAGGCTGCGACCGACGGCACTGACGATGCCTTGAGTCACGGTGTGATCAAAGCCGAATGGCGAACCGATTGCCACCACCCATTGACCGGCTTTCAGGTCCTGGGATTTGCCGAGTTTCAGCACTGGCAGATCCTTGCCTTCGATTTTCAGCAGCGCCACGTCGGAGCGTGGGTCGGTGCCGATCAGCTTGGCTTTCATTTCACTGCGATCAGCCAGACGGACGAGGATTTCGTCGGCATCGGCGATCACATGGTTATTGGTCAGGATGTAGCCATCCGGCGAAATGATAAAGCCCGACCCCAGCGACTGCGCTTCACGCTGGCGATCACCACGCGGAGAACGCTGTTGCGGCGGCATGCCGCGCTCGAAGAACTCGCGCAGCATCGGCGGCAAGCCTTCCAGGTCGGGCATTTGCTGGTTCACTTTGCGATCCGGCAGCTTTTGCGTGGTACTGATGTTCACCACCGCAGGCGAGGCCTGTTCGACCAGCTGGGTGAAATCCGGCAGGTTGGCCGGGCTGGCCGCCTCAGCCGCATGGACTGCAGGAACAGCCTGACCGAGCACCAGCACCGTGGCGAAAATGGAGAGATAAGACTTCAAGCTTGGTATCGACATACAGCTCCCGTTACGACGAGCAGGGTTAAGCGATATGGAGCAAGGAACACCGGAAACCACAGGCCGGCATTTTTGTTCCGGGAACAACAAACAAGGCCAGAGCCGAGAGGCTCTGACCTATAAAAAATTTTCGGGTGTTTTGCAAATGAAAATGCTCAGCAAACATTTCACGTCTCGACGACGAAGTGGAGATAGCTGGAATCAGCTCACTGCTTGCTGGTTGCAGCGCCATCATTGCGCATCGACAGGGCAATCCGTTCGGCGGTCCCGATTGGAATCTCGCCGACGACCGTCACCATCATTTCGCCTTGAGGCGTAGTCAAACGACGGGATACGGCAACGGTCGGGCCCAGTTGAGTTCGGGTATCGGTGACGGTTGCGCCATTCAGCGGCTCCAGGAAAACAGAGAAGCGGGCAAGACCATCGTCATACATCAGGCTGTTGACCTGGGTCTTGGTTTCCGGATCCTTGTGCGAGGAACTACTGGTGAGTTCGAAGCCAGGAGGCAGCCAGTCAGAACGCCAGACCTGTGCGGTCTTGACCGCAGAAGCCTTGTCGCTGTCGAGAGTGACTGTCTTGCAATCGGAGTTGGCTTGCAGGTCTTTATCGGACGGAATTTCAGAAGTATCCAGCCGCGTGAACTGGAACCTCTCAAGCAACTGCCCCTTGTCGTTCAACAGCAGCGACTTGAGCGGCAGACCCGTTTCCTTGTCCAGATGCAGTTCGAAGCCGTAGCGGTGCTGATCACGGGGCGTCAGCGATACGATCACCGCTTCGCGTCCTGCCACACGTGACTTGCCAATGACGGCAAGCTCATACCAGTTCTTCAGCTTTTGGGGATCGAGAGGGCGAGCGGCGGAATTGGGAGAATCCCCAAGCCCCGCAATCAGAGTGCCGCTGACGCATTGAGTATGTCCATCAATGCGCACGACTTCCTGAGCCGAACCGTCGAGCTGAAGCAAACGCTCGCGGACCTGGCCATTCTGGACGCGATGCCAGATGTTGTGGGTAGAAAAGCTACCGTTACGCTCGTAAACGAATGTGCCGTGAAAGCTTTGCTGCTGCTCGGCCTGGCCCAGGCGGGTCAACCAGTCCTGAGCCTCGTCGGCGTGGGCTGGAACAATGAACCAGCCGCTGAGCAGAAGCGAAAGTAGAGGTATGGCGCGCATGATCCCCCTTAACGGTTTTCCAGGCTTGCTGCACGTGCATATGGCAGCGCGCTCTCGGTGCCTTTCAAGGCAGCCTGTTGAGCGTGTTGACGCAGGTAACCTGGCAGACGCTGATCGTGCCAGCCTGGCTGACCTTGCAGTACACCATTGGCCATTGGGCCAGTAGCTTCAGAACTCTCATTATAGCCTGCCAATACCGCCGGGCCTTTTACCTGAGGGGTAGCCAGCACTGGCTGATTGGATTGCTGAGCGAGTTCGACGCCAGCGATTTCGTCCTGATTGTACAGACGAACACCCGCCAGTACGGCAACGGTCACCGAGGCAGCTACGGCCAGACGACCAAGGCTGCGCCATGGGCCGCGGGACACTTTGGCAGGAGTTGCTTCGTCTTCCAGCGCAGCAGAAACGGCCGCAGCAAGATCCAGACGTGGGAGCAACAGATCCTTGTGCATGGCTGCCCGAGCGATCTGATAACGAGCCCAGGTTTCACGGGTTTCAACATCGTCCAGTGCATTGAGCACTCGACGCAATTCCAGTTCGTCCGCTTCGTTATCCATCACTGCGGACAGCGATTCCTGCAGGGCTTCACGACTCATGGCGTTCCTCTCTTGGCTGTCGCCGCTGTCTTTAGTTTTCCTGCAACAACGGCTGCAGGGCTTTATCGATGGCCTCCCGGGCGCGGAAAATCCGGGAGCGCACGGTACCAACCGGACATTGCATGACGCTCGCGATGTCCTCGTAACTCAGACCATCGAATTCGCGCAAAGTTAACGCTGTGCGCAAATCCTCTGGCAGTTGCTGAATGGTTCGATGGACGGTGCCTTCGATCTCATCCCGCAGCAATGCACGTTCAGGTGACTCGAGATCTTTCAGGCCGTGATCGCCGTCATAGAACTCTGCATCCTCGGAACTTACATCGCTATCCGGCGGCCGACGGCCGCGTGAAACCAGATAGTTCTTCGCCGTGTTGATGGCGATGCGGTACAGCCACGTATAAAACGCACTGTCGCCACGGAAATTTCCAAGCGCTCGATACGCCTTGATAAAGGCTTCTTGTGCGACGTCCTGGGCTTCATGGGTGTCGTGCACAAAACGCACGATCAACCCGAGAATTTTGTGCTGATACTTCAGCACCAGCAGATCGAAAGCTCGCTTGTCGCCACGCTGAACGCGTTCGACCAGCTGCTGATCCTCTTCCTGGGTTAGCATGAACACTCCTCGATAAACTCGGAGGAGGTTTGCATGACCAAACGACCGGACTTGCAAACATAGACTCGGGCTTTTCGCAAAAGTTCTCCCCCTCCAAGCAAGTTTCCTGCGGGCTCTGATTTGGCACGCACGAAAAACGCAGCGCGGGATGAACCGGCTGCGCGAATAATCTTGTCATCGGCTCGCCGGCAAGAACCCAACCGCAGGTTCCGCATTGAAGCCGACACTGTCCCTTGTTTCGGGCAACTGTCTATTGATCTTGGGCCTTTGGCAAAAGTTCCAAATATTTATAGACGTGCCGCGCCGACATTGTGCAACCGTGAGCTGAAAAAGCGTGTTTCATCTGCGATACAGTCGCTTTTTCCTAAAACCGATGAAAAAAACTTCCCGACAAAGCGTCCGTATTTTTTCGTCACGGTAGTTTCACAATGCCATATCGGCCCGACTATTGTGCCGCCCAACCCCTCTATATACTAGTGGGCTGTGTGGCTGTCTCGACTCGCCCATCCGCCTGTCCTGCGCCAACCCCGACCCGGGTCGCTTTGAGCGGAATCCTGAAATGAGCCAACAGTTTCAACACGATGTTCTGGTGATTGGCAGCGGCGCTGCCGGTTTGAGTCTCGCGCTGACCCTGCCCGGTCACTTGCGCATCGCCGTACTGAGCAAAGGCGATCTTGCCAACGGCTCGACCTATTGGGCACAGGGTGGCGTCGCAGCCGTGCTGGACGACACCGACACTGTCGAATCCCATGTCGATGACACCCTCAATGCTGGCGGCGGTTTGTGCCATGAAGACGCGGTGCGTTTCACCGTCGAGCACAGCAAGGAAGCGATCCAATGGCTGATCGACCAGGGCGTGCCGTTCACTCGCGACGAACAGTCCGGCACCGAAGACGGCGGCTTCGAATTTCACCTCACCCGCGAAGGCGGTCACAGCCATCGACGGATCATCCACGCCGCCGATGCCACTGGCGCTGCGATCTTCACGACCCTGCTGGCCCAGGCCAAAGAACGCCCGAACATCGAACTGCTCGAACAGCGGGTAGCGGTCGATCTGATCACCGAGCGTCGGCTGGGGCTGGAAGGCGAACGCTGCCTCGGCGCCTACGTACTCAACCGCAAAACCGGGGAAGTCGATACCTTCGGTGCACGCTTCGTGATTCTGGCGTCCGGCGGCGCCGCGAAAGTCTATCTATATACAAGCAACCCCGACGGCGCCTGCGGTGATGGCATCGCCATGGCCTGGCGTTCGGGCTGCCGAGTGGCGAACCTGGAGTTCAACCAGTTCCACCCCACCTGCCTCTACCACCCGCAAGCCAAGAGTTTTCTGGTAACCGAAGCCCTGCGCGGTGAAGGTGCCCATTTGAAGCTGCCGAACGGCGAACGCTTCATGCAACGCTTCGACTCACGTGCAGAACTGGCGCCTCGAGACATCGTCGCCCGCGCCATCGACCACGAAATGAAGCGCCTGGGTGTCGATTGCGTCTACCTCGACATCAGCCACAAACCCGAAGCCTTCATCAAATCGCACTTCCCGACCGTCTACGAACGCTGCCTCGGATTCGGCATCGACATCACCAAGCAACCGATCCCGGTCGTACCGGCTGCGCATTACACCTGCGGCGGAGTGATGGTCGATCAACAGGGCCGCACCGATGTGCCCGGCCTGTACGCCATTGGCGAAACCAGCTTCACCGGCCTGCATGGCGCCAACCGCATGGCCAGCAACTCGCTGCTGGAATGCTTCGTTTACGCCCGATCGGCAGCGGCGGACATTCTCGAGCAACTGCCCGACGTCTTGATCCCGCGCGCCCTGCCCGCCTGGGACGCCAGCCAGGTGACCGACTCCGATGAAGACGTGATCATCGCCCACAACTGGGACGAATTGCGGCGCTTCATGTGGGACTACGTGGGCATCGTGCGCACCAACAAGCGCCTGCAAAGGGCACAACACCGCGTGCGTCTGCTGCTGGATGAAATCGACGAGTTCTACAGCAACTATAAAGTCAGTCGCGACCTGATCGAGTTGCGCAACCTGGCGCAAGTAGCGGAACTGATGATCCGCTCGGCCATGGAGCGCAAGGAAAGCCGAGGCCTGCATTACACACTCGACTACCCAGACCTGCTGCCCGAAGCACTCGACACTATTCTGGTGCCGCCCACCTACGTCGGCTGAACTTGAGGCGTACCCGCAGGCGTCGGTGCAGATCCGCCGCCTGCGAGTCCCGCGTTACACAGATCGACCTGACCCGCCGTTCACCACGCAATCTAAAGCGCAGCACCACGATCAGTGGCAGCGCCAGGCTGTCCGGGCGCAACTGCACCGCTTGCCAGCCATCGGCCTTGTTCCACAGCTGCCAGCCATCCGCGTCCCGACGCAATCCGCAAAATGCCTTGGGATGACTCAGCAGTATCTGCCGCGGCAACACCCAGGCAGCATGGCCGAGACACGCGAAAGCCCCGAGCAAACCGGCCCAGAAAGAAATCGACAATAGAAACAGGGAACCCAGCGCGAATGCCTGGGCCAGAAGATACGCCGCCAGCAACTGCCGTGAGGCATGCCAGCGGCATTCGAACGTGTTACTTGGGCTGGACACGATCCAGAATCATGCGAACCATGCGTTGCAGCTCGGGATCTTCCGATTCGCTGCGCTCCATGAACCAGCCGAACATGTCCTGATCCTCGCACTCGAGCAGGCGGACATACAGCGCACGATCCACCTCGTTCAGATTGGCGTAGACCTCTTTCACGAACGGCACCAGCAACACGTCGAGTTCCAGCATGCCGCGACGGCTGTGCCAAAAGAGGCGATTCAGTTCAACTTGTTCGACCATGGAGCCCTCCTGAAATAGGCCGCAAGTATACAGGCCCGAAGCGGGCCGAACAGTCGGCTTTGGTCGGGCGCCATCGATCCTTTATCAACTACCCATTTCAACACCACCCCCTTATGATGTGCCCCAGTCTATTTACCCTGCGATGACCCATGGCCGATTCTGCTTTTTTCTGCACCCTGTCTCATGAAGGCGTTCTCGCGGTTCGCGGCGCGGATGCCGGCAAATTCCTGCAAGGCCAGCTGACCTGCAACATCAATTACCTGAGTGAAACCCAGGCCAGCCTTGGTGCCCGTTGCACACAGAAAGGCCGGATGCAGTCGAGTTTCCGCATCGTGCTTGAAGGCGACGGCGTGCTGCTGGCGATGGCCGGCGCGCTGCTGGAACCGCAACTGGCGGATCTGAAGAAGTACGCGGTGTTCTCCAAATCGAAACTGACCGACGAAAGCGCCTCCTGGGTGCGCTTCGGTCTGGATCATGGCGATGCGGCCCTGAGCAGCCTGGGTCTGGAACTGCCGGCAGAAACAGACAGCGTGGCCCGCCACGAAGGGCTGATCGCGATTCGCGTCTCCCCTAATCGTGCCGAACTCTGGGTGCCTGCCGATCAGGCCGACACCGTCAAAGGCAAGCTGTGCGCGCAATTGACCGAAGCCGAACTCAATCAATGGCTGCTGGGCCAGATCCGCGCCGGTATCGGCCAGGTCATGCCGAGCACCCGTGAGCTGTTCATCCCGCAGATGCTCAATCTGCAGGCCGTCGGCGGTGTGAGCTTCAAGAAAGGCTGCTACACCGGCCAGGAAATCGTCGCGCGCATGCAGTACCTGGGCAAACTCAAACGTCGCCTGTATCGCGTGAAACTGGATGCCGCTGAGTTGCCGGAGCCCGGCACCGCGCTGTTCGCCCCGAGCCACGGCAGTTCGATCGGCGAAGTGGTGCTGGCCGCCCGTACCGAAAAGAATATTGAACTGCTGGCGGTGTTGCAGGCCGAAGCTGCCGAAGCGGGCGACTTGCATCTGGGCTCGGCCGAAGGTCCGGCGCTGCACTTGCTCGACCTGCCATACGAACTGGATCGCGACCGCGAAATCCAGCGTTGATCGCAGCATTTGTTGCAACACCCTAGAGAAACGACATGAGTGAGCTGGCGGATAAGGTCCAACAGGATTTGGTTGAGGCCATCGATAACGATGACCTGGTTCTGCCAACGTTACCGGAAGTGGCCCTGCAGATTCGCAAGGCCGCTGAAGATCCGGATATCAGCGTCAGCGACCTGAGCAAAGTGATCGGCCGCGACACGGCGCTGTCGGCGCGCCTGATCAAAGTGGTGAACAGCCCGCTGCTGCGCGCCACCCAGGAAGTCACCGACCTGCACACCGCCATTACCCGGCTCGGCGTCAATTACAGCAGCAACCTGGCGATCGGTCTGGTGATGGAGCAGATCTTTCACGCCCGTTCCGACGTGGTCGAACAGAAGATGCGCGAAGTCTGGCGCAAAAGCCTGGAAATCGCCGGCGTCAGCTACGCCCTGTGCCGTCGGTATACCCAGCTCAAGCCCGATCAGGCCGCGCTCGGCGGACTGGTTCATCAGATCGGCGTGCTGCCGATCCTGACCTATGCCGAAGATCACTACGAACTGCTGTCCGATCCGGTAAGCCTCAACCATGTGATCGATCACATTCACCCGTTGCTCGGCGACAAATTACTGCGGGTCTGGGAGTTTCCGGAGCGTCTGGTGGAATTGCCGGGGCTGTATCAGGACCTCAAGCGCGAATCGCAGCAGATCGATTACGTCGACATCGTGCAAGTGGCCAGCCTGTATTGCCACAAGGACACCGATCACCCGCTGGCCCGCATCGATCCGTTCAGCGTGCCGGCATTCCGCAAGCTCGGCATCGACCCGGAGAACAAGGCGCTGTGCACCGATCTGGAAGAATCGCGGTCGATGTTCTACTGATCAACCGGCGACAAAACTCACCCGTACCTTCAAACCCGCCTGTTCACCATCGTGCAGACTGATCTGCGCCAGATGCGCGCGGCAGATCTCCCCGACAATCGCCAGCCCCAGCCCGGAACCAGCGACCTGCTGGTTGCGCCGGTAAAAACGTTCGAACACCCGATCCCGCTCTTCCAGCGGAATGCCCGGCCCATCGTCTTCAACCTCCAGCACCGCGGGCGCAGTGACCCGCAGAATCACGTTGCCGCCCGGCGGCGTGTGCGCCAGTGCGTTGTCCACCAGATTGCTCAGCAACTCGTTGAGCAATGTCGGCTCGCCGCGCAGCCACACCGGCTCGTCCGCTTCCAGCGCCAAGGCAACGCCGCGAGCATGGGCCAGCGGCGCCATGGCCATGCCCAGTTCCCGCGCCAGCTGACTCAGATCGAGCAACTGCGCCCCGCCCTCGGCGATCGCCCGGGCGCCGTTTTCCACCCGCGCCAGCGACAACAACTGGTTGGCCAGATGGGTCAGGCGATCCGTGCTTTGCGCCGAGGATTCCAGTGTGTCGCGCCAGGTCTGCGGCTCGTTCGAGCGCAAGCCCAGTTCAAGACGAGCCTTGAGCGCTGCCAGTGGGGTGCGCAGTTCATGGGCCGCATCGGCGATGAATTGCGCCTGTCGCTCGAATTGCCCGCGCAGGCGTTCGGTAAAGTGATTGAGCGCCCGCACCAGCGGCCACAACTCGTGTTGCACCTCGACCAACGGCAACGGCCGCAGGTCATCGGGCTGGCGCTCTTCCACTGCCGTGCGCAAACGTTCGATCGGCCGCAGCGCCGCACTCACCGCAAACCACACCAGCAACAACGCGCCAATCGCGAGCATGCCCAATCGCAGCAAGGTGTCGGCGGCCAGACTCCGAGCCATGCTGACACGCGCCTCGTCGGTTTCGGCGACGCGGATTTCCGCCATGCCGTTCATGTTCGGCTCGCTGACCGCCTTGAGCAGACTCACCACACGCACGTTCTGCCCCTGATATTTCGCGTCGTAAAAGCGCGCGAGGGCGGGATAGCTGTCGGTTCTCGGCGTGCCTGGCGGCGGGCCCGGCAGATTTTCATAGCCGGAAATCAACTTCTGGTTGATGTCGTTGACCTGGTAATAGATACGACCCGCGCTGTCGTAAGCAAACGTATCGAGCGCCACATACGGCACGTCGGCACTGAGACTGCCATCGCGCTGCGACAGACCGGCGGCGATGGTCCGCGCCGAGGCCAGCAGCGTGCGGTCATAGGCGGTGTCGGCGGCCTCGCGACCGTTCCAGTAGGCGCTCAATCCGCTGGCGAGCATCAACACCACCAGCAGCAACGCGAGGTTCCACAGCAACCGCCAGCGCAAGCTGCTGGGCTTATGCATCGCGGCTTTCCAGCAGATAGCCCAGACCGCGGAAGGTCACGATAGCCACCGAATGGCCGTCGAGCTTTTTGCGCAGGCGATGCACGTAGATTTCGATGGCGTCGGGGCTGGCCTCTTCGTCGAGACCGAACACCTGCGCAGCCAGCTGTTCTTTGCTCATCACCCGACCGGGACGGGCAATCAGCGCTTCGAGCACCGCCTGTTCGCGAGAAGTCAGCGTCAACAATTCATCGCCGAGGGTGAAGCGCCGGGTGTCGAGGTCATAGGCCAGCACACCGCAACGCTGCTGGCGTTCGCCGCCGAGCACGCTGCGGCGCAACAGGGCCTTGACCCGCGCCTCGAGTTCGGTGAGTTCGAACGGTTTGGCGAGGTAATCGTCGGCGCCGAGATTGAGCCCGTGGACCCGATCCTTGACGTCGCTACGAGCGGTCAGCATCAGCACCGGCAGATTCTTGCCCCGAGCCCGCAGGCGCGCCAGCACTTCAAAACCGTCCATGCGTGGCAGGCCGACATCAAGGATCGCCACCGCGTATTCCTCGCTGCCCAGAGCCAGGTCGGCAGCCACGCCATCGTGCAAGACGTCCACGGTCAGACCGGTGCTCTTGAGCGCCTGGGCAACGCTTTCGGCCAGCGGCAAATGGTCTTCGACGAGCAGGACACGCATGGATCTCTACCTCATTCAGGGATGGCCGACGCCATTCTTTGCGGCGGAGTTTACAGCCGCAACCGCCACTGTGAAGCCCGAAAACATGCGAAAGAATACTGAAAGGTTAGCGAAAGGTTGGGCCGTTAGAGTCGTTTCACCGAAGGTCCCGACTGCCGACCTTCGCCGTTTTGCCTGTACTTGCACCGTAGCTTCAAAACGTAGCTCTCGAAAAACGCCACGATGCGTTTTCGCCAATAAGAACAATAACGAGGTACTGCACCATGCTGTCGACACAGCTTCAGGTTGACCCGTTTCATTCTTCCTCTCGAATTTCCCCGTTTTCGCTTGTCAGCGCCATCCTCGGCTGCGCGGCGTTCAACCCGTCCGGGTCTGAGCCTGTTAGCCTGCGCGCGCGAAACCGCCGCACCTGAAACATCCCCAAAAACAACAACTCCCGTGGAGACACTCATGAACCGATCCCTGCGCCGTTTCGCCCTCGCCGCCGGTTGCGTGCTGTTCGCCGGCCAACTGATGGCCGAACCGAAACGTCCGGAATGCATTGCCCCCGCCTCCCCCGGCGGCGGTTTCGACCTGACCTGCAAACTGGCGCAAAGCGCGCTGGTCAACGAAAAACTGCTGACCAAACCGATGCGCGTGACCTACATGCCCGGCGGCGTCGGTGCGGTAGCGTACAACGCGGTGGTAGCGCAGCGTCCCGCCGATGCCGGCACGCTGGTGGCGTGGTCCAGCGGCTCGCTGCTCAACCTGGCTCAGGGCAAGTTCGGTCGGTTCGATGAAACCAACGTACGCTGGCTGGCCGCGGTCGGCACCAGCTACGGCGCCATCGCGGTGAAAAGCGATTCGCCCTACAAAACCCTCGATGATCTCGTGCAGGCGCTGAAGAAAGATCCGAGCTCCGTGGTCATCGGCTCCGGCGGTACCGTCGGCAGCCAGGACTGGATGCAGACTGCGCTGATCGCCAAAGCCGCCGGGATCAACCCGCGCGACCTGCGCTACGTCGCCCTCGAAGGGGGTGGCGAGATCGCTACCGCGCTGCTCGGCGGTCATATCCAGGTCGGCAGTACCGACATCTCCGACTCCATGCCGCACATCCAGAGTGGTGACATGCGCCTGCTGGCCGTGTTTGCCGAGAAACGCCTGGACGAGCCGGAAATGAAGGACATTCCTACCGCTCGCGAGCAAGGCTACGACATCGTCTGGCCGGTGGTGCGCGGCTTCTACCTCGGGCCAAAAGTCAGCGATGAAGACTACGCCTGGTGGAAAGACTCCTTCGACAAACTGCTGGCCTCGGAAGACTTCGCCAAGCTGCGTGATCAGCGTGAACTCTTCCCGTTCGCCATGACCGGTCCCGAGCTGGACACCTACGTCAAGAAGCAAGTGGCGGACTACAAGGTACTGGCCAAAGAGTTCGGCCTGATTCAGTGATCGTCTCGGTCTAGCGTCCATGGCCCTTTCAGCGGGGCCATGGCAGGAGTTCCCTCATGCTTATTCAACGCATTTTTGCCTCGGTGCTGTTGCTGGCCTGTGCCGGCCTGGCGCTGATGGCGTGGCCGTATCAGGCGGCTTTTTCCTACGAACCGGTCGGTCCTCGGGCATTCCCTCTGTTGATGCTGGGTCTGATGAGCCTGGCGCTGCTGTACATGGTGTTTCGCCCGGCGCCGATCAAACACAGCGATGACGAACCGCCGCTGGATCGCGAAACCCTGACCAAGATCGCGATCTGCGTCGCCCTGCTGCTGGTGTTTGCCGGCTTGTTCGAGCCGCTGGGCTTCATTCTCAGCAGCATTCTGATCGGCATTCCGATGGCGCGCCTGTATGGCGGGCGCTGGTTACCGAGCGTCATCGTCACAACGCTGATGGCGATCGGTCTGTACGTGCTGTTCGACCGCGTGATGGACGTACCGCTGCCCCTCGGCCTGCTCGACGTTCTGGAGAACTGATATGGATACTCTCGGTTATTTGGGTCAGGGCTTCGGCGTCGCGCTGAGTCCGTACAACCTGGTCACCGCCCTGACCGGCACGCTGATCGGCACCGTGGTCGGCTTGTTGCCGGGCCTGGGCCCGATCAATGGTGTGGCGCTGCTGATCCCGATCGCGTTCGCCCTCGGACTGCCGCCGGAATCGGCCCTGATCCTGCTGGCGGCGGTCTATCTGGGCTGCGAATACGGCGGCCGGATCAGCTCGATCCTGCTGAACATTCCGGGCGAAGCCTCCACCGTAATGACCACCCTCGACGGTTACCCGATGGCCCGCAAAGGCCTGGCCGGCGTGGCGCTGTCGTTGTCGGCGTGGAGTTCGTTCATCGGCGCCTTCATCGCCACCTGCGGCATGGTGCTGTTCGCCCCGCTGCTGGCGAAATGGGCGATTGCCTTCGGACCCGCGGAATATTTCGTACTGATGGTGTTCGCGATTGTCTGTCTCGGCGGCATGGCCGGTGACCGGCCGGTGAAAACCTTTATCGCGGCGTTGATCGGTCTGTTCCTGTCCAGCGTCGGCATCGACGCCAACAGCGGTGTGTACCGTTTCACCGGCGACAACATTCACCTGACTGACGGCATTCAGTTCGTGGTGCTGGTACTGGGCCTGTTCTCGGTCAGCGAAATTCTTCTGCTGCTGGAGAAAACCCACCGCGGCCAGGAAGCGGTGAAAGCCACCGGGCGGATGATGTTCAACTTCAAGGAAGCGGCGTCGGTGTTCGTGGTGAACATCCGTTGCGGCCTGCTCGGTTTCATCATGGGCGTGTTGCCGGGTGCCGGTGCGACCCTCGCCAGCGCCGTGGCCTACATGACCGAGAAACGCATCGCCGGTGCCAGCGGCAAGTTTGGCCAGGGCGACGCCCGCGGTCTCGCTGCGCCGGAAACCGCCATCGGTGCCTCCGCTTGCGGCGCGCTGGTACCGATGCTGACCCTCGGTGTTCCGGGTTCGGGTACCACAGCGGTGATGATCGGCGCTCTGTCGCTGTACAACATCACCCCCGGCCCGCTGCTGTTCCAGCAACAGCCGGACATCGTCTGGGGCCTGATCGCTTCGCTGTTCATCGCCAACATCATGCTGGTGATCCTGAACATCCCGATGATCCGCATCTTCACCCGCATCCTCGCCGTGCCGAACTGGGCACTGGTGCCGGTGATCGCGATCATTACCGGGATCGGCGTCTACGCCGTGCACGCGACCACGTTCGATCTGTTCCTGATGGTCGGCATCGGCATCTTCGGCTACATCCTGCGCAAACTGGACTTCCCGCTGTCGCCAGTCCTGCTGGGGTTCATCCTCGGCGGCCTGATGGAGCAGAACCTGCGCCGGGCGCTGTCGATTTCCAACGGTGCGCTGGAGATTCTCTGGTCGAGCCCGATCACCTTCGGCGTCTGGGTGCTGACCGCGATCATGTTGCTGATGCCGCTGCTGCGCATCTGGCGCAAACGCTCGGCCGCGCAACGCGCCGTTGCCGATGTCTGATCGGCTCTCCCTCAAAACCTGGTGGGGAACCCCGCTGGTCGGTCTGCTTGGCGGTTTCATCGCCAGCCAGATCGGCTGGCCGCTGCCGTGGATGGTCGGCTCGTTGCTGGCGATCATCCTGGTGCGCTGCCTGACCCCGTGGCAACTCACCGAAATCCCTGGCGGCCGCAAGTGCGGCCAGTGGATCGTCGGCATCGGTATCGGCCTGCACTTCACCCCGCTGGTGATGGAGCAGGTACTCAGCCACTTCGGCCTGATCTTCTTCGGCGCGCTGGTCACCAGCCTTTCGGCGGTGGTCGGCGTGTGGCTGATGCGCCGAACCGGCGAGGATCGCGCCACAGCGTTTTTCTCCAGCATGCCCGGCGGCTCCGGCGAGATGGTCAACCTCGGCGCCCGCAACGGTGCACTGCTCAGCCATGTCGCGGCCGGGCAGAGTCTGCGGGTGCTGGTGGTGGTGTTGTGTGTACCGGCGGCGTTCAAATATCTGCTGGGTGACGGCACACCGATTTCACACGCCGGCAGCGTCGATTGGCGCTGGCTGGCGATTCTTTTTCCGGCGGGCGGCATGCTCGCCTGGCTCTGGCAACGTTTGCGTCAACCCAACCCTTGGCTGTTCGGCCCGCTGCTGGTCAGCGCGGCGGTGAGCATCGGCTGGGATCTGCACATCGGTTTGCCCAATGGCGGCAGTCAGATTGGCCAGTGGTTGATCGGTAGCGGCCTGGGTTGCCATTTCAACCGGCAGTTCTTCCGCCGCGCACCATCGTTCATGGGACGCACGTTGATCGGCACGGCACTGACCATGTTGATCGCGACACTGGCGGCGCTGGGCTTGAGTGCGCTGACCCATCTGGACCTGCGCTCGCTGACGTTGGGCATGATGCCCGGCGGGATCGCAGAGATGAGCCTGACGGCGGAAACCCTGCAACTGTCGGTGCCGCTGGTGACGGCAATGCAGGTGATGCGGTTGTTGTTCGTGCTGTTTCTGGCGGAACCGTTGTTCAAATACTGGAACCGCCAGCCCTGAGCATCAGACTACCGGCGGCAGGCGCCACTCGATCGGCGCTTCGCCGTTCTGCTCGAGGAATTTGTTGGTGCGGCTGAAATGCCCGCAACCGAGGAAGCCGCGATAGGCCGACAGTGGCGACGGATGCACCGAGGTCAGCACCAGATGTTTGGTGGCATCGATCAGCTTCTGCTTGCTCTGCGCATGGGCGCCCCACAGCATGAATACCAGATGCGGCTGTTTCTGGCTGACCACCTCGATGATCCGATCCGTGAAGAACTGCCAGCCCTTGTCCTTGTGCGCATTGGCGTTGGCGCGCTCGACGGTCATGGTGGTGTTGAGCATCAGCACACCCTGATCGGCCCAGCTCTGCAGATAGCCGTGGTTGGGGATGTCGATGTTCAGGTCGCGCTTCAACTCTTTATAGATGTTGACCAACGATGGCGGCGCCGGCACGCCCGGTTGCACCGAGAAGCACAAGCCGTGGGCCTGGCCCGGGCCGTGGTACGGATCCTGGCCGAGAATGACCACTTTCACCTTGTCCAGCGGCGTCGAGTTCAACGCGTTGAAGATCATCGGTCCCGGCGGATAGATTTCCTTGCCGGCCGCCCGCTCCTGCTGCAGAAAAGTGCGCAACTCTGCCATGTAGGGCTGGTCGAATTCGGCACGCAGTGCCTCCTTCCAGCTCGGTTCGAGTTTGATACGGTCGTCAGCAGTCATGGTCATACCCGGCAAAAACAATGGGGCGAACCCTAGGAAAGCCGACCACGCTTGTCAATTGATCTGACGCAGATCCGGCACTTTCCCACACAGCGATCATACTGATCGTTCAAATTCCCGATCGAGGTCACGATGAATCTGCACTTCGAAGAACTCACCGGCACCGACGGCGCGCGCATCGGCGTGGCAACGCTGGATGCCGAAAAGTCGCTCAATGCGCTGTCCCTGCCGATGATCCACGCCTTGAGCGACAAACTGAACGCCTGGGCCAAGGATCCACAAATCGTCTGCGTGCTGCTGCGCGGCAACGGCGCCAAGGCCTTCTGCGCCGGCGGCGAAGTGCGCAGCCTGGTGGAAGCCTGTCGCGCCCATCCCGGCGAAGTACCGCCGCTGGCCGCACAGTTTTTCAACGCTGAATACCGTCTGGACTACAGCCTGCACACTTACCCGAAACCGTTGATCTGCTGGGGCCATGGTTATGTGCTCGGCGGCGGCATGGGCCTGCTGCAAGGTGCGAGCATCCGCATCGTCACGCCGAGCAGTCGTCTGGCGATGCCGGAAATCAGCATCGGCCTGTACCCGGATGTCGGTGCCAGTTGGTTCCTGTCACGACTGCCGGGCAAGCTCGGCTTGTTCCTTGGTTTGACCGGTGTGCACATGAACGGTCGCGATGCGATTGATCTGGACCTGGCCGACCGTTTCCTGCTCGACGAACAGCAACAGGAACTGATCGACGGCTTGTTGCAGTTGAACTGGCAGGAACAGACTGCCATGCAGCTCAACAGCCTGCTCAAGGCGCTGCAGCAGGAAGCCGTGGCGCAGATGCCCGAGGCGCAATGGCTGCCGCGTCGGCAGCAAATCGATGAATGGCTGGATGTCAGCGACGTGACCTGTGCCTGGAAAGCCATCAGCCTGCATCGCGACAGCAGCGACCTGTTGATTGCCCGTGCGGCGAAAACCATGAGTGAAGGCTCGTCACTGACCGCGCATCTGGTCTGGGAGCAGATCATTCGTGCCCGCCACATGTCGCTGGCCGAAGTCTTTCAGATGGAATACACCCTAAGCCTCAATTGCTGCCGGCATCCGGAATTCAGCGAAGGAGTCCGGGCGCGGCTGATCGACAAGGATCACAAACCGCACTGGCACTGGCCGGACATCGCCCGGGTGCCGGACGCGGTGGTCGAGGCGCACTTTCACAAAGTCTGGGAGGGGCGGCATCCGTTGGCGGATCTCTCCAGTTACTGAAATCCAGGCACAAAAAAAGCGGCGCTCAATGCGCCGCTTTTTCTGCGGGGGGTTACCAGCGGTTGCCGTGTCGGCCGTAATCGCCACGTCCACTGTGACGGTCGTAATTGCCACGACCCCGGCGGTCATCCCAGCCACCGCGACGGTGGTCGTCCCAGCGTCCGCGATCATGACCGTGCCAGCGACGGTTCTCGTAGTAGCGCGGGGCCGGTTGGTAGTAACGGGGCGCTGAATAATAACGGGGCGCCGGTTGGTAATAGCGCGGTGCTGGCTGGTAGTAGCGCGGCGCCGAGTAGTACGTGCTGCCGCCGCTGTAGTAGGTGCCGCCGCTGTAGTACGAAGGTGCCTGCGATGTGTAGACCTCTGAGCTGTAGTAGCCATCTCCGTAGGAATAAGGGACGCATCCGCCAAGGGAAAAAAGCATCACGGTAAACAGAAGAATTCGGCGATACATGGCGGCCTCCTGGACCGCGGGTAGCCACACCAGCGACGCTGGCAGGCGTCAGTCTTTTATTCGGCGACTGACGAAATATCTGACAGCGATTTCGGCATCCGGTGCGTTTCTGCAACAACTTGAAACAAGTGATTGATGAAACCTTGTTCATGCAGAAACGCCGTCATTCAGCCGCTGATTAGTGGTGCCCACCGTGGTATCCGCCGCCGTGATAACCCCGTCCGTAACCGCCGCGATAGCCATGGCCGCCGTAGTAATAGCGGGCGCCACCGTAGTAACGCGGGCCGTAATAACCACCGTAGTAATAGGGCGAGTAATAGCCGGGATAGTAGTAGGGCGTGGAGTAAACATCGTAGCCGCCGGCGTAGTAGTAACAGCCGGACAGCCCTAGACCGAGCACTGCTCCCAGCAGCACCCGACGCAGCAATTTTGAAATACGCATGGCGGCCTCCTGAAAGACCTGTGACAGCAGTCGGCACAGACCGGCTGACATCAGATTTGACTGGCTGACCGCTACCGAGTGCCCAACCCTCAGGGGCATCGGATCAGCGGCAGCGGACGCTGCATGACGGTGCAACCGCGCACCAACACAAAGCGCCCACAGGCGTTCGCCATCCGCCGTAACGTCACGAAAGCCCGTAACAGAGCGCCCGACCCGACTTGGCACGCCTCTCGCTTTAGCAAACTCGTGCAGGAGTCATCAAAGGTTCGCGGCACCACAATTTGCAATGGCTGACTAGGGTTCCGGCTCGCATCTGCGAGTGACTGGTCCGAGAGTTGGCGACCTCCAGTTGAGGTTACACGGCGGGACAAAAGCCCGGGAGACAAGCCACCGTTCGCGGTGCCGCGTTGCCTTCCTGTCCGCCCTCGATCAACTGGAGAAGCCACCATGTCCCGACTACGTTTGCCCGCCCTGCTCGCCGCCGCGTTCGCCGCGCTGATCAGCACTCAATCCCCCGCCGCGCAGAAAGACCACTTCAGCGTCTGCTGGACGATCTATGCCGGCTGGATGCCATGGGAATACGCCGGTAGCCAGGGCATCGTCGACAAATGGGCGAAGAAGTACGGGATCAAGATCGATGTGGTCCAGCTCAACGACTACGTCGAATCGATCAATCAATACACCGCCGGTCAGTTCGATGGCTGCACCATGACCAACATGGATGCGCTGACCATTCCCGCCGCCGGTGGCGTCGACAGCACTGCGCTGATCGTCAGCGATTTCTCCAACGGCAATGACGGCATCGTCCTCAAGGGCGAAGGCAAGAAAGTCGCCGACCTCAAGGGCATGGACGTCAACCTGGTCGAACTGTCGGTCTCGCATTACTTGCTGGCCCGCGCGCTGGATTCGGTGGATCTCACCGAGAAAGACCTGAAAGTGGTCAACACCTCCGACGCCGACACTTCCGCCGCCTTCAACACCGAGCAGGTCAACGCCGTCACCACCTGGAACCCGATGCTTTCGGACATCAAGGCCAAACCGGGCGTGACCGAAGTCTTCAACTCCAGCCAGATCCCCGGCGAAATCATGGACATGATGGTGGTCAACAGTGCCACCCTCAAAGACAACCCGGCGCTGGGCAAGGCGCTGACCGGCGCGTGGTTCGAAGTGGTCGACTTGATGAACGCCAAGAACGCGGCGGGCAAAGCCGCACTTGAGCACATGGCCAAGGCCTCGGGCACCGACCTGGCCGGATTCCAGGCGCAACTGGACACCACCAGACTGTTCGCCACACCGAAAGAAGCCCTGGCGTTCGCCACCAGCAAGCAACTGCCGGAAACCATGCGCAGGGTCGCCGAGTTCTCGTTCCAGCACGGTTTGCTCGGTGAAGGCGCGAAAGACACCAGCGCGGTCGGCATGGCGTTCGCCAACGGCGTGACCAGCGGCGATACCGGCAACCTCAAGCTGCGTTTCGATCCGACCTACGTGCAGATGGCCGCTGACGCCAAGCTGTAAGCCACGGAGGATTTGGCCATGCGCCTGATCAATCGCCACCCGGATCGCCCGAGTCGCCTGTTGCTGGTGATCCTGCCGTTCGCCCTGGTGCTGTTCGCCTATTTCATGGGCTCGGCCGAGCGCCTGGCGGACAATCCCAACGACAAACTGCTGCCCAGCGCGGTGCAGATGACCGACGCGGTGAAACGCCTGGCCTTCAACGCCGACAGCCGCACCGGTGAATACCTGTTGTGGCAGGACACCGCGTCGAGCCTGCAACGCCTGGCCATCGGCCTCGGCATCGCGGCGCTGGCCGGGTTATGCCTGGGCATGGCCGCCGGCACCCTGCCGCTGTTCGGCGCACCGTTGTCGCCGATGCTGACGGTGCTGTCGATGGTGCCACCGCTGGCGATCCTGCCGATCCTGTTCATCGTCTTCGGCCTCGGCGAGCTGTCGAAAGTGATGCTGATCGTGATCGGTATCACCCCGGCCCTGGCCCGTGATCTGGAACAGCGCGCCCGGGACATCCCCGTCGAACTGCTGATCAAGGCCCAGACCCTCGGCGCCTCGACCTGGACCCTGATGCTGCGTGTGGTTCTGCCACAACTGTTGCCGCGCCTGCTGATTTCACTGCGGTTGATGCTCGGTTCGGCGTGGCTGTTCCTGATCGCCGCCGAAGCCATCGCCTCCACCGACGGTCTGGGCTACCGGATTTTCCTCGTGCGCCGTTACCTGGCGATGGACGTGATCCTGCCGTACGTGGTGTGGATCACCCTGCTCGCCTGGCTGATGGATTGGGGCCTCAAATACCTGACCCGTCGGGCATTTCCTTGGTATGAGGGAGCCGCCAAATGAGCTTCATCACGGTGAAAAACGTGTGGCAGCAATACGCCGACCAAGTGGTGCTGGAAGGCTTGAACCTCAACGTCAACGAGGGCGAGTTCTGCACGCTGGTCGGTGCCTCGGGTTGCGGCAAGTCGACCTTCCTGCGCCTGCTGCTCGGTCAGGAAACCGCCAGTCGCGGCGAGATTCTGCTCGACGGCCAGCCACTGGCCCGCGAGCCGGATGCCAGCCGTGGCGTGGTGTTCCAGCGCTACTCGGTGTTCCCGCACCTGAGCGTGCTGGACAACGTCGCCCTCGGCCTCGAACTGCCCCGGGCGCCACTGCTCGGGCGTCTGTTCGGCAGCGCCAAACGGGACGCCCGCGAGCAGGCCTTGGCGCTGCTGCACAAAGTCGGCCTCGGCCATGCGCTGGACAAGTACCCGGCGCAACTGTCCGGCGGCATGCAACAGCGGCTGGCGATCGCCCAGGCGTTGATCATGAAGCCGCGCGTGTTGCTGCTCGACGAACCGTTCGGCGCGCTCGATCCGGGCATTCGCAAGGACATGCACGCCCTGCTGCTGGAGCTGTGGCGCGAGACGCAACTGACGGTGTTCATGGTCACCCACGACCTGTCCGAAGGTTTCAGCCTCGGCACCCGCCTGCTGGTGTTCGACAAGGTCCGCCTCGACCCGCACGCCCCCGGCGCCTATGGCGCCCGCATCACCTACGACATCCCTTTGAACAGCGACCGTCGCGCCCAACGCGCCGCCGTCGACGCCCTGCCCGCCGAGCTGGCCGGCACGCTTCGTATTGCCTGAGAGGACTGCTCCCATGACTGATTCGACCCAACTGTTTCCCCCCTTCGCCGAGGAAACCCTGCCCGGTGGCGGCCACCGTTCCTTCGTCCTGAAACGCGGCCAACTGCTGCGCCTGACCGACCTGCGCGGTGGGGCAAACGTCAGCCTGACCCTGCTCAACGCCAACGAGAAAACCGAGCGCCTGAACCTGCCCGACAGCCTCAAGTGCCAACACACCGCCAAGCTGACCGCAGGCCATTGCCTGTACTCGGACATGGGCCGGGTGCTGGCGGCAATCACCGCAGACACTTGTGGCTGGAGCGACAGCCTCGGCGGCGTGCTGTGCGCTGAAGAGGTCGCGGAAAAATACGGCCAGGGCCGCTATCAGGAACTGCGCAACGGCTTCTTTCGCAACGGCACCGACAACCTGCTGGTGGAGCTGGGCAAGTGGGGGCTGGGCCTGTCCGACCTGTTGATGACCCTCAACCTGTTCAGCCGGGTCAACGTCGATGACGCCGGACGCTTCCATTTCGTCGAGGGCCATTCGCAGGCCGGTGACTACATCGAACTGTATGCACCGATGGATACCCTGGTTGTATTGACCGCCCTGCAACACCCGCTGGATCCGTCACCGCAATACGCACCCAAACCGCTGAAGCTGAGCTGGATGAACGCCGACCCGAGCGTCGCCGAGCACTGCCGTACCTCGCGCCCGGAGAACGAGCGCGGCTTTATCAACACCGACCGTTTGTTCGCCTGAGGATCATCGCCATGTCAGTTGCTATCGCCACTTCGCAGAAACAACCCGACACTGCGGTGTACCGCGCCACCATTCCCGCCGGCGAACCCTGGCTGATGGAGGTCAAGGCCGGCCAGACCCTGCGCATTCTCGATCTGGAAGGCAACCAAGCGGTGGACACCCTGTTTTACAGCACCGCCAATCCCCGCGAGCGCTACGACGTGCAACGCACATTGCGCCGCCAGAACAGCGTGTACCTGAGCACCGGCAGCGTGTTGTATTCCAATCTCGGCAAACCGATGCTGACCATCATCGCCGACACCTGCGGCCGCCACGACACCCTCGGCGGCGCCTGCGCGCAAGAGAGCAACACCGTGCGCTACGCCCTGGAAAAACGCTACATGCACAGCTGCCGCGACAACTACCTGCGCGCTTGCGCCCACGACGGGCGCCTGAACAAAGGTGATATCGGGCCGAACATCAATTTCTTCATGAACGTACCGGTGACCGCCGACGGCGGCCTGACCTTCGAGGACGGCATTTCCGCCCCCGGCAAATATGTCGACCTGCGCGCCGAAATGGACGTGATCGTGCTGATCTCCAACTGTCCGCAACTGAACAACCCGTGCAACGCCTACAACCCGACACCTGCGGAGCTACTGGTATGGAACTGACATTCGTCCGTCTGCGCCGCTGGTTGTTTGCCCTGTGCCAGGCGCGCTCAGGCCAGTGCCTGAAAAAGTGAAGTGATTTCGCCGTCGGGGACGACCCTGGCGTCTGAACAAAAACGGCGGGACGGCCCGCCTCCCAGTCGAGCCCGCACCCTGCGCGGACTCCGGGGGTTTCTGCATGTTCGAAAAAGTCCTGATTGCCAACCGTGGCGCGATTGCCTGCCGCATTCTGCGCACCTTGCGTGAACTGCACGTCGAAGGCGTCGCGGTGTACTCCGAAGCCGATGCCGCCAGCCTGCACATCCTGCAAGCGGACGAAGCCCACAGCCTCGGTGAAGGCGCCGCGGCCAGCACCTATCTGGCCGTGGACAAGATTCTCGCCATCGCCAAAGCCACTGGCGCCACCGCGATCCATCCGGGCTACGGCTTTCTTTCCGAGAACGCGGCGTTCGCCGAAGCCTGCGCCAACCATGGCATTGCCTTCATCGGCCCGACACCGGAGCAACTGCGGGTGTTCGGCCTCAAGCACACCGCACGGGCCCTGGCCAAACAGCACGGCGTGCCAATGCTCGAAGGCACCGAACTGCTCGACAGCCTCGACGCCGCGCTGATTGCCGGCGCGCAGGTCGGTTATCCGGTGATGCTCAAAAGCACCGCCGGGGGCGGTGGCATCGGCATGCGCGTGTGCCGTAACGCCAGCGAACTGAGCGAGTCGTTCGAGGCGGTGAAGCGCCTCGGCCAGAACAACTTCAGCGACGCCGGAGTGTTCATCGAGAAGTACATCCAGCGTGCGCGGCATCTGGAAGTCCAGGTGTTCGGCGACGGCCAAGGCGCAGTGATCGCCCTCGGCGTGCGCGACTGCTCGGTGCAGCGGCGCAATCAGAAAGTCCTTGAGGAAACCCCGGCACCGAACCTGCCCGACGGCATGGCGGATGAGCTGTGCGCGGCGGCGATCAAACTGGCCAAAGCAGTGAATTACCGCAGCGCCGGCACCGTCGAATTCGTTTTCGACAGCGATGCGCAGCGCTTCTATTTTCTGGAAGTGAACACCCGGTTGCAGGTTGAGCACGGCGTTACCGAACAGGTGTGGGGCGTCGATCTGGTGCGCTGGATGATTGAACTGGCGGCGGGAGATCTGCCGCCGCTGAGCACATTGTTTGAGGGCCTGAAACCGGACGGCCACGCGATTCAGGCGCGACTGTACGCGGAGGATCCGGGGCGCGATTTCCAGCCGAGTCCGGGGCTGCTGACCGCTGTGGAGTTTCCTGCGGCCAACGGCATTCAACTGCGCATCGACACCTGGGTCGAGGCCGGTTGCGAGATCCCGCCCTACTTCGATCCGATGATCGCCAAAGTCATCAGCTGGGCGCCGACCCGCGAACAGGCCCGCTCCGATCTGCATCACGCCCTCGGCGACAGCATGCTGTACGGCGTGGAAACCAACCGCGACTACCTGCGGCAGATTCTGCTCGATACACCGTTCGCCAGCGGTCAGCCCTGGACCCGTTGCCTGGAAGGTCTGGTGTACCAGGCCAACACCTTCGAAGTGCTGAGCGCCGGCACCCAGACCAGCGTCCAGGACTACCCCGGCCGCCTCGGCTACTGGGCGGTGGGCGTGCCACCCTCGGGGCCGATGGACAGTCGCGCGTTGCGTCTGGGCAATCGCTTGCTGGGCAATGACGAAGGCGCGGCGGCACTGGAAATCACCATGAACGGGCCGCTGCTGCGCTTCAATTGCGACGCGGTGGTGGCGGTGACCGGGGCACCGTTGGCGCTGACCCTCGACGGCGAAGCGGTGCCGATGAACACCGCGCTGTTGATTGAAGCGGGCAGCCAGTTACATCTCGGCGGTTTGCTCGACGCCGGCGCCCGCAGCTACCTGTGCCTGCGCGGCGGCCTGCAGGTGCCGGACTATCTGGGCAGCAAAAGCACCTTCACCCTCGGTCAGTTCGGCGGTCATGGCGGGCGAGCCCTGCGTGCCGGCGACGTGTTGCACCTGGCGCCCCTGAGCGACCGAAGCGCCGGGCAGACCCTGGCCCCGCATCACGTCAGCGAACTGCCCGCCGTGCGCCGGATCCGGGTGATCTATGGCCCCCACGGCGCGCCGGAATATTTCACCGAACACTACATCGACACGTTCTTCGCCACGCACTGGGAAGTGCACTTCAACTCCAGCCGTACCGGCGTGCGCCTGATCGGACCAAAGCCGGAATGGGTGCGCGCCGACGGCGGCGAGGCCGGGCTGCATCCGTCGAACATTCACGACAACCCCTACGCCATCGGCGCCGTGGACTTCACCGGCGACATGCCGGTGATCCTCGGCCCGGACGGCCCGAGCCTCGGTGGCTTCGTGTGCCCGGTGACGGTGATCGAGGCCGATCTATGGCAGCTCGGGCAGCTCAAGGCCGGGGATAAAGTGCAGTTCGTGCCCGTCGATCTCAAGACCGCACGCGATCTCGCCCTCAAATGGGACGCCTGTGGGAGCTGGCTTGCCAGCGATGGGGCCCGAGCAGACACCGCGTCAACTTCATCGCTGGCAAGCCAGCTCCCACAGGCCCTGGTTTCGCCTGTGGTTCTGGAGTTGGGTCAGGGCGACAAGCGGCTGGTCGGGCGTGTATCCGGCGATACCCATCTGCTGCTGGAAATCGGCGCGCCGGAACTGGATCTGGTCCTGCGCTTTCGCGCCCATGCCCTGATGCAGGCGCTGGAAGGCAAAAACCTGCACGGCGTGATCGACCTGACACCGGGCATTCGTTCGCTGCAGATCCACTACCAGCCCGAACAACTGCCGCTGGCCGATCTGCTCGGCATCGTCGCCGGTGAATGGGATGCGGTGTGCGCCGCCCAGGACTTGCAAGTGCCGTCGCGGATCGTCCACTTGCCCCTGTCGTGGGACGACCCGGCCTGCCAGTTGGCGATCGAGAAATACATGACCACCGTGCGCAAGGACGCGCCGTGGTGCCCGAGCAATCTGGAGTTCATCCGCCGCATCAACGACCTGCCGAACCTCGATGAAGTGCAGCGCACGGTATTCGATGCGAGTTATCTGGTGATGGGCCTCGGTGATGTGTATCTCGGCGCACCGGTCGCCACCCCGCTCGACCCGCGCCATCGGCTGGTGACCACCAAGTACAACCCGGCACGCACCTGGACCGCCGAGAACTCGGTGGGCATCGGCGGCGCCTACATGTGCGTGTACGGCATGGAAGGCCCCGGCGGTTACCAGTTTGTCGGGCGCACCTTGCAGATGTGGAACCGCTATCGCGAAGTCGCCGCGTTCGACGGCAAACCGTGGCTGCTGCGGTTTTTCGATCAGATCCGTTTCTACCCGGTCAGCGCCGAAGAACTGCTGCGCATCCGCCGGGATTTTCCCCTCGGGCGTTTCGACCTGAACATCGAACAGAGCCAGCTCAACCTCGCCGACTACCAGGCCTTTCTGCAACGCGAAGCCGAGACCATCGACGCCTTCCGAACGCAGCAACAGGGTGCCTTCCAGGCTGAGCGCGAACGCTGGATCGCCAGTGGCCAGGCGCACTTCGACAGCGAAGAAGCCGTGCCGGACAGCAGCGAAGACACACCGCTGACCAGCGGCCAGCAAAGTATCGACAGCCACATTGCCGGCAACCTCTGGCAGGTGCAGGTCGAGGTCGGCAGCCGCGTGGCGGCCGGTGATGTGCTGGTGATTCTGGAGTCGATGAAGATGGAAATCCCCGTGCTCGCGCCCATGGCCGGGGTGGTGCAGGACATTCGCGTGCAGCCGGGATCGGCGGTGCGTGCCGGACAACGGGTCGTGGTGCTGGAACTCGACTGAAACCATTTGCCAAAGGATCAACCCATGAATCTGCAACTCGATGCCCTGCGCCAGGCCTACCGCAATGGCGACACCACACCCCGGCAATTGCTGTTGGCGTTGCGGGAAAAAGCCGCTGCGCTGAACCCGGACTATCACCTGTTCATCCATCTGCTCAGCGCCGAAGAACTGGAGCCGTATCTGGCCGCCCTCGACGGTCGCGATCTCGACAGCCTGCCGTTGTATGGCGTGCCGTTTGCGATCAAGGACAACATTGATCTGGCCGGTGTCCCGACCACCGCTGCATGCCCGGCGTTCGCCTACGTACCGGAGCGTTCGGCGACCATCGTCGAGCAGCTGCTGGCGCTGGGCGCGATTCCGCTGGGCAAGACCAACCTCGACCAGTTCGCCACCGGCCTCAACGGCAGCCGTTCGCCTTACGGCGCCTGCCCGAACAGCGTGTTGCCGGAGTATCCGTCGGGCGGCTCCAGCGCCGGTTCGTCATTGGCCGTGGCGCTCGGTGTAGCCAGTTTCGCGTTGGGCACCGACACCGCCGGCTCCGGCCGGGTGCCGGCGGCGCTGAACAACCTGGTGGGTCTGAAAGCCAGCAAAGGCCTGATTTCCACCGCCGGGGTGCTGCCGGCCTGTCGCACGCTCGATTGCGTCACCACGTTCACCGCAACGGCGCGGGAAGCCAGTCAGCTGCTGGCGCTGACCGCGCGCCTCGATCCGAGGGACGAATACAGCCGCAGCAATCCGTCATGGAACGACGGCACCGCGTTCGGCGCGCCACGGCCGTTTCGCTTCGGTGTACCGCGTGCGCAAGACCTGGCGTTTTTCGGCTGTGAGGAAGGCCCGCGGCTGTTCGGCGATGCCATCGACCGTCTGAAAGCTCTGGGCGGTGAAGCGGTCGAACTGGACCTGTCGCCGTTCCTCGAAGCGGCGCGGTTGCTCTATGAAGGGCCGTGGGTGGCCGAGCGCTACAGCGTGGCCGGCGAGTTGATGGAAGAAAATCCCGAAGCAGTGCTGCCGGTGATCCGCGCGGTGCTGGCCAAAGCACCGGCCGTCAGCGGCGTGCAGACGTTCCGCGCGCAATACCGCCTGCAAGCGCTGAAAGCCGTTTGCGATAAAGCACTGGAAGGACTCGACTGCGTGCTCACGCCCACCATCGGTCGTCCGGTGACGCTGGCGGAACTCGACGCCGAACCGGTGCTGCGCAATTCCGAACTGGGCTACTACACCAACTTCATGAACCTGCTCGATTACGCTGCCGTCGCCGTGCCCAGCGGTTTCATGGTCAACGGTCTGCCGTGGGGTGTAACGCTGTTTGGCCGGGCGTTCACCGACCAGTATTTGCTGAGTGTGGCGGACGCTTTGCAGCGCCAGCAGGATCCCGCGCTGCCGACGCCGAACAATCCGGCGCGCCATGACCGTGCACGACTGGTGGTCTGCGGTGCGCACCTGGACGGACTGGCCCTGAACTGGCAGTTGCGGCAACGCGGCGCACGCCTGATCGAGGCCACTTACAGCTCGAAGAACTACAAACTCTATGCCTTGGCCGGCGGCCCACCGTTGCGTCCAGGAATGCTGCGCGTGGCCGAAGGTGGCGTGGCCATTGCAGTGGAAGTCTGGGAGTTGCCGAGCAGTGAACTGGGCTCGTTCCTGACCGGGATCCCGGCACCGCTGGGACTGGGCAAGGTGCAACTGGCGGATGGCCGTTGGGAAAGCGGATTCATCTGCGAACCCTACGGCCTGGAAGGTGCGATCGACATCAGCCACCTGGGCGGGTGGCGAGCGTATCTGCAAACCGGAAACTGATCCGAACAGCGGCCCCCTTTCGTTCCGGGAGGGGGCTGGATGAGTGAGCCATTCTCCAGACACCCCTGCCCGGCTGATCCCCCCGCATTTCAGGCACAAATCCCGCAGTCTTTTCCCCGCCGTGCCACTAGAATGCTGCCCATCGGGTCACTGTCAACGGAATTGCCAATGCCGCTCAGATCTGCGTTTCACTCCCAACGTTCGCTGGTACTGACCCTCGTCGCCCTGCTCGGCGCAGGTTTCCTTGCTACTTCGCTGCTCAGCTACTACGCCTCGCGGGCGTCGATCCGCGACAACATCGTCAACACCGAACTGCCGCTGACCTCCGACACGGTGTACTCGGAAATCCAGAAAGACCTGGTCAGACCGATCCTGATTTCCTCGATGATGTCCCGCGACACCTTCATGCGCGACTGGGTAGTGAACGGCGAGAAAGACAGCGACCAGATGACCCGCTACCTCGACGAGGTCATGACCCACTACGGCGCCTACACCGCGTTTTTCGTCTCCAACAGCACCCACACCTACTACCATGCCAAGGGCGTGCTCAAGCAGGTGAAGATCGACGAGCCACGCGACGCCTGGTACTTCCGCGTGCGCGACATGAAGGATCCGTACGAGATCAATGTCGACCCGGATCTGGCCAACAAAGACAACATGACCTTCTTCATCAACTACAAGGTCTACGACTACAACAATCGCTTCATCGGCGCCGCCGGCGTAGGGCTGACGGTGGACGCGGTAATCAAGCTGATCGACAAGTATCAGCAGCGCTATCAACGCAGTGTGTACTTCGTCGACACCTTCGGTCGGCTGGTCTTGACCGGCGCCGAGGGTGGGCCGGAAGGGGCGCGGGTCGGGAAAAGCCTGACCGACATCGACAGCATGAAAAGCCTTGTCAGCCAATTGCCCAAACCCCACAGCGGCAGCTATGAATATTCCACCCACGGCCAGGGGCATTTCCTCAACGTGCGGTTTATTCCAGAGCTGAACTGGTACTTGTTCGTCGACAAACGCGAAGACGGCGCGCTGAGTGAAATCCGCCAGTCGCTCTATCTCAACCTGCTGATCTGCCTGCTGGTGACGCTGATCGTGCTGGCGCTGGTCAATCGATTGATCAAGCGCTATCAGGACAAGATCCACGCTCAGGCCACCCTCGACAGCCTCACCGAACTGCCCAACCGCCGCGGCTTCGACCTGCTCGCCGTGCAAGCGCTGCACGAAGCGCACCGTGAGCCGAAACCGCTGACCGCGCTGCTGCTGGATCTGGATCACTTCAAGGTTTTGAACGACACCTACGGGCACATGGCCGGCGATCAGGTGCTGATCGGGTTCGCCAGGGACCTGCAAAGCTGCCTGCGGCATTCCGACATCGTCTGCCGTTGGGGCGGTGAGGAATTTATCGTTCTGTTGAAAGACACCGACGGCGAGATCGGTCAGAAGATTGCCGAGAAGATCCGCCAGCACGTCGAACAGCATGAATATGCCTACAACGGTCACACCCTGAATCTGACCGTCAGCATCGGCGCCACCACCCTGCAACCGGATGACACCTTGCACAGTCTGCTGTCCCGGGCCGATCATGCGATGTACCGGGCCAAACAGACCGGCCGTAACCGCACCTGCGTGGAAATGCCTCACTCGACCTATGCCTGACACCAATAACACACCTGACCTCTGCCCGGCCTGCGGCGCCCGCAACGACTGCACCCTGGCCGACCCGCGCACCGCCGACCGCGCCTGCTGGTGCTACGGCGTTTCCATCGACCCGGCAGTGCTCGAAGCCCTGCCGGCGGAACTGCGCGACAAGTCCTGCCTGTGCCCGCGCTGCGCCCAGGTCGAGGCGCAACTGCAAGCGGCCAGGCCGTCGATCCCGTAAGATGCGCGCCCCGCTACCTGCCGATTGCTGATCATGCGTGTCGACCGTTTCCTGAGTAACCTGCCCCGCTACAACCGCAAGCAGGTTCGCCTGTTGCTGGTGGAAAAGCGCGTGCGCATTGACGGAAAAGTCGTCAGCGATCCCCACAGCGAAGTCCTTGAATTCAGCCGCGTCGAAGTCGACAACGAAGTGCTGCAACCCGGCAAACCGGCGCGCTACTTCATGCTGTACAAACCGCAAGGCTGCGTCAGCGCCACCCGCGATCCCGAGCATCCGACCGTGCTCGACCTGATCCACGAGCCGGACAAGGACGACCTGCACATCGCCGGGCGTCTGGATTTCAGCACCACCGGGCTGATGCTGATCACCAACGACGGCAGCTGGTCGCGGCGCCTGACCCAGCCGCAGACCAAACTGCCGAAGGTCTATTACGTCGAGACCGAACAGGAGATCGGCCCGGAATATGCGATCAAGTTCGCCGAGGGGATCTACTTCGCCTTTGAGGACCTGACCACCCAACCGGCGCAGCTGCAAGTGCTCGGCCCGCGAACGGCGCGGTTGAGCATCGTCGAAGGTCGTTACCATCAGGTGAAGCGCATGTTCGGCCACTTCAACAACAAAGTGCTGCGCCTGCACCGCGAATCCATGGGCCCGCTGGCGCTGGATCACGCGCTAAAACCGGGCGAGTACCGCGCTTTGCGCACCGAAGAGATTCATTTGTTCTAAGCAGCCGACCGCTCAGCAGAAGTTGTCGAACAATTTACCAACGGCACTTGCGCGATCCGGATCCCCCTGCTTGAATCAGGTCGTCGGCCAAATTGTGACCGATGAGTCACACATAACATCCAAGAAACTTTTTGTCGGTAGACAGCCCATCAGGGCTGCGCCTCAGCCGGCAGACTGCCCGCCAATAACAACACCCGTCGACCTGCCGTATCGGATCGACATGGGCCACAAAATTCCAGGCATATGCCTACCTGTCACAAAGCTCGTGCAATCTCATTTGCGCGCATACCCGCTTGCTTGCCAGGAGTCTTATGACATGAGGCCAGAAATCGCTGTGCTGGATATACAGGGTCAGTATCGGGTTTACACGGAGTTCTATCGCGCAGACGCCGCAGAAAAGACCATCATCCTGGTCAACGGCTCGATGGCCACGACTGCGTCGTTTGCACAAACCGTGAAAAATCTGCACCCGCAATTCAACGTGGTCTGCTACGACCAGCCCTATGCGGGTAAGTCGAAAGTCCACAACCGCCACGAGAAACATCTGACGAAAGAAGTCGAAGGTCTGATCCTGCTGGAGCTGATCGATCACTTCGCCGCTGAACACGTGCTGTCGTTCTCCTGGGGTGGCGCTGCGACCATGGTCGCCCTCGCGCATCAGCCTCGGCGCATTGAAAAAGCCGTGATCAGCTCGTTCTCCCCGGTGATCAATGCACACATGCTTGATTACCTCGAACGCGGCGTCGAATGCCTCGGCAAACGCGACGGCGATCGGGTCGGCCACCTCGTCAACGACACCATCGGCAAACACCTGCCGTCGCTGTTCAAGCGCTTCAACTATCGCCACGTCAGCAGCCTGGCCGAGCACGAATACGGGCAGATGCATTTCCACATCAACGACGTGTTGCACAGCGATCGTCAGTGCTATTTGAACGCGGCGAAGAAAATCAACGTACCGGTGCTGTTCCTGAACGGCGAATGGGACGAATACACCGCCGCCGAAGATGCGCGCCTGTTCGGCAACCACGTCGCGCAGAGCACCTTCACCACCCTGCAGGCCACCGGGCACTTCCTCGACATGGAACACAAATCCGCCTGCCGGGACAGCCAGAACGCCCTGCTCGGTTTCCTGAAACCGGCGCAACAGGCCAGCCGAACGCGTTACCAGTTTGTCCAGGATCACCATGCATTGGCCATTTGAAACAGTGTCGTCGCGAGCAAGCCTGCAGGCCTGAGATTCAGCCGTCCTCCAGCCCGCAGCGCTTGCCCGCGATTGACCGATTTCGGCTCTGTTTCAAGACTTTCCGTAGTTCGCGTGCAAAGAAAACTTCAAATCCGTGGCCGAGTCTGGTACAAAGTCAGCCGCTCTGAGCGGGTGTCGTATAATGGCATTACTCCAGCTTCCCAAGCTGATAACGAGGGTTCGATTCCCTTCACCCGCTCCAATCGAATTTATGTCCTGCGTCGTGGTTTGACGGGGGATACGCAAACAGAAAAAACCGGCCTTGATGGCCGGTTTTTTTGTGTCTGCGTTTTGAGGTCAACTGCTTGTTCGGCAAAGAACAATTCAGAAACACACCGTTGATTGCAGTTACGGTACGCCTCTCTACTCTTCATTCTCTCCAACCACAAGAAACACAATTTGCTCAAAGGAATGATCCATGAGTACGGTTTCCCATCAAGATTCTGACCGATTGGAAACCACTACACTGCGGTAAATACAGAGCGCAAACCGTAAATGGCCTTTTAATCGAAGAGGGTTCACATCCAGTGCAGGAAGACAAAAGGCTTGGAATGACGGATGAAGAACAGGCCATCTGGGACGATGCGATCAGGTTCGCACGATCAAACAAGAAGGTTATTGGCAAGCGACTCACGGATCAGACCCGGTATCCGCCCGAAAAAGAGCCTGTTTCAGTTTTCATGGCTGGATCGCCGGGCGCTGGCAAGACAGAGGCATCATTAGCCCTGCTGAACCTTTTCTCTGATACGCCGATCCTGCGAATCGATCCAGACGACCTCAGAAACGAATTTGAAGCCTATCAAGGTGGCAATGCCTGGCTTTTCCAAGGCGCCGTTTCAATTCTGGTAGGAAAGCTGATTGATCTTGCCCTGGATCGAAAACAATCTTTCCTGCTCGACGGGACGCTTTCGAATATAGAAATCGCAAGGAACAATGTGCGGCGTTGCCTGGACAAGGGGAGATTTGTACAAATTCTCTATGTCTATCAAGACCCCAGGCTTGCCTGGTCCTTTGTCAGGGCTCGTGAGGAAGCCGAAGGACGCAGAATTCGACCGGAGCATTTCGTCGACCAATATTTTGCAGCACGTGACGTGGTAAACACGCTTAAGCTAGAGTTTGGCAAGGATCTTCATGTCGATCTGCTTGTGAAGCACATTGATAATTCTGGCCGCCTCTACAAGGCTGGCGTTGACAAGATCGACTACCATATCCCAGAGAAGCATACGAGACACGACCTGATGGCCATGCTTGGGATAAATGACGGAGCAACCCCATGTTTTCCATGAAACTCGGATCCCCAAAGGAGTCCACGAGTCCATTCGCAGACTTCATTCGTAATGCGAAATCGGAAGAAAAAAAGCGCGTTTACAGTGAAGTGCTAACCGAAGCCACCAAAAAACAGAATGAAGTGATGCTGGCTGCACGTGAAAAGCAAGCCTGATTACTTTCCAAAATTGCCCGGCCAAGTGCCGGGCTTTTTCATTCTGACGTTGGCGTGGTTCTCAAGCTTTTGCACGAAAAGAATATGAGAGTCTCGCGCGGATCATTACAGGGGAGAAATTCAGTAGACCGGCGTAGATGGCCGTTTTTTGAGGCCTGATGTCTAATGACACGCAAGCTAGTTTTGAACCATTCAGAAACAACACGTTGATTGAATTCCCCCCGTGTGCGCTTACGCTCCTGACAATCAGCCACTCATGTCGTGAGCGCTCCTATGTCGAAGCGTTCGGCCCCAAGGGAAATGATCCGCATGCTTTATCCAATCGCAATATCCCCCAGCGAAGGCGACTCAACATGGGGTGTTGAAGTACCAGACCTCCCCGGTTGTTTCTCCGCCGGAAACGATCAGGACCATGCGTTGGAAATGGCCAAAGAAGCGATAGAAATCCACATCGAGATTCTCGCTGAGAGCGGTGCAGTGATACCTGCCGCCAGCAAGATCAGTAACCATGTTTCCGATCCGAGGTTTGCAAACTGCGTATGGGCGTTGGTGGATGTGGACATCAGTCAGTGCCTGGGGAATACGCAAAAGGTCAACATCACACTCCCAGGCTATTTGTTGAGCCGCATCGACCTTCACGTCAGCCAGCATCCGGAGGAAAAGAGTCGTTCCGCGTTTTTGGCTTCGGCTGCGTTGCGTATGTTGAGTTCGTGAATAATCTCGACCCCGATGGATCTGATCTGCACGGAGAATCTGCAATGAACAGCGAAACCATCCGTAACCGAAAAGACCTGAACATTGCATTTGCTCGGATGGAAAAGCTCTGGGGGGCTGAACCCGGATCATCCGATGGAAATGAACTGGAAAACCTCGCAGTGCTTATCGAGCAATATGAGAAGGAGCACTACCCGATGCCCACTGAAAAGAACGACATCCGAACGAACGACCAGTAATCCTGTAGGAATCGCCGCACACAAACATGGCGTGATGCTCGCCATGTTTTCAGACGTTTCCCAGCGACCAGTCCTTGAGACTCCGCTAGCATTCGCACACCCAAGAGGACGCTTGGGGTTAACGGATGTACTCAACAAGGACGATTCATGCTTTCTTCCGCATGCTTGGGCGATAAACACGTTTTTTCATTACCAGGACATGGGGAGATGTAGTCCGTGTCCACGAATGCAAGTAAGCGACGCCCGCTCTATATCGTCATGCGGGTACTTATTTTGGCGGTGTTGACGTATCTGGTTTGGTACGTCGCAGTGCCACGCGTCGAGATTGATTTCTCGAAAGAAGGCACAGGTGATTTGAGGTTTGTGCTGAATACGCAAAATGAGATCTTTCGCGGAAACCTTGCCCCCGGAGAGTCTACGGGCGGACCAGGGGATCTGTTTCCCGATGATGATTTTTTTATGGAATTTGATTGGCGTAATTCCGGGCAAAACCATTGCATCAAGATCACCCCGAAATGGCCCACGACTAAAATTCATATCGGGAGCAATGGCGAGGTTGACCGTAGCGCTGGCAGTGGCACTGATGTCGATCAGCTGGAGCCCTGCGCACCTTGAAGGAGAAAACCTTCGTAAAGTAAAACCGGCTCAATGAGCCGGTTTTTTTATGCCTTCTGAAACATTGCATCAACGCAGTTAACTCTTCACCTCAACATGATCCAGCGCTTGATTCACCGCCAATTCACCCAGCATCACCAGTTGCGCAATGCCTATCGCGGTTCTGCGGTGGGCGGGGTCGAGGGTGGCGGCGAAGTTGTTGAGCATCTCGGATGCCGAGCCCAGTGATTCGCTGGCGTTGGCCAGCAGGGATTCGGTGTCGTAGGCCGGGTTGGCGAAGTACATCGGATCGGGCTGGTTGGTCGTGCCCATGACATGGGCGCCGGGGCAGAGGTAATGATCGAGGGCGCGGTTGGCGGCGTCGTGGAGTTTTCTGCAGTCGATCGAGACGTACGGGGATGTTGGGTCGGTTTCGACTTCGGGGGGATTCGGGGTTGGCTTCTTCATAATGGCTTCTTTCTAGTCGATAGGTGGAGCTGACCTACTCGGTTCCAATCGAAGAGGTGGCAGCTGTACACGAGTTGGAACCCGGGCGAAAAAAGCCAAAAGCCCGACAGACTCGAAGTCTCTCGCGCACAGCCGCCATAACAGTGTGCACACCATGAAGGCAGGCAAGCATACGTCATGAAAGCTGCTTTTGCTTTTTTGGGAAGTCGCCGGGGTTCCAATCCCGATCGCCGATTCATCAGCGACCCTCACAGGCTAGAGCCCGCACTTCCGACGGACAACCTGAAAACCTTGTGGGAAGGTTCAGTAAACAGGGCTAACGCTTTAAACATCCTGAATCGAAAAACCACATTTACAGATCCCCAACACTCCCCCGGTTCTCACACTCGCCACGACCCGCTAGCATTTCCCCATCGCCCACCACCCTCCCCCTGCGCGGCCATCGACGAATACGCGCCATCACGTTTCGAGGGATTCAAAACCGTGGCCTGCGAGCCACCCAAATCAAATTCAAAAGAGCATCAAATCCATGACCCAGAACATCTACGACGACCCCGAATTTTTCCAGGGCTACAGCCAGATGAACCGCTCCATCGGCGGCCTCGATGCCGCGCCGGAATGGCCTGCGCTGAAAGCCTTGTTGCCCTCCCTGCACGGTTTGCAGGTGGTGGATCTGGGCTGCGGCCACGGCTGGTTCTGCCGCTGGGCCAGCGAACACGGCGCTGCCCAAGTGCTGGGGCTGGATGTCTCGGAGAAAATGCTCGAGCGGGCGAAGGAAACCACCTCGGCCGCAAACATCCGCTACGAACGTGCCGACCTGGAACACCTCGACTTGCCTGCATGCACTTACGATCTGGCCTACAGCTCACTGGCCCTGCACTACATTAAGGATCTCTCGGGGCTGTTTACCAAGCTGCATGCGGCGCTTAAACCCGGTGCGCACTTTGTGTTTTCCATCGAGCACCCGATCTTCATGGCGCCGCGCCATCCGGGCTGGTTGATCGACAGCGAGGGCCACAAGCGCTGGCCGCTGGACAGTTATCAGATGGAAGGCGAGCGAGTTACGAACTGGCTGGCCGACGGTGTGATCAAGCAGCATCGTACGGTCGGCACGCTGCTTAACGCGCTGATCGACGCCGGATTCACGATTCAACACGTCAATGAATGGGGCCCGAGTGACGCGGAAGTGGCCGCACAACCGGCCCTCGCGGAAGAGCGTGAGCGACCGATGATGATGCTGGTCGCCGTACAGCGCTGACCGCAAAAGAAAGGGCCGATCAAATCGGCCCTTTTTCGTATCAACGTGTGGCGACAATGAACAACCGTGGAAACGGCAACAGCACCGAACCATCCGCCAGCGCCGGATACGCCTTCGCGACCTCCGCCAGATAGTGCGCCAGATACTCCGCCCGCTCCGCATCCGTCAGCGGACTGAGAAACGGAATCAAACCACTCCCCTTGAACCACTCGACAACGCCGGAAGCCCCGCCCGCCAACTGATGGTGATAGGTGGTGCGCCACACATCGACCCGCGCACAATGCGGCCGCAGCATCGAGAAATAGGCACTGGCATCCGCCATCTCGGTCCGCTGCCCCGCCGCGTCCGCCAGTTTGCTGGCCCACGGCCCGTTGGCCGCCACTTCACGCATCAACCGATGGGACGGCTCGTTGAGGTTGTCCGGCATCTGAATCGCCAGGCTGCCGCCCTGCGCCAACTTGCCCGCCAGTGCCGGCAGCAACGTCGCGTGATCCGGCACCCACTGCAAAACGGCGTTGGCAAAGATCACATCGAATGGCCCCGCATCCGCCCATTTATCGATGTCCGCCACCGCGAACTGCAACTGCGGCAGACGCTTGCGCGCGGCGTCGATCATGTCCGGCGAACTGTCGAGCCCCTGCACTTTCGCCCCCGGAAAACGCTCCACCAGAAGTTCGGTCGAGTTGCCCGGACCACACCCGATATCCACCACGGAACGCGCCTCGGGCGTGGGAATCGCCGTCAGCAAGTCGCGGGCCGGGCGGGTGCGTTCATCTTCGAAAGTGACGTATTGCTTGGCGGACCAGGTCATTGCGTTCTCCTGTCAGGACTTTTGCAGTGGTTCGCTACGATACATCGACTCCCTGCGCATCCCCTATCCGACTTAAGACGTGACGGCGGCAAGCACCTTTTTCGCGGACTTCGCTTGCTTAAAAAAACCGGCCGATGGCCGGTTCTTTGGAAAATCCCACACTAGTCGTAATAGCCCACGGTCTTTTTCAACTGATCTGAATACTCGTAGATATCATCCACGGAATTAATGGGATGGCGAGTTTCGTTTTTCTCCTCGTCGAAAATGCCAATGTACTTCTGCGAACGGTTGAAATGCAGGCGGCAAATCGGCTTTCGGTTGTTATCGTCCAGCAGGATGCCAAAGTAGCTCTGTGTATCGCGCTGAACGATTCGTTTGGCATCGACCACAGATCGAACCAATGCACGAACAATGTGATACCCCTCCAGTTCCTCCAGAGTGGTCAAAACCTTATCGTCGGACTCGTCACGGGGATCCACCGGATCCGTCCCTCCAGACGCGGCCGGAATAGACGCCAGAGCCGGCTGGATCGCACCACTCATGGCTGACTTGAGGCGGTCATTGATCTGGTCGTTGAGAAATTGAACGACCGCTTTCCTCGTCAGTTCATGAAACTGTTCCCGCACCTTCTGCGTAATAACCCCGTCGTAGACTCGCGAAGCAAACACTTTGACGAAATCGTCATCCGGCTTGCTGACCTGCGAGGCGATGACCTTTTTGATCTGGCTGACGTACTTCAACTCACCCGCCGCGTTGATGATCGAATCAACGTCGAACGCAGACTTGGTGAGCTTGATGAGTTCTGGCACCGAATACTCATCGATATCCAGAAGATCCAGTTCAAGGAAGGGCTTCTCATCCATCTTGTTCGGCGCATCCAGATCAGTGAAGAACTTATAGACCTGGCCGTTGGTGAGGATGGAGATTCGGGCACTGGTAACGTGGAAATAACGAAACAGCTGCGAGGCGTGATTGATGTGCAGTGGCTCGCCGATTTTCTTGCACTCGATGAGGATCTGCACTTCGCCCTCTTTCATGATGGCGTAATCGATTTTTTCGCCCTTCTTCGTGCCGATATCGCAAACAAATTCCGGCGTCACCTCTGTCGGGTCGAATACGTCGTAACCCAGAACAGTACTGATGAAGGGCATGACAAACGCGTTTTTTGTCGCCTCTTCTGTCTGGATTGCAGCGCTCTGCAACCGAACTTTGGCGGCAAGACTGGTTAACTTTTCGAAGAATTCCATGAGCGGCCTCTGACTGGGTTTCTATCCGTGCACTCGCATGCTGGCAAATTGACTGCCATTTGATCCTAGACGCAAACCCACACAAAGAAAGTTCCCACTTCCAAAAGCGTTCAAAACCGTGACCTGGAGCAGTCAAATTTCAAAGACAGCAAGTCTCTGTCAGTAGAATTTTCACACCACCCCCGATGTCTGAATTTCAAGCGCCCCCACAAGGAACACAGCCATGAAATTCGCAAAGATCTCCCAGACGCTCGCCCTCTGGGCCGGCAGCCCCAAGACGTTCATGGGGGCGTTGATTCTGATCGGGCTCTGGGGGTTGAGCGGGCCGATTTTCGATTACAACGATACCTGGCAACTGATCATCAACACCTCGACCACGATCATCACGTTCCTGATGGTGTTCCTGATCCAGAACACCCAGAACCGCGACACTGACATCCTGCATTTGAAACTCGATGAACTGCTGCGGGTGAACAAGCAGGCGCAGAACGCGATGCTCGGGCTGGAGTCGCTGGATCTCAAGCAGCTGGAAGCGTTGCGTCGGCATTACCGGGCGATGGGTGAGAATGAGGTGTTTGACCTGCAAGGTCTGGGGGACAAGAGCAAGCCGAAGCAGGATCTGAATGAATGCTGACAGGCAAAAAAAACGGCGCTAAAAAAGCGCCGTTTTCATTGCTGCGGATTCAGCGACTGGCCTGAAGGGCCCGGGCCATTTCCAGATGACTCTGCAATTTCGGCAGGGTCTCGTCGGCAAACGCCTTGATCTCCGGCACGTCAGTGGTCTGAGCCTCCTGCTGGATCTGCTGAATGGCCTCTTCCGTGGCTTTGACCTGGCTGGCGGCGTAGGCCTGATCGAAGCTGGCGCCCTCTTTGACCTCCGGCATCAAAGTCTTGGCCTTGTCGGCGACTTCTTCGCGGGGTGCAACCGGCAGGTCCAGTTTCTTGGCGATTTTCGCCAGATGCTGATTGGCGGTGGTGCGGTCGTTGATGACCTGGATGGTGTAGTCCTTGACTTCTTTGGACTCGGCCTTGCTGTGCGCCAGACGACTGGCCTCGATGTCGGCCATGCCTTTGGCCGAGGCTTCGTTGATGAAGTCGGCGGGCGACTGGGCAAACGCGCTGCTGGCGAACAACCCCAGCAGGCTGACAAAACTGATGTGGCGTACTCGGGTGGCCATCCGGCTCATGGTCGCGCCCTCCTTCTGTGCAGATTCAAGCGGGAGCTTGCGCCCCCGCCTCTCAATCAAAACAACCTTCGCCGACTACTTCGATTTCTGAGCAGGCTTGCGGCCCATGTCGGTTTTAGGCTCTTTGTCGACAGTCGTGGTGGTGGTTTTCCCACCTTTGCGAACGGCTTCAGACGCCTTCGTTCGATCGTTGGCGAAGTTTCCCGAGTTCGAGTTTCTTGAGTTAGGCATGATTCTCTACCTCTTGGCATTGATCGTAAGCGAGCAGGTGCCCGCCTAGATTGAGAATTTCCTGACTGATAAAGGTTTAGAAAAGTTGCCGTCGCCGCGACGAACGGTGACCCGCCGATCAGCTGTCCAGCCTTTTATGATTCTGCCGTTTGGCGGCGTACATCACCTGGTCGGCGTGACGAAACAGTTGCTGTTCCTCATCACCGTGCTCGGGATAACGGGCCACGCCGATGCTCGGTTCGATGTGCAGGTTGTGCCCGTCCAGGCGCATGGGTTGCACCAGTACCTGTCGGATTTTTTCCGCGACACCGTCGGCATCGTCGGCGGCGTGGACGCTGTGCAACAGCACCACGAACTCGTCGCCGCCGATCCGCGCCACGGTGTCGGTCTCGCGCACGCAGCCCTTGAGCCGGTTGGCCACCGCCTGCAACAGCATGTCGCCGACCCCATGGCCAAAGGTGTCGTTGACCTGCTTGAAACGGTCCAGATCGACGTAAAGCAGCGCCATGTGCCCGGACCGCTCCCGGGCGCAGGTCAGCGCAGCCTTGAGGCGTTCACGCAGCAATTCGCGGTTGGGCAACTGGGTCAGTTGATCGTATTGCGCCATGCGCCGCAGGCGGGCGTGCAGTTGTTGGCGCTCGATGGCGGTGGCGACCTGGGCGCAGACGTATTGCAGCAGTTCCTTGTCGCGTTCGGTGTAGCGCTCGCCGCCGGGCAGGCTTTTGACGATCAGCGCGCCAATGGTGCGGTCTTTCGAGCTCAGCGGTACGCCGAGCCAGCACGGCGATTGCTGCCCCGCCACCAGCGCAGCGAACTCCGGCGGCGCGTGGGGGCAATCCGGGGTCAGGAGGATTGGCTGGCCGCTGCGAATCACTTGCGCGCACAGGCGTCCGGTGACAGTGCCGGGTTGCTCTGGTTGCAACTCGTCATCGTCGACGTGATAGGGGAAATTCAGCTGCGCGCAATGCTCGTCGTACAGCGCCACGGAGAAGTTCAGCGCCGGCAGCCACTCGCCGATGATCAGGTGAATGCGCTTGAACAGCGCCAGCAGATCCTCCGCCGCATGCGCCGCTTCGGAGATCGCGTACAACGCCGCCTGACGGGATTCGGCGAGTTTCCGTTCGGTGATGTCCCGGGCCACGGCGATGCGCAGTTGATCGACTTCCGACCAGCGCGCCGACCACAGGATGTGCACGACGCTGCCGTCCTTGCGCACGTAGCGGTTTTCGAAATTGTGCTTCGGCTCGCCGCCCATGATGTCGCTCGCGGCGGCCAGGGTGCGCTCACGGTCGGCCGGGTAGACGTAATCGATCATCGACTGACCGATCAGTTCGTCAGGCGTGTAGCCGAGAATCCGCTCGCAGGCCGCACTGACAAAAACGAAGCGACCTTGCTTGTCGACCGCGCAAACGGCGTCCAGCAACAGATCGATGTAACTCGCCAGCGGCGCGGAATTTCGGCTTTCCATGGTTCAGCGTGGGTGTCCGGGCAATGCAGCACTGTTCAACCATCCATGACCTCGACCTCGCATCCCTGCGACTGTTTTCAAGCCTTGTTCGGTATCAGCCCTGGCAGCGCATGCACCAGCGCGTTGATGGCAAAACCGATGAACATGATCCCGCACAACCGGGTGATCGCCAGTTCATGACGCTGGTACAACGTACGCACCTGGCGCGCCCCGACGATGCCAATGAGGATAGCGTAGGCGAGCAATCCGCCGAGGAAACTCAAGGCGATCAGCATCGGCAGCATCGACCAGTTGAGCAGTTCGGCGCGGCTCGACAGCAACGCAGTGAAGGTCGCCACCGCCACCGGGTAGGCCTTGGGGTTGGTCAGGCCGAACAGAATGCCGTGCCAGAACGGCTGACGCGCCGCGCCCTGGGGCTGCTCGCCGTTACTGCGTTTGGCCCGCACTGCACGCCAGCCGAGCCAGAACAGGTACAGGCCGCTGAGCACACCGAGCACATCGAAAGCGGTGCTGCCGATTTCCCGGGCGCCGACAATCGCGATCAGCGCGGTGCTACACCAGATCACATCGCCCAGCAGATGCCCGCACAGAAACCCCGCCCCGGCCCGCCGCCCGCGCGCGGCGCCGATGCCGAACACCGCTAGCACACCCGGCCCCGGCGTGATGCCGTAAATGAAACCCGAAGCCAGCACGGCCATTAGCAACGATGGAGTCATGGAAAACCTGCAAGTCCCGGAAAACGTGGCCGCCAGTCTATATCAGCGATTAACGGATGATCACGGCTCGTTGAAAAAACCCATGCCCGCGTAGGGCTTTTGCCGACACGCGGCCAGTCGCGAGGCCAGATCGCCGACGTGGGCTTCGAGTTTGTGCCCGTCCGGGTCGAGAAAGTAGAACGACGCGCCTTCGCTGCGGTTATCGCGCCATTCCCGCACGTTGGCGGCGCGAAGCAGTTGCACGAACAGCGGGAAATCCGCCGCGCCAATGCTGAAGGCGTAGTGGGTGTAGTCGGCGGCGGGCTCGGGATGGCGCTTCGGATCGAGGGACAGGCACAACCACAGGCCCGGGAGCGACAGGTAGGCACCGGCGTCCCAGGTGGCCTCGACTCGCAGCTTCAGCACGTCGCGGTAGAACGCGAGGCTGCGGTCCAGGTCGGTGACGGCGAGGGTCAGGTGGTTGAGGCCGGTGAGCATCGGGTCAGTAACCTCTGAGGTCTTCGGGGATGAGGTATTGCTTGCCGTCGTAGGTCAGGGTGATTTGGGTTTTCTTCAGGTCGGTGGTTTTGGAAACGCACTCTTTGCCTGACTGGGTCGAGGTGTACACCACACCACTTGAGGAGACGATCAGATCAGCGAACCCGTTATGGCTGGACGAGCCGATTTCCACTGTCCTGAGGATTTTCGTGTCCTTGGTTTCGCACTCCCCGCTACCCTCGCCAAATTCTTTCCGAATGACCAGACCTTCCAGCACCGGTCGCAACTTGCTGCCTTCGCGCACATACAGCGCCAGATCGGTTTTCGCGTAGGGGTTGGCTCTTGAGAGACGGTCGGCGAAATCCGAACGCAGGCCAAAGGCACGAACGTCCGACGCCAGACGGTATCGCGCGGTATCGATCTTCAAGTCATCGAAGCGGATCGCGTCGGAGTTATAGGCTCCAGGCTTGACGTAATTCGCCAAAGGCTTGGCATTCGAGGCGTTGAGGAGCGACAACTCAAGATCGAAAACGCCGTCGTGATCACCTTCGGAGTCGGACACGAAGGTAGATTTTGCCGAGATCGCCTTTTCCGGGAAGGCCGGCCACACTTTGCAGCGTGACAGGGAGTGACCGTCGAATTTCTTGATCTCACAGGCGGCGTGGGCCTGAGTGGTTACGGCCAGGAAGCCTAGGACGATGAGAAGTCGGGTTGGGGTAAACATTGTTCTTCCTTGAATTAAGTCGCGTTGGTTCTGTATCACTCGATGGCTTTGAAACCTTTAGGCAAGACGTAGGATTTTCCGTCGTAGTGAAGGGTCGTCAGCACAGGTTTAGCGGTTGTGGTTTTCTCATCACAAGTGTCTGGATCGCCTTTGCCAACAGTACCCGTAGTCACCGATTTGACGATCAAGTCGGCGTAACCATGAGAACTGGTCTTTCCAATCTCGATCGTGCGCAGGGTGCTCGCACGTTCTCCCGAACAATTTCCATCCCACTCTCCGTTGTAGCCATACACCACAAGCCGATCCAGTACGGGGCGTAACGTGTTGCCCTCTTTCACGTAAAGGGACAGCGAAGTCTCATCCATGGGATTGACGCGGGAGGAGCCTTTGAAGACAACCCGAACACCAAAGGCCCGAATTTCAGGGGTCAATTTGTAGCGCGCGGTATCGAATTCCAAACTGTCCAGCGCGAAGGCATCGGACTGGAATGCAGAAGGCTTGTGATAGGTGGCCAGAGGCTCCGGCCCCTCGACCGAGACAACAGAGAGAGCAAGATCGTAACTGCCGACATCACCGGTTTTGCCATAAACCGGATCCGGCGCAAATTTAGAGACAGCCTTGAGCGTCAAGCCAGGATAAGCGGGCCACGCCTTGCACACTGAAAAGTCCCGCGCGCCCGTCACCGGCGCAGGCACACAATCAGCCAACACCTGCCCCGCCATCAACGCCCCACACAGCGCCACCCAACCAACGACCCCAGACTTCACTGTCACGCCCCGCTCCTTGATGTTTGTCAGCCGCGCACTATCCCCTGCTCAATCCGCCGATTCAACCAGTTCAACGCCTGATCCCCGCCCCGCCGCTTGTGCCACGCCGAGACAAACGTGAACGGTGCAATTTCAAACGGCGGCGGCAAGACGATCAGCGATTGGTCATCCACCTCGTTCAACGCCCGCGAAGCCACGGTCAGGATCAGATCCGTGCCGCTGATGAACCGCGGCGCAACGCTCCAGTGCGGCAGGCTGATGGCGACGCGGCGGCGTTCACGCAGGGCGGTCAGGGTGCGTTCGATTTCCGGGGTGCCGCTGCCGCGCATTTCCAGCAAGACATGGGGACGGGAGAGATAGGTTGGCAAGTCGAGAACACCTCCGGCGGGAAGGCTCTGACGATCCAGGAGGCAGACGTAGCGCTCTTCGAACAACGGCGTGCTGCGCAGTTCGCCGGGCAGTTCGGGCAGTACGCCGGCAGCAAGGTCGATGTCGCCGTTGAGCAGGCCTTCGACCATGCCTTCGCGGCTGGCGTGGCTGATTTGCAGGTCGATGCCCGGTGCTTCTGCGCGCAAGGTGCGAATCAGCCCGGGCAGGATGAGCGCCGCGCCGTAGTCCGACATCGCGAGGCGAAAGGTCCGACGGGCGCTGGTCGGATCAAAGGTGTTCGGCGCCAGCAGCGATTGCACTTGGGCCAGGGTTTCCGCCAGCGGCGCCGCCAGCTCCAACGCCCGCGCGGTGGGGACCAACCCCGAACCGGCCCGCACCAGCAGCGGATCGTCGAGCAAGTCACGCAGACGCGCCAACGCATGGCTGACCGCCGGTTGACTCAGGTGCAGACGCTCGGCAGCGCGGGTCACGTGTTGCTCGGTGAGCAAGGCGTCGAGGATCACCAGCAGATTGAGGTCGATGCGGCGCAAATCATTCATTCGATGCATGTTCCGGATACCAAAACAGAATTTAAATCTGCTCGACGAATACCCTAGAGTCCAGCAAAATCTTTGCCGGAGAACAATCATGGGAACGATGCAGTGGGTCGGATGGCTGCTGTTGGCGGTATTCGCCGGGGCGGTGGTGCCGTTTCAGAGTGCGATCAACATCAATCTGGCGCGGGGGTTGGGGCATCCGCTGTGGGCGACGTTCACCTCGCTGGTGGTGAGCGTGCTGGTGTTATTGCCGGTGATTGTCGCCCTGCGCCTGCCGTTACCGTCACTGGCCCTCGCCAGCAAGCTGCCGCTGTGGATGTGGACCGGCGGCGCGTTCGGAGTGTGCTTCGTCGCATTGGCGGTGGTGTTGCTGCCGAAGCTGGGGGCTTCGGGATTTCTGGCGCTGGCCCTGGCCGGGCAAATGATCACGTCAATCGTGCTGGATCACTTCGGCCTGTTCGGGCTGGTAGAGAAACATCTGACGTTGCCGCGCCTGTTCGGCGCGCTGTTGTTGATGGCGGGAGTGGTGCTGATCCAGTTTGGTGACTCGGCCGCCAGGTCCTTGGCACCGGCGGGCTGATCGTTCGCGTGATCGGAACGACCAGCCCGCAACCTCAGTACTTGTCGAGTGTGCGCAATTTCTGCGGCAGCCCCCACAGCAGCAACGCCGCCGCGATCAGTGCCGCCACACCGATGACATACAGTGCCGGTGTAGTACTGCCAGTCAGGTCCTTGATCCGGCCGACCATCACCGGACTGACGATGCCGCCGAACTGCCCCAGTGTATTGATCACCGCAATCCCGCCCGCCGCACCGGCCCCGGCACCCGCCAGCAGTTTCGGTGGCAAGGTCCAGAAGCTCGGAATCGACGCAATGATCCCGGCGCCCAACAAGCCAAGAGCGACGATCAAAAACGTGGTGTGGCTGGCAAAAATCCCCGCGCTGAAAAAGCCGATGGCGCCGACGATCACCAGCCCCGCGACAAACTTGCGCCGCTCACCCGTAGCATCGGACAGACGACCGATCACCACCATGCTGATCGCACCACAAATGTAAGGGATCGAGGTCAGCAGGCCGATCATCACCGGGCTCTCGGTGCCGGCACTGCGGATCAGTTGCGGAGCCCAGAAATTCAGGCCGTAGGACGCGACCTGGATCAGGAAGTAGATCAGCCCCAAAGTCAGGAAACCCGGAATCTTCAGCGCCGCCAGCAACGAGCCGCCGCTCTTGTGCGGTTCGTGATGGGCGATGCGGCTGGCCAACAGTTTTTTCTCTTCCGGGGTCAGCCAGTGAGCGTCCTCGATGCGGTCCTTGAGCAAGGTCAGTACCAAAAACCCGAGGCCGACACAGGGCACGCCACCGAGCAGAAACAACCAGTGCCAGCCGCGCATCTGCAACACGCCATCAAGGTGTTCCAGCACCAGTCCGGAGAACGGCGCACCGACCAGCCCGGCAAACGCCGAGGCCAGAAACAGCATTGAGGTGATGCGGCCACGGAAGTGCTGCGGGAACCACAGCGTCAGGTAATACAGCACGCCGGGGGCGAAACCGGCCTCCATCGCGCCGATCAGAAAGCGCAGCACGTAGAACTGCCATTCGCTGTTGACGAACACCATCAGCGCCGTCGCCACGCCCCAGGACATCATGATCCTGGCGATCCAGCGCCGCGCGCCAACCTTGTACAGCATCATGTTGCTCGGTACTTCGAACAGCACGTAACCGACCACGAACAGACCGGCACCGAGACCGTAAGCGGTGTCGCTCAGGCTCAGGTCGGCCTGCAACTGGAACTTGGCGAAGCTGATGTTGATGCGGTCGAAGAAGGCGAACAGGTAGCAGACCATGATCAACGGCATCAGGCGCCAGGCGACCTTGCTGACCAGGGCTTTTTCGGCATCGTGATCGACGGACGAGCTTGCGCCCGCCTCCATTACATTGAGGCTCATAGTTTTTTCTCCAGGCGGACTGCCGGTGGGCGTCCGATTGTTTTTGTTGTCTGGTTGGGGGTAAGTCAGTGAGCGTGTGACATCAGGTGGGCATCGGGTGCAGATCGCAATTGCGTCCGGCCTTGGCCAGTTGCCCCGGCACGTCGTGGCCCAGCAGCGCTGGCAAGCCACGGGATAGTTTCAGCAGCAACGGCAGATCGATGCCGGTGTGAATGCCGACTTCATCGCAGAGGTTGACCAGGTCTTCGGTGCAGATGTTGCCCGATGCGCCGGGCGCGAACGGACAGCCGCCGAGCCCGCCCAGCGCCGCGTCGAAACGCCGGGCGCCCGCTTCGTAAGCTGCCAGCACGTTGCACAATCCCAGGCCTCGGGTGTTGTGAAAGTGCAGAGTCAGATCCGCCGCCGAAACCCGCTGCAACACCCGCCGCACCAGTCGGTCGACCTGTCGCGGATTGGCCATGCCGGTGGTGTCGGCCAGGGAGATGCCCTGAATGCCGAGCTGTTGATAGGCCTCGACGATTTGCAGCACGCGGTCTTCGTCGATCCCGCCCTCGAACGGGCAACCAAACGTCGTCGCGATGCTGCCGTTGAGCCGCACGCCCGAGCCGCTGGCGAAAGTCACGATCTCGCCAAACGCCGCCAGCGAGGCTTCGCAACGCATGCGCATGTTCGCCAGGTTGTGGGTCTGGCTGGCGGACATCACCAGGTTCAGTTCATCGGCGCCAGCCTCCAGTGCCCGTTGCGCACCCTTGAGGTTGGGAATCAGTGCGACATAAATCACCCCCGGCTGACGCTGGATGCCCTTGAACACCTGCTCGCCATCGCGCAGGGCCGGGATCGCTTTCGGCGAGACAAACGAGCCGGCTTCGATGCGGCTGAATCCTGCCCGGGACAGTTGATCGATCAGGGCGATCTTGTCTTCGGTCTCGACCCAGGTCGGTTCGATTTGCAAGCCGTCCCGGGGCGAGACTTCCTGGACGATCAGGGTCTGCGAGTAATCGCTGATCATTGCACCACCCCCTGGTTTTTCAGGCGTTCGATGTCAGAAGCGGTCAGGCCGAGACCGGCGAGGATGCCATCGGTGTGCTGACCGAGGCCGGGGCCCGACCAGTTCACACCACCGGGGGTTTCCGAGAGTTTGGGCACGATGCCCGGCATCTTCACGGTCGCCCCGCCGGGCAACGCGGCGTCAAGCAACATGTCCCGGGCCTGATAGTGCGGATCGGCAACGATGTCGGCCACCGAGTAGATGCGGCCGGCCGGCACTTCGGCGGCTTCCAGCGCCGCCAGTACGTCATTGATCGGCAGGCTGCTCGTCCAGTGGGTGATGGCAGCGTCGAGCAGACCGCTCTTTGCGGCACGACCGTCGTTGTGGGCGAATTCTTCGGCTTCGGCCAGATCATCCCGACCGATCACCTGCATCAGGCGCTTGTAGATCGGGTCGCTGTTGCCGGCGATCACCACGTAGGCGCCGTCAGCCGTGAGGTAAGTATTGGAAGGTGCGATGCCCGGCAACGCGCCGCCACTGCGTTCGCGGACATGGCCGAGCATGTCGTATTCCGGCACCAGGCTTTCCATGACGTTGAACACGCTTTCGGCCAGCGACACATCGACAACCTGCCCGCCGCCCTGCCCGGTCTTGACCCGCAGCAGCGACATCAGCGCGCCGATCACCGCGTGCAGCGAAGCCAGTGAGTCGCCGAGGCTGACTCCGACCCGCGCCGGCGGTGAACCGGGAGTGCCGGTGGTGTAGCGAATGCCCCCCATGGCCTCGCCGATCGCACCGAAACCGGGGCGGTCACGGTAGGGGCCGGTCTGGCCGTAGCCGGAAATGCGCACCAGGGTCAGGTTGGGGTTCAGGCCGTGCAGCACGTCCCAGCCCAGGCCGAGTTTTTCCAGGGCGCCGGGGCGCAGGTTTTCGATGATCACGTCGGCATCGCGAGCCAGTTGCTTGACCAGCTCGATGCCTTCGGCGGATTTCAGATTGAGCGCCAAGGATTTCTTGTTGCGCGATTGCAGGTACCACCACAGCGACGTTCCTTCGTGCAGCTTGCGCCATTTGCGCAGCGGGTCGCCCTGACCCATGGCTTCGATCTTGATCACTTCGGCGCCGAATTCGGCAAGCATCCGCGCGGCAAACGGCGCAGCGATCAGGGTGCCGATTTCGATCACTTTGATCGCACTCAAAGGGGCAGTCATCGCGGGGTACCTCTTGTTCTTGGAATTGCGGCCAAGGCTAGAGGAACGTCATGGCTGCGATCCAGCCGTCACTCGGCAACGGCCGTTCGCCAAACGCGAACGCTCAGCTGGCTGCGCGCAAATGCTCGAACAGGATCCGGCTCACCGGCGACAACCCGGCCTCGTCACGCACCACCACGAGCAAGTCACGATCCGACCAGCCATCGGTCAGCGGCACCGCCTGCAGCCCCAGCGCCCGACCGAACAACTCATAAGCCCGCTGCGGCAGGATGCCGATGCCCATGTTGGCCTGCACCATCCGGCACACGGCATCGAAGCCCGGCACATGAATGCGGATGCGCAACACTTTGCCGGCCTGACGCGCGGCAGCGTGGGTGCGCATGTTGATCGAACTGGCGGCGTGCAGGCCGACGTAATCGCTGTCGAGGGTTTCACTGAACGCCACGGATTCGCGCACCGCCAACGGATGCTCGGGCAACATCACCACCACCAGTTTGTCCCGGCGATAGCGCACGCTGTGCAGGCCTTTGATGTCGCTGTCGCTGGAGCAGATGCCAAGATCCGCCACGCCATCGAGCACGCCCTGAACCACGCCGGCGCTGGGCCGCTCTTCCAGATCGGTCTTGACCTGCGGCTGGTGCGCGGTGAAATCGCGCAGGTCTTCGGGGAGAAACTGAATGATCGCCGACAGGTTCGCCAGCATCCGCACATAGCCGCGCACACCGTGGCTGTGCTCGCCCAGTTCAAGGCCCATTTTCTCGACGTTGAACAACATCTGCCGGGCGTGGTGCAACAGGGTTTCGCCGGCCGGGGTCAGGGTCATGCCCTTGGCCTGACGCACGAACAGGCTGATGCCCAGCGCTTCCTCCAGCTCCATCAAGCGCTTGCTCGCCGCCGACACGGCAATCGCCTCGCGGGACGCGGCACGGGTCAGCGTGCCTTCCTCGTGGACGGCGACGAACAGTTGCAGGGTGATCAGGTCGAGGCGGCGGATCAGGCTTTTTTGCAGCATGGCAAGCTCGATAACGTGGGTTCGTTGATCCCGGCAGGATAGCCGGGTTGCGCCCCGTGCAGACACTCAATTGCCTTGTATTCAACACTGGCATTGCCTTACAGGAAAAATTCCAGAAACACACAGCACTACCGGACGTAGCCGATGCTGGCCTGACGTATCATTCGCCTGGTTTTTTGCTGACCGACAGTGAACATCTCTGCCCCCCACGGACGACTCATGAACCCCAGCCTCATTCTGCTCATCACCTGTTCCACCGTGTTCCTCGCCCAGTTGGGCATGAGCATTTACCTGCCGGCGCTGCCACAGATCGCCAAGCATTTACAGGTCGATGCAACACAGGTGGCCTGGGGCTTGTCGCTGTACCTGATCGGCATGGCGCTGCCGATGCTGCTGTGGGGCAGTCTGGCGCAGCGCATCGGCCGCAAACCGGTGCTGCTCGCGGCGCTGGGGATTTATGGGCTGGCGAACCTGGCGTTGCCGCTGGGTGCGACGCTGGAATCGTTCCTGTTGCTGCGACTGCTTCAGGGGATCGGCGCCAGCGGCATTTCGGTGATGGCGCGGGTGCTGATTCGAGACAGCTTTCGGGGGGATCTGCTGGCGAAGGCGTTGTCGTGGATTTCGATTTCGTTCGTTGTCGCGCTCGGGATCGGGCAATACGCCGGTTCGCTCATTCAGGTGACGCTGGGCTGGCAGGCGATCTTTTATCTGCTGGGCGCGGTCAGCCTGTTGATGGCCGCGATAGTCTCGCGCCTGAGTTTCCCGAAACTCGTCGAAGCGCCCACAACCGCTTCGCCCTGGGAGGTCTATCGAACGATCCTGATCCATCGGGCGTTTCTGCTGCCGGCGCTTGCGGGCGGTCTGGGTTATGGCGTGATCATCGCGTTCAACAGCGCTGCGCCGTTGATTCTGCAAGGCCCGTTCAACTGGTCGGCGACCGCATATGGGTTGCTGGGCTGGCCGATCAGCGCCGCATATTTCCTGGGGGCGCTGGCGGTCAATCGCTTTGTGCTGCGTACCGGTCAGCACCGGCTGATGACACTGGGGGTCAGCCTGGTGATGGCCGGCACTGGCGTGATGCTGGCCGGCAGTCTGTTGGCCAGCTCGATGGCCTGGCTGCTCTGGCTGCCTTACTGCGTCGCCGTGTTCGGCCAGTCGCTGAACTATCCGATCAGCCTGTCACGGGCCAACGATGGTGCGCCGATTGCCGGCGCTTACGCGATGGCCCTGAGCGGTTTCATCCACCAATTGATGGCTGCACTGATCGGCGCGGTGGCCAGCCTGCTCGCCAGTCCGCAGGCATGGCCGCTATCGATGCTGTGCTGCGTTCTGGCATTTGGCGCGGTGCTCTGCACGAGGTTAACGCCCGATCATCAGCCCGCTTAAAACGCGCTGCGGAAAATCTCCTCGATCTGCCGCTGATCCGCCACTCGCGGATTGGTGAAGCCGCAGGCGTCTTTCAGGGCGTTGGCGGCGAGCACCGGGATGTCGGTGCACTTGGCGCCGAGATCACGCAGGCCACCGGGAATCTCCACGTCCCTGGCCAGGCAACGGATCGCGGCAATCGCGGCCTGCGCGCCCTCCTCCGGGCTGAAGCCACGAATGTCGGCGCCCATGGCGTGGGCCACATCGGTCAGGCGACCGGCACAGACCTGTGCGTTGAACGTCTGCACATGGGGCAGCAGCACCGCGTTGCAAACACCGTGGGGCAAGTCATAGAAACCGCCCAACTGGTGCGCCATCGCATGCACGTAACCGAGGGAGGCATTGTTGAACGCCATGCCGGCGAGGAACTGCGCATACGCCATGTTTTCCCGCGCCGCCAGGTCGCTGCCGTCGCGCACGACCAGGCGCAGGTTGTTGCTGATCAGGGTCATGGCCTTGAGCGCGCAGGCGTCGGTGATCGGGTTGGCGGCGGTGGACACATAGGCTTCGATTGCATGGGTCAGCGCGTCCATGCCAGTGGCGGCGGTCAGGCTTTTCGGCATGGCGACCATCAGCGCCGGGTCGTTGACCGACAGCAGCGGCGTGACGTTGCGGTCGACGATGGCCATTTTCACGTGACGGGTTTCGTCGGTGATGATGCAGAACCGGGTCATCTCGCTGGCGGTGCCGGCGGTGGTGTTGATGGCGATCAGCGGCAGTTGTGGCTTGGTCGATTGATCGACGCCTTCGTAGTCGCGGATCTGCCCGCCGTTGGTGGCACACAACGCAATGCCCTTGGCGCAGTCGTGGGGCGAACCGCCGCCCAACGACACCACGAAGTCGCAGCGACTCTCCTTGAGCAGCGCCAGCCCCGCCTCAACGTTGGCGATGCTCGGATTGGGTTTGGCGCCATCGAAGACCACCGAATCGATGTCCTGCATCGCCAGTTTCTCGGCAATCATCGTCGCCACGCCGGCCTTGGCCAGCCCGGCATCGGTGACGATCAGCGCCTTGCGAAAACCGTAGTTGCGGATCGCATTCATGGCTTCATCGAGGCAGCCGCTGCCCATGATGTTTACCGCGGGAATGAAAAAGGTGCTGCTCATGGCGCGTCTCCTGGCTGGGGCCAAATCGATGCTTGCAATTCGGCGGGTGCGCCAAGGATCGACCGATCGGTCACGGCGGATGTTGATCTGGCTCAATGCCCGCTCGTGATAAAGTCGCCGTCCATCTGCCCCTTTGTTTTGAGACGTGCCCTGCAATGAGCGATTTTCTGGATGTCGACGCCACCCTCGAAGACTGGAACGCGTTGCGCGCCACCACCGACTTCAGCGGTCTGTTGCTGGGTAACGGCGCCAGTCGTGCGGTATGGGACGATTTCGGCTACGACTCGCTGTTCGAAAACGCCCGTACGGTGGAAGAAAAACCGTTAAGCCAGTCGGAGCTGAGCGTGTTCGATGCGCTGCAGACGCGCAGTTTCGAGCAGGTGCTCGGCGCGCTGAAAACCACCAGTCGGGTCAACAAGGCGCTGGCCGTCAGCTCGGCCGCGCCGCGCAACCGCTACTACGCGATCAAGGAAGCGCTGATCAACACCGTGCACGCGGTACACATCCCGTGGCGGCTGATCGAAGCCTCAACCCTGACGACCCTGAACAGCGAACTGGCGCGTTATCGCACGGTGTTCACCACCAATTACGACCTGCTCAATTACTGGGCCCTGCAACATCAGGGCGAGGTCATCGACGACCTGTTCAACGGCCCCGATGCCAGTTTCGATCTGTGCGAAAGCCACACTGAAAAACCGCGTCTACTGTACCTGCACGGCGGTCTGCATCTGGTGCGCAACCAGGACGGCACGGCACGCAAGCTGACCGCCACCGAGGGCACGCTGCTCGGCAGTTTCGCGATCAACAACACGATCAAGACGCTCGATGATGTGCCGCTGTTCGTCAACGAAGGGCCGAGCGCCGACAAGCTCAAGAGCATCCGCAGTTCCGATTACCTGTCGTTCTGCTACGACCAGTTACTCGGTCACGGCGACAACCTGTGCGTCTTTGGCCACGCCCTCGGCGAACAGGACAGCCACCTCGTGCGCGCCCTGCGTCTGGCGAAACCGAAGACCGTGGCGATCTCGATCTACCCGCGCAGCGCGGCGTTCATCCAGCACCAGAAGCGCCACTACGCGAAGCTGTTCGAGGGCACGGGCGTCGAGTTGCGGTTCTTTGATTCCAAGAGCCATGCGCTGGGCCATCCGAAGCTGTCGGTACCGGTCGAGATCTGATCACTCCTCGCTGCTGTGCACCACCACCAGCAACTGCGCCTGCACTTCGCCCACTGAGCGGATGCGATGCGGCTTCTGCGCATTGAAGTGCAGCGCATCGCCCCGCTCCAGCAGCACCCGTTCGTTCACGAAGTCGACTTCGACCCGGCCCTCGTGGACGAACAGAAACTCCTCGCCCAAATGTTCCTTGAAGGTTTTGTCGGTGAATTCGCTCGGCGGATAAATGATGAACGGCAGCAGGCTGCGTTCGCTGACCTGATGGGCCAGCACCGCGTAGCCAGGGCTGTGGTCGTTGGCCGCCAGCGACTGGCGTTCGTGGCTGCGCACCAGGCTGTAGCCGTCGAGGCTGACGTTGTCTTCGGAGAACAGCTCCTCGACTTTCACGTTCAGCGCCTTGGCCAGTTTCAGCGCGGCGGCAATCGACGGTGTGTTCAACCCGCGCTCGACCTTCGACAGATAACTCTTGGTCATGCCGGATTTCTCGGCCAGTGCCTCAAGGGTTACGCCAAGTTTTTTTCTCAATAATTTCAAACGGATAGACATGCGAAGCGATTAATCCAGCAAAGGAAAGACGATTTGTCCTTGCCAATGACACAAAGTGTCATATAGCCTCATAAGTGTCATCCATGGCAACCACCACAGGACACGGATATGGCGAAGACATTAGCACTACCCAAAGACGAACTGGTCAAGCAAGCGCTGACCCAGATGCAAAAAACCCTGGCGGATAATACGTGGACGGACCGGCAAAAGCTGGCGCTGACCTGCCGGATCCTGTTCGAGAACGGCCACGATTCGGGCCTCGCCGGGCAGATCACCGCCCGTGGCCCGCAGCCAGGCACTTACTACACTCAGCAACTGGGCCTGGGTTTCGATGAAATCACCGCGAGCAATCTGCTGCTGGTCAACGAAGACCTGGAAGTGCTCGAAGGCCACGGCATGGCCAACCCGGCCAACCGTTTCCACAGCTGGGTGTACCGCGCGCGGCCGGATGTGAACTGCATCATCCACACCCACCCGACACACATTGCCGCGCTGTCGATGCTGGAAGTGCCGCTGCAGATTTCCCACATGGACCTGTGCCCGCTGTACGACGATTGCGCGTTCCTTGAAGGCTGGCCGGGTGTGCCGGTGGGCAACGAAGAAGGCGAACTGATTGCCGGGGCGTTGGGTGACAAACGGGCGATCCTGCTTTCCCACCACGGGCAGCTGTCGACCGGGACGACCATCGAGGAAGCCTGTGTCATCGCGCAACTGATCGAGCGCGCCGCCAAACTGCAATTGCTGGCGATGGCCGCCGGGACGATCAAACCGATCATTCCCGAACTGGGTCGCGAGGCCCATGACTGGGTGTCGAAACCCAAACGCCACGCCGCAGCCTTCAACTACTACGCCCGGCAGAACCTGCGTCAGCACGCCGATTGCCTGAACTGAACACCTCATCCTTGCGGAGCACTCTCATGTCCAACATTCACGGCATCATCGGCTACACCATCACCCCGTTCGGCGCCAACGGCGAAGGCGTTGACCTGCCGGCCCTCGGCCGCTCCATCGACCGTCTGATCGCCGGCGGCGTCCACGCCATTGCGCCACTGGGCAGCACCGGCGAAGGCGCCTACCTGAGCGATGCGGAGTGGGATCAGGTCGCCGAGTTCAGCATCAAGCACGTGGCCAAACGCGTGCCGACCGTGGTCAGCGTGTCCGACCTGACCACCGCCAAAGCGGTACGCCGCGCACGCTTTGCCGAAGCCCATGGCGCCGACGTGGTGATGGTGTTGCCGACGTCCTACTGGAAACTCACCGAAGCGGAAATCCTCGCCCACTACCGCGCCATCGGCGACAGCATCGGCGTGCCGATCATGCTCTACAACAACCCGGCCACCAGCGGCACCGACATGTCGGTGGAGCTGATCCTGCGCATCGTCAACGGCGTGGAGAACGTGACCATGGTCAAGGAGAGCACCGGCGACATCCAGCGCATGCACAAGCTGCAACTGCTGGGCGAAGGCCGGGTGCCGTTCTACAACGGCTGCAACCCGCTGGCGCTGGAGGCGTTCGCCGCCGGGGCCAAGGGTTGGTGCACGGCAGCGCCGAACCTGATCCCGCAGCTCAACCTGGATTTGTACGAAGCCACACTGGCGGGGGATCTCGGCAAGGCGCGGGAGCTGTTCTACCGCCAGTTGCCGCTGCTGGACTTCATCCTCAAGGGCGGCTTGCCGGCGACGATCAAGGCCGGTCTGCGACTGACCGGTCTGGAAGTCGGCGATCCGCGTTTGCCGGTGTTCCCGCTGGCTGAGGCCGGGCGTACGCAATTGCAGGCCTTGCTGTACACCTTGCGCTGAACGAAAAAAATCCCGCCCGGTTCACCCCGGGCGGGATTTTTTGTGGCCGTCGATCAGAGGCTGGCGGCGCGTTTCATGGCTTCGCGGTGGAACGGCTGATCCTTGAGAATCTGCGCGATGAACGTGTCACTGATCAAGCGCATGTGTTCGAACTGACCGCCCGAGGCGTTGAATGCGCCGCGCCAGGATTCGGTGTGGTTCTTCACGGTGTAGACGCCCAGTATCTGCTTGCCATGGCTGAGGCTGAACACCACCGTGCTGTCGAAACTCACCGGCACCGGCACCAGAAACAGAGTGAAGGCGCTCAGAAGCATCTGCGGCTGAATCCCGCCGACATCGCTGTTGGCGACCACCAGTACGTTGTAGCCGTCTTCGCTGCGACCGGCCTTCACTTCTTCAAAGGTGCCACGCCGACGCAATTCGTCACGCAGCATCCAGCTTGGCATGCCGATCACACTGACGTTGATGGCCGGCAATTGCTGGCTGCTGTAATCGACGTCCGGCGCCTTCAGCGAATGGGTGACCTGGCAACCGCCCAGCAGCAGAAGCAAGCCCAGAAGCAGACGTTTGATGAGCATCAGAATTTCCCCGAGAGCATGGCTTTGTAGACGGAGGCGCTGGTGCCGTTCTCTTCACGAATGAACGGAGTGGCGGTGTACAGGTTCGGCATGTCCAGTCGTTGCAGGCCGGGCACTTGCGGATACCCGGCGCGGACCAGCGCGGCGTCGCGTTCGAGGTGATCGCTGTGCAGGAACAGGCAGGTGCTGTCGCTGGGGGACACGCAGCCGGCGCGGAAGTCACCGATGTAATAAGCCTTGCCCGCTTCGAGCTGCATGCCGATGGTGAAGTCTTCACGGCTCCAGGACACCGATCTGCCGCGATCGAATCGCACGTTGTAGATCTCGTAGCGTCCAGGTTTGAGCGGCATCACGAACAGCGTGCCGATACCACGGCCGGTCTCGCGCACGTCCCGTGCCGTGCGGGCATAGAACTCGTTGTGCAGGCGCGCGCTGGCGAATTCGTCACTGCCACGCTTGCGGATCAGCAGCATCTGTTCCTGGGCCGCATAGGCCGCTTTCGGCCAGATGCCAACCACACCCACCAGATACGCCGTGCCGGAATCGGCACTCGGTGCGAGTTCATCATCGATTTTTGTAGGAGACAGGCTATAGCAGCCGCTCAAGCCGAGCAGCAGGGTCAGGACAGCGAAAAAGCGGATCATTGGCAGGAAAACTCTGGCAGCGGTTGTTCAAAAAATCCGCGAAAGAGTCATCTCGGCGCCCCTTCCATGGATTGGCGGCGGAGGATAAGCGAAATGATGGCACATAGCCAGAATTCAGTCGCCAAAGATTTGGCGACCGAATGTCACGGGGGGGTCAAAGCACCGGCAGGGTTTTGTCCTTGATCACCTTGGACGGCCCGTTGGCCTTGACGCTGGCGATGCCTTTGGCACACGCCGCATCCGATGAATAGGACTCGCTGCTGCCGATGATCTGATGATTGGCCGCCTTGAGGTTGAAGTACGGATGGCCGTCCTTCGTCGACTTTTTCTCGTAACGTTCGTCCAGCGGGCTGTTGGTCTGCACCGAGGCAATGCCGTTTTCGGCGGCCGTGCGGCTGGTGTACAGCTCGCTGGTCAGAATGGTTTCGGCATTCGCCGCTTTCAGCACGAACTTGTACTGGCCGTTGCTGCTTTTGCTCAACTCATACCATCCGGACATGGTGTTTCTCCTTATCGATGTGTCACAGGGTGATTTTGGTTCCAAGCAAACCGAGGAAACCGGCCAGCCATTTCGGGTGCGCCGGCCAGGCGGGCGCGGTGGCCAGGTTGCCCTGGACATGGCCGTCCGTGACCGGGATGTCGATGTAGGTGCCGCCGGCCAAGCGCACTTCCGGGGCACAGGCCGGATAAGCACTGCACTCGCGACCTTCGAGAATCCCCGCCGCCGCCAGCAGTTGCGCGCCATGACAGACGGCCGCAATCGGCTTGCCGGCCTTGTCGAAGGCGCGCACCAGTTCCAGGACTTTTTCGTTCAGCCGCAGGTATTCCGGCGCACGCCCACCGGGCACCAGCAAGGCGTCGTAATCCTTGGCATCGACCTTGGCGAAATCGAAGTTCAGGGCGAACTGGTGACCGGGTTTCTCGCTGTAGGTCTGATCGCCTTCAAAGTCATGGATCGCGGTGCGCACGGTCTTGCCGGCGGCCTTGTCCGGGCACACGGCATGCACGGTGTGACCGACCATTTGCAGGGCCTGGAACGGCACCATCACTTCGTAGTCTTCGACGTAATCGCCGACCAGCATCAGAATCTTTTTCGCGGCCATGGGCAGGGCTCCTCGGGTGAATACGCAGGAATATTCACAGTAGCCCAAGGACCGCGATGGCGTTCGCAAACTGTATGGATAACTCTGCGCTCAGCTGTAACAGCCCGACTGCCGTGGTTTGTGGCTAGATGAAGGCACCTCCCTGCCACCTTTGAATCGGTTTGCCCTCATGTCTTCGCGCGAAAACACCGGCATGGCCCTCGGCCTGCTCGGCGTGGTGATTTTCAGCCTCACCCTGCCCTTCACCCGCATCGTGGTGCAGGAACTGCATCCGCTGCTCAACGGCCTCGGCCGCGCCTTGTTTGCGGCGATTCCGGCAGCGGCGCTGCTGTTGTGGCGACGGGAAAAGTGGCCGACCTGGCAGCAGGTCAAAGGTCTGAGTCTGGTGATTGCCGGGGTGATTCTCGGTTTCCCGGTGTTGTCGGCGTGGGCCATGCAGACCCTGCCGGCGTCCCACGGTGCGCTGGTCAACGGTTTGCAGCCGCTGTGCGTGGCGCTGTACGCCGCATGGTTGTCCCATGAGCGTCCGTCGAAAGCCTTCTGGGCCTGCGCCGCGCTGGGCAGTGCGCTGGTACTGGGTTATGCGTTGTACACCGGCGCCGGCAGCATTCAGGCCGGTGATTTGCTGATGCTGGGTGCGATTGCGGTGGGCGGTCTGGGTTACGCCGAAGGCGGGCGTCTGGCCCGGGAGATGGGCGGCTGGCAGGTGATCTGCTGGGCGCTGGTGCTGTCGACGCCGTTGCTGATCGGCCCGGTGCTGTATCTGGCTTTCCAGCATCAGGGCGCGGTGTCGGCGAAGACCTGGTGGGCCTTCGGCTACGTCGCGCTGTTTTCGCAGTTCCTGGGTTTCTTCGCCTGGTACGCCGGGCTGGCCATGGGTGGCATTGCCCGGGTCAGTCAGATCCAGTTGCTGCAGATCTTCTTCACCATCGCGTTTTCCGCGCTGTTCTTCGGTGAACACGTGGAGCCGATCACCTGGCTGTTCGCCTGCGGCGTGATCGCGACGGTGATGCTCGGGCGCAAGACCGCGGTGCGCCCGGCTCAACCGGGCACGTTACCCGCCGGGGTTCAGCTCAAGCCTTGAGCTTCAGCAGGCCATCAGCGAGCAGCAGGGTTTCGAGGCAGTGCTCGCTGATCTGGTAGAACGCCTTGAGCTCTTGAATCTTCACCAGCAGCTGAGTCGGGTCCACCGGCTCGGCGCGCTTCACGGCGAGGATCATCTTGTTCTTGTTGGTGTGGTCCAGCGAGATGAACTCGAACACCTTGGTCTCGTAACCGCAGGCTTCGAGGAATAGCGCGCGCAGGCTGTCGGTAACCATTTCCGCCTGCTGGCCCAGGTGCAGGCCATATTGCAGCATCGGCTTGAGCAGCGCCGGGCTCTGGATCTGCAAGCGGATCTGTTTGTGGCAGCACGGCGAGCACATGATGATCGAGGCGCCGGAGCGGATGCCGGTGTGGATCGCGTAGTCGGTGGCAATGTCGCAGGCATGCAGGGCGATCATCACGTCCAGCTCGCTCGGCGCCACGCTGCGCACATCGCCGCACTTGAACACCAGCCCTGGGTGTTCCAGCTTCGCGGCGGCGGTGTTGCACAGATTGACCATCTCTTCGCGCAACTCGACGCCGGTCACTTCGCCCTCGGCCTTCAACGTGTTACGCAAATAATCATGGATGGCGAACGTCAGGTAACCCTTGCCTGAACCGAAATCCGCCACCCGCACCGGTTTGTCCAGGGCCAGCGGCGACGAGGTCAGCGCGTGGCTGAAGACTTCGATGAATTTGTTGATCTGCTTCCACTTGCGCGACATCGCTGGAATCAGCTCGTGCTGGGCATTGGTCACGCCCAGATCCTTGAGGAACGGCCGGTTCAGATCGAGAAAGCGGTTCTTCTCGCGGTTGTGCTCGGCGGAAGGCACTTCACGCAATTGCTGAGGTTTGCTCATGAACAGCGAGCTCTTGCCCTTTTTGCTGTATTCGAGCTGGGCTTCGTCAGTCAACGCCAGCAAATGCGCATTTTTGAACGCGGCCGGCAGCAGCCCGGCAATCGTCGTGACCGCTTCGTCCAATGGCAGGTTCTTGGTGATGTCGCGGGTCTTGTAGCGATAAACGAAGGACAGGCACGGCTGCGCCTTGACCGTCACCGGTTTGATGATGATCCGCTGCAGGTCCGCTTCTTCGCCGACGTACTTGGCCAGCACCAGTTTGATGAAGCCGTTCTGTTCGAGGCTGGTTTGCAGCAGCTCGATGAACCGGGCGTGGTGATCGGGCGCCGGTTTGGCAGATGCGGAAGGAGCGGTAACGGACATGGGAAAAAGCGGCCTCGGACGGGCAAATCAGGAATGGACGCTAGTTTAGGGGGGATGGCGTTCGAGGGCACGGCTAATTTCCCGAACGGCTTATCCCAACACCACCAAGCGATTGGGCAACTCATTCCTCACCTGCGTCACCGGCACATGCACCTTGAGCAACTCGCCGCACGCTTCAATGCAGGTGACAAAGCCCTGCAACGTCTGCCCCTGTCGCACCTGCTCGGTAAACACCGCGACAATCGAATCCCAGCTCTTGTTATCCAGCTTTCTGGAAATCCCTTCGTCCACCAGAATCTCCACATACCGCTCCGCCTCGCAGACAAAAATCAGCATGCCAGTGCTGCCCACCGTGTGGTGCAGGTTCTGTTCGAGAAACTGCCGGCGGGCCAGGTTCGACGCGCGCCAGTGGCGGACGTGGCGCGGGATCAGATGAGTGGTGACCTTTGGCAGACGAAACACCAGGCACAGCACGACAAAACTGACCCACTGCACCAGCAACAGGCTGTGCATCGTCAGCCAGCCCGTCAGGTAATGCACGATCCCCGGCACCACCAGCGCCAGCAGGCTGGCCCACAGCAGCGGGATGTACGCGTAGTCGTCGGCGCGGGCCGCGAGCACCGTCACCAGTTCGGCGTCGGTGTCGCGCTCGACTCGGGCGATGGCCTCGGCGACCTTGCGTTGTTCGTGTTCAGTCAGTAATGCCATGTCGTGAAGTGCCTGCTCATTATTGTTATCACCAGCCGCCGGAGGACCCGCCCCCGCCGAAACTGCCACCGCCGCCGCTGAAGCCCCCGTCTCCACCGCCGCCGCCAAAACCTCCGCCACCAAAGCCGCCCCCTCCTCCGGAGCCGCCCCGGCCGGCGGGAAGGATACCGAGCATCTGGCAGACAAAAACAGTCAGGATGAACAACATCACCAGAAATACGAACAACGCCGGGTGGCGCGAGACGAAATCATCCGCGGGATCGCCAGCCGATTCATACACCGTGGACGGTTCGTCCAGCGGATTGCCACCCAGCACCACCAGCATCGCCGCCACGCCGTCGCTGATGCCCTTGCTGAAATTGCCGGCCTTGAACGATGGCGTGATGACCTGATGGATGATCACCGAACTCTGGGCATCGGTCAGGCGATCCTCCAGCCCGTAGCCGACTTCGATGCGCAATTTGCGCTCGTCCCGGGCGACGATCAACAGCGCGCCGTTGTTCTTGTCCTTCTGGCCGATGCCCCAGTGCCGGCCGAGTTCGACGCCGTAGTCCTCGATGGTGGCGCCTTGCAGATTCGGCAACGTCACCACCACCAACTGTTCGCCGGTCGCCTGCTCGTGGGCCTGCAATTGCTGGCTCAGTTGCGCGCGCACTGACGGCTCGATCATCTGCGCCTCGTCCATCACCCGCCCGGTCAGCGCCGGAAAAGTCAACTCGGCCCGGGCGCTGACGGTGAACAGCCACAGCATCAGCACCAGGCCCATCTTCAACACACGCATGGGCATCCCCGGCTCAGAACTTCACTTCCGGGGCCTTGTCCGCGCCGGGGCTGGTGGCTTCGAAGGTCTCACGGATCGGCAGATCGCTGTACATCACGCTGTGCCACAGGCGACCGGGAAAGGTGCGGATCTCGGTGTTGTATTTCTGCACCGCCAGAATGAAATCACGACGGGCCACGGCGATGCGGTTTTCCGTGCCCTCGAGTTGCGATTGCAGGGCGAGGAAGTTCTGGTTGGCCTTCAGGTCCGGGTAACGTTCGGACACCACCATCAAGCGGCTCAAGGCACCGGTCAGTTGATCCTGGGCCTGCTGGAACTGCTTGAGTTTTTCCGGGTTGTCGAGGGTGCTGGCATCGACCTGGATCGACGTCGCCTTGGCCCGGGCCTCGATAACCGCCGTCAGAGTTTCCTCTTCATGCTTGGCATAGCCCTTCACGGTTTCCACCAGATTGGGAATCAGGTCGGCGCGCCGCTGGTACTGGTTCTGCACCTGGCCCCAGGCAGCCTTGGCCTGTTCGTCGAGGGTGGGGATGTTGTTGATGCCGCAGGCGGTCAACAACGTGGCCAGCACCAGCAGGGTGGCGACCTGCAAACGCGAGCGGTAGACAGGACTGACATTCATCGGACGGGTGCTCCCTTGCACATTTCATGAATAATGAATCGCGAAACATTCTCAGCCGACGGTTGGGGCATAATCGCCCCCGCCACTGGATTGCGGCGGGCCGATGGGCTAAAAAGAGGCCCTGCGCGATCACGTCGCCGAAACGTTCGACGTACATTCGGCTGTCGTTTTCTGAATCAGCACCCGAACAACAATAGTCGCTCCCTAAATTTTGGCTGGCCGGCAATGCAACGCCGTTTAGGCCCTTGAGAAAACTATTCATGAAGAAGCTGTGTTTGCTGGGCCTGTTCGTCAGCCTGGCCAGTCATCAAGTACTGGCCGCCACGACCCCGGTACCCCTGGAAAACAAGGACGCGTTCATCAGTAACCTGATGAAGCAAATGACCCTCGACGAGAAGATCGGCCAGTTGCGCCTGATCAGCATCGGCCCGGAAATGCCCCGCGAGCTGATCCGCAAGGAGATCGCCGCCGGCAACATCGGTGGCACCTTCAACTCGATCACCCGCCCGGAAAACCGTCCGATGCAGGACGCAGCCATGCGCAGCCGGCTGAAGATTCCGATGTTTTTCGCGTACGACGTGATCCACGGTCACCGTACGATTTTCCCGATTCCGCTGGCCCTGGCATCGAGCTGGAACATGGACGCCATTGGCCGGTCCGGGCGCATTGCCGCCAAAGAGGCCGCCGCCGACAGCCTCGACATCACCTTCGCGCCGATGGTCGACATCTCCCGCGACCCGCGCTGGGGCCGCAGCTCCGAAGGTTTCGGTGAAGACACTTATCTGACCTCGCGCATCGCCAAAGTCATGGTCAAGGCTTATCAGGGCGAGACCCCGAGCGCCGCCGACAGCATCATGGCCAGCGTCAAGCACTTCGCCCTGTACGGCGCGGTCGAGGGTGGTCGCGACTACAACACCGTCGACATGAGCCCGGTGAAGATGTACCAGGACTACCTGCCGCCGTACCGCGCCGCGATTGATGCCGGCGCCGGTGGCGTGATGGTCGCGCTGAACTCGATCAACGGTATCCCGGCCACCGCCAACACCTGGCTGATGAACGACCTGCTGCGCAAGGACTGGGGCTTCAAGGGCCTGGCGGTCAGCGACCACGGCGCGATCTTCGAACTGATCAAGCACGGCGTGGCCCGCGACGGTCGTGAAGCGGCGAAGCTGGCGATCAAGGCCGGCATCGACATGAGCATGAACGACACCCTGTACGGCAAAGAGCTGCCTGGGCTGCTCAAGTCCGGCGAGATCGAACAGAAGGACATCGACAACGCGGTGCGTGAAGTGCTCGCTGCCAAGTACGACATGGGCCTGTTCAAGGACCCGTACCTGCGCATCGGCAAGGCTGAAGACGATCCGGCCGACACCTACGCCGACAGCCGTCTGCACCGCGCCGACGCCCGTGAAGTGGCGCGTCGCAGCCTGGTGCTGCTGAAGAACCGGAACGAAACCCTGCCGCTGAAGAAAACCGCGAAAGTCGCGCTGGTCGGCCCGCTGGCCAAGGCCCCGATCGACATGATGGGCAGTTGGGCCGCCGCCGGTCGTCCGGCGCAATCGGTGACCCTGTTCGACGGCATGAGCAATGTGATCGGCGACAAGGCGAACCTGATCTACGCCCGTGGCGCCAACATCACCAGCGACAAGAAAGTCCTCGACTACCTGAACTTCCTCAACTTCGACGCCCCGGAAGTGGTCGATGATCCGCGCCCGGCCAACGTGCTGATCGACGAAGCGGTGAAAGCCGCCAAGGACGCCGACATTGTGGTTGCAGCGGTGGGCGAGTCCCGTGGCATGTCTCACGAATCGTCGAGCCGTACCGACCTGAACATCCCGGAAAACCAGCGTGAGCTGATCCGTGCCCTGAAAGCCACCGGCAAGCCGTTGGTGCTGGTGCTGATGAACGGCCGTCCGCTGACCATCCTCGAAGAGAAAGAACAGGCTGACGCGATTCTGGAAACCTGGTTCAGCGGCACCGAAGGCGGCAATGCCATCGCCGACGTACTGTTCGGCGACTACAACCCGTCGGGCAAACTGCCGGTGACCTTCCCGCGTTCCGTGGGCCAGATCCCGACCTACTACAACCACTTGAGCATTGGCCGGCCGTTCACGCCGGGCAAACCGGGCAACTACACCTCGCAGTACTTCGATGACACCACCGGTCCCCTGTTCCCGTTCGGTTTCGGTCTGAGCTACACCGATTTCAGCCTGAGCGACATGGCGCTGTCCTCGACCACCCTGAACGCCACCGGCAAGCTCGACGCCAGTGTCACGGTCAAGAACACCGGCAAGCGTGACGGCGAAACCGTGGTGCAGCTGTACATCCAGGACGTCACCGGTTCGATGATCCGTCCGGTCAAGGAGCTGAAGAACTTCCAGAAAATCATGCTCAAGGCCGGCGAGCAGAAGGTTGTGCACTTCACCATCACCGAAGATGACCTGAAGTTCTACAACGCCCAGCTCAAGTACGCGGCCGAGCCTGGCAAGTTCAACGTGCAGATCGGCCTGGATTCCCAGGACGTGACGCAGCAGAGCTTTGAACTGCTGTAACTGTTAAAGCTAACCGATCGTTCCCACGCTCCGCGTGGGAATGCCTCAATGGACGCTCTGCGTCCGCTTTGGAACGCGGCGCGTCCCGGGCTGCATTCCCACGCGGACGGTTCGACGCCTCGACGTGGGAACGATCAATCGGGGACAGCGACTAGCCGCGTCTGTCGAGCAAGTTGACCACCACCCGATCCACCCAGCCCCAGATCCGCTGCTTCACCCGCCGCCACAGTGGCCGTTTTCGCCATTCCTCCAGACTCACCTGCTGACTCAGGCCGAAGTCCTTCTCGAAACTCGCCGCCACCGCTGCCGTCAGTGACGGATCCAGCGCTTCCAGATTCGCTTCAAGGTTGAAGCGCAGATTCCAGTGATCGAAATTGCACGAACCGATGCTCACCCAATCGTCCACCAGCACCATTTTCAGATGCAGGAAACACGGCTGGTATTCGTAGATTTTCACCCCGGCCTTGAGCAGGCGCGGGTAGTAGCGGTGCCCGGCATAACGCACCGACGGGTGATCGGTGCGCGGCCCGGTCAGCAGCAGACGCACATCGAGGCCACGGGCGGCGGCCTTGCGCAGGGAGCGGCGGATTTTCCAGGTCGGCAGGAAGTATGGCGTCGCCAGCCAGATCCGTTGCTGGCCGCTGTTCAGCGCGCGGAACAGCGATTGCAGAATGTCCCGATGCTGGCGGGCGTCGGCGTAGGCCACACGGCCCATGCCCTCGCCCGTGTCCGGCACACGGGGCAACCGTGGCAGCCCAAAATGCGCGTTGGGCCGCCAGGCCCGGCGATGGCGGTTGGCGATCCATTGGCGGTCGAACAACAACTGCCAGTCGAGCACCAACGGGCCGGTAATTTCCACCATGACCTCGTGCCATTCGCTGGTGTCGTGGCCGGGCGTCCAGAACTCATCGGTGACCCCGGTGCCGCCGACCACCGCCAGACGCTGGTCGACCAGCAACAGCTTGCGATGATCGCGATAGAAATTGCCGACCCAGCGCCGCCAGTTCAGCCGGTTGTAAAAACGCAGCTCGACCCCGGCACCAGTCAGCCGCCGGCGCAGCGTGAGGGTGAACGCGAGGCTGCCGTAATCATCGAACAGGCAACGCACCCGCACGCCCCGCTCCGCCGCCAGCACCAGTGCCTGCACGATGGTTTCGGCACAGGCACCGGCTTCCACCAGGTACAACTCCAGTTCGATCTGCTCACGGGCGCGGGCGATTTCCTCGAGCATGCGCGGGAAGAATTGCGGGCCGTCGATCAACAGCTCGAAGCGGTTGCCATCACGCCACGGAAACACCGCGCCGCGCATGTCAGCGCGCCGTGAAGATCAGCACCGCACCCACCGGCACCGACAGACTGATGGCCGACAGGCCGGCCAGGTTGCGCAGGCTTTCCAGGCCCGGCAGCAGATCGAAATCCTCGGCGCTGATCACCAGCGGCTCCAGCGTCACCACTTGAAAGCGTCGGTCATCGAGGCGCGTGGCAAGCAGTTCGGCGGGGTATTCGTGTTGCTTGCCGTGCAGGTTGACGGTCAACGGCAGGCGCAATTCCAGCTGCGCGCCGGGGGCCAGATCGTTGATCGGGCGCAGGTCGATCTGGGTGGTGATGGTCGCTTCGGGGAATTGCTCGATCTGGAACAACTCCTTGCGCATGCGCTCGTCGCGCAGCGGGATGCCGCTGTTGATCGAGTCCAGCTCGACTTCGACTTCGGCGCGGCCATCGGGATCGACCTTGCCGTGCAGCACCAGAAAGCGCTGCACTTCGGACACGTTGGCGTTTTTCGTGCTGACGAACGACAGCCGCGACGACTCGCCGTCCAGATACCAGTTGGCCTGGGCCGGCAGCGCAGCGGCGCCCAGCAGCAGGCCGGCGAAGGCGTTGCACAGAGAACGGTTGAACATTGAAGACTCGTGGGGCCGATAAACGTGCACGAACCTTAACTGGCCTTGGCGTTATTGCAAACTGTCAGTCTGTGCAAACACTCAGGCCAATGCCTGCTGCACCTCGCCGATGGTCGACGCGAGGCTGTTGAGGTGCAGGCTCAGCACCCGCTCCACCGGCGCCTGATCCATCGGCCAGTGCAGCGCCATGCTGCCGACCAGCCGCCCTTGCGCACGGATCGGCAAGGCCACCGCGCGAATCAGGAACGGCAGGCGCACGGGGTATTCCCAATAACCTTCGGTGCGCTGGCCGAAGCCCTGATGCAAGGCTTGTTCGGTGGCCTGCAATACACCGTCATCCGCCAACTGTTCGCGTTCGGCCAGACGTTTCACGTCCCGGCTATCGAGTTCGCCAAGGCACGCGCGGCCCATCGCCGAATGAAACAGGCTCGCGTGATGGCCGACGATCTGGCAGTTGGTTGGATAGCGTTTGCGCAGCACTTGAGGGATCGCGCTTTCCATCACTTCGACCCGCTCGCCGTCGAAGCACGACAGATCCGCCACCAACCCGGTGCGCTCGCTGAGCTCCAGCAGCATCGGCGCGGCGCTTTCCACCAGGTGGCGTTTGAAACGTTGCTGACGGTCACCGAACAGTCGCTTGGCGCACAACCGGTAGCGGCGATCGCTGAGGCCGCGATAGACCCAGCCCTGCTCCTGCAAGGTCGCGAGCATCCGCGACACCGTGGCCTTGGGCAGAGTCGTCAGGTAGTGCAACTCTTCCAGCCCCAACGCCTGATGCTCGCCGAGCAACTCGACGATGGCCAGCGCCCGTTCGACCGAGCGCACGCTGCCGGTGTCTGCCTTGCTGCCCATGTGTTCGACCTCCATGGATGCGGATGAAAGATCACTTCGTGCAGCAAGATGCGGGCCGCTCAGGCTGATTGCAGGCATGCCGGCGGTCGCCGTTCGACCCAGCGGGTCAACTGTTCATGGGCGTAGGCCAGTTGCAGCACCGCCCGATCCGCCTGGGCCGGACCGATGATTTGCAGGCCCATCGGCAGCCCGGCCGGGTTGAAACCGACCGGCACGCTGATGCTCGGCAGCCCCGCCAGGGTCGGGCCGATCACCACCTCCATCCAGCGGTGATAGGTGTCCATGGTCCGCCCGCCGACGACTCGCGGCCACGCTTGCTGTGCATCAAAAGGGAACACTTGGGCGGTGGGCAACAGCAGGAAATCGTAACGCTCGAATAACTCGCTCAACGCGCGATACCACTCACTGCGCGCGACCGACGCCTGATAGACCTCGGCTGCCGTCAGACGCAAACCGCCCTCGATTTCCCATTGCGCTTCGGGTTTGAGCAGCGCACGCTTTTGCGGATCGGCATACGCCGCGCCGAGGCTGCCCTGCACCAGAAAATGCCGGTGGGTGAGCCAGGTCTGCCACAGGCGTTCCATGGAAAAGTCCGGCTGACAGGCCTCGACGTGGCAACCCAGCGCACTGAAATTCGCCAGCGCCGATTCGCACAGGCTCAACACGCCGTCTTCCATCGGCAGATAGCCGTTGTAATCGCCGAGCCAGCCGAGGCGCAGGCCACTGCAGTCCTGTTGCAGATCCAGCCCGAAATCCCGAGGTTCATCGGCCAGCGACAACGGCACACGCGGATCGTAGCCGGCCTGGGTCGAGAGCAATCGCGCGACGTCGGTGACCGTGCGCCCCATAGGCCCTTCGGTGGCCAGTTGCTGGACGAACACTTCCGGCATCGGGCCGTGAGGCACGCGGCCCTGGGACGGGCGGAAGCCGAACACGTTGTTGAACGCCGCCGGGTTGCGCAGCGAGCCCATCATGTCGCTGCCGTCGGCCACCGGCAGCAGGCGCAGGGCCAGCGCCACCGCCGCCCCGCCGCTGCTGCCGCCGGCGATCAGGCTCGGATCGTAGGCGTTGGTGGTGGTGCCGAACACGCTGTTGTAGGTCTGCGAACCGAGGCCGAATTCCGGGACGTTGCTTTTGCCGATGATGATCGCGCCGCAGTCGCGAACCCGCGCCACGCTGATCGCGTCGTGCTGCGGCACTTGCTCGGCGAACAGTGGCGAGCCGAGGGTCGTGCGCAGTCCGGCAGTGGCCGCCAGGTCCTTGATCGCCTGGGGCATGCCGTGCATCCAGCCTCGGGACTCGCTGCGATCCAGTTGCCGATCGCATTCATCGGCCTCGCGCAGCAGCACGTCTTGCGGGCGCAGCGAAACCAGCGCATTGACCGCCGGATTGAAGCGATCAATGTGCGTCAGGTAGGCCTGCATCACCTCGCGGCACGACACCTTGCGGGCATGGATCGCCCGGGACAGCGCATCGGCGTCGAGGGCGACAATCGGATCAATGGCTAACGGACTCACGGTTTCACTCCCAGGTTGAGCGCAACGGATTTCTTCGCGCGTGGTGCCTCCTGCAAACAGTAAGTACCGAGCAGGGTCAGCAGGCAAGCGAACAAGACATAGAACGACGGCGCCACCGGGGTGTTCAGAACTTTGCTCAGCCAGGTGACGATCAGCGGCGCGAAACCACCGAACACCATCACCGCTACGTTGTAGGCCACCGACACACCGGTGGAGCGCACCTCAATCGGAAACTGCTCGGCCAATGCCGTCGGGGCCGGGCCGAAGACCCCCCCAATCGCCGTGCACAGCAGCAGTTGCATCACCAGCAAACGCTCGATCGACGGCGCCGTCGCGACCCACACGTAAAGCGGATAGACCATGACGAAAAACGCCAGGGTGAAAGCCATCAGCACCGGCCGCCGACCGAGGCGATCCGACAGTGCGCCGGAGAACGGAATCACCACGGTCATCAACCCCACCGCGAGCATCTGCACCAGCAACACCTGATCCAGCGGCAGGCCGAGGTTCTTGTGAGCGAAGGTCGGCATGTTCACCAGCACCACGTAAAACGACACCGTCGCCCCGCACGCCAGGCCCATCGACACCAACAGGCTGCGGCGATGTTCGCGCAGTACCTGCCACAGGCCCGGCGCGGCGCCTTTGGCTTTCTTGCGCGCTTCGAGAAACTCTTCCGGTTCCTCCATGTGCTTGCGAATCCACAAGCCCACCGGGCCGATCAACAGGCCGAGCACAAACGGAATCCGCCAGCCCCAACTATCCAGCGCCTCGGGGGAAAACAGGTGCGTGACCAGCGCCACCATCGCCGCGCCGCTGAACACCGCCAGGCATTGCCCGACCAGTTGCCACGAACCGTACAAGCCCTTGCGATGGGCCGGCGCGCTCTCCACCAGAAACGCCGTGGCGCTGGCGTATTCACCGCCCGTGGCAAAACCCTGAAGCATCCGCGCCACCACGATCAGCAGCGGCGCGCCCATGCCGATGGCGGCGTAGTTCGGCGCGAACGCGATCAGGGCGATGGACACGGTCATCAGGCGGATGATCATTTGCATCGCGGCTTTGCGACCTTTGCGGTCGGAGTAGATGCCGAGCAGGATGCCGCCCACCGGCCGCATGAAAAAGCCGACGCCGAAAGTCGCCAGCGCCATCAGCAGCGAAGCGTAGTCGTCGTCGGACGGGAAAAATTGCCGGGCGATGATGCTCGCCAGAAAGCCATAAACGATGAAGTCGTACCATTCCAGGGCGTTGCCGATGACGGCGGCGACCACTTGCCGGGTGCGCGAAACGCCTGCGTTCGAAGTCTGCATGGGGATTCTCCAGAAGCTGTGGGTTGACCACGCAGGCGCGTGCGCACCTGCGTTCCAGCGGCAGCAAAAAGTGAAGAAATCAGGCCGGCTTGAGCCAGCTCTCGGTGAGCGCGCCCCAATACGCCGCGCCGGTCAGCAGGATGTCATCGTTGAAGTCGTAGGCCGGGTTATGCACCATCGGCCGCGCCACGCCGTTGCCGATGAACAGGTACGCGCCGGGGCAGCGCTGGAGCATCCAGGCGAAGTCTTCGCTGCCCATCAGTTTCGGAGTGTTGCCATCGACGGCGTCGGTACCGACCAGTTCGACGCCGACCTGACGGGCGAACTCGGTTTCGGCGGCGTGGTTGACCAGCACCGGGTAGGCCGGGCGGTGTTCGATGGTCGAGGTGCAGCCGAAGCTCTCGGCCTGCGCTTCGATGATCGAGCGTACGCGGTCCAGTGTCTGAACACGGACTTCGGCATTCAACGCACGCAAGCTCAGGCGCAGGATCGCCTGTTGCGGAATCACGTTCGCCGCTTCGCCGGCCTGCAATGCGCCGACCGTTACCACCGCCGCCTGCTGCGCATCGATGTTGCGCGCGACCACGGTTTGCAAAGCCATCACCACACTGGCCGCAGCGACCAGCGGATCCACCGCCAGATGCGGCATCGAGCCGTGGCCGCCGACGCCTTCAATCGTCACTGTGAGCAAGTCCTGCGAAGCCATCATCGGCCCTTCGCGAAAGCCCAGATGACCCGCTGGCAGGCCCGGCATGTTGTGCATGCCGAACAGCGCATCGCACGGAAAACGTTCGAGCAGGCCATCGGCGAGCATCGCTTCCGCCCCGCCCTGGCCCTCTTCGGCGGGCTGAAAAATCAGCGTCAGGGTGCCGTCGAACTGACGGGTCGCGGCCAGATAACGCGCCGCACCGAGCAACATCGCGGTGTGCCCGTCGTGGCCGCAGGCGTGCATGCAGCCTTGATGCCGGCTGCTGTAGGCGACACCGGTATTTTCGATGATCGGCAGCGCATCCATGTCGGCCCGCAGCCCGAGTTTGCGTGTGCTGCTGCCGTTGCGCAGCACGCCGACCACGCCGGTCTTGCCGACGCCGGTGTGGACTTCATAGCCCCACTCTTCGAGCGACCTGGCGACCAGCGCCGAGGTGCGGCTTTCTTCGAAACCGAGTTCAGGGTGGGCGTGAATGTCCTGGCGGGTGGCGTGCAGGTCGCTGGCCACATCGTTGAGCCAGGCCAGAATGTGCTGATGTCGGGGCATGACGGATCTCCTCGCGCGGGTGTTCCCGGTCTTGTTGTTCGGTGTTGTTTCACGACACGTGAACGGCAGGTCGTGCTCACCGCCAGATAACCGCGAGACACGCGAGAGGACAATCGAATGTGGTTCCACAGGGTGGAACCGGATCAGGGTTGCAGGCGACAGCCCTGGCGTTCACCTTGCCACTGGGCGCTGTTGCTGCGTCCCAGGCCGCTGGCAGTGACGATTTTTTGCGTGCGGTCATCGGTCAGTTCGCTGGGCAGCCACTGCTTCACGTAGCCCCGGCAATATTCGGCGTCGTTGTTCATGACGTAGCGGCACGAACAATATTCCTTGGCGGTGTAGGCGCTGATGATGTCGGGGAAGGCCCACAGGTTTTCGCGCTCGTGCCAACCCCAGCCCAGCAACACGACCAACATCACCAGCAGGATGCGTCTGAACCGTTTCATGGCCGCACCGCCCCGAGCACGCGCTTGAGCAATTCGTTGTGGCGATAGCTGCCGTCGCGGTCATCGGCGTAGCGCACGATCACCAGTTTTTCGCTCGGGATCACGTACAGCGCCTGGCCCCAGTGGCCGAGGGCGGCGAAGGTGTCGGGCGGTGCGTCGGGCCATGGGGAGGCGGCGCCATCCGCCGGGCGATTGAGCCACCAGTGGCCGCCGGGCACGGCTTCGTCCTGATTCGCCTTGTAGCCGGCGAAGGGTTGGCGGTTGAAGGCGACCCAGTCTTTGGGCAACAACTGCCGGTCGTTCCAGCGTCCGTCACGTTCCATCAGCAGGCCGATTCGCGCCAGATCCCGGGCCGTCATATAGGCATAGGAAGAGGCGACGAAAGTGCCGGTGGCGTCGGTTTCCCACGTGGCATGGCGGATGCCCAAGGGTTCGAAAAGCGCAGTCCACGGATAGTCCGGATAACGTTGCGGACCGACGACGGTTTTCAGCGCGGAGGCCAACAGATTGCTGTCGCCGCTGGAATAGCGGAACGCCTGACCCGCCGGCGCGTAGCTGTCGTGATCGGCGGTGAAGGCGGCCATGTCGCGGTGGCCACGGGTGTAGAGCATCGCCACCACCGAGGATTTCAATGGGGCGTATTCGTAGTCTTCCTGCCAGTCGATGCCCGAGGCCCAGTGCAGCAGATCCTTGAGGGTGATGGCCGGGTGCTTTTCCAGCGCCGGGTAGAACGTTGCCGCCGCGTCATCGAGCTTGAACAGGCCTTCGCCGTACGCCACGCCGAGCACCGTGGCCATCAGGCTTTTGCTGATCGACCAGGTCAGGTGCGGGGTGTCGGCGGTGGTCGCGGCGGCGTAGCGTTCGTAGATGAGCTGGCCGTCACGGATCACCAGCAAGGCGTCGGTGCGAATGCCTTTTCGGGTGCTGTCATCGCGGGTCGGGAAGGCGTAGGCCTCCAATGCATCGACGGCCGGGCTGGTGAGTTTCGGGCCGGTCGGCCATTGCTCGCCCGGCCATTGTTCGGCCTGAACCGTGAAGCTGATCAGCAGCAGAAACAGGGACAGGCCTTTGAACATGACGAGGGCTCTGGGAATGAACCTGAGAAGACTAGCCGGCGTTCATGACAGATGTGTTTTGGTTTGCCCCCAAAGCCTTGGCCAGGCGTTTGGCCCGCGCACCCGCCGCCAGTTGCATGACCGATTGATCGCGCTGCCACATCGTCGCCCACTCAGGATTACCGTCACGCAGGGCCTGATCGACCTCCGCGTCAAGCCCGTCGAACTGCGCAAACAATCCGCCGAGCAACACATGCCCGGCAGGGTTGTTCGGCGGCTGGCGACTGACTTCCGCGCAACCGGCCAACAGCGCCAGCAAGCGCAATTGCAACGGCTGCGGCCAGCCGCTGTCCTGACCGACGCCGTACAGCCACGCGGTCATTGCGCTCAACACGTATACGTCTTCAAGGGTGCGGAACGGTTTGACGTAAGCATCCCAACCGTCCCCGGCGAGCAACTCGCACAACGCATCGTCGAGATGCAGCCGACCATGGCTGATGTCCGGCATCAACGGCAGCGCCGGGAGTTTTTCCACCCGCACGCCGGGTTCGCCGGGATACACCACCGCCAGACTCAGGCGCGGTGATTCGTCGGGTTGCTCACTGCGCGCGGCGATAAGCAGCCAGTCCGCCGCGTCGCCAGCGGTGACGAAATCCTTTCGCCCGGTGAGGCGCAGATCCGTGAGCCGGGTCTGCATGTCCGCCGGGCGCAGGCTGCGCTGCTCGGTCGCACACAACGCGCCCAGGCTCGGCGGCGCGCTCGGCCAGAGCATGCGCAGCGCCGCCTGATAACCCACCAGAAACGCCAGCCCCGGCGTCGCCATTCGCCGCCCTCCCGCCACCGCCAGTTCGAACGGCGTGACGCTGCCCAGTTGCTGCAGCAACGTGGCGAAGCCCTCCGCCAGGTCGACAACGGCGGGCAGGCGTTCGCGGCATTCAAGCAGGGTCGACCAGGTCATCAGAGGCTCCTCGTGGGCTGTCATATAAGCATCACCAAACATTCATGGCGATGACACCGGGGCTACATAGCCTGACTTTGCACAACACGGCTGCATAAAGAAAGTCGATCGGCTGCAACCCATGACGGGTTCAAGGCCCGTACGGAGATTCACATGACTCAGATCGCCCGCATCAGCGACACCGGCAATGAACGCCGCCTGCAAGCCGAACGCCTGATCGGCGCCGAGGCCTTGCAGCAAGCCCAGGCCTTGCGCTTCAACGTGTTCAGCGGCGAGTTCAACGCCAAGCTGAATGGCGCGGAGCTGGGTCTGGACATGGATGACTATGATGTTCACTGCAGCCACATCGGCGTGCGTGACCTGAACACCGGCCGCCTGGTGGCGACCACCCGTTTGCTCGATCACACCGCCGCCAGCAGCCTGGGCAAGTTCTACAGCGAAGAAGAATTCAGCCTGCACGGCCTCGCCGGTCTGCAAGGCCCGATCCTGGAAATCGGCCGCACCTGCGTCGACCCGGCCTACCGCAACGGCGGCACCATCGCCGTGCTGTGGGGCGAACTGGCCGAAGTCCTGAATCAGGGCGGCTACAGCTACCTGATGGGTTGCGCGAGCATCCCGATGCAGGACGGCGGTGTACAGGCCCACGCGATCATGCAGCGTCTGCGCGAACGTTATCTGTGCACCGAACACCTGCGCGCCGAGCCGAAGAATCCGCTGCCGAGCCTCGACATTCCGTCGAACGTGATCGCCGAAATGCCGCCGCTGCTCAAGGCCTACATGCGCCTGGGCGCGAAGATCTGCGGCGAGCCGTGCTGGGACGAAGATTTCCAGGTCGCCGACGTGTTCATCCTGCTCAAGCGCGACGAACTCTGCCCGCGCTACGCCAAGCACTTCAAGGCGGCCGTGTGATGAGCCGGCTGCGGGTGTACGCGCGGATCGCGCGAGTGCTGCTGGTGGTGACGCTGGGCTTGAGCATGGCCAGTGTTTTCGGGGTTTTCGAACGTCTGGGGCTGGCCCATTCGATGGAGCGTCGGCAGCGCTGGTCGCGGTTTTTCATGGCGCGCCTGAGCAATGCCCTGCCCTTTCGCGTGACCGTGCATGGCGAGCTTCCGAAACAGCCGATGCTGTGGGTCAGCAACCATGTGTCGTGGACCGACATTCCGCTGCTCGGGATGCTCACGCCGCTGTCGTTTCTGTCCAAGGCCGAAGTGCGCACCTGGCCGGTGGCCGGTTGGCTCGCGGCGAAGGCCGGCAGTCTGTTCATCCGTCGCGGTTCGGGCGACAGCCAGTTGATCCGCAAGCAAATGACCCGTCACCTGCAAACCGATCATCCGCTGCTGATGTTCCCCGAAGGCACCACCACCGATGGCCGTTCGCTGCGTACCTTTCACGGTCGCCTGCTGTCGGCGGCGATTGATTCCGAGGTGAAACTGCAACCGGTGGCGATCCGTTATCTGCGCGACGGCAAGATCGATTCGCTGGCACCGTTCATTGGTGACGATGATCTGCTGTCGCACCTGATGCGCCTGTTCAGCAACGATTGCGGCGATGTCGAGATTCATCTGCTCAAACCGATTGCCTGCCAGGGCCGGGAACGCGCGGCGCTGGCGTTCGAGGCACAACAGGCGGTGCAGAAAGCCTTGTTCGGCGATGTGCTCAAACCGGTCGAAGCGCAACACGCCCGCGATCTGATCGCCGCCTGATCGGCGACGTCTGCCTACAGCTGCCGGCCGGCAAAGTCCTGCAGCTGTGGGTAGAACAAGCGGAAGTCTTCGCTCAACGGTTCATACAACCGCCGCAACTCCTCCATCGCCCCCGCCAGTTCTTCGGGCCGGGTCAGGCGTCGGGAGATGCCGCGCAACACCTGCTCCAGCACTTCGAACTCCTGATACGAGCCCAACCAGTCATTGGCCACCATGTGCGGGGCGATCCTCGCCAGGCGCTCGGGCAATTGCCGCTCGCTGGACAGCACGCGGTAAACGTCGGTGGTGAATTGGCCCAACGGACGGTCGGCGTACAGCGTCCAGTCCCGCGCCAGGCAATGGTCGAAAAACACATCGAGGACGATGCCCGCGTAACGGCGGCGGGTCGTGGAAAACCGCGCCAGTGAGGCATCCACCAGCGGGTGGCGATCGGTGAACACGTCGATCTGTCGATGCAGGGCAATCGCCGCCTCGATCTCCGGGTCGAACTGCCCTTGCAGCCGCCCTTTGACGAAATCGCCATACAGACTGCCGAGCAGTTGACCGGGGCGCTGGCCACCGAGGTGTAAATGTGCGAGATAGTTCATGGGCGCAGCTTAGCACCGCGCCCGCGTTTGTTTACACCTCACATATCGTTATAACCCGATATACCGATTTATGCGGTCATCAGATCAAATTCATATTGGTGTATCGCGAAGTACCGATATAAAGTTCGCCTCATCGCGATATAGCGCTACACACATCACGAGCACCCAGCCATGAACATTGACCTCGACGAAATAATAAAAGCCCTGGCACACCCAGTACGGCGAGACATCCTCAACTGGCTGAAAGACCCGAAAGCCCAGTTTCCGGAACAGATCCACAACCACGAGTACGGCATCTGCGCCGGGCAGATCGATCAACGCTGCGGCCTGTCGCAATCGACCGTCTCCGCCCACCTGGCCACCCTGCAACGGGCCGGGCTGATCAGCAGTCAGAAAGCCGGCCAGTGGCACTTTTTCAAACGCAACGAGGACGTGATCCAGGCGTTCCTCAGCACCCTCAGCAAAGAGCTCTGACCCTTAACGTCAGCCAGCCAAAAGGATCCAACGATGCCCCTCTCGCTTCTCATACTCGCCTTGAGCGCCTTCGCCATCGGCACCACCGAGTTCGTCATCATGGGCCTGCTGCCCAATGTGGCGGCTGACCTCGGTGTGTCGATCCCCGGTGCCGGCTGGCTGGTGACCGGCTACGCCCTGGGCGTGGCGATTGGTGCGCCGTTCATGGCAATGGCCACTGCAAAACTGCCGCGCAAGGCTGCACTGGTTACGCTGATGGGCATCTTCATTATCGGCAACCTGCTCTGCGCCATCGCCACTGATTACAACGTGCTGATGTTCGCTCGAGTGGTTACCGCCCTGTGTCACGGCGCGTTCTTCGGCATCGGTTCGGTGGTCGCGGCCAACCTGGTGGCGCCGAACAAACGCGCCTCGGCCGTGGCCCTGATGTTCACCGGCCTGACCCTGGCCAACGTGCTGGGCGTACCGCTGGGCACCGCGCTCGGTCAGGAAGCCGGCTGGCGCTCGACCTTCTGGGCAGTGACCGTGATCGGTGTGATCGCGCTGATCGGACTGATCCGCTTCCTGCCGGCCAAGCGTGACGAAGAAAAACTCGACATGCGCGCCGAACTGGCCGCGCTCAAGGGCGCCGGGATCTGGCTGTCGCTGAGCATGACCGCGCTGTTCGCCGCCTCGGTGTTCACGTTGTTCACCTACGTCGCACCGCTGCTGGGCGATGTCACCGGTGTTTCGCCCCGTGGCGTGACCTGGACCCTGATGCTCATCGGCCTGGGCCTGACTGTCGGCAACATCATCGGCGGCAAACTGGCCGACAAGGGCCTGGCCGCGACGCTGATCGGCGTGTTCATCGCCATGGCCGTGACCTCCACCGTCCTGACCTGGACCAGCATCGCGCTGATCCCGACCGAGATCACCCTGTTCCTCTGGGCCACCGCGTGTTTCGCCGCGGTGCCGGCCCTGCAAGTGAACGTCGTGACCTACGGCCAGGCCGCACCGAACCTGGTGTCGACCCTGAACATCGGCGCCTTCAACGTCGGCAATGCCCTCGGCGCCTGGGTCGGCGGCAGCGTCATCGCCCACGGCTACGGCCTGACCAGCGTGCCTCTCGCCGCTGCAGCGCTTGCGGTTCTCGCGCTGCTGGTGACCCTGATCACATTCCGCCAGAACGGCAATCCCGAGCTGGCCACCGCTAACTGATTCACTCACTTACCTCACGAGGGTTGTATCTCATGGCAACAATTTTCGATCCGATCAAACTGGGCGACCTCGAGCTGTCCAACCGCATCATCATGGCGCCGCTGACCCGTTGCCGCGCCGACGAAGGCCGCGTACCGAACGCGCTGATGGCCGAGTACTACGTACAACGCGCCTCGGCCGGCCTGATCCTCAGCGAAGCCACCTCGGTCACCCCGATGGGCGTCGGCTACCCGGACACCCCGGGCATCTGGTCCAACGACCAGGTGCGCGGCTGGACCAATGTGACCAAGGCCGTTCACGCCGCCGGCGGCAAGATCGTCCTGCAACTGTGGCACGTCGGCCGGATCTCCCACCCGTCGTACCTGAACGGCGAAACGCCGGTTGCACCGAGCGCCATCCAGCCAAAAGGCCATGTCAGCCTGGTTCGCCCGCTGGCCGACTATCCAACCCCGCGTGCGCTGGAAACCGCTGAAATCGCCGACATCGTCGACGCCTACCGCGTGGGTGCGGAAAACGCCAAGGCAGCCGGTTTCGACGGCGTGGAAATCCACGGCGCCAACGGTTACCTGCTCGACCAGTTCCTGCAAAGCAGCACCAACCAGCGCACCGACAACTACGGCGGCTCCCTGGAAAACCGTGCACGCCTGCTGCTGGAAGTGACCGACGCGGCCATCGAAGTCTGGGGCGCCGGCCGTGTCGGCGTACACCTGGCACCACGCGCCGACTCCCATGACATGGGCGACGACAACCTGGCCGAAACCTTCACCTACGTCGCCCGCGAGCTGGGCAAGCGTGGCATCGCCTTCATCTGCTCCCGCGAGAAAGAGGGCGCCGACAGCCTCGGCCCACAACTGAAAGAAGCCTTCGGCGGCGCGTACATCGCCAACGAGCGTTTCACCAAGGACAGCGCCAACGCGTGGCTGGCCGAGGGCAAGGCTGACGCCGTGGCATTCGGCATCCCGTTCATTGCCAACCCGGACCTGCCGGCCCGTCTGAAGGCCGATGCGCCGCTGAACGAGCCGCACCCGGAAACCTTCTACGGCAAAGGTGCGGTCGGTTACCTCGACTACCCGACCCTGTAAGCCACACCGCAGAAACACAAAAGCCCCCGACTCGTGAGAATCGGGGGCTTTTTATTGGTCGCCGGACGGGTGACTCGCTCACATTCCTTCACAGGCTCGACACAAAATCCCTACAAAATACGTAGCTCGCTACATATCAACCCGCGCCGCAGAGGTATATAAAAGCATCCCATTGCAGCGGGGCGAGTGAACAGGGATCTTCACCCTCCTCCGTCATTGACACAAACTGATCCAACAACGAATTTTGTTTCATTTGCGCAGGCTGGGGCTCAGGCGCAGCATGTCCAGCCCGGTATCGACCCAGCGTTCGGCCTCGGCGTACAGCTCGAAGCTGTCCGGCGCCAATAGCCATCCATAAAGGAGGCCGTCGATATAGGCGTGAATGCTGATGGCTGCCCGGGCAGTGTCGAGGTCTGCCGGCAACTGCCCACGATTGACCGCATTACTCAGTGTCAGCGCGATCCGCACATTGCAATCGAGGCTGGCGGTCCGGCGCTGCTGGCGCAGGTCGCACATTTCATCGGTGAACTCGCACTTATGAAACAGAATTTCGTTGATACGCCGGGTCTTCGGATCCAGCGCAACTTGATGAAACAAATGAATCAGCAATTTGCGCATGCAACCCAGCGGATCGGGTTCGTCCTCGCTTTCGCTGGCCTTGGCCAGTTCGTCCAGCGGCTCATGCAGGGTATCGAGCATGGCCTGCAGCAGATCGGCCTTGTTGCTGAAGTGCCAGTAGATCGCACCGCGCGTCACCCCGGCCAAGGTAGCGATGTCCGACAGGGTCGTGCGGGCCACGCCCCGCTCATAGAAGGCTTTCTCGGCCGCTTCGAGAATCTGGCTGCGCGTTTCCTGAGCTTCCTCTTTGGTACGACGAACCATGGCAGTAAAACCTCAAACAGGATGTTTCAGGGATGGCTGAATATCCGCTGAATAAAAAAGGGTTGATCTCTCGCGGATCGGATCCCCGGCCTACAATTTCAGACCTTGCGGCGACTTTTGTAACAGGGTGGATACGACGCCAAGGTGTTTACAAACAACCATGAACGTAAGTATATTCATTAGCAAGCTACTTATCCACCCGGTAACCCTTTTTTACCCTTCCACACTTCTTGTGCGCTTTTCGCGCGCCTGACCCGAGGATCTTCATGCAATTCAAGCCAGCTGTTACCGCTCTGGTCACTGCCGTCGCCCTGGCATCGCTGCTCAGCGGATGTAAAAAGGAAGAGGCGGCTCCCGCCGCACCACCTCCTCAGGTCGGCGTCGTCACCCTGCAACCACAAGCCTTTACCCTGACTTCCGAATTGCCGGGCCGCACCAGCGCGTTCCGCATCGCCGAAGTTCGTCCGCAGGTCAACGGCATCATTCTCAAGCGTCTGTTCAAGGAAGGCGGCGATGTCAAAGCCGGCCAGCAGCTGTATCAGATCGATCCGTCGGTCTATGAAGCGACCCTGAAAAGCGCCGAAGCCAACCTGCGTTCGACCAAGTCGATCTCCGACCGCTACAAGCAACTGGTCGACGAGCAGGCCGTCAGCCGTCAGGAATACGACACCGCCGTGGCCAACCGCCTGCAATCGGAAGCGTCGTTGCAGACCGCACAGATCAACGTGCGCTACACCAAGGTCTACGCACCGATCTCCGGTCGTATTGGCCGCTCTTCGGTGACCGAAGGCGCGCTGGTCAGCAACGGACAGGCCGATGCGATGGCCGTGATCCAGCAACTGGACCCGATCTACGTCGACGTCACCCAGTCCTCGGTCGAGTTGCTGGAGCTGCGCCGCGAACTGGAAAGCGGTCGTCTGCAGAAGGCCGGCGACAACGCCGCTGCGGTCAAGCTGACCCTCGAAGACGGCAGCCAGTACAAGCTCGACGGTAAGCTGGAATTCTCCGAAGTGTCGGTCGATCAGACCACCGGTTCCGTGACCCTGCGCGCCGTGTTCCCGAACCCGGATCACACTCTGCTGCCGGGCATGTTCGTCCACGCGCAGTTGCAGGCCGGTGTGAACAGCGCCGCGATCCTCGCGCCGCAGCAAGGCGTGACCCGCGACCTCAAAGGCACCCCGACCGCACTGGTCGTCGGCCCGGACAACAAGGTCGAACTGCGTCAGCTCAAGGCCAGCCGTACTGTCGGCAGCCAGTGGCTGATCGAGGACGGCCTGAAGGCCGGCGATCGCCTGATCACCGAAGGGCTGCAATTCGTCAAACCGGGTGTTGAGGTCAAACCGACCGAAGCGACCAACGTCGGCAACAAGAACCCGGCCCCCGCTCAGGCAGCTGACAAAGCCGCCGGCGGCAAAGGGGAGTAATCCATGTCAAAATTTTTCATCGACCGTCCGATTTTCGCCTGGGTAATTGCCCTGGTGATCATGCTGGTCGGGGCACTTTCGATCCTGAAACTGCCGATCAACCAGTACCCGAGCATTGCGCCACCGGCCATTGCGATCTCCGTGACCTACCCGGGTGCTTCGGCACAGACGGTTCAGGACACCGTGGTGCAAGTGATCGAGCAGCAGCTCAACGGTATCGACAACCTGCGTTATGTGTCCTCGGAAAGTAACTCCGACGGCAGCATGACCATCACCGCGACCTTCGAGCAAGGCACCAACTCCGACACCGCGCAGGTCCAGGTCCAGAACAAGCTGAACCTGGCCACCCCGCTGCTGCCGCAGGAAGTGCAGCAACAGGGTATCCGCGTGACCAAGGCAGTGAAGAACTTCCTGCTGGTGATCGGCGTGGTGTCGCGTGACGGCAGCATGACCAAGGACGACCTGTCCAACTACATCGTGTCGAACATGCAGGACCCGATCTCGCGGACCGCCGGTGTCGGTGACTTCCAGGTCTTCGGTGCCCAGTACGCGATGCGCATCTGGCTCGACCCGGCCAAGTTGAACAACTTCAACCTGACCCCGGTCGACGTGAAAACCGCGATTGCGGCGCAGAACGTCCAGGTGTCGTCCGGTCAGCTCGGTGGCTTGCCTGCCGTGCAGGGCCAGCAGCTGAACGCCACGATCATCGGCAAGACCCGTCTGCAGACCGCCGAGCAGTTCAAAGAGATTCTGCTCAAGGTCAACAAGGATGGCTCTCAGGTCCGTCTGAAAGACGTGGCCGACGTCGGCCTGGGTGGCGAGAACTATGCGATCAGCGCCCAGTTCAACGGCAGCCCGGCGTCCGGTCTGGCGGTAAAACTGGCCAACGGCGCCAACGCCCTCGACACCGCCAAGGCACTGCGCAAGACGATTGACGACCTCAAGCCGTTCTTCCCGCAAGGCATGGAAGTGGTGTTCCCGTACGACACCACCCCGGTGGTGACCGAGTCGATCAAAGGCGTGGTTCACACCCTGGTCGAAGCGATTGCGCTGGTGTTCCTGGTGATGTTCCTGTTCCTGCAGAACTTCCGCGCCACCGTCATCACCACGATGACCGTGCCAGTGGTATTGCTCGGTACGTTCGGCATCCTCGCGGCGGCCGGCTTCAGCATCAACACCCTGACCATGTTCGGCATGGTGCTGGCCATCGGTTTGCTGGTGGACGACGCCATCGTTGTGGTGGAAAACGTCGAGCGGGTGATGAGCGAAGAAGGCTTGTCACCGAAGGAAGCGACCAAGAAATCCATGGGCCAGATCCAGGGCGCCCTGGTCGGTATCGCCCTGGTGCTGTCGGCGGTATTGCTACCGATGGCATTCTTTGGCGGCTCCACCGGTGTGATCTACAAGCAGTTCTCGATCACCATCGTGTCGGCCATGGCGCTGTCGGTACTGGTTGCACTGATCTTCACCCCGGCGCTGTGCGCCACCATGCTCAAGGCGGTTCCACACGGCGAACACGGCACCCCGAAAAAAGGCTTCTTCGGCTGGTTCAACCGTGGTTTCGACCGCAGCGTCAAAAGCTACGAGCGCGGCGTCGGCAACATCCTGCGCCACAAGGCCCCGTACCTGCTGGCTTACCTGATCATCTTCGTCGGCATGATCTGGCTGTTCCTGCGTATTCCATCGTCCTTCCTGCCGGAAGAAGACCAGGGCGTACTGTTCGCCCAGGTGCAGACCCCGGCCGGTTCGAGTGCCCAGCGCACTCAAGTGGTGGTGGATGAAATGCGTGAGTTCCTGCTGCGTCCGACCAAGGATGGCGGTGAAGGCGACGCCGTAGCGTCGGTGTTCACCGTGACCGGCTTCAACTTCGCCGGCCGTGGCCAGAGCTCGGGCATGGCGTTCATCATGCTCAAGCCGTGGCACGAGCGGAACGCCGACAACAGCGTGTTCAAACTCGCCGCCCGCGCCCAGCAGCACTTCTTCACCTTCCGCGATGCAATGGTGTTCGCCTTCGCCCCGCCGGCCGTACTGGAGTTGGGTAACGCCACCGGTTTCGACGTGTTCCTGCAGGACCGTGCCGGTATCGGTCACGAGCAACTGATGGCCGCGCGTAACCAGTTCCTGGGCATGGCCGCGCAAAGCAAAGTGCTGTCGCAGGTGCGTCCGAACGGTCTGAACGACGAACCACAGTTCCAGTTGGAAATCGACGACGAGAAGGCCAGTGCTCTGGGCATCACCATCTCCGACATCAACAACACCCTGTCGATTGCGCTGGGCAGTAGCTACGTCAACGACTTCATCGACCGTGGTCGGGTGAAGAAGGTGTACGTACAGGGCCAGCCGGACTCGCGCATGAGCCCGGAAGACCTCAAGAAATGGTATGTGCGTAACGCCAGCGGCACCATGGTTCCGTTCTCCGCATTCGCCAAGGGGGAGTGGATCTACGGCTCGCCAAAACTGTCGCGTTACAACGGCGTGGAAGCAGTCGAGATTCTCGGTGCCCCGGCGCCTGGCTATTCCACCGGTGAAGCCATGGCCGAGGTCGAGGCGATTGCTGCCAAACTGCCGAAGGGTGTCGGTATTTCCTGGACCGGTCTGTCCTATGAAGAGCGTCTGGCAGGTTCGCAGGCGCCGGCACTGTTCGCGCTGTCGCTATTGATGGTGTTCCTGTGTCTGGCGGCTCTCTACGAGAGCTGGTCGATTCCGATCGCCGTCGTGCTCGTCGTACCGCTGGGGATCATCGGGGCATTGCTGGCGACCAGTCTGCGCGGTCTGTCCAACGACGTGTACTTCCTGGTGGGTCTGTTGACGACCATTGGTCTGGCGGCGAAAAACGCCATTCTGATCGTCGAATTCGCCAAGGAACTGCACGAACAGGGCAGCAGTCTGCGCGATGCCGCCATCGAGGCTTGCCGCATGCGTCTGCGTCCGATCATCATGACGTCCCTGGCGTTCATCCTCGGCGTGGTGCCTCTGGCAATTTCCACCGGGGCAGGTTCGGGCAGCCAGCACGCAATCGGCACCGTGGTGATTGGCGGTATGATCACTGCCACCGTTCTGGCGATATTCTGGGTTCCACTGTTCTTCGTCACTGTGTCGTCCATGGGTCAGCGCAAAAACGCCGGCAAGGATGACGCCATAGAAACTCCTAAAGAGGCTGGCCAATGAGCAAGTCGCTACTCTCCATCGCAGTCGCCGCCTTCGTGCTGAGCGGTTGCTCGCTGATACCGGATTATCAGCAGCCGGAAGCACCGGTGGCCGCGCAGTTCCCGCAGGGCCCGGCGTACTCGCCGGCCCAGGCACCGGCGCAGGCCGCTGCCGAGCAGGGCTGGAAACAGTTTTTCCATGACCCGGCCCTGCAACAGCTGATCCAGGTCGCCCTGGAAAACAATCGCGACCTGCGTGTCGCGGCGCTGAACATCGACGCCTATGCGGCTCAATACCGCATCCAGCGCGCCGACCTGTTCCCGGCCGTGTCGGCCAATGCCAGCGGCAGCCGTCAGCGGGTTCCGGCCCGTGCGTCGCAGACCGGTGAAGCGGCCATCAGCAGTTCCTACTCCGCTACCGTCGGCATCAGCGCCTACGAACTCGACCTGTTCGGTCGGGTTCGCAGCCTGAGCGAACAAGCGCTGCAACAATACTTCGCCACCGAAGAAGCGCGCCGCAGCACCCAGATCAGCCTGGTGGCCAGCGTGGCCAACGCCTACCTGACCTGGCAGGCCGACAAGGAACTGCTCAAGCTGACGCAGGACACCCTCGGTGCCTTCGAGGAAAGCTACAAGCTGACCAGTCGCAGCAACGAAGTCGGTGTGGCCTCGGCGCTGGACCTGGCGCAGTCGCGTACCTCGGTGGAAAACGCCCGGGCACAACTGGCGCGTTATACCCGCCAGGTCGCCCAGGACGAAAACAGCCTGACCCTGCTGCTGGGCACCGGCATCCCGGCCAACCTGCAAGCGGCCAAGCCGCTGTCGGATGACCTGCTGGCCGACGTACCGGCCGGTCTGCCGTCGGATCTGCTGCAACGTCGTCCGGACATCCTGCAGGCCGAGTACAACCTGAAGGCCGCCAACGCCAACATCGGCGCGGCCCGTGCAGCGTTCTTCCCGAGCATCAGCCTGACCGCCAACGCGGGCAGCCTGAGCCCGGACCTGTCCGGCCTGTTCAAGGGCGGTTCGGGTACGTGGCTGTTCCAGCCGCAGATCAACCTGCCGATCTTCAACGCCGGCAGCCTGCGTGCAAGCCTCGACTACGCCAAGATCCAGAAGGACATTGGCGTGGCGAACTACGAGAAGTCCATTCAAACGGCCTTCCAGGAAGTCGCCGACGGCCTGGCCGCACGCCAGACCTACACCGAGCAGTTGCAGGCCCAGCGTGATTTCGTTCAGGCCAACCAGGATTACTACCGCCTGGCCGAGCGTCGCTATCGCATTGGCGTCGATAGCAACCTGACCTTCCTCGATGCCCAGCGTCAGCTGTTCAGCGCACAACAATCGCTGATCACCGACCGCCTCGCGCAGCTGACCAGTGCGGTCAACCTGTACAAGGCCCTGGGCGGTGGCTGGAATGCGCAGACCGCGCAGAACGAGCCGCTCAAAGAAGAAGCGCCGAAGATGAAGCTGTTCTGATCATCTGCTGAATACAAGAAGCCCACCGTTTGGTGGGCTTTTTGTTGCCTGCGAATCTTGCGTTCGATAATCGCCCGAATTCCACTTTCGCCGATTGAATCGCCTCGCCCGCGCCCCGCACCATTCGAGCCACAAAACCAATAACAACAGGTTCGACACCATGCTCCCGCGCCCTGCTCCACCCGGCTGATCGCCGCCGCTCGCCCCCTGATTCCATTGAATTCCTGCGCCTCAGAAAACGGCCGCAGCGCTCCCGTTCGCCCCAAAAAAACAAGAGAGACCCGAGCCCATGACAACCTCCCCTGCGCCCTACGCACTTCCCGGTCTGATCGCCCTCGCCCTGGCCGGCATCGCGCTGCCCGCTGCGGCTGAAGAAGCCGGTTTTATCGACGGGGCCAAGGTCAACCTGAACCTGCGCAACTTCTACATCAATCGCAACTTCACCAACCCGACCAAGGCTCAGGGCAAGGCTGAAGAGTGGACGCAGAACTTCATCCTCGACGCCAAATCCGGTTTCACCCAAGGCACCGTCGGGTTCGGTCTGGATGTGCTGGGGTTGTACTCGGTGAAGCTCGATGGCGGCAAAGGCACCGGCGGCACGCAATTGTTGCCGCTGGATCATGACGGACGCCCGGCGGACAACTTCGGCCGCACCAACGTCGCGTTCAAGGCAAAACTGTCGCAAACCGAAGTGAAGGTCGGCGAGTGGATGCCGGTGTTGCCGATCCTGCGCTCGGACGACGGCCGCTCCCTGCCGCAGACCTTTCGCGGCGGCCAGATCACCTCGAAGGAAATCGATGGCCTGACCCTTTACGGCGGCCAGTTCCGCGCCAACAGCCCGCGCGACGACAGCAGCATGAGCGACATGTCGATGACCGGCAAAGCCGCGTTCACCTCGGATCGCTTCAACTTCCAGGGCGGCGAATACGTGTTCAACGACAAGCGCACCCAGATCGGCCTGTGGAACGCCGAACTCAAGGACATCTACAGCCAGCAATACGTCAACCTGATCCACAGCCAGCCGCTCGGCGACTGGACCCTGGGCGCCAACCTCGGCTTCTTCTATGGCAAGGACGACGGCAGTGCCCGCGCCGGCGACCTCGATAACAAGACCTGGTCGGGGATGTTCTCGGCAAAATACGGTGGCCACACCTTCTACGTCGGCCTGCAGAAACTCACCGGCGACAGCGCCTGGATGCGCGTCAACGGTACCAGCGGCGGCACGTTGGCCAACGACAGCTACAACGCCAGTTACGACAACGCGCAGGAACGCTCCTGGCAGGTGCGTCACGACTACAACTTCGTTGCCCTGGGCATCCCCGGCCTGACCCTGATGAACCGTTACATCAGTGGCGACAACGTGCACACAGGCACCATCACCGACGGCAAGGAATGGGGCCGCGAATCGGAACTGGGCTACACCGTGCAGAGCGGTGCGCTGAAGAACCTGAACGTCAGATGGCGCAACTCGACCATGCGCCGCGACTTCAGCAACAACGAGTTCGACGAGAACCGCCTGATCGTCAGCTATCCGATCAGTTTGCTCTAAGCCGCCTGTCCGAATGGCTGGCGTTACGCCAGCCATCATTTAAAGTGGAAAAACCTGAAGGACTCAGGTGCTCCACCCTCTTCGCTTCCGTTATCTGTTGATGTAGGTCCCCAAGACTTGGCCAGGTTGTCATCGGAAGACCCTGCTGATCACCGGAGGACGACCTCATGATCACCCGACTCAAACCGGCTCCCGTCGACAAAGACTGGGACGCCCGGGCGTACCAGCAGTTTTCCCGTCTCAGGCAACAACCGGTCGATGAATTGCTCGGCCGTGTCGACCTGCACAATCCTCAGCGCATTTATGACCTCGGTTGCGGCACCGGGATTGCCACCAAGGTTCTGGCCGATCGCTGGCCGCAGGCAGATATCAAAGGCATCGACAGTTCGAAAGACATGCTTGAGGTCGCCCGTTGCCTGCCGATCAAGGCGCGCTGGCAACACGCCGAGCTGCAACACTGGAAACCCCGCAAGCCGGCCGACCTGTTGTTCGCCGCGGCCGTGCTGCATTTCATCGATGACCATCGAACGCTGTTGCCGGGACTGCTTCGCCACCTCAACCCCGGCGGGTGCCTCGCCGCGCACATGCCGGACTGGCGTGATGCGCTGTGGTATCGGCTGATGCTCGGCACCCTCAACGATGCCGGCCCCTGCGGCCGCCCCATCGGCACTGCGCAATTGCGCCAGCGCATGGCCGCGCGGACGTTGTTGTCGCTGGAGGATTACTACCGGCTGCTGGCTCCGCGGACCCAGTCGCTGGATATCTGGGAAACCGAGCAGTTGCAGGTCGTGCGCGGAAGCTCACCGATTTATGACTGGGTGAAGGTGTCGGCGCTGCGGCCGGTGATGCAGGGACTGACGTCAGAGGAACAGGCACGCTTCATTTATCACTACCTGAGGCGGGTGCATGCGCACTATCCGCAGGAGGAAAACGGCCATACGTTGTTTGCGTTCAAGCGGATTTTCATTGTTGCCAAGGTATGAAGTTCAAAGGATCGCAGCCTTCAACAGGCTGCGACCCCTCGAATTCGACGATTACTCGCGGGATTCGGTACCCAGCTCATCCCACACCGACTCGGCCAGATGAAAGGTCGCATTCGCCGCCGGAATCCCGCAGTAGATCGCACTCTGCATGATCACTTCCTTGATCTCGCCTCGGCTCACGCCATTGTTCGCCGCTGCGCGAAGGTGCAACTTCAGTTCACCTTCGCGGTTCATGCCGATCAGCATGGCGATGGTGATCAGGCTGCGGGTATGGCGTGGCAGGCCCGGGCGGGTCCAGATGTCGCCCCAGGCGTGACGGGTGATCATCTCCTGGAACTCCGAGTTGAACTCGGTCAGCGTGGTCAGGCTGCGATCGACGTGAGCGTCGCCGAGCACCGCGCGGCGCACTTGCATGCCGTCGTCGTAACGTTGTTTCTCGTCCACGGAAATCCCCTCAATCAGCCAGCAAAAAGGTCAGCACGCGGTCGCTGAACGCGTCGCCGGCCTGAACGTTGGAAAGGTGCGCCGCATAAAACTCGGCGTACTCGGCGCCACGCACATGTTCCTGAATGAAATGCCCGCCGGACGGTGGCGTCACCGCATCTTCGGTACCGGCAATCACCAGCAGCGGCGCCTTGATCGACGACAACTGCTCACGGAAATCCGCATCGCGCACCGCCGCGCAGTTGGCGGCGTAACCTTCAGGATTGGTCGCTGCCAGCATGTCGGTGATCTGCTTCGCTGCGGCCGGATTGGCGGCAGAAAAGTCCGGGGTAAACCAGCGGGCAATCGATGCATCGCGCAACGCGACCATTGCCGCCGGGCCGTCGCGCAGCACGGTTTCGATGCGCGGATTCCACACCGACGGATCGCCGATTTTCGCCGCCGTGTTGCAGACGATCAGTTTGTTCAAACGCTGGCCGGCGTTGATCCCCAGCCACTGGCCGATCAACCCGCCCATCGACAGACCACAGAAATGTGCGCGTTCGATGTGCAGCGCATCCAGCAGCGCCAGCACGTCGCGGCCCAGTTGCTCGATGCTGTAAGGGCCCGGCGTCACCAGCGACTGGCCATGCCCGCGCGTGTCGAAACGCAGCACCCGAAAATGTTCGGTGAAGGCCGGCATCTGCACGTCCCACATGTGCAGGTCGGTGCCCAGCGAGTTGGACAGCACCAGCACCGGCGCATCGACCGGGCTTTCCAATGAGTAATGCAGTTCGCCATCGGCGAGTTGAACGAAAGCCACAGCCCTCTCCTTTCAGTCAGACAATGCGTTGTGTTCGGCTACTGCCCGCTCGACCCAGACCTGCGCCTGACCGAGGTAGTGGGCGGGATCCAGCAGATGATCCAGTTCGCTTGCGCTCAGTTCGGCGGTCACCTGCGGCTCGTCACCGAGAACCGCACGCAGGTGACGCTGTTCGGCCACCGCTCGTTTGCAGCATTGCTCGAGCAGATGATGCGCGGTATCACGACCGACCCGTTGCGCGAGCACGATGCTCACCGCTTCGGCCAGCACCAGGCCTTGAGTCAACTCCAGGTTGCGGGCCATGCGCGCGGCATCGACTTCCAGACCATCGGCCAGCAGCCGCGCCTGTTGCAGTGCGCCCGACACCAGGCAGCAGATTTCCGGCAGGGTTTCCCATTCGGCGTGCCACAGACCAAGGCTGCGCTCGTGTTCCTGGGGCATGGCGCTGAACAGCGTCGACACCAGCCCCGGCACGCGGGTGGCGGCGCCGATCAGCACCGCCGCGCCCACCGGATTGCGCTTGTGCGGCATGGTCGAGGAACCGCCCTTGCCCGGCGCCGACGGCTCGAACACTTCCGCCGCTTCGGTCTGCATCAACAGGCTGATGTCGCGGCCGAACTTGCCGAGGCTGCCGGCGATCAGACCGAGCACCGCGCCGAACTCGACGATGCGATCACGCTGGGTGTGCCAGGGTTGTTCCGGCAAGGTCAGGTGCAGTTCTTCGGCCAGCGCCTGGGCGATCGGCAACGCCTGTTCGCCGAGCGCCGCGAGGGTGCCGGACGCGCCGCCGAATTGCAGCACCAGCAGCCGTGGCTTGAGCTCGCGCAGACGCTGACGGCTGCGCGTGATCGCACCGAGCCAACCGGCGATCTTCATGCCGAGCGTCACCGGCGTCGCATGTTGCAGCCAGGTACGTCCGGCCAGCGGCGTCGCGGCGTGGCGCAGCGCCTGAATGGCGAGGGCGTCGGCCAGTTGCGCCAACGCCCCTTCGATCAACTCCAGCGCCTGACGCATTTGCAGCACCAGCCCGGAATCCATCACGTCCTGGCTGGTGGCGCCCAGATGCACATAGCGCTCGGCTTCGGCATCGGTCGCGGCAATCTGTTTGCCCAATGCCTTGACCAGTGGAATCGCCGAATTGCCGGCCGTGGCAATCGCCTCGCCCAGCGCTGCGAAATCAAACAGCCCGGCGCGGCAGGCGTTTTCGATGGCCGCGACAGCATCCGCCGGAATCAAGCCGACCCGCGCCTCGGCCCGGGCCAGCGCCGCTTCGAAGTCGAGCATCGCCTGCACCCGGCCCTGATCGCAGAACACTTCGCGCATGTCGCGGGCAGTAAAGTAGGCATCGAACAATTGATTGCCCGGTCGCTGAGTCATAAACAGTCCTTGCCGGCGCGGGCCGGTGTGGCCCGCGCGCATCGGTTTAAAGGTCGTGGTGCAAATACTTCGCTTCTTTGGGCAAGCGCAGGCTGAACAGGAATGCCACGGCCATCATGATCGTGACATACCAGTAGAACGCGTTTTCCATGCCGCCAGCCTTGAGGCTCAGGGCCACGTATTCGGCCGACCCGCCGAAGATCGCGTTAGCCACCGCGTAGGCCAGGCCGACGCCGAGGGCGCGGACTTCCGGCGGGAACATCTCGGCTTTCACCAGACCGCTGATCGAGGTGTAGAAACTGACGATCGCCAGCGCCAGGGTGATCAGCACAAAGGCCAGGAACGGACTGCCGACACTTTTCAGGCTGAGCAGGATCGGCACTGTGAACAACGTGCCGAGGCCGCCGAACCAGAGCATCGAGTTACGCCGGCCGATCTTGTCGGCGAGCATGCCGAACAGCGGCTGCATGCACATGTACAGGAACAGCGCGCCGGTCATGATGTAGCTGGCGGTCTTGGCGTGCATGCCGGCGGTGTTCACCAGGTACTTCTGCATGTACGTGGTGAAGGTGTAGAAAATCAGCGAGCCGCCGGCGGTGTAGCCCAGCACGGTGATGAACGCAGCCTTGTGGTCGCGGAACAGTGCGCGGATGCTGCCGGCGTCCTTGTTCTCGCGCATTTCCTTGCTCGTGGTTTCTTTCAGCGAGCGACGCAGGAACAGCGAAATCAGCGCGGCGGCCGCACCGACCACGAACGGAATCCGCCAGCCGTAGGCACGCAATTCTTCTTCGGTGAGGAACTGTTGCAGGATCACCACGAGCAGCACCGCCAGCAGTTGCCCGCCGATCAGGGTCACGTACTGGAACGAGGCGAAGAACCCGCGCTGGCCCTTGAGCGCGACTTCGCTCATGTAGGTCGCGGTGGTGCCGTACTCACCGCCCACCGACAGGCCTTGCAGCAGACGCGCGAACAACAGCAACAGCGGCGCCCAGACGCCGATGTCCTTGTAAGTCGGCAGACAGGCGATCAGCAACGAGCCGAAGCACATCATCAGGATCGAGATCAGCATCGAGTTCTTGCGCCCGTGCTTGTCTGCGACCCGGCCGAAAATCCAGCCGCCGATCGGTCGCATCAGAAACCCGGCGGCGAAAACGCCAGCGGTGTTGACCAGCTGCACCGTGGGGTTGTCCGAGGGAAAAAACGCCGGGGCGAAGTAGATCGCGCAGAAAGCGTAGACGTAGAAGTCGAACCATTCGACGAGGTTGCCGGACGAGGCACCGACAATGGCAAAGATGCGCTTGCTGCGCTCTTCGCCGGTGTAATGGGAGGTGGTGGTTGTCATTATTTTTTCACTCGATAGGGACAGTGACAGTCTAGACATACTTCGCAACAGTCCCGTTCCGCAGATACTCAAGCGCTGCAAATCCCTGTGGGAGCGGGCTTGCCCGCGAAAGCGGTGGGTCAGCCAACATCAATGGCGACTGACAGGCCCTCTTCGCGAGCAAGCCCGCTCCCACAAGGGATGTGGTGATCTTCAGTAATCGAAGAACACCGTCTCGGCATCAGTGCCCTGCAGGATCACATTCCACTGATAGACACCCGCCGCATCCGGCTTCGCCAGCAACGTATCGCGGCGCTCGGCCGGTACGCATTCGAGCAGTGGATCGTTGACGTTCGCCGGATCGCCCTCGAAATAAATCCGCGTCAGCAAGTGCTTCACCAACCCGCGCGCAAACACCAGCACCACCAGATGCGGCGCCTGGGTCGTGCCTTTCAGGCCTTCGACCGTGCCCGGTTTGATCGTGGTGAAACGGAAGCGCCCATCGGCATCTACCGGCACCCGGCCGAAGCCTTCGAAATTCGGATCGAGCGGCTTGGCCTGCTCGTCTTCAGGGTGATCGTATTTGCCGGCAGCGTTGGCCTGCCAGACTTCGAGCATGGCGTCGTTGACGACATCGCCGTTTCCATCCACCACTTGCCCGGTGATCGCCACACGCTGGCCGAGGGTCAGTTCGTTGGCGAGGTTTTCACGGTTCAGCCAGGTCAGGCCGATGTGGTAATACGGCCCGACGGTGTGGGACGTGGTCGCAGTCAGGGTCATCTCATTTCTCCATCGGCGTGGCTTCGCGGCCGCGCAGCACGATGTCCCAGCGATAAGCGAGGGCGTAGGACGGAATGGTTTTTTCCAGATCGAAAGCGGCGATCAGGCGTTCCTTGGCCGAGGTGTCCGGCACGCAGTTGTAGATTGGGTCGTAGGCCAGCAGCGGATCGCCCGGGAAATACATCTGCGTAACCAGACGGGTCAGGATGCTCGGCCCGAACAGCGAGAAATGCACATGCGCCGGGCGCCAGGCGTTGTGGTGGTTGCCCCACGGATAGGCGCCGGGCTTGATGGTCTGGAACTGATACCAGCCATCGGCGTCGGTCACGGTGCGACCGGTGCCGGTGAAATTCGGGTCCAGCGGTGCGTCGTGCAGGTCACGGGCGTGGTTGTAGCGACCGGCGGCGTTGGCCTGCCAGATCTCCACCAGAATCCCCGGCACCGGCAGACCGTCTTCGTCGAGCACACGCCCGTGAATGATGATCCGCTCGCCGAGCGGTTCACCCTGATGCTGGGCGGTCAGATCGTTGTCGGTATCGGCCACACGCTCGGCACCGATGGTCGGGCCGGTGATTTCCGACAGCGAATGCGGCAGGAACACCAACGGCTTGGACGGCGAGCGCAGATTGGTGGATTGATAGGTCGGGTGCAGGTACGGCGGCTGGGTGCCTTCCTGCGGGCGGCGGTAACCAGGCTTGTCAGTCATTTCGCTTTCCTCTGTTCTTTTTCGTCACGGCTTGCGTCAGACGCGTTCGATGGCCAGGGCCAGACCCTGGCCGACACCGACGCACATGGTCGCCAGACCTTTCTTGCCACCGGATTTTTCCAGCTGATGCAGCGCGGTCAGCACCAGTCGCGCACCGCTCATGCCCAACGGGTGGCCCAAGGCAATCGCGCCACCGTTCGGGTTGACCTGGGCCGCGTCGTCCGCCAGCCCCAACTCGCGTAATACCGCCAGACCCTGGCTGGCAAACGCTTCGTTGAGTTCGATCACATCGAAATCGCTGACCGCCACGCCGAGGCGTTCGGTGAGTTTGCGCACCGCCGGCACCGGGCCGATGCCCATCACCCGTGGCGCGACCCCGGCGCTGGCCATGCCCAGCACTTTGGCGCGGGCAGTCAAACCGTGTTTTTTCACCGCTTCCGCCGAGGCCAGAATCAGCGCGGCGGCACCGTCGTTGACGCCCGACGCGTTGCCGGCGGTGACGGTCTTGTCCGGGCCGTTGACCGGTTTCAGTTTGGTCAGGGCTTCAATAGTGGTGTCGGCACGAGGGTGTTCGTCCTGGCTGACCACGGTTTCGCCCTTCTTGTGGGCGATCCGCACTTCGACGATTTCCTCGGCGAAGTAGCCGGCAGCCTGGGCAGCGGCAGTACGTTGCTGACTGCGCAGGGCGAAAGCGTCCTGATCCTCGCGGGAAATTTCGTAATCGTCGGCAACATTGTCGGCGGTCTGCGGCATCGCGTCGACGCCGTACTGGGCCTTCATCAACGGGTTGATGAAACGCCAGCCGATGGTGGTGTCTTCCAGTTTCATGTTGCGCGAAAACGCCGCGTCGGCCTTGCCCATCACGAACGGTGCGCGGGACATCGACTCGACACCGCCGGCAATCGCCAGCTCCATTTCACCGCTGGCGATGGCGCGGAACGCGGTGCCGATGGCATCCATGCCCGACGCGCAGAGGCGATTGAGAGTGACGCCCGGCACGCTCTCCGGCAGACCGGCCAGCAGCAACGCCATGCGCGCCACGTTACGGTTGTCTTCGCCAGCCTGGTTGGCGCAGCCGAGGAATACCTCGTCGATGGCGCTCCAGTCCACCGACGGATTGCGTTCCATCAGGGCCTTGATCGGCACGGCGGCCAGGTCGTCGGCGCGAACCGCCGCCAGACCGCCACCAAAACGACCGATGGGGGTACGAATCGCATCGCAGATATAAACGTCGCGCATCATGCTTCTCCCGGTGCCTGGCCGTGGGCCGCTGCGGTGCGGGCTTCGAGATCACGCAGGGCGGTCAGCTCGACTTCGGTCGGTTCGGCGGTGGTGTCAACGTTGTCGGCAAAACGGATGGCCCAACCGGTGGCAGCGATCACTTGTTCACGGGTCACGCCCGGGTGCAGTGCGGTGACCACGAATTCGTGGGTGCCCTCTTCCGGCTCCATGATGCACAGGTCGGTGATGATCCCGACCGGGCCGGCACCCGGCAGGCCCAGACGTTTGCGCGAATCGCCGCCCTCGCCATGGCCGACCGAGGTGATGAAATCGAGTTTGTCGACAAACGAACGCGCCGACTGTTTAAGGATGATCAGCACGCTTTTGGCGGAACCGGCAATCTCCGGCGCGCCACCGGCACCCGGCAGGCGTACTTTCGGCTGATGATAGTCGCCGACCACGGTGGTGTTTATGTTGCCGAAACGGTCGACCTGGGCTGCGCCGAGGAAACCGACGTCGATGCGCCCGCCCTGCAGCCAGTAGCGAAAAATCTCACCGGTCGGCACGACGGTGTCAGCGGTTTCCGCCAGTTCGCCGTCACCGATCGACAGAGGCAATACGCTGGGTTTGGCGCCGATCGGGCCAGATTCGTAGATCAGCACCACGTCCGGCGACGAGGTCAGGCGCGCCAGGTTGGCGGCTTTCGACGGCAGGCCGATGCCGACGAAGCACACCGAGCCGTTCTGCAGGCGACGGGCCGCGGCAACGGTCATCATTTCGTTGGTGGTGTAAGTCATTACTTGGCCTCCGAAGCAGCGGCCAACTTGGCCTGGAACTCGCTGAAGTCAGCGCAGCCATGGATGTATTCGTTGATCCACGCGGTAAACGTCTCACGGTCGCGGGCGATCGGATCCCACGCCTGATAGAAGCGGTTGTCACGCTCGGTGTAACCGTGGGCGTAGGACGGATGCGCGCCACCGGGTACGTGGCAGACCGCGCTCAAGGCCCAGGTCGGCAGCACGCAGGCGTTCATCGGGGCGTTGAGGTTGTCGACGATTTCTTCGACGGTGACGATGCACCGCTTGGCAGCCAGTGCGGCTTCTTTCTGCACGCCGAGGATGCCCCACAGCAGCACGTTGCCCTGACGGTCGGCCTTCTGGGCGTGGATCACGGTCACGTCCGGGCGCACCGACGGCACCGCTGCCAGCACTTCACCGGTGAACGGGCAAGTCACGGACTTGATCAGCGGGTTGACCTTCGGCAGGTCGGAACCGGCGTAGGCCCGCAGTACCGCGAATGGCAGGCCTGAAGCGCCGGCGACGTAGGCGTTGGCCAGGTCGGCGTGGCTGTGTTCTTCGATTTCCAGCGCGTGCGGCCATTGCTTCTCGACCGCGTCGCGCAGACGGTGCAGCGAACCCACGCCAGGGTTGCCGCCCCAGGAGAAGATCAGCTTGCGTGCACAGCCGGCGCCGATCAGTTGGTCATAGATCAGGTCAGGCGTCATCCGCACCAGGGTCAGATCTTTCTTGCCCTGACGAATGATTTCATGACCTGCCGCCGTAGGGATCAGGTGAGTGAAGCCTTCGAGCGCGACGGTGTCGCCGTCGTTGACGAATTGCTTCACCGCGTCGTGCAGCGAAAGGATCTCAGCCATGGAGCGGGCTCCCGTTTTTGTAATGAATCGCCAGTGAATAAAAAGGCGCGAGGTTCTGCGCCGGAGTCACTGAAGATTAAGCCGCTGATTTTCGCCAAACAATCCGATAATCGACTGAGTGTTCGTTTATCGAACAGATTGTTATCTGCCTAATGATCACTCCCGCACCGCGTGCGGGAGTGATGGACGTGGATATCAGGTTGCGTCCGCGTGACTGACCAGGCCCTTGATCACCACCGCTGCCGTGGCCAGCCCGGCCGGGATCACCAACGCTGTCAGCACCTGTTCGAAATTCCAGCCCAGGCCCAACAGGGTTGCGCCCATCCACGCCCCGAGAATCGCGCCGAAGCGGCCGATCCCGAGCATCCACGAGACACCGGTCGCCCGGCCCTGCGTCGGATAAAACCGCGCTGCCAGCGACGGCATCGCCGATTGCGCGCCGTTGACACACATGCCCGCCACCAGCACCAACGTCGCCAGCAGCGTGATGTTGCCCAGACTCTGCCCCACCGCGTAGGCAAAAACCCCGGCCAGCAGGTAGAAAATGCCGATGACCTTGTGCGGATTGAAGCGGTCCATCGCCCAGCCCACGCCGACCGCACTCAACACCCCGCCGAACTGGAACAGCGCGCCGATAAACGCCGCCTGCTCCATGCTCGCGCCGCTGTCGCGCATCAGGGTCGGCAGCCAGCTGGTCAGCAGGTAAACAATCACCAGGCCCATGAAGTAGGTCAGCCACAGCAGCAACGTGCCGACGCTGTAGGTACCGGAGAAAATCACCGCGAACACGTTGCGCGCTTTGACGGTTTTCTGTTCCGGCACGCTGAAACTCGCGGCCTGAGCGACGATGGCAGGATCAATGGGTGCGAGAGTCTTGCGCACCTTGTCAGTGCCGCGATTGCGCACCACCAGATAGCGCGCCGATTCCGGCAGCCAGAGCAGCAATACCACGGTGAGGATCAGCGGCAGGATCCCGCCGATCAGCAACAGGCTGTGCCAGCCGAATGCCGGGATCAGCTTGGCCGAGATGAATCCACCGCCGGCCATGCCCAGGTTGAAGCCGCAGAACATGCTGGTCACCAGCAATGACTTCTTGCGCTCCGGGGTGTATTCCGACAACAGCGTGGTGGCGTTCGGCATGCCGGCGCCCAGTCCCAGACCAGTGAGGAAACGCAGCACCAGCAACTGATCGACATTGGTGGCGTAGGCCGACGCCAGGCTGAAAGCACCGAACAGGAAAACCGCGCCGACCAGTACGACTTTTCGCCCGAAGCGGTCAGCCAGCGGCCCGGAGCCCAGCGCACCGAAGACCATGCCGATCAGCGCGGCACTCATCACCGGGCCGAGGCTGGCGCGGTCGATGCCCCAGTCCTGGGACAGGGCTGGCGCGATAAAACCCATGGCCGCAGTGTCGAGGCCATCGAGGAACACAATCAGAAAACACAGGATCACCACGCGCCACTGATAGCGCGAGATCGGTTGAGCGTTGATGAAGGACTGCACGTCGAGGCAGTGACCTACAGCGGACTGAGGCTGGTTCATTATTTTTATTCCACGCAAGAAAACGCAGTCGAACGGCGGCCGGCCAGAGAGCGGCACGGTCACAACTATATAAGGAAGAAATCAGGCGTTGCGCTAATACCGGCAACAGGAACGGGAGCGGCGACAGTCGGGGAACGTGCGCATGGGAAGTTGCCTCTTGTCATTATTATGGGAGTCGACGATCCGGCGGGCTCATTCACATTCGCGCCGGATGACGCTGCCGCGACATTAATGATCCGGGGGTTTTAGCGTCAATTCGATAAACGCAACTCTGTGCGTTTATCGAACAGCTTCATCAGGCAAACAATTGCGCACTGAGGTCGCGGCTGGCGCTCAACAGACCGGGCAAAAAGCGCTGCTCCAGCTCGGTGCGGCTGACGCGACCGGCGTGGGTGCTGACGTTGAGCGCCGCCACCACCTGGCCGGAAGCGTCGTACACCGGCACAGCAATCGAGCGCAGACCCTGTTCCAGTTCCTGATCGACGATGCACCAGCCCTGCTGCCGGACTTCCTGCAGACATTCGAGCAAGGCGTCTGCGGTGTGAATGGTGCGGCTGGTCTTGGCCACCAGTTCGGCGTGGTCGAGGTATTCGCGCAGCGAGGTGTCGTCCAGCGCCGCCAGCAGAATCCGCCCCATGGACGTGCAGTACGCCGGCAAACGCCCGCCCACCGAGAGGTCCACCGAAATCAGACGCTGAGTGGTCGCCGAACGGGCGATGTAGAGAATGTCGTCGCCTTCCAGCGTGGCCATGTTGCAGGCCTCGTGCAGTTGCTCGCTCATGCGGTCGAGGTACGGCTGGGCCGAGACCGCCAGCGGCGTCGACGACAGATAGGCGTGACCGAGGGTCAGCACTTTGGGCAGAAGCGAATAAGTGCGCCCGTCGGTGGTGGCGTAGCCGAGTTTGATCAGTGTGTGCAGGCAACGGCGCACGGCGGCGCGGGGAATTTCCGTGCGGTGGCTGATCTGGGCGATGGTCAGGTGGCGCTTGCGCTCCTGAAACGCCTGCACCACCGCCAGGCCACGGGCCAGGGAGGTCATGAAATCCGGATCACCAGTCAGGGCCTGGATACGCTTGGCCGGCGAAGCGACGATCGGCGGCGCTACCGAGGTGAAGGAATTGCGCATTTGATCGTTCATGTCAGGTCCTTTTTTTCTTGTTCGGATCAACGGCTATACAAGCGGCTCGCTGGCGGATACACAAGTGACAGACCGCCAACACCGGGCGATTATCGAACCGTCGACCGATAATCGCAATCACCCTGGCCTCCTCGGCCAGGCTGTGCAGAGCGGATTTGAACTTGGAACGTCTGGACGATTTAAGCGCCTTAGTTGTTCGACTAAATGGCGCCAGAAACCAAACACTGGGCAACAACGATGCAACTATTGCCGGAAGTTGCACGTCACAAAACAATCACACATCCGGAACCGTTTTTAACTTGGCAAAGATAGTCAATCCCGATTCGGCCGCTATAATGCACCTCAGTGACACCGCGCTTTTATTTGCCGACGGTGCCACCCGCCGGCGCGATGTCCATCGCCGCCGGCCCCGGCCAGCGCCTGATGCGCATTACTCATGCACCGCCAGCGCGCTCGCTGAAACAGGAAACTGATGCTGCGTCAGTTTTAATCTGGTGCCGTAGCCGCCTGCAACATGGAAGTCCTGACCGTCTTCCCGACAACACCGCTGCCTGTCCGGGCGAGCGTTTGTCGATGAATCGGTTAAATGATTCGTTGCAGTGCGTTCACCAGACATTTATCTCAACTCATACAGGTAGCACTGTGACGAAAGACGAACTGCGCGCGGAACTTGAGCGCCAGGAACAACGTTACAAGGAAGTTTACGGCGGGGAAGTCACCACCTACGCCGCTCAGCCCGAACCAGAACGCAAAGCCTGGCGAAAACGCCCTACCGTTCAGGATCAGGTCTTCCAGCAAGAACTGAAAAAAATGGAAGAGGAACTCAAAGCCGAAGAGCCTTGAAACCTTCCTTTGAGACTTTCGAGGGTAAGCGTACTCACCGGGCTACAAGCACGGTGGACTGACGATGCCTTGCGCGCCCGCTACCCGCGGGCAGCGGCAAACTCCCCTGTATTGCACAGGTCTGGAGCATGTCAGACGCGTTTCTCAGATATTTCATACAAGTTTCAGCCCCCTCCCGACAACCGGCCAATCCGCCGGCGTATCGCATTTTTATCAATAGAATCAATACCTTGCAAAACCCTGCAAAAAGCTTGGGTAATGCACCTTGATACAAATTAATTTGGCGAAGAAGCTTACCGATGAGCAGGTAGGGGATCGATTTCCAGTCTTTTCTGGCATAATCGCGCCCCCTTATGACCGGGTCAGAAAACCTTCATGATCGATTTATTCAGCGGACTGGATGCCTGGGTGCTTGTGAGCCTCCTGCTCGCCCTGACATTTGTCCTCGCCTTCGAGTTCATCAATGGATTTCATGACACCGCTAACGCGGTAGCCACTGTTATCTACACCAAAGCGATGCCGCCTCACCTGGCGGTGTTCTTCTCGGGCGTGTTCAACTTCCTCGGCGTACTGCTGGGCGGCGTTGGCGTGGCGTATGCCATCGTGCACCTGCTGCCGGTAGAACTGTTGATCAACGTAAACACCGGCCATGGTCTGGCGATGGTGTTCTCGCTGCTCGCCGCCGCGATTGCCTGGAACCTGGGCACCTGGTACTTCGGTATCCCGGCCTCCAGTTCGCACACGTTGATCGGTTCGATCCTCGGTGTCGGCCTGGCCAACGCCCTGATCAACGAAATTCCACTGGCTGACGGCGTCAACTGGCAGAAAGCGATCGACATCGGCGCCTCGCTGGTGTTCTCGCCGATGGCCGGCTTCCTGATCGCCGCGCTGGTGCTGATCGGCCTGAAATGGTGGCGCCCGCTGTCGAAGATGCACAAGACGCCGGAACAGCGCCGCAAGATCGACGACAAGAAGCACCCACCGTTCTGGAACCGCCTGGTCCTGGTGATCTCGGCAATGGCCGTGAGCTTCGTGCACGGCTCCAACGACGGCCAGAAAGGTATCGGCCTGATCATGCTGGTACTGATCGGTATCGTGCCTGCGCAGTTCGTACTCGACCTGAACAGCACTACCTACCAGATCGAACGCACTCGCGACGCGACCCTGCACCTGAGCCAGTTCTACAAGCGCAACGCCGATACCCTGGGCGAATTCCTGGCCCTGGGCAAAAGCGTGGAAGGCGACCTGCCGGAGAAATTCCGTTGCAACCCGCAACAGACCGAACCGACCATCGCCGCCCTGCTCGACACGCTCAAAGGTGTAGCTGACTACCACTCGCTGTCCGCTGAAAGCCGCATCGAAGTGCGTCGCTACCTGCTCTGCCTGGACGACACCGCGAAGAAAGTCAGCAAACTGCCAGGCCTCGCCGCTCGTGAAAAAGCCGACCTGGACAAACTGCGCAAAGACCTGACCACCACCACCGAATACGCCCCGTTCTGGGTGATTCTGGCGGTAGCGCTGGCCCTGGGCCTGGGCACCATGGTCGGCTGGAAACGCGTGGTACTGACCATCGGTGAGAAGATCGGCAAACAAGGCATGACCTATTCCCAAGGCATGTCGGCCCAGATCACCACCGCCAGCCTGATCGGCATGGCCAACATCTTCAGCCTGCCGGTGTCCACCACCCACGTCCTCTCCTCGGGCGTGGCCGGCACCATGGTCGCCAACAAAAGCGGCCTGCAAGGCGGCACGGTGAAAACCATCCTGCTGGCCTGGGTCCTGACCCTGCCAGCCACCGTGGCGCTGTCGGCCGGCCTGTTCTGGCTGGCGTCGAAGGCGCTGGGTAGCTGATAGACCGCTGAAATGAAAAAGGCGTGATTCGAAAGGATCACGCCTTTTTTGTTGCTTCCAGAGATGCGACGCGGAGCGTCCCGGGCTGCATTCCCACGCGGAGCGTGGGAACGATCAAAGCAAAGCAGTCCGCCTTCCGCTCCTCACCACTCAACACGATGAGCGTTAGCTCGAGTAATGCTTTTGACGTGCCGGCCCCATCGGAACGAAGGAACGCCGAGCCAAAGCGAGGTGCCGAACGCCGGGGCCCAGACCTTTGGTTCCTTTGGGGCGTTTGCCAAAGGGACTCGCCGTAAGGGCGAAACCGTCAGCGGCAACACCCGCAGAAACGGATATTCACCCCAAACAACCCAAAGCATGGTCGGCCCAAAGGCCGCCAAGAAGACAAAAAAAAGGGCAACCGAAGTTGCCCAAAATGCCTTGCGTGCTCATCAAACCCGGAAGAATCAAGGCTTCTTGCGCTTGTTCGCATCCTTCCAGATAAAAAATCCAAACCCTGCAAAAAACAGAACCATCAGGCCCACAGTCAGGACCCCGGCAAACACCACGTTATCGAAAAACATGACTGGCCTCCTGGCCCCTGCTCTGCTGCGATGGAACTAAGTTAACCAATCAGGCAGGCGCAGGAATTGACCGGGATCAATGCCGCTCACCATGGGGAGGAAAGGAGGGGAAATAACTGACCTGCATCAACGGATGCAGAGGAGATCAACGCTTTTTCGGTTTGTTTTTCGGCTTTTTCTTCGGTTTACCCAAAGGCATGGCCTGTTCGAAAGCCTGGCGTACTTCGTTCAGGCGCTTCTCGTTGAGGTCATGCACCCGCTTGGCGCGTTCGGTGTTGAGGTCAATCAGCTTGTCGTCTTGGCTCATGGCGTTCGGTGCATCGCTTGGACTGAATCACAACTGCCGGATCTCCGACAGGACTGCGCCAATAATGCGGCCTGACGCAGGCGCTGACCAGCCACTGACCTGAACGCTCTACAACAATTCATGTACCGCCCACCGGATTTGCCCGCACAATCGGCACCTCGCCATGAACCCGAAGGATCTGCGCCGTGCCCCTGCATCAGGATCTGCCACCGCTGATGGCCTTGCGCGCCTTTGAGGCCGTGGCCCGCCATTTGAGCTTCATCAAGGCTGCCGCTGAGCTGTCGGTGACCCAAAGCGCGATCAGCCATCAGGTGCACAAACTCGAAGAGTTCCTCGATCAGCGACTGTTCGTGCGCCGCACCCGGGCGATCGATCTGACACCCGCCGGCGAACACTACTACCGGCAGATCGAACCCGCCCTCGCCGCGATTGCCGCCGCCACCCACGACCTGCGCGGCGAACGCCCCGCCACCCTGCGCATCGGCCTGCTCGCCTCTTTCGCCACTTTATGGCTGGCACCGCGCCTGGCGGATTTCAACGCGAACTACCCGAACATCCACGTCGAACTGCTGCCCGCCGTGCAACTGGCCGATGTCGACGCCGGCGAGGTGGATCTGGCGATCCGCTACGGCAAGGGCGGCTGGCCGAAAGTCCAGGCCCGCCGGTTCATGGGCGAAACCCTGATGCCGGTATGCAGCCCGGCCTTCAAGGCCAAAAGCGTGAGCAACGGACCGTTGCTGATGGCCAAATCGCACCAGCCGTTCGAATGGATCGACTGGCAGCAACACAGCAGCATCGATCTGGCTCATGTGCCCAGCGTCATGCTCCACGACTACAACATCGTCGTCGAAGCTGCCGTCGCCAGTCAGGGCATTGCCATGGGCCGTCAACGAATGATCGAACGGCGGATCAAGGACGGCGCGTTGGTGCCAGCCTTCGACACGCCGCCGATGCTCGGCGAGATCGGTTATTGGCTGGTCACCCCGCAACGCCCGCTCACGTCGCCAGCGCAATGTTTCTGCCAATGGTTGGAGGACACCGCGAACGCATGAGTTTTTTGGATGCGTCGGATTAAATCTATCCGTTTGTCGCCCTACGCTCGCGCCAACATGCTGAAGCCCTCACTCAGGAGGACTTCCCATGACCAATTCCCTCAGCCAACGTGTGCAACAACTCGGTCTGCGCCTGCCCGAACCGAGCCAGCCGATCGCCAATTACGTCAACCATGTGCTCAGCCAGAATCAGTTGTTCATCTCCGGGCAGATTCCATTGCTCGACGGCAAACCTGCGTTCATCGGGCGACTGGGCGAAGCGATTTCCGACGAGGAAGGAGTTAAAGCCGCTGAACTGGCTGCCTTGGGCCTGCTCGCCCAGTTGAGCCACGCACTGGGCGATGACCTGTCGAAACTGGTGCGTATCCTGCGCCTCGGGGTGTTCGTGGCCGCCACACCGGACTTCAAGGCTCAGGGCGCCGTCGCCAACGGCGCTTCGAACCTGCTGGTCAACGCCCTCGGCGACAAGGGCCGACACGTGCGCACCGCGGTCGGCGTGGCGAGCCTGCCAGCCGGCGTCGCGGTGGAAATCGACGCGATCTTCGAGCTCAAGCCGTGAACATCGATGACCTCTCGCGCCTGCGCGCAGCCACACCCGGCTGCGCTCAGGTGGTCCACTTCAACCACGCCGGCGCCTCGCTGCCTAGCCAGGCCACCCTCGATGCAGTGATCGAACAGTTGCAACGCGAAGCCCTCGGCGGGCCGATGGAAGCGGCAGACAACCGGGTACAGGAACGCGCGCGCAACGCGGCCGCCGCCCTGCTCAACGCCCAGCCCGAAGACATCGCCTTCGCCAGCAGCGGCTCGGCAGCCTGGAGCCAGGCGTTCAACGCGCTGGGGCCGTGGCAGCCCGGCGAACGGATTCTGGTGGGGCGTCATGAATGGGCCGGCAATCTGGCGTGCATGGCCGAAGCGGTGAAGGCCGGCGCGCGGCTCGAAGTGATTCCTTGTGACGCCCACGGGGCAGTCGACCCGCAAGCCCTGGCGCAGATGATCGACGGCCAGGTCCGCCTGATCGCCCTGACCTGGCTGCCGGCCAACGGTGGTCTGATCAACCCCGCCGCGCAGATCGGCAGCGTGGCGCGGCGTCACGGCATCCCTTATTTCATCGATGCCGGTCAGGCGCTGGGGCAGTTGCCTTGCGATGTTCAAGACTTGCAGTGCGACGTGCTCAAGGGTGCCGGACGCAAGTTCCTGCGCGGGCCGCGCGGCACGGCGTTGATGTACATCCGGGCGCAATTTCTGCAACGGCTGCTCCCCGTGCAGCGCGATGTTTTGTCGGCGCCGTGGGACGGCAAGCGATTCACTCTGCGTGATGACGCGCGCCGCTTTGAAACCAGTGAAGTGTCGCTGGCGCTGCTGGCCGGGCTGGCCAATGCGCTGGAGGAGCACAATCGCCTCGGCGCGTTCGCGATCCGCCAACGCATCGCACACCTGAGCAATGGACTGCGGCAACGCCTGAAGGCGATTCCCGGCCTGACGCTGCGGAATCTTGGCGCGGCCAATCAACAATCCGGGCTGATCGCCTTCACGCTCGAAGGCTGGGACAGCGTGGCGCTGAAGCAGACGCTGGCCGAACGGCGAATCAACATCGGCGCCAATGGCGTGGCCTACACGCCGCTGGACATGCAGGCGCGCGGGCTGACGAATATTGCGCGGGTGGCGTTGAGCTACTTGAACACAGAAGAAGAGATCGACGTGCTGCTGGAAAACCTGACGGAACTGGCCGCCCGGCCTCAGATCTCGATATCGACCCAAAGCCCCTGACGCGGCTGATCTTCCATCAACGGCGCCACCGGTACGGTGTTGTCGGCATTCAGTTCGGTGCCGGGCACGGCGAGGTGCGCTTCGGGGTCGTCGTCGGCTTCGCGGCGCCGGCGATCGCGTTCCTGCTGACGGCGCTGCTCTTCGCGCAGCAGATAGCCGTCCTCTTCCGGATCGCGCTTTTGCAGGTCGATGGTGCTTTCGTTGGAGCTTTCCTGCACCGGCACCACAGGGGGAATATCCGGTCGCTGGCGGATCGGATCCTGTTGGGAGGTGATCGGCACGGCGCTCAGGGGGAGCATCGGTGGCAGCATATGAAGGGTCTCCTGTCAGCAGGTTATCGGCGGCGCCAGGGGTGCCTTGAGCCATCGGTCGCAAACTTGTGACCGGTTTGGCACTCAAGGGTGCCGCAACATCCCGCAAAACCGATGCATGACCTAATCTTCCCTGCAATTGGCCGATTGCGGTTAAAAGCCGGGCCGAGGCTCCTTATCCTTTGGCCTCGGGCCCTCATTCCGTTAAGATAGCCCGCTTTTTCAAGGTGGGAGTCAGGCAGCATGGCGCAGCAGTATCAACCGGGGCAACGCTGGATCAGTGACAGCGAAGCAGAGCTTGGTTTAGGCACCGTTCTGGCACAGGACGGCCGCTTGTTGACCGTGCTTTACCCGGCCACTGGCGAGACTCGCCAGTACGCGCTACGGAATGCGCCCCTCACCCGCGTGCGGTTTTCGCCCGGCGATTCGATCACGCACTTCGAAGGCTGGAAGATGACCGTCCAGCAAGTCGACGACGTCGACGGCCTGATGGTCTACCACGGCCTCAACGCGCAGAACGAAGCGGTCACCCTGCCGGAAACCCAACTGTCGAACTTCATTCAGTTCCGTCTGGCCAGCGACCGTCTGTTCGCCGGCCAGATCGACCCGCTGGCGTGGTTCTCCCTGCGTTATCACACCCTGGAACACACCAGCCGCCAGTTGCAGTCCGCGCTCTGGGGCCTGGGTGGCGTACGCGCCCAACCGATCGCCCACCAGTTGCACATTGCCCGTGAAGTCGCCGACCGCATCGCGCCGCGCGTATTGCTGGCGGACGAAGTGGGTCTGGGCAAGACCATCGAAGCCGGTCTGGTGATCCATCGTCAGTTGCTGTCGGGCCGCGCCAACCGCGTACTGATCCTGGTGCCGGAAAACCTCCAGCACCAATGGCTGGTGGAAATGCGCCGCCGCTTCAACCTGCAGGTCGCGCTGTTCGACGAAGAACGTTTCATCGAAAGCGATGCCACCAACCCGTTCGAAGACACCCAGCTGGCCCTGGTGGCGCTGGAGTGGCTGGTCGACGACGAAAAGGCGCAAGACGCGTTGTTCGCTGCCGGTTGGGACCTGATGGTGGTCGACGAAGCCCACCACCTGGTGTGGCACGAAGACAAAGTCAGCCCGGAATACTCGCTGGTCGAACAGCTGGCCGAGGTCATTCCCGGCGTGCTGCTGCTCACCGCCACCCCGGAACAACTCGGTCAGGACAGCCACTTCGCCCGTCTGCGCCTGCTCGACCCGAACCGTTTCCATGACCTGGCCGCCTTCCGTGCCGAGAGCGAAAACTATCGCCCGGTGGCCGAAGCCGTTCAGGAGCTGCTGGACAAGGGTCGCCTGTCGCCGGCCGCGCACAAGACCATCCACGGTTTCCTCGGCAACGAAGGTGAAGCCCTGCTCACCGCCGTCAACGATGGCGACACCGAAGCCAGCGCCCGCCTCGTGCGTGAACTGCTCGACCGCCACGGCACCGGCCGCGTGCTGTTCCGTAACACCCGCGCCGCCGTGCAGGGTTTCCCGGAGCGCAAACTGCACCCGTACCCGCTGCCGTGCCCGGACGAATACCTCGAACTGCCGCTGGGCGAGCACGCCGAGCTGTACCCGGAAGTCAGCTTCCAGGCCCAGCCGGACGCCAGCGAAGAAGAACGCTGGTGGAAATTCGACCCGCGCGTCGAGTGGCTGATCGACCAGTTGAAAATGCTCAAGCGCACCAAAGTGCTGGTGATCTGCGCCCACGCCGAAACCGCGATGGACCTGGAAGACGCCCTGCGCGTGCGCTCCGGGATCCCGGCCACGGTGTTCCACGAAGGCATGAACATCCTCGAGCGTGACCGCGCCGCCGCCTACTTCGCCGACGAAGAGTTCGGCGCGCAGGTGTTGATCTGCTCGGAAATCGGCAGTGAAGGTCGCAACTTCCAGTTCGCCCACCACTTGGTGCTGTTCGACCTGCCGTCGCACCCGGACCTGCTGGAGCAGCGGATCGGTCGTCTCGACCGGATCGGCCAGAAGCACATCATCGAACTGCACGTGCCGTACCTGGAAACCAGCCCGCAAGAGCGCCTGTTCCAGTGGTACCACGAAGCCCTGAACGCGTTCCTCAACACCTGCCCGACCGGCAACGCCTTGCAGCATCAGTTCGGCCCGCGCCTGCTGCCGTTGCTCGAAGAGGCCGACGACGGCGAATGGCAAGCGCTGATCGACGAGGCGCGCACCGAGCGCGAGCGTCTGGAAGCCGAGCTGCACACCGGTCGCGACCGCCTGCTGGAACTCAACTCCGGCGGCGCCGGCGAAGGTGAGGCGCTGGTCGAGGCCATCCTCGAGCAGGACGACCAGTTCGCCCTGCCGATCTACATGGAAACCCTGTTCGACGCCTTCGGCATCGACAGCGAAGACCATTCGGAAAACGCCCTGATCCTCAAGCCGAGCGAGAAGATGCTCGACGCCAGCTTCCCGCTGGGCGACGACGAAGGCGTGACCATCACCTACGACCGTAACCAGGCGCTGTCGCGCGAAGACATGCAGTTCATCACCTGGGAACACCCGATGGTGCAGGGCGGCATGGATCTGGTGCTGTCCGGTTCGATGGGCAACACCGCCGTCGCGCTGATCAAGAACAAGGCGCTCAAGCCGGGCACCGTGCTGCTGGAACTGCTCTACGTCAGCGAAGTGGTTGCCCCGCGTTCGCTGCAACTGGGCCGTTACCTGCCGCCGGCCGCCCTGCGCTGCCTGCTCGATGCCAACGGCAACGACCTGTCGTCGCGCGTGGCGTTCGAAACCCTCAACGATCAACTGGAAAGCGTGCCGCGCGCCAGCGCCAACAAGTTCATCCAGGCCCAGCGCGATCAGCTGACGCCACGGATCAACGCCGGTGAAGACAAGGTCACCCCGCGCCACGCCGAGCGCGTGGCCGAGGCCCGCCGCCGTCTGGCAGCCGACACCGACGAAGAACTGGCACGCCTGACCGCGTTGCAGGCGGTCAACCCGACCGTGCGCGACAGCGAACTGGACGCTCTGCGCAAGCAGCGTGAACAAGGTCTGGCAATGCTCGACAAGGCAGCGCTGCGACTGGAAGCGATCCGGGTGCTGGTGGCGGGTTAAACCGCCCTGCTCCATCGCCAAAAACGAAAAGGCCCGCAGCGATGCGGGCCTTTTTGTTTGCCTCTCCGATCAAGCGGTAACGGCCTGATTCTGCGGCTCAACCACTGCCACCAGCCCCTCCTTCATCCGCTTCGCATCCCGCACAAAGCAGCGCGAGGCGAGGAACAGGAACACCATGGTCAGGAACAACGCCACCGGAATCAGGTACATCGCATCATGCAGGCCGACGGCCTTGAAGGCTTCGGTCATCTGCTCGGCGCCCGCCGCAACCATCGCCGACTTGGCGAAGTGATCCGACAAGCCGCCGACCACCACCGGACCCAGCCCGCCGCCGAGCAAATACAAGCCGGCAAAGAACAGCGCCATCGCCGTAGCCCGCAGGCGCGGCTCGACCACGTCCTGAATCGCCGTGTACACGCAGGTGTAGAAGTTGTAGGCGAACAGCCAGCCCACACTGAACACCGCGACAAACACCCCGATCTCGATACGCCCGGCATGCAGCGCCCACGCCGTGCACAGGGTCGAGATGATCAGGCTGAACGCGGCAAACAGCAGTCGCCCGTTGGCCACCCGCTGGTGAATCTTGTCGGCGATCCAGCCGCCGAGGGTCAGGCCGATCAACCCGGTCACACCGACGATTACCCCGGTCGCCACCGCCGCTTCCTGCAACGGCATCAGGAAATAACGCTGGAGCATCGGCACCAGGAACGAGTTGCAGGCGTAGGTCGCGAAGTTGAAGCACAGCCCGGCCATCACCAGCCACAGGAAGGTCGGAATGGCGAGGACCCGACGAATCGGCCTGTCGACTTTCTCCTGGGACACCTGTACGGTTTCCGCCGCGCCACGCTTGGGTTCCTTGATGAAAAACATGAACACCGCCAGCACCAGCCCCGGCACGGCGGCGATGAAAAACGGTGCGCGCCAGCTGTCGAATGCCTTGACCATCCAGCCGATGGTGAAGAAGGCCAGCAGCAGTCCCAGCGGCAGGCCGAGCATGAAGATGCCCATGGCCCGGGCCCGGCGATGGGCCGGGAACAGGTCGCCGATCAGCGAGTTGGCGGCGGGCGCGTAACTGGCTTCACCGATGCCGATGCCCATGCGCACCAGCAGAAAACTCCAGAAACTGCCGACCAGACCGTTCACGGCAGTGAGCGCGCTCCAGGTCGCCAGGCCCCAACCCATCAGTTTGCTGCGCGAACCGGTGTCGGCCATTCGGCCCAGTGGTAGCCCGGCAATCGCGTAGACCAGAGTGAACGCAGTGCCGACAATCCCCAGCTGAAAGTCGCTGAGGTGCCATTCCATGCGGATCGGCTCGATGATGATCGCCGGGATGGTGCGGTCGAAGAAGTTGAACAGGTTGGCAAGGAACAGCAGGAACAGAATGCGCCAGGCATTCGCCGCTTGGGTCGAGTTCTGCATGGGTCCGTCTCTTTATTGTTATGAGGGCTTCACTGCCAACGCATCCGAGCCCGGAACCTGCAATCTAGTCACGCTCGTCGGGGCTGTCTGTGATCATTCGCAAGCCTGATGACGGGCCATGGCCGTGTAACGAAACGTAAGCCCTTGAAATGCTTCGAATCCCCCGAAAACCGGGGGTTTTGCGGAAAAATCCGGCAATGAAAAAATACTTTCACGCCCCCCTTCCCAACGCCGTGGCGAAGCCTAGAATGGCCGCCGGATCCGTCCGGTTCCTGCCGATCAACCCCTTTGATATCCCGCCCATGTCCGAAGCCAGTCCGTGTCTGAATTGCGGTGCCTGCTGTTCCCATTTTCGTGTGTCATTTTTCTGGGGTGAATGCGCATCCTCCGGCGGGACTGTGCCCGATGAACTGGTCACCCAGATCACGCCCAGCCGGGTCGCGATGATCGGCACCGACCGCAAGGCGCCGCGCTGCACCGCGCTGGAGGGCGAAGTCGGAAAAGCGGTGGCCTGCACGATCTACGACAAGCGTTCCAGCCCCTGCCGCGAGTTCGAAGCGTCTTGGGAAAACGGCGAACAGAACACCGACTGCGACAAGGCCCGCGCCCGCTTCGGCCTGCCACCGCTGCAACCGCACTGGAACGAAGTCGCCTGAGTTCAGGCCTGTGCACGCTTAGCGCCATTCGCTATGAGGCTAATGCCGAAATCATTAGCACCAATGTGCCACTACCGCTTGCACGGCAAAAACCGCCTCTATACTGCAAACATTCGCCTGCGTTGATGACGCAGTAAGGACGTATTCAGAGACGGGGCATGCTATGGAGTGGCTTGGTTTGCAGTTCGTTGCCGAGCAGCCGGAGAGCGGGCAGGTCATCCTCAATTGCACACACAATCCCCTGCTGGTGCTGGTGGCTTACCTGGTCGCCTGCGCCGCGAGCTTCGCCACCCTCGACATGGCCGAACGGGTCGCCCACGCTGAAGAGCCCGGCTCGCAGCGGATATGGCGCTGGATCGGTGCAACCTGTCTGGCCGGCGGCATCTGGGCCATGCACTTCATCAGCATGCTGGCGTTCCAGGCGCCGATCGGCATTCAGTACGACCTGCCCGTGACCCTGTTTTCCCTGGTGATCGCGCTACTGGCGTCCTGGCTGGCGATGCACACCCTGAGCACGCCCCAGCCGAGCCTGCTGCAGTACCTCAAGACCGCCATCGTCATTGGTCTGGGCATCGCCGGCATGCACTACGTCGGCATGGCCGCCATCGAATCCGCCGCCTCGGCTTACTACGACCCCACTCTGTTTCTGGCCTCGATCGTGATCGCGATCGGCGCCAGCTTCGCCGCACTGTGGGTGGCCGGTTATCTGCGCGAAGGCAGCGGCCTGCACATCCAGATGCTCAAATACGTGGCGGCGCTGATTCTCGGTGCGGGCATCCTCAGCATGCATTTCACCGGCATGGCGGCGCTGCAACTGGTGCTGCCCGAAGGGCAACTGCCGACCCTGGCGTCGCAAACCAGCCATTTGCAGTTGGGCCTGACCGTCGCGCTGATCACCTTGCTGATTCTTGGCAGCGCCATCAGCGCCGCATTGGCCGACAAGAAGCTGCAGAACAAGGAGCACGATCTGCGCCGGGTCAACGCCCTGCTCAGCCAGCTGGATCAGGCACGCATGTCGCTGCAGCACGTGGCCAACTACGACGCGCTGACCAACCTGATCAACCGGCGTGGCTTCAATCAGATCTTCGCTGAAAAACTCAGCCAGAAAACCAGCGAAGGCGGGATGCTGGCAGTGATGTTTCTCGACATCGACCACTTCAAACGCATCAATGACAGCCTCGGCCATGACGCCGGCGACGAACTGCTGAAGGTCATTGCCCAGCACATCAAGGGCTCGGTGCGCGGCCATGAAGATGTGGTGGCGCGGTTCGGCGGCGACGAGTTCTGCATCCTGATCGGTCTGCGCGACCGCGAAGAGGCGCGCAACCTGGCCCAGCGCATCATGCTCAAGATGAAAGAGCCGATCGAACTGGCCGGACGGCGCATGGTGATGACCACCAGCATCGGCATCAGCCTGTTTCCCGAGGACGGGTCCACCTGCGATGAACTGCTCAAGCACGCGGATCTGGCGCTGTACCAGTCCAAGGGCGCCGGGCGCAACGGCGTGCACTTTTTCGATTCCAATCTGAAAAACCGCGCCAGCCTTGAACTGCAACTGGAGGAAGAGTTGCGCCACGCGCTGCGTCAGGAGAACGGTCTGCTGCTGTATTACCAGCCGATCTTCGAACTCAAGACCGGCAAGGTTACCAAGCTTGAAGCGCTGATCCGCTGGCAGCACCCGGTGCACGGCCTGCTCACCCCGGACCGATTCATTGCCATCGCCGAAAACAACGGCCTGATTGCCGAACTCGACAACTGGGTCCTGCGCAAGGCCTGTGAGGACCTTGGCGAGCTGTCGCGCCATGGCTGTGAAGAACTGAAGATTGCCTGGAACTGCTCACCGTTGAATCTGGCCCGGGAAGAACTGGCCAATGAAATCGAGCATGCCTTGCGCAGCGCCGGGGTCGCGCCTGAACGGCTGGAACTGGAAGTCACCGAAAACGCCTTGATGGGCAACATCGCCAACACGCTGGTGCTGCTTCGGCAGATCCGCGCCCTCGGCGTGTCACTGTCGATCGACGACTTCGGCACCGGCTATTCGTCGCTGGCCTATCTCAAACGCCTGCCGCTCAACACCCTGAAGGTCGACCGCTCGTTCATCCTCGACATTCCCAAGGCCACCGCCGACATGGAGATCGTCCAGGCGATCATCGTCATGGCGCACACCCTGCACTTGCAGGTGGTCACCGAAGGCGTCGAAAGCCTGGAGCAATACGAATTCCTGGAGCGCTCGGGCTGCGACTTCATTCAGGGTTACCTGCTCAGCCGCCCGGTGCCACTGGCCGAACTGCGTCCGGTGCTGGAGGAAATCAATCAGCGCAAACACGCGCACGCGGTCAATCCGTTGAGTCTGGCGCGCGGTACATTTGCACCAGTGTCGCTGGATCCTTCTGCAAAAAGCCTTGTGCCCCATGCAGGCGCATCAGTTGTGCGGCCAATCCGCTGATCGGCGTGGCCGAGCCGGTTTCCCGGGAAAACTTGACCGCGGTATCCAGATCTTTCAGCAGCGTGCGCACGTGCCACTTCACCGGCTCGAAACGGCTTTCGGCCATTTGCGGGGCGAGGATCTGCAACGGTCTGGAATCGGCAAAACCACCGGCCAGCGCTTCGGCAATCAGGCTGGCATCGACCCCGGCCTGTTCGGCCAGCGCCACCACTTCGGCAATCACCAAGGCGTTGCAGGCGACGATCATCTGATTGCAGGCCTTGGTCACCTGACCGGCGCCCACGCCGCCCATGTGTGTGACCCGCTGCCCGAGTTCGAGCAGCACCGGGCGTACTCGCTGCAGATCCGCCTCGGCACCGCCGACCATGATCGCCAGGCTGCCGGCCTCGGCCCCGACTACCCCGCCGGACACCGGCGAATCGAGCCAGGCCATGCCCGTCTTGTCGGCCAGCTCGGCTGCCATCTCACGGGTCGCCGTCGGTTCGAGGCTGGAAAAATCCACCAGCAACTGACCGGGTTTCGCCCCTTCGGCCACGCCCGCCGGGCCGAACACCACTTCGCGAACCACCGCGGTGTCCGCCAGGCACAGCATCACCACGTCAGCCTGTTCACAGAGTTCAGCGGGAGTCGCCACCTGCCGGGCGCCAGCCTCGACCAGCGGCGCGCACTTGGCCGGGTTGCGGTTCCACACGGCCAGCGGATAGCCGGCGGCCAGCAGACGGCGGCACATCGGCAGGCCCATCAGACCGATTCCGGCAAACCCCAACGAAGGTCGCGTTGACATCATTTAGCCTCCTTTTGATTAAAGATCGCCGAATAATGGCCGATCCATCATCAATCAGGAAAGGATTCCCCCGCGCGACACTCAGGCCATAACCCTGACGCACGGGCCAAATACGCGCAGAAAAAAGACGCGAGATTCCCATTCCGTGAGGCTCGACGACAGCGGTCGCCGACCAACCAGTCCAGGTATATGGCGCACAATGACTTCTAAAAACAATCCGGCCACTGCGGTATCCGATCTGACTCTGAGCCCAGCGGCGAACAGCCCTGCCCCGATGAAGCCATTGCCACCCTCGCGTCCGCTGGGCACCCAGCAATACCTGTACTTCACCGAAACCAATACCGACCGCATCCTCGACAACCTTGATGGCCTGCGTGACCTGGTATTCCCGCGCCCGCCGCACCTGGAAGGCGACAACGAACAGCACAACGATCAGGAATTCCCGTCGGTGTGCCTGATCGGCCTCGGTCGCTGCGGCTCCAACATCGCCCTCGACGTGGCGGAGCTGGTGTACAACGCGCGCAAGTTCTACCTCAACGAATTCAACAACGAGGATCGCGCGGCTGACCGTCGCCTGGCCTCCGACAAAGGCTACAGCCCGGCCCAGTGGATCAAGCAGAATCTGCGGATCGGCCCGAACAAGTCGACCAAACCGGTGTTCCTGGTAGAACCGCTGGTGATGCTCGGCGATCTCGACAAGGACATTGCCGGGCGTATCCGCTTCTCGCGCAAGGGCGAAAAGAGCGGTTTCCTGCGCGACTACAGCAAGATGAAGATCATGGACTTGTCGGAAGTCCACGCCGGTGGTGCCGGTAACGCACCTATTCTCGGCCAGTATCTGGCGAAGATCATCCTGAACAAGGACACCCAGCGCTTCTCCAGCCCTGACTGGAAAATGATCCACTCGTACCTGATCGACAGTTGCGGCATCAAGGCCAACCAGTCGCGCCTGTATTTCTCGATCTTCAGTGCCGGCGGCGGTACCGGTTCGGGCATGGCCTCGGAATTCGGCCTGGCCCAGCAGCACTCGTACATGAACAAGACGTTCGACACCAAGCCGATGGACGAGCACGACGGCAAGAGCGGTCATTCGTTCGTGTTCGAACCGATCTTCACCAGCGGCATCTGTGTGCTGCCGAACATTTCCGACCACCGCAGCGAAATGTCCGAGGCGCTGCACATCAACGCCGGTCGCCTGCTGTGCAAATACCTGTCGGAAGAATGGGATTTCTCGTACAACTTCGCCAACGAAGACAGCAGCGAAGCCAGCGTCATGGGCCGTATCCGCCCATGGAACGCGATGATGCTGATCTCCAACGACATCATGCGTTATGCCGAAGAGAGCGATGACGGCAACATCCAGAACATTGATGTCAATGCGATGGAGAAGCACGCCAACCAGTACATCTCGCAGCAGATCTTCAACATTCTGACGGCCCAGGCGGTCACGACCGACTACGACCAGAACTATTTCCGCCGCGCCGGCATCGACATCGGCGAGACCATTCGCCTGGACGCCAACGACCTGTTCATGAGTCTGGCCGGCCCGGTGGCGATTGCCTACGCCGAGTCGGTAGTGCCGGAAACCCCGCCGCCGAGCAGCGACAAGTTCAAGGTGTTCGACAAAGAGCCGCAGCGCCTGAACATCGACGACCTGTTCTTCCGCTCGATCGATCTGCCGCACTTCAACAAGGTGACCCAGGCCATCGAAGGCATCAGCCTGCTGCCGATCGAGTCCAAGCGCTATCGCGCGTCGCTGGAGCAGTACAAGAACTCCGGCTACGATGCCGCCGCGCTGCATGACCTGCACTTCTTCAAGAATTGCTCGTCGGTGGTCTCGATCGTTTCGCTGCCGAAAGACTACAAGCTGTCGTACATGGACCTGAACCGGTTGAAGACCCACCTCAACAGCCTGTTCCCCAACACCACGCTCAAGCGCTACGCGCTGGTGATCGGCGCCTCGGCCAACCTGTCGCTGACCACCCTGATCGCCAAGAGCCCGTGCCTGTCGGACGACTTCCTGACGCTGATCGTGGCGTTCATCAAGCGTTGCTTCGCCAAGACCCCGTACCGTTTCGACGAGACCCTGGACAACTCGATCCTCGATTTCATCATTCAGGAAGAGTTCGACGAGGACCGCATCGACGACCTGCTCAACGAATTCGAGAACCCGGCGAAGATCCTCGATACCAACTGGTACGCGATCAAGCCGATGTACGAGAAGAAGTACCGCGAACTGATCAACGACAAAGAGAAGTTTGTCTCGATCAACGACATTCGCCTGTCGCGCGATTGCGTGAAGAAGTCGATCAAATACTTGCGCGAGATCTACCGTCACCGGATCGGCAAGACCAAGGTTATTTCCCTCAATAACCACACTGGCAAGTCTTACTCGGTCTGACACCAGACCGAGGCGCCCCTATCGCGAACAGTTTCGCTCCCACAATGGAATGCATTTCCTGTGGGAGCGAGCCTGCTCGCGATAAGGCGCTCAAATTCCCGGTTTATTCGGCCTTCCCAACATCCCGAAACAATTAAGCAGCCGTTAGGCTGCTTACTAAACTGTGCCCGTTACGTTTACGTCACCGTTATGCCACCTACGCTTGTGGCATTTCTCTACGGCAACGTGCCATCACGCTACTCCGCTACACACTTTTTGCCGACATGCACTCGCACCAACAAGGTGCAACCCGTCAGGCCACTGCCCTTTCCTGGACCAGGATCCATGGCCGGACCACCACCGCCCACATCTCTGGATCACGCTCGAAAATATCCAGCGCCCGCGTTTCAGACAGCTTGGCGACCTTGTCTTCGGCCAGCCAGGCAGCGACTTTCTCGCCCTGATCCGCCGCCACGGCCTCGGCGACCGCGATCAAATCCAGGCTGGCGTCGACCCACAATAGGGCACCCTGGGCGTAGAAGCGCTCCAGCTCTTTCCAGGTAATAGATGCGGTTTCACCAAGCAGCTTGGCATAGAGGGTGCTAGGTTCTTGATTCATGGGACTGTCCGGAAAAGAAATCGGCGCGAATGATAACGTCGGTGGTCCGGCAGAAAAACCCGGTTGCAAAAGGCCGTACCGAACGAAAAGAGCAGGAACGCCAAGGAATGCTGATGATTGGGGTATAAGCCCTCTGAACGTCCCGCCGCAATTCTGTCTTTTTCTTTCATTTAAGCGACACCCTCAGGTTTTGCCCCCTGGCGCCAGCTTCCCAGGCCAACAACCGGCGCTCTACACTGTACCGGTACAGTTGCCGGGGGCTTTTCCGGAGGGTATCGCCTAGATATCTGTCCCGGTTCTGCTGCTACGGCGTCAGGACTCTAAAAAAATACAACAGTAAGAGTGGAGCACTATGACTAAGGCTACTAAGCAGATTTCCAAACTGTTTGCCGCTATGGTTCTGGCCGGGGTTGCCAGCCATTCGTTCGCAGCTGACACCATCAAGATCGGTATCGCCGGCCCTAAAACCGGTCCAGTAGCCCAGTACGGCGACATGCAGTTCAGTGGCGCGAAAATGGCCATCGAACAGATCAACGCCAAAGGCGGCGTCGACGGCAAGAAGCTCGAAGCCGTTGAATACGATGACGCCTGCGATCCAAAACAAGCGGTAGCAGTCGCGAACAAGGTCGTCAACGACGGCGTCAAGTTCGTGGTCGGTCACCTGTGCTCCAGCTCCACCCAGCCTGCTTCGGACATCTACGAAGACGAAGGCGTGATCATGATCACGCCGGCTGCCACCAGCCCGGACATCACCAACCGTGGTTACAAAATGGTCTTCCGCACCATCGGTCTGGACAGCGCCCAAGGCCCTGCAGCCGGTAACTACATCGCCGATCACGTGAAGCCGAAAATCGTCGGCGTGCTGCACGACAAGCAGCAGTACGGTGAAGGCATCGCCACCGCCGTCAAATCCACCCTCGAGAAGAAAGGCACCAAGGTTGCCGTGTTCGAAGGCGTCAACGCCGGCGACAAGGACTTCTCCGCGATCATCGCCAAGCTCAAGCAAGCCAACGTCGACTTCGTCTACTACGGCGGCTACCACCCGGAGCTGGGCCTGATCCTGCGTCAAGCCCAGGAAAAAGGCCTGAAAGCCAAGTTCATGGGTCCGGAAGGCGTGGGTAACGACTCGATCACCCAGATCGCCAAGGACGCTGCCGAAGGCCTGCTGGTGACCCTGCCGAAATCCTTCGACCAGGATCCGGCCAACGTGGCCCTGGCCGATGCATTCAAGGCCAAGAAAGAAGACCCGAGCGGCCCGTTCGTGTTCCCGTCCTACTCGGCGGTTGAAGTGATTGCCGAAGGTATCAAGGCTGCCAAGTCCGAAGATGCTGCCAAAGTAGCTGAAGCCATCCACAAAGGCACCTTCAAGACTCCGACCGGCGACCTGAGCTTCGACGACAAGGGCGACCTGAAGGACTTCAAGTTCGTGGTTTACACATGGCACGCTAACGGCCCAAAAACTGAAGCGTCGCCTCAGTAAGGCGCTGCCTGACTGACTGCCAATAAAGCCCACGGCGTGCCGTGGGCTTTGTTTTACGAACGTATTGGGCCGCGCTGGCGTGATCCGCCAGTCTCCCCACCTGAAAATCTCAAAACCGTCATCAGCGGTTCGCTGGCAAAACCCGGATTCGAAGTGGATATAGATCCACGGGGCCGGGCGGGAAAATGACTCCACCAGTGAAATGCGTATCAGGTTTTTAGGAGCGCTGTAATGCCTGACATCTATCACTTCTTCCAACAGCTGGTTAACGGCTTGAACGTTGGCAGCATGTATGCCCTGATCGCCATCGGCTACACGATGGTCTACGGCATCATTGGAATGATCAACTTCGCCCACGGCGAGGTGTACATGATCGGTTCCTACGTGGCGTTCATCGCCATCGCCGGGCTGACCATGATGGGACTCGAAAGCGTCCCGCTGTTGATGACCGTGGCGTTCATCGCCAGCATCGTCGTCACCAGCTCCTACGGATACAGCATCGAACGCATTGCCTACCGCCCGTTGCGCGGCAGCAACCGTCTGATCCCGCTGATTTCCGCGATCGGTATGTCGATCTTCCTGCAGAACACGGTTCTGCTGGCGCAAGACTCCAAGGACAAAGCAATCCCCAACCTGATTCCGGGCAACTTCGCCTTCGGCCCAGGTGGCGCACATGAAGTGCTGATTTCCTACATGCAAATCGTGGTGTTCGTGGTGACCCTGATCGCCATGCTCGGCCTCACGCTGTTCATCTCCCGCTCTCGCCTGGGCCGCGCCTGCCGCGCCTGCGCCGAAGACATCAAGATGGCCAACCTGCTGGGCATCAACACCAACAACATCATCGCCCTGACCTTCGTCATCGGTGCTGCGCTGGCGGCCGTCGCGGCCGTGCTGCTGAGCATGCAATACGGCGTGATCAACCCGAACGCCGGTTTCCTCGTCGGCCTCAAGGCCTTCACCGCCGCAGTGCTGGGCGGGATCGGCAGCATCCCCGGCGCCATGCTCGGCGGGCTGGTGCTCGGGGTGGCGGAAGCCTTTGGCGCCGATATCTTCGGCGACCAATACAAGGACGTCGTGGCTTTCGGCTTGTTGGTTCTGGTGCTGTTGTTCCGTCCGACCGGCATTCTGGGCCGTCCGGAGGTTGAGAAAGTATGACTAGGAATCTTAAACAGGCGTTGTTCAGCGCCTTGCTGGTCTGGGCCGTGGCCTATCCGGTACTGGGCCTGAAACTGACTATCGTCGGCACCAATCTGGAAGTGCACAACACCAGCCCGGCCATTCTGGCGACCATCGCCATCTGCTCGGTGCTGATGTTTCTGCGGGTGCTGTTCAACCAGCAGATCAGCAAGGCGTGGCGTTCGTCGCCGGGCATGCCGCTGATCCCGGCCAAGGCCAGCAACTTCCTGACCCTGCCGACCACCCAGCGCTACTTCATCATCGCGCTGATCATCGGTGCGCTGGTGTGGCCGTTCTTCGGCTCCCGCGGCGCAGTGGATATCGCGACGCTGATCCTGATCTACGTGATGCTCGGCCTGGGCCTGAACATCGTGGTCGGCCTCGCCGGTCTGCTCGATCTGGGTTACGTCGGCTTCTACGCCGTCGGCGCCTACAGCTACGCGCTGCTGTCGCACTACTACGGCCTGAGCTTCTGGATCTGCCTGCCGATTGCCGGCCTGATGGCGGCGACGTTCGGCTTCCTGCTCGGCTTCCCGGTGTTGCGTCTGCGCGGCGACTACCTGGCGATCGTGACCCTCGGTTTCGGGGAAATCATCCGCCTGTTCCTGCGTAACCTGACCGACATCACCGGTGGTCCGAACGGGATCAGCAACATCGAGAAACCGACGTTCTTCGGCCTGACCTTCGAACGCAAGGCCGCGGAAGGCCTGCAAACCTTCCACGAGTATTTCGGCCTGGAATACAACTCGATCAACAAGGTGATTTTCCTCTACCTGGTTGCCCTGCTGCTGGCGCTGGCCGCACTGTTCATCATCAACCGCCTGCTGCGCATGCCGATCGGCCGTGCGTGGGAAGCGCTGCGTGAAGATGAAATCGCCTGCCGTGCGCTGGGTCTCAACCCGACCGTGATCAAGCTCTCGGCGTTCACCCTGGGTGCGAGCTTCGCCGGTTTCGCCGGCAGCTTCTTCGCCGCCCGTCAGGGTCTGGTGACGCCGGAGTCGTTCACCTTCATCGAGTCGGCGATCATCCTCGCCATCGTGGTGCTGGGAGGCATGGGCTCGCAGCTGGGCGTGATTCTCGCGGCCGTGGTGATGATCCTGCTGCCGGAAATGATGCGTGAGTTCAGTGAGTACCGCATGTTGATGTTCGGCGCCCTGATGGTGTTGATGATGATCTGGCGTCCACAAGGTCTGCTGCCGATGCAACGCCCACACATGGAGTTGCGCAAATGAGCCGCGAGATCCTTAAAGTCGAAAACTTGAGCATGCGCTTCGGCGGCTTGCTGGCGGTCAACGGCGTGGCCCTGACTGTCAAGGAAAAACAGGTGGTGGCGCTGATCGGGCCGAACGGCGCGGGCAAGACCACCGTGTTCAACTGCCTGACCGGCTTCTACCAGCCATCGGGGGGCAGCATCCTGCTGGACGGCGAGCCGATCCACGGCCTGCCGGGCCACAAGATTGCCCTCAAAGGCGTGGTGCGGACCTTCCAGAACGTGCGCCTGTTCAAGGACATGACGGCGGTCGAGAACCTGTTGATCGCCCAGCACCGTCACCTGAACACCAACTTCCTGTCCGGCCTGTTCAAGACCCCGGCGTTTCGCAAGAGCGAGCGCGAGGCCATGGAGTTCGCCGAGTACTGGCTGGAAAAGGTCAACCTGAAAGAGTTCGCCAACCGCCCCGCCGGCACCCTGGCCTACGGTCAGCAGCGTCGTCTGGAAATCGCCCGCTGCATGATGACCCGTCCGCGGATCCTCATGCTCGACGAACCGGCGGCCGGCCTGAACCCGAAGGAAACCGAAGACCTCAAGGCGCTGATCAGCGTGCTGCGTGAAGAGCACAATGTGACTGTGCTGCTGATCGAACACGACATGAAACTGGTCATGAGCATTTCCGACCACATCGTCGTGATCAACCAGGGCACGCCCCTGGCCAACGGCACGCCGGAAGAGATCCGCGACAATCCTGAAGTGATCAAAGCCTACCTGGGGGAAGCGTAAATGCTGCAGTTCGAAAACGTTTCCACCTTCTACGGCAAGATCCAGGCCCTGCACAGTGTCAACGTCGAAGTCCGCCAGGGCGAGATCGTGACCCTGATCGGCGCCAACGGTGCCGGCAAGTCCACGCTGCTGATGACGCTGTGCGGTTCGCCGCAGGCCCACAGCGGCAGCATCCGCTACATGGGTGAGGAACTGGTCGGCCAGGACTCGTCGCAGATCATGCGCAAGAGCATCGCCGTGGTGCCGGAAGGCCGTCGGGTATTTGCCCGTCTGACCGTCGAAGAAAATCTGTCCATGGGCGGATTCTTCACCGACAAGGGCGACTATCAGGAACAGATGGACAAGGTTCTCGGACTTTTCCCACGCCTGAAAGAACGCTTCAACCAGCGCGGCGGCACCATGTCCGGCGGCGAACAGCAAATGCTCGCCATCGGCCGTGCGCTGATGAGCAAGCCGAAATTGCTGCTGCTCGACGAGCCGTCGCTGGGCCTGGCACCGATCATCATCCAGCAGATCTTCGACATCATCGAACAATTGCGCAAGGACGGTGTGACGGTGTTTCTGGTCGAGCAGAACGCCAACCAAGCGCTGAAAATCGCTGACCGTGCGTACGTTCTGGAGAACGGCCGGGTGGTGATGCAAGGCACCGGCGAAGCGCTGCTGACCGACCCGAAAGTGCGCGAGGCGTACCTCGGCGGTTGATGGATCGCTTCAAACAGAAAACGGCCTTCGGGCCGTTTTTTGTGCCCGGCAAAAAAAACTTTTACCGATCGCTGTAACGCATCGCCAAGTCGTTTCTCTAGTGGGGCAAGCAAGCGCAATCGCTTGTTCAAACCCAAGTTCAAACCGGAGAAACATCATGACTGCTACCACCCGCACCCTGTCCGCCACTGCCCTGGTTCTGGCCCTCGGTTCTGCTCTGAGCATCGCTGCCGTCTCTACCGCCCACGCTGCTGACGACAACATGGAAAAATGCTTCGGCGTGGCCATGAAAGGCAAGAACGATTGCGCCGCAGGCGCAGGCACCACCTGTGCCGGCACCGCGAAAATGGATCATCAGGCCAACGCCTGGAAGCTGGTTCCGAAAGGCACCTGCACCACCACCGAAAGCAAAACCTCGCCGACCGGTTTCGGTCAGCTCGAAGCGTTCAAAGCCAAGTCCTGATCCGGGAGCCGCCCGAGTGTCGATCATGATCACATCCTGCGACCATGCCTTGCGCCGCACTCGGGCAGCCCTCACCGGGCTCCCGTCCCGTGCCGGGCTGGGGCTCAAGAGCGAGCACTTCAGCGAAGTGCTCGATTCACGTCCGGACATCGGTTTTTTCGAAGTCCACGCCGAAAACTACATGGTGGCCGGCGGCCCGTTTCATCATTTTCTGGGCTTGATTCGCGACGCGTATCCGCTGTCGTTGCATGGCGTCGGGCTGTCCATCGGTGCCGAAGGCGCGCTGGATGTCCAGCACCTCAAACGCCTGTCAGCGCTGATCGAGCGCTATCAACCCCACTCTTTTTCCGAACACCTGGCCTGGTCGAGCCATGGCCCGGTGTTTCTCAATGATTTACTGCCCCTGGCGTACGACACGCCGACGCTGAATCGCGTCTGCGATCACATCGACCAGGTGCAGAACACCCTCAAACGCCCGATGCTGCTGGAGAACCCGGCAACCTATCTGGCCTTCCAGCGCTCGACGATCGACGAAGCGGAATTCATCCGTGAGGTCATCCGGCGCACTGGCTGTGGTCTGTTGCTGGACGTGAACAACGTCTACGTCTCGTGCATCAACCATCAGCGCGCCCCCCTGGCTTATCTCGACGCACTGCCGCTGCACGCGGTGGGCGAGATTCATCTGGCGGGGTTTGCTGAAGACTCCGACAGCCTCGGTGATCGCTTGCTGATCGATGATCACGGCGCACCGATCGATCAAGCCGTCTGGTCGTTGTATCGAAAAGCGCTGGAACGTGTCGGCCCGGTGGCGACGCTGATCGAACGGGACAATCAGGTGCCGGCCTTCAACATGCTGTTGGCGGAAGCGCAGCAGGCCGATGAGCTACTGCTGTGCGCGGGAGGTCGGCCATGAGCACTCAAGCCGCATTCAGCGCAGCGTTGCTCGATATCGACCTGCCCTGCCCCGACGGTTTGTGCAGCGCCAACGGCGCCGATCCGGCCAGCCGTTTCGCGGTGTATCGCAACAATGTTCAGAGCTCGTTGATCAACGCACTGGCCGACAGTTATCCCGTGGTGGTGCAGTTGGTGGGGGACGAATTCTTTCGGGCCATGGCCGGAGTTTTTGTGCAAAGCCATCCGCCACACAGTCCGTTAATGAGCGATTACGGCAGTGAGCTGGCGGACTTCATCAGCAAGTTCGGACCTGCCGCGAGCGTTCCCTATCTGGCCGATGTCGCGCGGCTCGAACGCTTGCGCACGCAGGCCTACCACGTTGCCGATGTGTTACCCCTCAGTCAGGACCTGATCGCTGCTGTATTTGCAGATGTCGATGCACTCAACGAACTGCGTATCGGCCTGCACCCTTCGCTGCATCTGCTCGATTCAAGCTTCGCCGTGGTGGACGTCTGGGCCGCGCATCAGCACGACGCGACGCTGGCCGGGATCGATCTGCACCACGCCCAACACGCTTTGATCCTGCGCAACGGACTGGAGGTCGAGGTGTTCGCCATGGATAGCGGCGCCAGCCAGTTCATTCGCCAGCTCAAGGCCGGCCACTCACTCACGCAGGCGCTGGAATCCGCCGAGGCCTTCGACCTCAGCCAGACCCTCGCCCTGCTGATCAGTCGCCAAGTCATCACTCATTTCCATCCAAAGGTGTCGTCATGAACAGCCTCATTGTCCGCGCCATCGCGCTGCTGGAAAAAATCCCCCACAGTCTGATCGCTTTCATCGCGCGTTTTTCCATCGCAGCGGTGTTCTGGAAATCCGGGCAGACCAAGATCGAAGGCCTGGCCGTCGACCTGATCGATGGCACCTTCGAGTTCGGCTGGCCGCGTCTGGCCGACTCGACGATTCCACTGTTCAAGAGCGAATACCACGTGCCCCTGCTGGCGCCGGAAATCGCCGCACATCTGGCCGCGTTTGCCGAGCATTTCTTCCCGGTCCTGATCCTGATTGGCTTCGCCACGCGTTTTTCGGCACTGGCATTGCTGGGCATGACCCTGACCATTCAGCTGTTCGTGTATCCGGATGCGTACCCGACCCACGGCACCTGGATGGCGGTGTTGCTGTACCTGATGGCGACCGGGCCAGGCAAACTGTCGATCGATCACCTGATCGCCAGGCACTACAACCGGTCCAGCGCCTCGCCGCTGAGCTTGAACCAGCCGATCAGGTAATCTGCCAGCACCTGGGTGCGTTTCGGTAGACCGCCCTGATACGGGTGCACCAGATACATCGGCATGCGTCGGGTCTGAAAATCGCGAAGGAGCCAGCGCAATCGGCCGTCAGCCAATTCCGCCTGCAACAGGTAGGACGGCAGGCGAGCGATCCCGGCGCCGGCCAATGCGGCTTTCTTCAACAGGTTATAGTGATTGCTGGCGAACGGCCCCGACACCCGCACCCGCAGCAGTTCGTGCTGCTGGTGATAGAGCCATTCCTCGCGACCGCTGTAATGACTGTTGAGCAGGCAACGGTGCTCGGCCAGCGCCTGCGGCGTCAGCGGTTCGCCAAAGCGCTCCAGATATTCAGGACTGGCGCAGGTCATTTCCTGCCAGGCCAGCAGCGGCTTGGCCACCAGTCGCTCGTCATTGGCCACCTCGGTGCGGATCGCCAGATCGAAACTGTCGCGAGACAGGTCGCGGTAGCTGTTATTCAGCTCCAGTTCGATCTGTACCTCGGGGTATTTCTGCGAGAAATCCAGCAGCAGACCGTCGAAGAAGGTTTCCCCCAGCGACACCGGAACCGTCATACGCACCGGGCCGGCCATGTCGTCCTTCAATCGCGCCAATGCCTGACGCGCTCGCTCCACCTGGACGACAAGCGCCTGAGCCTGTGGCAACAACGCCGCACCGGCCGCCGTCAGGCTCAGCCGACGCGTGGTGCGTTGCAGCAACACCACGGAAAACCGCGCCTCCAACTGACTGATGCGCTTGGACAACTGCCCCTTGCTGCACCCCAATTGCTGCGCCGCCAAGGTAAAACTGCCGGCTTCGATCAACACCGCGAACGCCGCCAGATCATCCATCTCGCTCATGGATTGTTTCCATTTGAAAACCAAAGGTTGCCCATTAGTGCGCTTATCCGCAGAAAAAACCACTCTAGACTGAAACCTCGTTCAATCACTTGAGGCAATCACGATGAAAATTCTGTTGATCGGCGCGGGCGGCACCATCGGTTCGGCCGTGGACAAAGAGCTGTCGCAGCGTCATGAAGTCATTCGTATCGGCCGCAGCAGCGGCGATTTCCAGGTGGATATCAGCGACAGCGCATCGATCCGCAAGCTGTTCGAACAGACCGGCAAGTTCGACGCGCTGGTCTGCGCCGCCGGCAACGTGACCTTCGCCCCGCTGGGTGAAATGACCGAAGACAGCTTCGCCCTCGGCCTCAAAGACAAGTTGATGGGCCAGGTCAATCTGCTGCTGATCGGCCGCGAATTCGCCAACGACGGCGCATCGTTCACCTTCACCACCGGCGTGCTCAGCCACGATCCGATCCGCAGCGGCGTCTCGGCTGCACTGGTCAACGGCGCGCTGGACAGCTTCGTCCGCGCAGCGGCCATCGAACTGCCACGCGGCCTGCGCGTGAATTCGATCAGCCCGACCGTGCTGGTCGAAGCCATGGGCAGCTATGCCCCGTACTTCCGTGGCTACAAGCCGGTTCCTGCGGCGGATGTGGCATTGGCCTACGCCAAAAGTGTCGAAGGCTTGCAGACAGGTCAGACATTTCACGTGGGCTAAACCCTTGTGATGAACGGTCAGCCTGCGTAACGTGGCGGCACTTGTCTGGAGAGCCAAAGATGCGTGTTGCCCGTTCCCTGATCGTTGTTGCCCTGCTCCCGTTGTTTGCCGCGTGCCAGTTGTTCGATGGTGCGCGGGAAAGCGCCTCCCACGTCGGCCAGACGCGGATGCAGGGGCAACTGACCGCTACCGACGGCAAACTGGTGTTCCAGGCCTGCGGCGAGCAGCGCCAGTACGTGGTCAATGACGTCGGCGGCACCAGCGTCCTGCAGGAGGCCGCCACCCTGGCCGATCAACAGGGCAAGCTGTTCGCCGACGTGCGCGGGAAGATCGCCGGCGATCGCCTCGACCTGACCCAGCTCTATCGCGTCGAACGCTCCGGCACCGCCTGCGACGACCCCAACTTCAAACAGCTGATCCTGCGCGCCGCCGGTCATGGCCCGGAATGGAACGTCAAGGTCAGCGGCAAGGGCCTGGTCATCGACCGCGAAGGCCAGCCACCGCTCGCCGTGCCTTACGTCGAAGAGCAACTGGGCGACGGTCGTTTCAACCTCAGCAGCGAAGCCAACAACCAGCGCATCGAGTTGTGGGTCGCGCCGCAGCGTTGCGTCGACAGCAGCACCGGCAGCGTGCAGCACATGAGCGCCGAGTTGCGTATCGACGGCCAGGTACAGCGCGGTTGCGGGTATTTCGGCGGTTCGCGTAACGACTGATCGTTTTACCCTCACGGGATCCGGCCGTTGCGGCTTATAATCGCCGCCTTCAAACGCCCTGGCGCAGTTGTGCGCCCCGCGAACCGGATCCTGTCATGTTACGAATCACCGAACTCAAGCTGCCGATCGACCATCCCGACGAAGACCTGCGCGCTGCCATCGTGCAACGCCTGGGCATTGCCAGCGATGACCTGCTCGATTTCACCTTGTTCAAGCGCAGCTACGATGCGCGCAAAAAGTCCTCCGAACTGTGCTTCATCTACACCATCGACCTCGAAGTGCGCGACGAGGCCAAAGTGCTGGGCAAGTTCGCCGACGACCGTAACGTCAACGTGGCGCCGGATGTCAGCTACAAATTCGTCGGTCAGGCACCAAGCGACCTGAACCAGCGCCCGATCGTGGTCGGTTTCGGCCCGTGCGGGATCTTCGCCGGCCTGCTGCTGGCACAGATGGGCTTCAAGCCGATCATCCTCGAACGCGGCACCGAAGTGCGCCAGCGCACCAAGGACACCTGGGGCCTGTGGCGCAAAAGCGTGCTCAACCCCGAGTCCAACGTGCAGTTCGGCGAAGGCGGCGCGGGCACGTTCTCCGACGGCAAGCTGTACAGCCAGATCAAGGACCCGAAATTCCTCGGCCGTAAAGTCCTGCACGAGTTCGTCAAGGCCGGCGCGCCGGAAGAAATCCTCTACGTCAGCAAACCGCACATCGGTACGTTCCGTCTGACCGGCATGGTCGAGACCATGCGCGAAGAAATCCGCGCCCTCGGCGGTGAAGTACGCTTTCAGGAACGCGTCACCGACGTGCTGATCGAGGACGGCCAACTGGTCGGCGTCGAACTGGCCAGCGGCGAAATCCTGCACTCCAGACACGTGATCCTGGCGCTGGGTCACAGTGCCCGCGACACCTTCCGCATGCTCCACAGCCGTGGCGTGTTCATGGAAGCCAAGCCGTTCTCGGTGGGTTTCCGCATCGAGCACCCGCAATCGCTGATCGACCGTGCGCGACTGGGCAAATACGCCGGCCACCCCAAGTTGGGCGCCGCCGACTACAAACTGGTGCACCACGCCAAGAACGGCCGCTCGGTCTACAGCTTCTGCATGTGCCCGGGCGGCACCGTGGTCGCGGCGACTTCCGAGCCGAACCGCGTGGTCACCAACGGCATGAGCCAGTACTCGCGTAACGAGCGCAACGCCAACTCCGGCATCGTCGTCGGCATCACCCCGGAAGTCGATTATCCGGGCGGCCCGCTGGCCGGGATCGAGTTGCAGGAACGTCTGGAGTCCCACGCCTTCATCCTCGGCGGCAGCGATTACAAGGCGCCGGCGCAACTGGTCGGCGACTTCATCGCCGGCACACCATCCACCGCGCTGGGCGAAGTCGAGCCGTCGTACAAGCCGGGTGTGGCATTGGGCGATCTGGCCCTGGCCTTGCCGGACTTCGCCATTGAAGCCATTCGGGAAGCCTTGCCGGCGTTCGAAAAGCAGATTCGCGGTTATTCGCTGCACGATGCGGTGCTGACCGGGATCGAGACGCGTACCTCGTCGCCGCTGCGCATCACCCGAAACGAGACGCTGCAGAGCATGAACGTCAAAGGTCTGTTCCCGGCCGGTGAAGGCGCGGGTTATGCGGGCGGGATTCTGTCGGCGGGTGTTGACGGGATTCGGATTGCTGAAGCGGTGGCGCGTGACATCCTCGGTCTGAAAGACTGATCCGCACCACCTGAAACACTGTAAAAACCTGTGGGAGCAAATTCGCTCCCACAGTCGTTTTCAGCGTCAGATATTGGCACGCAGAACCGAGGCCGGCAGCGCCTCACCCTGCTCGGCACTCGCTGCCACGGCCGCCATCAATCCATCCAGTTCATAGCCTTGCGCCTTGAGCCACGCCTGATCGTAATAGGTGTCCGCGTAACGCTCGCCACCATCGCACAGGATCGCCACGATCGAGCCCGACTCCCCCGCCGCTTTCATCTGCTGCGCCGCCATCAATGCGCCGATCAGGTTAGTGCCGCTCGACCCGCCAACATGCCGGCCCAGACGCTGCGCCAGGTAATGCATGGCCGCCAGCGACAAGGCGTCCGGCACCTTGACCATCGCATCGATTACCTTCGGCAGGAACGACGCTTCTACCCGCGGCCGGCCGATCCCTTCGATCCGCGAACCGTGGTCCAGACGCAGGCTGGCATCGCCGCTCTGGTAAAAGTCGAAGAACACCGAACGCTCGGCATCGGCGCACAGCACGCGAGTGCAGTGCTGGCGATAACGTACGTAACGCCCCAGGGTCGCCGTGGTACCACCGGTGCCGGGGCTGGAAATCAGCCAGGCCGGGCATGGATGCTGCTCATAGCGCATCTGCTGGAAGATCGACTCGGCGATGTTGTTGTTCGCCCGCCAGTCGGTGGCGCGCTCGGCGTAGGTGAACTGGTCGATGAAGTGACCGTCGTGCTCGCGGGCCAGGCGTTCGGATTCGGCGTAGATCTGGGTCGGATCATCCACCAGATGACTCTGGCCACCGTAGAAGGCGATCTGCGCAATCTTCTCCTTGGAGGTGGTCGCCGGCATCACCGCAATGAACGGCAGGCCGAGCATCCGTGCGAAGTACGCTTCGGAAATCGCCGTCGATCCGCTGGACGCCTCGATCACCGGCGCCCCGGGTTTGAGCCAGCCATTACACAACGCGTAAAGAAACAGCGACCGGGCGAGCCGATGCTTGAGGCTGCCGGTCGGGTGGCTGGACTCGTCCTTGAAGTACAGTTCGATGCCCGGAAAACCCGGCAGCGGCAAAGGGATCAGGTGGGTGTCGGCGCTGCGCTGGAAGTCCGCTTCGATGATCCGGATGGCTTCGCGGGCCCACTGTCGGTTGTCGCTCATGGCTGTTGTTCTCGTTGAATCGGGCAAAAATGCCTTCACAGGCTCAGCCCCAAGCTTAGGAAAAAACCTACAGCACCGACAGATACAGCTGAACTTCAATACCTTGGGCAACTGCTAGGCTCTCCTGCACGTTGGCCGGCGCCCTGTAACCACATATAACAAAAAAGAATATAACTTTTGTTTTAACAACTAACGGTACGGGTTAGGGTGTCCCACCTTTTGACTTTATCGATGGAGAGCGACCTTGCCTCTGCGTAGCACTTTCACGCGTTTCTTTCAGTTGGAAGCTGCCAGCGGTCTGTTACTGATCGCCGCGGCCATCCTGGCTCTAATCATCAACAACTCGCCGCTGTCGTGGTTGTACAACGGCCTGCTCGACACCCCGGTGGTGGCGCAGATCGGCGCGTTGAAAATCGCCAAACCCCTGCTGCTGTGGATCAACGACGGCCTGATGGCGCTGTTCTTCCTGCTGATCGGCCTGGAAGTGAAGCGCGAAGTGCTCGACGGTCAGCTGTCGAAACCATCGCAGATCGTCCTGCCCGGTGCGGCCGCAATTGGCGGCATGCTGGTGCCGGCGCTGATCTACTGGTTCCTCAACCGTGACAACCCGGCAGCCCTCGACGGCTGGGCGATTCCGACCGCCACCGACATCGCCTTCGCCCTTGGCGTACTGGCCTTGCTCGGCAAGCGCGTGCCGGTATCGCTGAAGCTGTTTCTCATGACCCTGGCGATCATCGATGACCTCGGCGCCATCGTGATCATCGCGATCTTCTATTCCGGCGAACTCTCGACCCTGTCGCTGGGCCTTGCGGCGGCGTGCATTGCGGCGCTGGTAGCGATGAACCGGCTCGGGGTGGTCAAGCTCGGGCCATACATGATCATTGGTCTGATCCTCTGGGTATGCGTGCTCAAGAGCGGTGTCCACGCGACGCTGGCCGGCGTAACCCTGGCGTTCTGCATCCCGCTGCGCACGAAAAACGCCGAACCTTCGCCGCTGCTGACCCTCGAACACGCGCTGCACCCGTGGGTCGCTTACGGCATTCTGCCGCTGTTTGCCTTCGCCAACGCAGGTCTGTCGCTGAGCGGCGTGACTGTCGAGAGCTTCACCCACCACGTGCCGATGGGCATCGCCGTCGGCCTGCTGCTGGGCAAGACCCTCGGCGTGTTCGGCCTGACCTGGCTCGCCGTCAAGACCGGCATCGCCGCCCTGCCCCAAGGTGCCAATTGGGGCCAGGTGCTGGGCGTGGCGATCCTCTGCGGGATCGGCTTCACCATGAGCCTGTTTGTCGGCTCCCTGGCATTCGTGCCGGGTGCCAGTGAATACGCCGGGATGGACCGGATGGGCATTCTCACCGGGTCGGTGTTTGCGGCATTGATCGGTTATGCGGTGACGGCGGCTGCGAGTAGAAAGAACACCGCGCTGCCTTCCTGATGCCGTAGCGAACAATCCCCACGTCTTTAGGGATACGTCCTACAGCCACGATTTTCCTGCTTCGTTAACGTCGTGCAGCCCCTTGCGAGGGGTTGCCGATGCATGAACGAAAGGACAATCAGTGGCTGGTCAAAAGGACATTCCCCGGGTTCCCAACCCACCGGCGGGCGACGGGCATCACGTCTCCTACCGCTATATGACGGCTACCGAACTGGCCGATCAGCAAGACCGACAAGACAAGTACGACGCCATGCTGGCGAGACAGGACGCCTTCGAACGCAGCCGTGAGGTCGCGGCGAACAAGCCTGAGCCGGTGCGCGCGGGCTGCGTGTTCACCAAGTCGTGCAAGCTGCCGGACGCGATCATCGATTACTCGAATCCTTCGGGGATGGTGCCGACTGACAGTCTGAAGGATTACGGCGAGCTGATTTTGCTCGGTGGCCGTCAGGTCGATGACAGCGGTGGGGTTGAGCTCAAGAAAATCAGCTGCACGGCCATTCCTGCGGGGCTGGGCACTTTTGCCCTTGCCGGTGAGGGGTTCAAGGCATTGCCCGCGCTGGCATCTGCTGCAGTCATCAGCCCGTTGCTCGGTTTGGTGGCGATGTTCATGCCCTCGAACCTGGGCGATAGCGCTCTCTACACCGAGGACCAGTTACTCGCCCTCAAGCAGGCCCGAACCCGTGTGCGTCTGCGCGTTGAACAGCAGGCCGATGGGAACCTGAAGGGTTATGGCTTCTACACCGGCAAGAATCGCGATTGGGAGATGGTTGATGTTGTGCAGTTCGCTGCACGCGGTAACCGGTTTGTCGCAGACCTTGGTGAAGGTGTTGAGCTGGTCTGGACGCCTGCCGTGGACGGTTCCGACATCCTCGGTATTCCGGCACTGGAGGCTGCTCCGCAGGCGCCGCATATCTGGGTGTATCCGCCGACGAAAGCGGCGGACGGGATTCTGGTGAATCCGGTTTATCCGCCGGAGTATTGGGATTTCATATTGGTGTTTCCGGCGGAGTCCGGGGTTCGGCCGCTGTACATTGTTGTCAGCAAACCTGGAGACCATAAGTACTACGATGATCCCGAAACGCTTCCTGCGTTCCCCGACACTCAAAGGGTGAAGTCAAAGGCCTCAGTGCGAGGTGGTGGGAAAAAGAGAGCCCGCTGGCTTGATGGAAAAGGCCGGATATATGAATGGGACTCCAAAACCGGCGCTATAGAGCTGTACGACAAGCTGGGAATTCATTTGGGAGAATTCAATCATTTGACGGGAGAGCGAACAAAAAAAGCAAAGCCAGGCAGAACGACTCCCAGATAACTCACTAAAGAGAGAAAGATGCGCTATTTATCGATCACCGGATTTTTCCCGGATGAGAAGCAGGATGACTCGTTGCAATTCGAGCTCAAGGTAAAAGATTACGAACTGAGCCAAGCATTAGCGCAAATCACTGAATCCAAAACTCTTGAGGAAGTTGAACCAGGAGAGCTGGAGATGACTGAAAGTCAGGTCAGGCAGGCGTCAGAGCTTTTGAAAGTCGACTTTCCGAAAGGCCTGGAATATTTCATTGGCACTCGGGCGGGCTCGTAAACAACCAATAAAAAAACCCCGACCAGTCACCTGATCGGGGTTTTCCTTTACCGCGCGTTCGCGATTAGTGCGAAACGCGGCTGGTCCCGCCAACGGTGGAAATCCGTACCCGCTCACCCACACGGAACACTTCATTCTCCTGCACTTGCTGCACATAGGCGCGCATGCTGCCGTCGTCTTCGCGCACGGTGATTTCAACACCCTGAGTGCGAGTCAGGCCTTCTTCAGTGGCCGAACCGATCAGGCCGCCGGCCACGGCGCCGATAACGGCTGCCACGATGCTGCCTTTGCCGCCGCCGATGGCACTGCCGCCAACACCGCCAACCACTGCACCGGCAGCGCCGCCGATCGGGGTCTTGGTGCCTTCGATTTTCACCGGACGCAGGGATTCGATGGTGCCCATGCGAATCGTCTGCACGCGACGCGCTTCGTCACGGGAGTAGGAGTCACCGGTCAGGCTCGACTGGCAGCCGGTCAGCAACATCGCCATCGTGGAAAAGGAAGCAACCAGCAGAACAGACTTACGCATAGCATCAACTCCAAAGGACAGGTATTCATTAAACTCCGCAGCTTGACGCCTGTCACGGCGTCGCCCGGATAAAGTTGCTTTCATTCAGGCCCCGTACAGGCACCCGCGAACTCACCCAACAGTAGCGCCAAAATCCGTTTCCTGCGCCGCCGACCCAAGGATTTCCATGGATTACTTCATCATTGTCGTCACCACCGCCGCCGGTCTGTACTTCCACTGGTGGCTGTATGTGCGGATCAAACGCTGGATGGATCGCGACCTGGCCCTGTCACTGGCCGGCAAGGATGAAGGCAAACGCGCCTTCATGCTCGAACGGCTGAAGCAGGCTCAGGCGCAGAAGATCAAGCGCCGGGACCTGCCGAAGTGGCTCGAAGCCGCTGCGGCAGGCTATCCCGCTCGGTAGACTGCTCAAGGTGCCAGACGTTCAAGAATCCAGTCGGCGCCCTGCACTCGGTAGTTGAGGCGATCGTGCAGGCGGCTCGCCCGGCCCTGCCAGAATTCCACGCGCTCGGGGAGCAGGCGGTAGCCACCCCAGTGTTCCGGGCAGTGAGGCTGAGTGTCGGTGAAGCGTTGCTCGGTCGCCTTGAGCAAATCTTCCAGCTCACCCCGGCCGTTGATCACCCGGCTCTGCGGTGAAGCCCAGGCGCCAAGTCGGCTGCCCAGCGGTCGCACCTGATAATAAGCGTCGGACTCTTCGGGTGTGACCTTCACCACCCGACCTTCGATGCGCACCTGGCGCTCAAGGGTCGGCCAGAAGAACGTCATGGCGGCGAACGGGTTCGCCGCCAGATGCTGGCCCTTGGCACTTTCGTAGTTGGTGAAGAAGGTGAAGCCCTGCTCGTCCAGCCCCTTGAGCAGCAGAATGCGGCAATGCGGCCGGCCGTCCGCATCCACCGTGGCCAGGGTCATGGCGTTGGCTTCCACCGGCGCCTGCTCGGTTTTGACCGCTTCGGCAAACCACTGGTGAAACAACGCAAAGGGCTCCGCCGGGGCTTGCGCCTCGGTCAGGCCATCCCGGGTGTAATCACGACGCATATCTGCCAGAGACTGGGTCACGGCGCATTCCTTTTCGTTAGCGGATCACTTTTTGGTGGTATCGGTCGCAGCGACTTTCTTGTCGGTTGCGGCAGCTTTGGCGGGTGCAGTCTTTTTCGCCGGGGCCTTTTTCGCTGGAGCCTTGGCGGCGGCTTTCTTGGCCGGGGCCTTTTTGGTGGCCGGTACAGCGGCTTTCTTCGCCGCCGGCGCCGGGGTCACCGGTTTGGCGGCAGGCTTGACGTCCTGGGCAGCGACCATGGTCACTGGCTTCGGTGCTGGCATGTTGTATTTGCTCAGCAGCGCGACCATGGTGTTCTGCGGGGTCACCAACAGTTCTACACGGCGGTTCAGGGCACGGCCTTCAACGCTGTCGTTGGCGGCACGCGGTGCTTCGGAACCCATGCCGCGCAGCATCAGGCGATCACGTTGCAGACCGCTCAGGCGGAAGATCGCCGCCACAGCCTGGGCGCGTTCCTGGCTCAACTTGACGTTGGCCGGCGCAGCACCGGTGGTGTCACTGTGACCGAGCACCAGTACGGCGGTTTTCGGGTCGGCTTCGAGGATTTTCGCCACACGGGTGAACGGACCGAGGGTCACTGGCAGCAGCATGGCCGGGCGATCCGGGTTGAACGAGCCTTCCACCGGCGCGGTCACGACCAGCACGTTTTCACGGCGTTCGAGTTGCAGGTTGCTGTCCTTGATCGCGGTGCGCAGGCGCGGTTCGTAGTCATCCAGCCACGCTTGGGTCACTTTCGGATCGGGCATCGGCACGACTTTGGCAGTGTCCTGCTCCTTGCCACCAAACGGCCACCACCATTTGCCACCCTTGTCGGCCTCTGCCTTGGCGACTTCGACCGGTTTTGCTTCGGGCTTGGCTTCAGCTTTCACTTCTGGCTTGGCTGCCGCCGAGTCGTCCGAGCCAAACGGCCAGTACCACGGATTGCTGCTCTCGGCCTTGGCCACAGGCGCGGTGGCGGCCGGTTTCAATGGGGCAGGCGCCGGAGCCGGCTCCTTGGCTGCAACTTTGTCGGAAGAACCGAACGGCCACCAGCTGCCGCCATCGGCGTCGTTCTTCGGAGTCTGTGCACAACCGGTGATTGCGAAACACAGGGCCAGGGCGAGAGTTTGTTTGGACGACATTGGAAACCCACAAAAGTAATTAGTGAACAATCAGAGGACTTTCGCCCGGATAAACAGACGCTTTGAAACGAAATTCGCCATGAGGTTCCGGCCCTGGAACCTCGGACGCCGCTTTACAGACAAGTGGCTAGTACCCGCGCCAGCTTCTGCGCGCGCGGATCCATCAAGACGTACGGCCCCAGGGTATTTGTCACAAATCCGAAGGCCACATCGTGCTCCGGATCAGCAAAACCGATGGAACCGCCCGCCCCCGGATGGCCGAATGCACGCGGGCCGAGGCCGTAGGTGGCGTTCGGCATGTCGGGTTGATCGAGCATGCAACCGAGACCGAAACGGGTGCGGGTCAGCAAGGTCTTGTCCTCGCCGAGGCTGTGTTCACGGGTCAGTTCGTCGAGCATTTCGCTTTCCAGCAGGCTGCCGTCGAGCAGACCGGCGTAGAACCCGGCCAGGCTGCGGGCATTGCCGTGGCCGTTGGCCGCCGGTTGCTGCATGCGTCGCCATTCCGGTTTGTTGGTGCTGGTGAGCACCGACGGCGGATTGGTGAAGGCCCGGGTGGTCATGGCCGTTGGCTCGCGCATGGTCACTTGCAGCAAGCGTTGGGCGGCAGCGTCGCCAGTGTTGCCCTTGCCGCGAGCGATGTGCGCCACGCGATGGAATTCTTCGTCGGCCAGACCGACATGGAAATCCAGCCCCAGCGGTTTGGCGACCCGCGCCACAATGGACTCCCCCGGCCCGCGACCGTCGGCACGCCGCAGCAATTCGCCGACCAGCCAGCCGTAGGTGATCGCGGCATAACCGTGACCGGTGCCCGGCGTCCACCACGGTGCTTCGGCCGCGAGGGCGTCGACCATGGTTTGCCAGTCATACAGCGCTTCCGGCGCCAGCAATTCGCGCAGGGCCGGCAAGCCGGCCTGATGGCAAAGCAGTTGGCGCAGGGTGACGGACTCCTTGCCGGCAGCGGCGAATTCCGGCCAGTAACGGGCGACCGGCGCATCGAGCTGCAACTTGCCTTCGGCGACCAGTTGCAGCGCGGTGACGGCGGTGAAAGTCTTGGTGCAGGAGAACAGGTTGGCGATGGTGTCGCTGTGCCAGGCTTCGGCGCCGTCCTTGTCGGCGGTACCGGACCAGAGGTCGAGGACGGTTTCACCGCCGACCCGGATGCACAACGCGGCGCCGCGTTCCTGGGGATCGTCGAACAGTGCGGCGAAGGCTTCGCGCACCGCTTCGAATTGAAGCTCGTAATGGCCCTGAATCTGCACCCGCAACTCCCCCGCAAAAACGCTCTACAAAGTGGCCCGCATTGTTCCAGCCCGAGAGGGTTTTGGGAACCGCTGCGGGCCGGGCGGTCTTCAGGTTTTGTAATGATCAGTGGCCGTTGCCGGAATGCCCGCCTGTATGGCCTGCGCCCTGCCCCGGGCCTTTGACGGCGTCAGCCTTGCGGCCGCCTTCGGTTTCGTGGCCGGCCTTGTCCGCTGCGGCAGCCGCTTTCTGCGCCTCTTTGCTCAACTGATCGACGGTCGCCAGGTTGCTTTTGCGCACCGTTTCGACAAAGCCCTGAAACGGCAGATCAGTGACCCCGACCAGACCAAAGTGACCGTTCTCGCCATCGAGCAGGCGCCCGGTCACCGGTTGGTCCAGATACTGGAACCAGTGCACGCCGACAATCGACGGTTCGCTCAGCGCCTGTTTGAGGAAGTTGGCGTAGGCCGGGCCGCGGTCTTCTTCCTTGCTCAACGGGGTCACGCCGCCCCAGAACGGGCCACGGTCGGTGGAGCCGAAGTTGAATTCGGTGATCAGCACCGGTTTGTCGAGGTTGTGCAGCGCGGCGAAGTCATAGCCGTCCTGCGGTTGCAGGGTGTACATGTTGAAGCTCAGCACGTCGCAATACTGGGCGCAGGACGCCACGGCTTCCGGGGTGCTGGTGGCGAAACGGCCGCCGAGCAGCAACTGGTTCGGCGCGTGCCATTTCAGCGAGTCGGAAATGGTCTTGAAGTAAGTGTCGGCAAAGACCTTCTGGAAGTATTTGAAGTCGGCCTCGATTTCCGGATGCTCCGGATTCGGCAGCGGCGCCTCGAACCCGGGATCCTCCATCAATTCCCACGCCGGCAGATCAATCCCCCAGGCTTTCGACAGACCCGCCTGATTGCGGTACTTGTCGCGCAACTGCTTGAGGAACGCGCGCTTGGCCGGAACGTCAGTGGTCATTTTCAAGGTGCCGTAGGCCAGCGCGTAACGGGATTTCGGGTCATCACCGGGACCCGCCCAGGCCAGCTCGTTATCGGCGAAGTAGCCGATCAGCCACGGATCATCGCGATGATCGCGGGCGGCAATCGCTACGGCGCGCTCGGTGGCCATGGCAAAACGCGGATCGAACGGATCAGGCATGCCGCCCCACCAGTCGGTACCGGTGCTGATGCTGGTGTAATCGCCGACAATCGACAGCGGCAAGGTGTAGGGCATGCGCTCGGCGTCACTGAGGGCGGGGGCGCTCCAGTTACCGATGGTGTTGAAGCCCCAGGCTTGCAGGCGATCAAGGGTGTGGCTGGCCCACTTTTGCTCGTCGACCGTGTTTTTGCACTGCGTCGCGACACTTTGCCCGCTGGTGGCTGCAGATTCGGCGACCCCGGCTTTCGGCTGTTCGGAGGCGGCTACCGGTGCACTGGCGTTGGTTGCCGCCTCTTCGGCGGCGCCAGCCTTGGCGGCTTCGGCGACACCGGCCTTGTTGCCGCTATCCGGGATGCATGGCTCGCCATAAAGGCGCTGAAGGTTGGCGCCGTAGAAGTCGTACCAGCGCCCGAAGTTGTAGCCACGGCCTTGATCGACACCGTTGCCACCACGGTTGTCACCTTCGCCGAAGTGGCTGGCCAGTGGCTCTTCCGGTTTGGGCAGGGATTCGAACATGTATTCGCGGCCGGCCACGTAGGTCTGGTTGACCTCCGGGCTGACGGTGTTCACGCCCAGGGAATAGAACGGATGGCCCTCGGGCGTCACCAGATACCAGCGGCCGTCACGTTTCTCGGTGCGGAAGAAACCGCTGGCCTTGAACGCCGGGCCTTTGCTCCAGCCACCGAACTTGTCCAGCGAGGACTTTTCGCGCTCGGCCAGCCAGGTGCTCAGTTGTTGCTGTTCTTTGGCGGCGGCGGATTTCAGTTGTTCGTCATTGGCGACTTTCTCCGGCCACTTGCCGCGAGTCGACTGGCCATAGGCGTCCACCAGATTGCCGTAGGCAGATTTGATCACTTCGCCTTCGTCCTGCACGCCAAAGCGCTCGAGCAACAGACTTTGCGCGGCTTTCGGCTGATCCATCGACAGGCTGACCGACACCACCTGGCTGCGATCCAGCTCACCGCTGCTGCTCGCCAGCAGGATGCGCTGCCCGTCGATCATCATCGGCATCGCCGGCCCGGCTTTCATGCCCTGGCTCAGTGGCGAGGTCGCGGTCAACGGCACGAGCAAGGTCTGCGCCGGGCCGGCCGGCAGGTCAACGCGGCTGACCAAGGTCTTGCCGTCATTGCTCTGGATTTGTACGTAGACGGTCACGGCCCAGTTCATCGCGCTCTGGATGCGCAGGCTCATCATGCCGGACTGCGACCAGTCCCAGGCGCCAGTCTGCGGGGACAGACGCAGGGTCGGGCGGGCCGTCGGGTTGAACGTCACCCGGCGCAGCACTTCGCCTTCGGGGGTCTGCTCGGCGTTGGCTTGCGGCAGGTCGGCGTTTTCGGTCGCCACTTTCACCACATCGGCGGGGCGGACAAAGTTGAACAGGGTCTGCTGGCCGGCAGGTGCCGCGAATAAAGGCGCAGCGAAAACCAGGGCAAAAACGGCAGGCAACGAACGACGAATCATGAGAACGGAATTCTCCCTAACGACCCGCAAGGGCCAATGGAAAAGCAGTGACAGAGAGATAGACAGCGCGGCGGGCAAAACTGCCCACCGATGTCTCAGGATATTTCACGACGGAAAGGAGGCAACGCATTGAGGATCGCCTTGCCGTAGCGCTGGGTGACCAGCCGCCGATCCAGCAAGGTGATGGTGCCGCGGTCTTCTTCGGTGCGCAGCAGACGGCCGCAGGCCTGGACCAGCTTCAGCGAGGCGTCGGGCACCGAGATTTCCATGAACGGATTGCCGCCCCGGGCTTCGATCCATTCCGACAGTGCGGCTTCGACCGGATCGTCCGGCACCGAGAACGGGATCTTGGCGATCACCACGTGCTCGCAGTAGGCGCCCGGCAAGTCCACGCCTTCGGCAAAACTGGCGAGGCCGAACAGCACGCTGGAATCGCCGCCATCGACCCGCGCCTTGTGCTTGTTCAGGGTTTCCTGTTTCGACAGGTTGCCTTGAATGAACACTTGCTTGCGCCAGTCGCGGTCGAGGCCGTCGAACACGTCCTGCATCTGTTTGCGCGACGAGAACAGCACCAGACTGCCGCGCGAGCCTTCGACCAGTTCCGGCAGATCACGGATGATCGCGGCGGTGTGGGCGGCGGCGTCGCGCGGATCGGCCTTCAGGTCCGGCACCCGCAACACACCGGCATCGGCGTGATGGAACGGACTCGGCACCACGGCGGTGACGGCTTTTTTCGGCAGACCGGCACGCATGCGGAAACGGTCGAAGGTGCCGAGTGCGGTCAAGGTCGCCGAGGTCACCAGACAGCCATAGGCCACGTTCCACAGGCTGCGGCGCAGGGTTTCGGCGGCAAGGATCGGGCTGGCGTTGACCTCGATGTCGAACAGCGAACCGCTTTCGGCCAGGGTCAGCCAGCGGGCCATCGGCGGGTTGTCTTCGGGGTCTTCGGCGGTGAACGCGGTCCACAGCTCCCAGTTGCCGGAAGCACGGGACAACAGGCTGCCGAACAGTGGATACCATTCTTCGGCCTGATTGCTGGCGATACCGATGTTGACCTCGCCGTCCATGCCTTCCTTGAGCAGATCGGTCAGGCGGGTAAACAGGTCATTGAGGCGGGCGAAGCCTTTTTTCAGCTCGATGCCCATCTCGCGCATGTGTTCCGGAATCACCCCGCCGATGAAGCGATGACGCGGGCGCTCGCGGCCTTCGACGTCTTCGCCGGGCTTGAAATCGGCGACCTGCTCGCAGGCGGTAAACATGAACTGCTGCTGGGTCTTGATCTCCCGCGCCAGCTCCGGCACCTGCTCGATCAGCTTGCCGAGGTCGCCCGGCAACGGGTGCTGGGCCAGCAGTTTGGTGAGGTTCTTGGCGGTGGTTTCCAGCCAGTCGGCAGTGGAACGCAGGCGCGTGTAATGAGCGAAGTGGCCGATGGCCTTGTCCGGCAGGTGGTGGCCTTCGTCGAACACATAAATGGTGTCGCGCGGATCCGGCAACACGGCCCCGCCACCCAGCGCCAGGTCGGCCAGCACCATGTCGTGGTTGGTGACGATCACGTCGACCTTGCCCATGCCTTCGCGGGCCTTATAGAAGGCGCACTGGCCGAAATTCGGGCAATGACGGTTGGTGCACTGGCTGTGATCGGTGGTCAGGCGCGCCCAGTCGGCGTCTTCCAGCGCGTTGGGCCAACTGTCACGGTCGCCGTCCCATTTATTGCCGGCGAGCTTCTCGATCATGCTGGTGAACAGCTTCTGGCTGGCCTCATCGACCTCGATCTTGAAGCCTTCTTCTTCGAACAGCTGCGCGGTGGCGGTCTGCGCATGGCCTTCCTGCAACAGCATGTCGAGCTTGGACAGGCACATGTAGCGGCCACGGCCCTTGGCCAGGGCGAAGCTGAAGTTCAGCCCGCTGTTGCGCATCAGGTCGGGCAAATCCTTGTAGACGATCTGCTCTTGCAGGGCGACGGTGGCGGTGGCGATCACCAGGCGTTTGCCGGCCAGTTTGGCGGTCGGGATCGCCGCCAGGCTGTAGGCCACGGTCTTGCCGGTACCGGTGCCGGCTTCCACCGCGACAATCGCGGGGTCGCCACTGCGCCGGCCTTCGTCGTCGGTGTCGATATCACCGAGGACCTTGGCGACTTCAGCGATCATCAGGCGCTGGCCGTAACGCGGCTTGAGGCTCTTGGCCTCTAGAAAACGCGAGTAGGCGCCCTGGATCGTGGTTTTGAGTTCAGTGCTGATCATTGAATGTCGGGCGCAAAAAACGCTGGATAAATTTTCAGTGGTTCGGATGGGGGGCTATCATACCCCGCGAATCAATCCTGCGCAGATCGGAGTACCCCAATGACACCTTTTAGCCTCATTTACCCCATCCATGTACTGGCCGCGCTGGTGTGGGTCGGCGGCATGTTTTTCGCCTGGATGGTGCTGCGCCCTGCGGCGATGAAGGCCCTGGACGGCCCCGGGCGCCTGACGCTCTGGGTGGAAGTGTTTCAAGGTTTTTTTCGTTGGGTGTGGGGAGCGGTGATTCTGCTACCGGTGACCGGAGTGGGCATGCTGCACCTGCAACACATCGCTTTCGATAACGCGCCGCGCTATGTACAGGTGATGATGGGGTTGTATGTGGTGATGACCGCGTTGTTCATCCGGATTCAGGCCTTGATGCTGCCGGAACTGCGCACGGCGGTGCAGGCGAAGGACTGGCCGGCGGGTGCGGCGGTGCTGGGGCGGATTCGCAAGGTGGTGGGGTTCAATCTGCTGGTCGGGATGCTGCTGGTGGCGGTGGCTGCCGCGCGGCCGATGATTTAATCGCGATCGCTCCCGCGCACGGCGCGGGAGCGATCAGGTGACAGATTACAACCGCTGTACGGTGACAGACCCCGCCGCACCCGCAGGCCCCGGCTGCCCGTCAGCCCCCGGTTTGCCGCTCTTGCCGCCATCGGCGCGATAGACCAGGCAGCCCTTGGACTTGCCACCCGCCCCCGGTTTGCCGCCAGGACCGGCCGGGCCACCGGCACCGCCGGCAACTTCGACCTTGATCAGCTCGGCCGGAAATTCGCGCGGCACTTCAAGACGCACCAGTGCGCCCGGTGCACCCGGCTGACCATCGCTGCCGTTGCTGCCATCAAAACCGTGTCCCGCCTGACCCCAGGTGCAACCCGGCTCCTGACCATTGGCGCCATCGAGCCCGACAAAACCCGGTGCACCGGTGCCGCCACGGGCATCGACCACCAGTTTCGGCGCATTCAACGCCTTGAATTGCAGGTTCAGATTGCGCCCGGCGCGGGCGGCTTTTTCGTAGGTGCCCGGGGCGCCACGGGCGGTGATCTGGCTGCCCTCGGCAAATTGAGCGCGGATGACTTTCATATCCAGCGCCTGTTCGCTTGGCACAATGGCAATGCGCGCCTCATGGCCCAGTTGCAATTCGCCGACACTCAGCTCGGTCACGTTCGAAGGAATCAGCAAAGTGCCGTAATCGGCGACCACCAGTTTCTCCAGCTGCAAAGTGCTGGCGGTGTTGGGCAGACGCATCAGGGAATTGGTTTCGACGCTGACCACCTGGGCGCAGGCCAATGGACTGATGAATGCAGCGAGCAGGCAGAGTTTACGCATGGGAAGCCTCCGGAGCGGCCGGGGCCGGGATGGTTTGCAGGTGGAATACGCCAAACAACAGGATACGGCCACGATCACGCCAAGGGCGCGGACGGCCCTTGAGGCTGCGGTTGCACAGCAGCACTTCGAGCACGTGGATCGCCAGCAGCAGAGCGCCGGCCAGATTGACCAGCAGGTGCAGCGGATGAACAAACGGCACCAGCTGATTGGCCAGCACCACGCAGCAGAACAGCAGGGTCAACAATCGCCCCAGCCCACAGAACACCTTCATACGCTCCCCCGTGTTGCGAATTATTCTTTGGGCGCACAGTAACGGCTTCTGCAGGGGATAAGCCAGAGGGAAAAATGAAAAAAACCGATCCACCGCCGGATGGCTGCCGGTTCGACAAGGATCATCGACCGACAGCTCTAGCCTGCGGACTACAGACGCATCCTAACGATTGATGTGCAGTTCCACCCGACGGTTTTGTGCACGCCCCTCGTCCGTGTTGTTATCGGCGACCGGTTCGCTCTCGCCACGCCCTTCACTGGTGAGTTTGTTCGGCGCCAGCCCCTGACTCAGCAAATACTCCGCCACACTGCTGGCGCGGCGCTCCGAAAGTGCCTGGTTGTAGGCGTCCGAACCCTTGCTGTCGGTGTGACCGATGACCTTGATGCTCACCACGTCGGCATTGCGCAGTTTGTCCATCAGCGTGTCCAGCTGGCTTTTCGCGGCCGGTTTCAGATCGGACTTGTCGAAGTCGAACAGCACGTTGCCGGCATCGTTGAGGGTGATGACTTCGGTTTGCGGGGCCGGTTCGGCAGGTTTCTCGGTGACCGGATATTGCGGCAGCGGACAGCCACGGTGGTCGACCGGGGTGTTGGCCGGGGTATCGGGGCAACGGTCGCGGCGATCGAACACGCCGTCGTCGTCTTCATCGCCATCCTGGGCATAACAGATCAATCCGCCGGTGAGGATCCCCAGCGCAGCGCCACCGCCGGCCCAGCCGCCACTTTCGAGCGCGCCGAGACCGCCGCCGACCAGCCCGCCAATAAGGCTGCAGATCGGCCAGGTACGTTGATTGAGGGGAGCGGTGCCATCGCTGTGGGTGGCGCAACCGGTCAACAGACTGCCCAGCAGCAGAACCGGCAAGACGGACCTTGTAAGAACACTCATCGTTAAAGCTCCTGTGTCACCGGCCCATACCGGTTACACAGGAGTAAAGACCCGCATCCGCGACTGCACAAGCCGCGGATGCGAGGGGGCTAGCGGTTGATTTTGATTTCGGTACGACGGTTCAGCGCGCGACCGTCGGCAGTTTTGTTGTCCGCCACCGGCTGGCTTTCACCGGCACCGGTCACCGAAACGAAGCTGCTTTGCGGTACGCCGCTTTCGACGAGGTACTTGACCACCGAGTGCGCACGGCGATCCGACAGTTTCTGGTTGTAGGCATCGCTGCCGACGCTGTCGGTGTGGCCGGTCACGGTCAGTTGCGCCGTGCTGGATTCCTGTTTCAGGCGCGAAGCGACCTTATCCAGGACCAGTTTGTCGGCCGGGGTCAACGTGGCCTTGTCGAACTGGAAGTGAACATCGCGGATGACAATGGTTTCTTCCTTGACCACTACAGCTTCTTCGACCACTGGTGCAGGGGCTGGTGGAGGGCAGCCGTCAGCATCGACCTGTACGCCTTTAGGCGTGCCCGGGCACTTGTCGCGACTGTCCGGCACACCATCGCCGTCTTCGTCGCCATCACCGTGAACCCAGCAATAGGCTGCTGCCGTACCGCCGACGAGTAACGCGCCATACCCCGCCCATGCGGAGCTTTCGGTCGCGCCGAGACCCGCACCGACGACACCACCGACTGCCGCACAGGTCGGCCAGTCGGTTTTCTGCAAACCTGCGCAACCAGTCAACACACTGGTTAGCAGAACCAAGGGTAATGCTGTCCGAACTATGCTCATCTAGTTTTCTCCTGAGGGATCGGCTTAGAACCGATTCAGGGAGTAAAGACCGGAGTTTTAATCTCCGCCAGCAATAGGCCATTGCTGTTTGTGCGCCTGTTCACGGGACTTCGACGAATTTGCCGCAAACCCGCAGGACAGAGATCTAGGCCTTGGCGTCCGGGCAGGCTAGTCTTGGCGCTCAGATTGAGGAGCTTCGATGAACGTCGCCATTTCTTCCCGCACGCCACAGCAGGCATTGGCCGCCCTGCTCGACCGCTACGCCCCGGCACGTCTGCTGCTGATCGGCGCCAGCGAGTTCCCGGCGCTGGCTGCCTTCAAGGAAGCGCACCCGGACACCTGCGTCGCGCACGCCGCGCCCGGTGCGTTACCGGCGGAACTGGCGGCCCGGCGTTTCGACCTGGCGCTGGTGGTCGATTGCCTGGAACATTTGCCCAAGCGCGACGGCCTGAATCTGTTGGGCGGGATCCGCAACCTCAACGCCAGCCGCATCGCCGTGCTGGCGGATCTGCCGGCCAGCGGCTGGCAGGAAACCGATTTTTACTCTCTGGCCCTGCAAGCCAGCGAACGCTTCGCCCGTGACGAGCAGGTACTGACACTCTTCACCTACGATCTGCTTGACTACAAACAAGTCCCCGACTGGCTCAACTCGCGGTTCTGGGCCAATCCGGAAAACTTCGGGAAATACTGGTGGTAATGCAATGAGTACAGCCATTTGCCCTTGCGGCAGCGGCAACCTGCTGGATGCCTGCTGCGGTCACTATCACGCCGGCCACCCGGCCCCGTGCGCCGAAGCCCTGATGCGCTCGCGCTACAGCGCCTACGTGCTGGGCCTGATCGATTATCTGGTGGCCACCACCCTGCCCGCCCAGCAAGCGGGGCTGGATCGCCAGTCGATCAGCAACTGGAGCGCCCAGAGCACCTGGCTCGGTCTGGACGTGGAAAGCTCGGAAGTGCTCGGCGGCCAGCCGGAGCACGCGTTCGTCACCTTCACCGCGCGCTGGCATGACGGTCAGGGCGAACACAGCCACCGCGAGCGCTCGTCATTCGTGCAGAACAGCGGGCGCTGGTACTTCATCGACCCGACCGTGCAACTGAAGCTGGGCCGCAACGACGCCTGCCCGTGCGCCAGCGGCCAGAAGTTCAAGAAATGCTGTGCGGGGTATTTCGGCAGCTGAGGCTAGACTGGGCAGCAAAGGGAGTTAAACCATGCTCGGTCATTGGCGCACAATCCAGGTCTTCTCACTGCTCATGTTTCTGGGGCTCGGCGGCTGCGCGTCCTGGTTTACCGACGACGCCCGCGACCCCGCCGTGCACCTGGTGAAAGTCGAAGTGGTGCGCGCCAAGTTGCTGGAACAGAAATTCATCCTGCACTTTCGCATCGACAACCCCAATGACAGCGACCTGACCGTGCGCGGTCTGGAATACCGCATACACCTGGCCGACATGCTGCTGGCCGAAGGCGAGCACGAACACTGGATCACGGTGAACCCCAAAAGCAGCGCGTTTTACAAGGTGCCGATCCGTACCAACCTGTGGCCGAAGGTCAAAGAGGTGGTGAAAATGCTGAAAAACCCCAACCAGCAGATTCCCTACCGACTGGAGGGCGAGATGGAAACCGGTTTATTCATCGCGCACTACGTGCACCTGGCGCGCAATGGCGTGATAATCCCCGCCGATTTGATTACGGAGTGACCCCGATGACCCAGCAACCTCATGTCCATGGCCCAGACTGCAACCACGATCATGACCATCACCATGATCACGACCATGGCCATGTCCACGGCCCGAACTGCGGCCACGCCCACCAGGAACCGGTGCGCAACGCCCTGAAAGACGTTGGCCGCAACGACCCTTGCCCATGCGGCAACGGCAAGAAATTCAAGAAGTGCCACGGCGCTTGATGTTTCGGGCGAAGACCTACTTCGCCTGACACACCGCCATCGCGAGCAAGCTCGCTCCCACAAGGGATCGCGCTCCATCAGGAGCAACTCGGTCGAATGTGGGAGCTGGCTTGCCAGCGATGAGGCCGGCGCACTCCCCGATCAGTATCAGACTGCCTCAAGAATCCCGGCACTGCTGACCACCGTCGCATACTCCCCGTGCAGATTCCCCAGCGACATCGCATGTACCTCCTCAGCCGAACGCAACGTGCCGAAATAGTCGGCCTTGTCGAAGGTAAAGCACGCATCCTCCGCCACCCACGCGTCAAACCCCAGATTGCCCGCCGTGCGCGCCGTGGATTCCACCGAGTTGTTCGTCGCCACGCCGACAATGATCAACTGCCCGATCCCCGCCTCACGCAACTTAGCCTCAAGCCCCGTCGCACAAAACGCATCCGGCACCTGCTTCTGGATCAGCCACTCGCCGTCCTGCGGCAGAAACCTTTCCTGAAAATCCACGCCTGACTGCTCGGGCCAGAACACCGAATCCGGTGAGCGCGACAAGTGCTGCACGTGGATCACCGGCCGACCGCTGTGCCGCCAGAAGTTCAGCAAGTCGAGGATTCGTTCTTCGGCCAACGGATTATTCCGCCGCCCCAGACGCGGCTGCAGAATGCCTTTTTGCTGGTCGATTATGATCAGTGCAGCGTTGGCCTTGAGCTCCATGGCGATTTTTCTCACGCGGGGTCATTGAATTTCCCGTACTTGAGCATCACCTCCTGTGACTAAGCAAGCTATCGAACGCACACAGGACAACCTGAAGCCGGCGTTTGCTGTCCGCACGTAAGCCATTTTCCTGATTTGGAGCTTTCCATGATCGACCTGTATTACTGGACCACGCCCAACGGCCACAAGATTTCCCTGTTCCTCGAAGAAGCGGGCCTGCGCTACGACGTGCACCCGATCAATATCAGCCAGGGCGAGCAGTTCCAGCCGCACTTTCTGAAAATCGCCCCGAACAACCGCATCCCCGCGATCGTCGATCATGAACCTGCCGATGGCGGCGAACCGTTGTCGCTGTTCGAGTCCGGGGCGATCCTGCTGTACCTCGCGGAAAAGACCGGCAAGTTCCTGCCCAAGGATCTGCGTGGCCGCCAGGTGGCGCTGCAATGGCTGTTCTGGCAAATGGGCGGGCTGGGGCCGATGGCCGGGCAGAACCATCATTTCAGCCAGTTCGCGCCGGAAAAAATCCCCTACGCGATCAAGCGCTACGTCGATGAAACCGCCCGTTTGTACGGGGTGCTGGACAAGCAACTGGCCAACAATGAGTTCGTCGCCGGCAGCGAATACAGCATCGCCGACATGGCGATCTACCCGTGGATCGTCTCCCACAAGTGGCAAAGCCAGAACCTCGAAGACTTCCCGAACGTGCAGCGCTGGTTCAACCACATCAAGGATCGCCCGGCGACCGTGAAGGCCTACGCGCTGGTGCAGAAGATCAATCCACCGAAGGCTTGAGTCACCCGGCCTGATCGTTCCCGTGCGCGGGAACGATCAACGGGAAGAAATAACCGCTCGCCCCGCTTGCGCGGCCCCCTCCTGCTCACTAACGTAGCGGCTTTATTGCGCCCCCAGCCTCTACACCCCGCAGGAGCTTTGCCATGGCCTCGCCAGCCCTTTCACATTTTCTTCCCCGGTTCGGCGTTGCCGCAGCAGTGGCCGGTGTTCTGAGCCTGACCGGTTGTCAGACCTGGAACGCCCAGGACACCCTCCCGCCGACCTCCGGTGTGCAGCCGCTCAAGGGCCTGGCGCAGAACGTTTCGGTACGCCGCAATGCCATGGGCATGCCGCTGATCGAAAGCAACAGTTTCCACGACGCGTTGTTCGCCCTCGGCTATGTGCACGCCAGCGACCGGATCAATCAGATGGTCACCCTGCGCCTGCTGGCCCAGGGTCGTCTCGCGGAAATGTCCGGTTCGTCGATGCTCGACGCCGACCGCTACATGCGCGCCGTCAACCTGAAGAAAAGCGCCGGCGAGCTGTACAAGGCTTCGTCGCCACGGCTCAAGCGTTTCTTCGAAGTCTATGCCCGGGGCGTCAACGCCTACCTGTTCCGCTACGCCGACAAGTTGCCGGGGGATCTGGCTTCCAGCGGCTACAAGCCTGAGTACTGGAAACCGGAAGATTCGGCGCTGATCTTCTGCCTGCTGAACTTCAGCCAGTCGGCCAACCTGCCGGAAGAAATCGCTTCGCTGGTGCTGGCACAGACCGTGACCAACGACAAACTGGCGTGGCTGACCCCGTCCGCTCCCGACGAAAACCTGCCGCTGGCCGAAGCCGACAAGCTGCAAGGCATCAAGCTCAACGGGCAGATTCCGGGGCTGACGGAACTGAGCAACGCCAGCGAACAACTGGCCGCCCTCAACCTGCTGGGCACTCAGTCATCGAACAACTGGGCCATCGCCCCGCAACGCAGCCGCAGCGGCAAGAGCCTGCTGGCCAGCGACAGCCATGGCCCGCTGGCCGCGCCGTCGCTGTGGAGTTTCGTGCAGATCCGCGCTCCGAAATACCAGGCCGCCGGCGTGACCGTGGCCGGTCTGCCGATGGTGCTCGGCGGTTTCAACGGCAAAGTGGCGTGGAGCCTGACCAGCGTGCTCGGCGATAACCAGGATCTGTTCCTGGAAAAAATCCGTCGTCAGGGCAGCAGCCTGACCTACGAGGTCAACGGCAAATGGCAACCGGTCGCCGTGCGCAACGAAACCTACTTCGTCAAAGGCCAGCGGCCGATTCGCGAAGCGGTGTACGAAACCCGCCATGGCGCGCTGCTCAACAGCACCCAGGCTGCCGCTCAGGGCACAGGTTTTGGCCTGGCCTTGCAGACGCCGAGCTTCACCGACGACAAATCACTCGATGCGTTTTTCGATCTGAGCCGCGCGCAGAACGTGGAACGCGCCTCGGACGCCACCCGGGAAATCCGCGCCATCGCGCTGAATCTGGTGTTTGCCGACGCCAGCAACATTGGCTGGCAAGTCACCGGGCGCTTCCCGAACCGCCGTGAAGGTGAAGGTTTGCTGCCGTCGCCGGGCTGGGAAGGTCGCTACGACTGGGACGGTTACGCCGACCCGATGCTCCACCCCTACGATCAGGACCCGGCCCAGGGCTGGCTCGGCACCGCCAACCAGCGGGTCATCCCTCACGGCTACGGCATGCAACTGTCCAATTCCTGGGCGGCGCCGGAGCGTGGCGAGCGCCTGGCCGAACTGGCCGGCAGCGGCAAGCATGACGGTCGCAGCGTGATCGCCATGCAGTACGACCAGACCACCACCTTCGCCGCCAAACTGAAGAAAATGTTCGAGGCACCGGGCATGTCGCAGCCGCTGAAACAGGCGATCGACGCGCTGCCGGAAGCTGACCGCAGCAAGGCCCGCGAGGCCTACACCCGTCTGATGGCGTTCGACGGCAAGCTCAGCCCGACTTCCGCCGACGCAGCGATCTACGAGTTGTTCCTGCAGGAAAGCATGAAGCAGATCTTCCTCGACGAGCTCGGCCCGCAGGGCAGCCCGGCGTGGAAAGCGTTTATCGCCAACGGCGACTTGTCCTACGCCGCCCAGGCCGATCACTTGCTCGGCCGCGAAGACAGTGCGTTCTGGGACGACGCCCGCACCCCGCAAAAAGAAGACAAACCGGCGATCCTCGCTCGCAGTCTGGCAGCAGCGATCAGCGCTGGCGACAGTCAGTTGGGCGGTGATCGCAGAGCCTGGCAGTGGGGCAAACTGCACCGCTACGAGTGGAAGAATGCCAACGGCCAGAGCGTTCGCGGTCCGATCGCGGCGGGCGGTGACCATACCACCCTGAACACGGCGGCATTTGCCTGGGGCCAGGACTTCAACACCACGCGTGCGCCGTCGATGCGCTTTATCGTCGACTTCGGTCAGAGCGAACCGCTGCTGGGGCAGAACGGGACGGGGCAATCGGGGAATCCGGTGAGCCCGAACTACCTGAACGGCATCGACCCGTGGCTCAAGGGCCAGTACATCGGCTTGCCGATGCAGCCGCAGAACTTTGACCGGGTGTATGGCAAGACGCGGTTGACGCTTACCCCCGGCAAATAAATCCCCATCTGATCGTTCCCACGTCGAGGCGTCGAACCGTCCGCGTGGGAATGCAGCCCGTGACGCTCCGCGTCACTGGACGCAGAGCGTCCCTTGAGGCATTCCCACGCAGAGCGTGGGAACGATCATGCGACAGTTCAGAAAATCAATAGAACTTCTGACTTCGCGCCAACCTCATAGCTAACAAGTCTTCCATTCCGGTAACGCCATGGACCTTGTTATCGCCCGCCCCGAAGGTTTGTACTGCCCCGCCGGGGATTTCTATATTGACCCGTGGCGACCCGTCGAGCGCTCGGTCATCACTCATGCCCACGGCGACCATGCCCGTGGCGGCAACCAGCATTATCTGGCTGCCAGCGCCGGTGAAGGGATTCTGCGCGCGCGTCTGGGCCAGGACATCAACCTGCAAACCCTCGACTACGGCCAGCGCCTGACCCACCACGGCGTCACCTTGAGTTTTCATCCCGCCGGTCATGTACTCGGCTCGGCCCAGGTGCGGCTGGAATACGGCGGCGAAGTCTGGGTCGCGTCCGGCGACTACAAGATCGAACCGGACGGCACTTGCGCGCCGTTCGAACCGGTGCGCTGCCACACCTTCATCACCGAATCGACCTTCGGCCTGCCGATCTACCGCTGGCAGCCGCAGGCGCAGGTGTTCGCCGAAATCAATCAGTGGTGGCAGGCCAACATCGAGGCCGGCAAGGCCAGCGTGCTGTTCTGCTATTCGTTCGGCAAGGCCCAGCGGATTCTCCACGGCATCGACGAAACCCTCGGGCCGATCCTCAGCCACGGTGCGGTCGAGCCGCTGAACCGTGTGTACCGCGAGGCCGGTGTCTACCTGCCGCCAACGATCTACGCCGGCGAGGTGAAAAAGAACGACCCGATGATGCGCCAGGCGCTGGTCATCGCCCCGCCCTCGGCCGGCGGCAGCAGTTGGATGCGCCGTTTCGGCGATTACAGCGACAGCTTCGCCAGCGGCTGGATGCGCCTGCGCGGCACCCGTCGGCGGCGCGGCGTGGATCGCGGCTTCGTGCTCTCGGATCACGCCGACTGGCCCGGTCTTTTATGGGCTATCGAACAGACCGGCGCCGAGCGGGTGATGGTCACCCACGGCTCGATTGGCGTGCTGGTGCGCCATCTGCGCGAGCAGGGTCTGGACGCACAGGGTTTCAACACCGAATACGGTGACGATGAGGAAGAGCTGCCTGCCGCCACGCCCGCCGTTGCCGAGGTGCAACCATGAAAGACTTCGCCGGGTTGTACGCCGAACTCGACGCCACCACCTCCAGCAACGCCAAACTGGCGGCCATGCAAACCTACTTCGCCCAGGCGCAACCGCAGGATGCCGCTTGGGCGGTGTACTTCTTGTCCGGCGGTCGGCCGCGGCAACTGGTGCCGGTGCGGATCCTGCGCGATCTCGCGGTCGAAATGTCCGGGTTGGCGCCATGGCTGTTCGAGGAGAGCTATCAAGCGGTCGGCGACCTGGCGGAAACCATCTCGCTGGTGTTGCCGGAACATCCATACACCTCCGAGGCCGGCCTCGCCGAATGGATCGAAGACAAACTGCTGCCCCTGCGCGGTGAAACCCCGGAATACCTCGCCCATCAGTTGCCCGCACTGTGGGCGCAACTGGATCGGCCGAGCCTGATGCTGTGCATCAAGTTGATCACCGGCAGCTTCCGGGTCGGCGTATCCAAGCTGCTGGTGACCCGCGCTCTGGCTTCCATGGCCGGGCTCGACAGCAAGCGAGTGGCGCAACGGCTGGTGGGTTACACCGACCTGTCCAACCGGCCGAACGCTGCCAGTTACCTGAAACTGATCGCCCCCGAATCCAGCGACGAGCATGCCCAGCGCGGCGGCCAGCCCTACCCGTTCTTCCTCGCCCACGCGCTGGCGCAACCGGTGGAAACCTTCGAAGCCCTGCTCGGGCCTGCCAGTAACTGGCAGGTGGAATGGAAGTGGGATGGCATTCGCGCGCAAGTGGTCAAGCGCGACGGAAAACTGTGGGTCTGGTCCCGGGGCGAAGAACTGGTCACCGAACGCTTTCCCGAACTCGACACACTGGTGCACGGGTTGCCCGACGGCACGGTGATCGACGGCGAAATCGTGGTCTGGAAAAACCGGCGCCCGGTCACCGAAGATGCTTTCGATCCGCAGTCGACAGAAGCTCCGGCGGTGCAACCCTTCGCGCTGTTGCAGCAACGGATTGGCCGTAAATCGCTGGACCGGAAAATCCTTGAAGACGCGCCGGTGGTGGTACTCGCCTATGACCTGCTCGAATGGCAGGGCGAAGACTGGCGCAACCAGCCCCAGGCCAGACGTCGTGAGCAACTGGAGCAGGTCATCGCCCGCTGCAACAACCCGGTGCTGCTGCCTTCGCCGATCCTGACGGGAGATGACTGGTTCGACCTCGCCCGCCAGCGCGAAGCCTCCAGACGCCTGGGGGTCGAAGGCATGATGCTCAAGGCCAGGGATGCGATGTATGGCGTCGGTCGCACCAAGGACATGGGCGTGTGGTGGAAATGGAAGGTCGACCCGTTCAGCGTCGACGCGGTGTTGATTTACGCCCAGCGCGGTCACGGTCGCCGCGCCAGCCTTTACAGCGATTACACCTTTGCGGTGTGGGACGGCCCGCCCGGTGCCAGTGCGCGGGCGTTGGTGCCCTTCGCCAAGGCCTATTCCGGGCTGACCGACGCGGAAATGCGCGAAGTCGACAGCATCGTGCGCAAGACCACCGTGGAAAAATTCGGTCCGGTCAGCAGCGTGAAGCCGAGCCTTGTGTTCGAACTGGGTTTCGAAGGCATCGCCCTCTCCCGTCGGCACAAGAGCGGCATCGCCGTGCGCTTCCCGCGCATGCTGCGCTGGCGCCAGGACAAGACCGTGGACGAGGCCGACAGCCTGGCGACCCTGCAAAACCTGTTGGTCTGACTCCTTCCCCCGATACTCCCCCTCACCCCGATCGTTCCCACGCTCCGCGTGGGAATGCCTCAATGGACGCTCTGCGTCCGCTTTGGGACGCGGAGCGTCCCGGCTGCATTCCCACGCAGAGCGTGGGAATGATCCTCTGAACCATACTGGTGCAGCTTTTGCGGCGCGCCCGTTTTCGTGCACTGACCGGCCCCGGCATGCACTTGCTGCACCTTTTAAAACACTTGTTCGGGACTCTGGTTCGGAAATTGCTACTTTCTATAAGTCGTAAGCGCTCCAGTAACAATCATTCCGCGCCACAAGCGCTCATATTGGTTCTTAGGGATTGAATAATGAAAAAAGCATTGCTGACCCTTTCTGCACTGGCGTTGTGCATGGCCGCCGGCTCCGCGCTGGCCAAGGAATACAAAGAACTGCGGTTTGGCGTTGACCCTTCCTACGCACCGTTCGAGTCGAAAGCGGCAGACGGCAGCCTGGTTGGCTTCGACATCGATCTGGGCAACGCGATCTGCGCCGAGCTGAAGGTCAAGTGCAAATGGGTTGAAAGTGACTTCGACGGCATGATTCCGGGCCTCAAGGCCAATAAATTCGACGGTGTGATCTCGTCGATGACCGTTACCGAAGCCCGCGAAAAAGTCATCGACTTCTCCAGCGAGCTGTTCTCCGGCCCGACGGCCTACGTGTCGAAAAAAGGTTCGGGCATCACCGACGACGTCGCTTCCCTGAAAGGCAAAACCGTCGGCTACGAGCAAGGCACCATCCAGGAAGCCTATGCCAAAGCCGTGCTGGACAAAGCCGGCGTGAAAACCCAGGCCTATCAGAATCAGGACCAGGTGTATTCCGACCTGACCTCGGGCCGTCTCGATGCGGGCATTCAGGACATGTTGCAGGCCGAACTGGGCTTTCTGAAGTCGCCGCAAGGCGCTGATTATGAAGTCAGCAAGCCGGTCGACAACCACTTGCTGCCAGCCAAGACCGCTGTCGGTATTAAGAAAGGTAACACCGAGCTGAAAGCGCTTTTGGATAAAGGTATCAAAGCGTTACACGATGACGGCAAATACGCCGAGATTCAAAAGAAACACTTTGGCGATCTGAATCTGTACAGCGGCAAATAATGCCCCGGCGCCCATCCTCGATGGGCGCCTTTTTCATTCAGTCAGGTTGCTGATTTATGTTCGAAACCCTCTTACAAAATCTGGGGCTCTCCGCCTTCAGCCTCAAGGGCTTTGGCCCGTTGCTGTTGGAAGGCACCTGGATGACCATCAAATTGTCGGCGTTGTCGCTGCTGGTGGCCGTGTTGCTCGGCCTGCTCGGCGCCAGTGCCAAGCTGTCAAAAGTCAAACTGCTGCGCCTGCCCGCCCAGCTCTACACCACGCTGATTCGCGGGGTGCCGGACCTGGTGCTGATGCTGCTGATCTTCTACAGCCTGCAAACCTGGCTGACGACGCTCACCGATTACCTGGAATGGGAATACATTGAGATCGACCCGTTCAGCGCCGGGGTCCTGACCCTGGGCTTCATTTACGGCGCGTACTTCACTGAAACCTTCCGCGGGGCGATTCTCGCCGTGCCGCGCGGTCAGGTCGAAGCCGCCACCGCCTATGGTCTCAAGCGCGGCCAGCGCTTTCGCTTCGTGGTGTTCCCGCAAATGATGCGCTTCGCCCTGCCGGGCATCGGCAACAACTGGATGGTGATGCTCAAGGCCACTGCGCTGGTTTCGATCATCGGCCTGGCCGATCTGGTCAAGGCCGCGCAGGACGCCGGCAAGAGCACCTATCAGCTGTTTTACTTCCTGGTGCTCGCCGCGTTGATTTACCTGCTCATCACCAGTGCCTCGAACTTCATCCTGCGCTGGCTCGAACGCCGCTACGCCGCCGGTGCAAGGGAGGCCGTACGATGATCGAACTCCTGCAGGAATACTGGAAAGCCTTCCTTTATACCGACGGTCAGAACATCACTGGTCTTGCGATGACGATGTGGCTGCTCAGCGCCTCGATCTTCTTCGGCTTCATCGTGTCGATTCCGCTGTCGATCGCCCGGGTCTCGCCGCACTTCTACATTCGCTGGCCGGTGCAGTTCTACACCTACCTGTTCCGTGGCACGCCGCTCTATATCCAGCTGCTGATCTGCTACACCGGGATCTACAGCCTGGCCGCCGTGCGCGCGCAGCCGCTGCTCGACAGTTTCTTTCGCGATGCGATGAACTGCACGATCCTGGCCTTCGCCCTCAACACTTGCGCCTACACCACGGAGATTTTCGCCGGGGCGATCCGCAGCATGAACCACGGTGAAGTCGAAGCGGCCAAGGCCTACGGGCTGACCGGCTGGAAGCTGTATGCCTACGTGATCATGCCGTCGGCGCTGCGCCGTTCGTTGCCGTACTACAGCAACGAAGTGATCCTGATGCTGCACTCGACCACCGTGGCCTTCACCGCGACCATCCCCGACATCCTGAAAGTCGCGCGGGACGCCAACTCGGCGACCTTCCTGACCTTTCAGTCGTTCGGCATCGCCGCGCTGATCTACCTGACCATCACCTTTGCGCTGGTCGGCCTGTTCCGCCTTGCCGAACGCCGATGGCTGGCCTTCCTCGGCCCGACCCACTAGGACCCATTAGAGATGCGTCATCAGATACACGACCTGCTGGCCCCGCTGCCGGGGACCGCACGACAGATCCACAGTTTTCACTTTGGCCCGGACAAGGCCCGAGGCAAGATCTACATCCAGTCTTCGCTGCACGCCGACGAACTGCCCGGCATGCTCGTGGCCTGGCACCTCAAGCAGCGCCTGGCGGAGCTGGAAGCCGCCGGCCGCCTGCGCAGCGAAATCGTGCTGGTGCCGGTGGCCAACCCGGTCGGCCTCGAACAGGTGCTGATGGATGTGCCGCTGGGCCGCTACGAATTGGAGAGCGGGCAGAACTTCAACCGCTGGTTTGTCGACCTCAGCGAGGAAATCGGCAACGAGATCGAAACACAGCTGTGCGACGACCCGCAGCGCAACCTTGAGCTGATCCGCGCCAGCCTGCGCAATGCCCTCGCCCGCCAGACCGCCAGCACCCAACTGCAATCCCAGCGCCTGACCCTGCAACGGCTGGCCTGCGATGCGGACATGGTGCTCGACCTGCATTGCGATTTCGAATCCGTGGTTCACCTCTACACAACGCCCGAGGCCTGGCCGCAGGTCGAGCCGCTGGCGCGCTACATCGAATCCCAGGCGAGCCTGTTGGCCACCGACTCCGGCGGCCAGTCGTTCGATGAGTGCTTCACCCTGCTGTGGTGGCAATTGAAGGAGCGCTTCGGCGAACACTTCGAGATTCCGCTCGGCAGTTTCTCGGTCACCGTCGAGTTGCGTGGCCAGGGGGATGTCACCCATCCGCTGGCCAGTCGCGATTGCCAGGCGCTGATCGATTACCTGATTCATTTCGGAGCCATCGTCGGCGAGCCCAAAGCCTTGCCGGCCCTGCCACATCCCGCCACACCTTTGGCCGGCGTAGAACCGGTGGCCACTCCCGTCGGCGGCCTGCTCGTCTACACCGCCACACCCGGCCAGCTTCTGGAAGCCGGGCAGAAAATCGCCGAAATCATCGACCCGATCAGCGACCGGGTCACACCAGTCCATTGCACCGCTTCCGGTCTGCTCTACGCCCGCTCGCTGCGGCGCATGGCCACCGCCGGGATGGTGATCGCCCACGTCGCGGGCGCCGAAGCCTATCGCAGCGGCTATCTACTTTCGCCTTGAGGATGCCTGTCCCATGTACAAATTGACCGTTGAAGGCCTGCACAAAAGCTATGGCGACCATCAGGTGCTCAAAGGCGTGTCGCTCAAGGCCAGGACCGGTGACGTGATCAGCCTGATCGGCGCCAGCGGCTCGGGCAAAAGCACCTTTTTGCGCTGCATCAACTTTCTCGAACAACCCAACGACGGCGCGATGAGCCTCGATGGCCAGGCGATCCGCATGGTCACCGACCGCCACGGCATGCACGTCGCCGACGCCGATGAACTGCAACGCCTGCGCACCCGGCTGGCAATGGTATTTCAGCACTTCAACCTGTGGAGCCACATGACCGTGCTGGAAAACATCACCATGGCCCCGCGCCGGGTGCTGGGCTGCAGCAAACAGGAAGCCGACGACCGCGCCCGGCGTTATCTGGAAAAGGTCGGCCTGCCGGCACGGGTGGCCGATCAGTACCCGGCGTTTCTCTCCGGCGGCCAGCAACAGCGGGTGGCGATTGCCCGGGCTTTGGCGATGGAGCCGGAAGTCATGCTGTTCGACGAACCGACTTCGGCACTTGACCCGGAGCTGGTCGGCGAAGTGCTCAAGGTGATTCAGGGCCTGGCCGAAGAAGGCCGGACCATGATCATGGTCACCCATGAAATGAGCTTTGCGCGCAAGGTCTCAAGCCAGGTGCTGTTCCTGCATCAGGGGCTGGTGGAAGAAGAAGGCGCACCCGAAGAAGTGCTGGGCAATCCGAAAAGCGAACGCCTGAAGCAATTCCTCAGCGGCAATCTCAAGTAAAACTATTGCCCGGCCGGCGCGGTCATTGAAGGAACACCTTCAGAGCACACGTCGCCGGCATGGGCACTTCCACCGACTTCGCCAAATACTGGTTCAGCGCCCGCGACTGGAAGCCTTTCGCCTTTCAAAAACAGGTGTGGGCCGCGGTCAAACGGAGCGAGTCCGGCCTGCTGCACGCCAGTACCGGCGCCGGTAAAACCTACGCGGTGTGGTTTGCCGCGCTCAATCGGTTTGCCCGCTCCAGGCCTGCTGCTGAAACCACCCGCAAACGCCCACCGCCGGCCGAACCGCTGACAGTCTTGTGGATCACCCCCATGCGCGCGCTGGCTGCCGACACCGCGCGCGCCCTGCAAGCGCCGCTGGACGATCTGCAGATTCCCTGGAGCGTCGGCCTGCGCACTGGCGACACCGGCAGCAGCGAACGCGCCCGGCAGAACCGGCGCCTGCCCACCACGCTGATCACCACCCCGGAAAGCCTGACCCTGATGCTCGCCCGGGCCGACGCGCAAACGGCGCTGTCGACGCTGCGTATGGTCGTGGTGGATGAGTGGCACGAATTGCTCGGCAACAAGCGCGGCGTGCAATTGCAACTGGCCCTCGCCCGGCTACGGCGCTGGCAGCCGGGGCTGATCGTCTGGGGCGTTTCCGCGACGCTCGGCAATCAGTCCCACGCCGAACAGGTGCTGATCCCACAGGGCGGCGGCGTGAGTATTCAGGGGCAAAGCGAAAAGTCGCTCAAGGTCGATACCCTGCTCCCACCGGCCATCGAACGATTTCCCTGGGCCGGGCACATCGGTCTGAAGATGTTGCCGCAGGTGGTCGCCGAACTGGACGTCTGCGCCAGCAGCCTGGTGTTCACCAACACCCGGGCGCAATCGGAAATCTGGTATCAGGCCTTGCTGGAAGCGCGGCCGGACTGGGCCGGTTTGATTGCCCTGCACCACAGCTCTCTGTCCCGCGACACCCGCGACTGGGTCGAGCAGGCGCTGAAGAACGGCCAACTCAAAGCCGTGGTCTGCACTTCAAGCCTGGATCTGGGGGTGGATTTCCTGCCGGTGGAGCGGGTGCTGCAGATTGGCTCGGCCAAAGGCGTGGCGCGGCTGATGCAGCGTGCCGGACGTTCGGGGCATGCGCCCGGCAGAACGTCTCGGGTCACGCTGGTGCCGACCCACAGCCTGGAGCTGATTGAAGCTGCGGCCGCTGGCGATGCCGTGGCACAGCGGCGGATCGAACCGCGACTGTCACCGCACAAACCGCTGGATGTGCTGGTGCAGCATCTGGTCAGCATGGCCCTGGGCGGTGGCTTTGTTCCCGATGAGCTGTACGAAGAAGTCCGTGGTGCCTGGGCCTATCGCGACCTGACACCAGCAGACTGGGCCTGGGCGCTGGCGTTCGTACGCCACGGCGGGATGTCGCTGACGGCGTACCCGGATTACCGCCGGGTCGAGCCGGATGAGCACGGGATCTGGCGCGTCCCCGATGCCCGCCTGGCGCGCCGCCATCGCATGAGCATCGGCACCATCGTCAGCGATGCCAGCATTCACCTGAAATTCTGGAGCAAGGGCGGTGGCGGCAAACAACTGGGCAGCGTGGAAGAAAGCTTCATCGCACGCCTGAAACCCGGTGATGGTTTTCTGTTCGCCGGGCGCTTGCTGGAACTGGTGCGGGTGGAAAACATGACCGCCTACGTCAAACGCAGCACCGCAAAAAAAGCCGCCGTACCGCGCTGGAATGGCGGACGCATGCCGCTCTCCAATGAGTTGGCGGAAGCCGTGGTCAGCCGCTTCAGCGCGGCGGCACACGGTGAGTTTGCCGGCCCGGAAATGCACGCCTTGCGCCCGCTGCTGGAAACACAGATGCGCTGGTCGGGCCTGCCGACAGACAACAACCTGCTGGCCGAAGTGCTGAAATCCCGCGAAGGCTGGCACCTTTTCCTCTACCCGTTTGCCGGACGCCAGGTGCATCTGGGGCTGGCCAGCCTGCTGGCGTGGCGGGCCAGTCAGCGCTTGCCTGTGACCTTCTCGATTGCGGTCAACGATTACGGACTGGAACTGCTCAGCGCCACGCCCGTTGACTGGTCTGTACAGCTGAATCAGGCCCTGCTCAGTCCCGAAGGTTTGTTGAGGGATGTGCTGGCCAGCCTCAACGCGGGCGAACTGGCGCTGCGCAGGTTTCGGGAAATCGCGCGGATAGCCGGCCTGGTGTTCGCCGGTTACCCCGGCGCGCCGAAAAGTACACGTCAGGTGCAGGCCTCCAGCGGGCTGTTTTTTGAAGTGTTCAAACAATACGACGCCGACAACCTGCTACTGGCGCAGGCCGGGGAAGAAGTCCTGCGGGAAGAACTGGATATTCGTCGACTTGAACAGACATTGGAGCGGATCAATCGGATGAAACTGGACATGCACTTGATCAAACGTCCTACACCGCTCGGCTTTCCATTGCTGGTGGAGCGCATGCGCGAAAGCATGAGTTCGGAAAAACTTGCCGACCGGATCCGGCGCATGGTTGGCGATCTGGAGAAAACCGCCGACACAGGCCAATCCCGATGAACGCGCCCTACCCCTTGCGTCTGGCAGGCGAAGAACTCTGGTTACTGCCGGAAAAGGCGCTTTACTGGCCAGCGCAACAGGCGCTGCTGATTGCCGATGTGCATTTCGGCAAGGCAGCCGCTTATCGTCGACTTGGCCAACCGGTTCCGCAGGGCACTACGACGAGCAATATCGCGGTGATCGAGCAATTGCTGGCGAAGCTGCCGTGTCGGCAACTGATCTTTCTGGGGGACTTTCTGCACGGACCTGGCTCCCACGCCCCCGACACCTTGCAGGCTTTGGCGCAGTGGCGGGCGCGTCATGCCGACCTGCCGATGACGCTGATTCGCGGCAATCACGACAAGCGGGCGGGCGATCCGCCGCTAGCGCTGAACATCCGGGTGGTGCCAGAGCCGTTGCTGCTAGGGCCCTTCGCGTTGCAACACGAGCCGGATCCGCACCCTGAGCGGCACGTCCTCGCAGGGCACGTACACCCGGTTTATCGATTGATCGGCAAGGGGCGTCAGCGTTTACGGCTGGCGTGTTTCAGGCTCGGAGAACGCATCAGCCTGCTGCCGGCCTTTGGTGCCTTCACCGGTGGTTTTCCAGTGGAGAAGGAAGACAGCTGTCGGATCTTTGTCATTGGCGACAACGAAATATGGCCCGTCGGCTGAAGTCCTGTTCAGGATTCAGCCGACGGGCCATGCATTCAATCACGCGACGGGCGCGGGTGGCGGTTTGTCCGGCAACGTAGGTTCGCCGGGCTCGGTCGGTTCTTCGTTGGGGGTATCGGGATCGGGCTGGTGAGGGATTCCGCCGGCCGTGGTGATGGGTGGGTGTGCCAACAACGACCAGGCCATTACGCCAACCTGATTGGGCTCGAGCCTTGCCAGTTCGGCAGTGATTTGCGGATCGATCTTCATGGAGCACTCCTCGGCGAAGGCCCGTCCCGCTGTTCGCGAAACGGGCAGTACACCTCATAGAGTGTCTACCCGCCGAAGAATTCCCGGTAACTGCCGGATGGACGGATCAGGTGCGCGGCAGGGTCACGCCACGCTGGCCCTGGTATTTGCCGGCACGGTCCTTGTAGGACACTTCGCATTCCTCGTCGGATTCGAGGAACAGCATCTGCGCCACGCCTTCATTCGCGTAGATCTTCGCCGGCAGGTTGGTGGTGTTGGAGAACTCCAGGGTCACCTGGCCTTCCCACTCGGGCTCGAGCGGGGTGACGTTGACGATGATGCCGCAACGGGCGTAAGTGCTCTTGCCCAGGCAGATGGTCAGGACGTTGCGTGGAATACGGAAGTATTCAACGGTCGTGGCCAAGGCAAAGGAGTTCGGCGGAATGATGCAGACATCGCTGTGGACGTCGACAAAACTGCCGGCGTCGAAGTTTTTCGGATCGACGATGGCCGAATTGATGTTGGTGAACACCTTGAAATGATTGGTGCAACGCACATCGTAGCCGTAGCTCGACACACCGTAGGAGATCACACGGCTGTCGTCACTGCCACGTACCTGGCGCTCGACGAACGGCTCGATCATGCCGTGTTCCTGCGCCATGCGGCGAATCCACTTGTCCGATTTGATGCTCATGGCGGGTGTCCTGAATAGCGAGGTGGAAAAAATCTGTCCGGCATCTTACCGGGCGCGCTGCCGGGTTCAAAGTCCGGGCTGCAAATCTCGGCGAACGTGCAGGAATTACGCGCCCTGGCGACGAACCGTCACACCGTCGATCCCTAAAACAGAGAAACCTTCGCAAGAAGCATTGGCACGTTCCGGAAAAAGGGTTAAGGTGGCGCCACTGTGCTGCTTGTGTCACTGAGAATCTCTACACGATATGTTGAATTTCGATCCAACCATCTACAAGAATTTTTCCTGCTCTTTGCACTCAGTCTCGGCCAGGGTTCTTCCTGAGTCGCAGTTATCTTTGTTCAAGGAGTTACACCATGTCTAATCGCCAAACCGGTACCGTTAAGTGGTTCAACGATGAAAAAGGCTTCGGCTTCATCACTCCACAATCCGGTGACGACCTGTTCGTTCACTTCAAAGCTATCCAATCCGACGGCTTCAAAAGCCTGAAAGAAGGCCAACAGGTTTCTTTCATCGCTACCCGCGGTCAGAAAGGCATGCAAGCTGAAGAAGTACAAGTTATCTAACTTGTAGCTTCTTTAGTAAAAGGCCCCGCCCTCAAAAGCGGGGCTTTTTTGTGGGCGTCTGTTTTTCCAGGCGCAAAAAAACGCAGCCTGCGAAGGCTGCGATCTTTTTTGTTGTTTACCAGGCGACGCCGAAGCCGGCGGTGTAGCGGGTTTTGCTCAGATCCGCGTCCTCGGTGCCGCTGATGATGTCGCGTTCGGCCTTGAGGTTGAGCGAGGCCCAGTCGGTGACCTTGTAGCGCAGGCCCATTTCCGCATCCAGCGCGTAGTCGGCCACGCCGGACAACGGCTTGCCGACCTCGCCATTGGTGAAGAACTCGACCTTCTTGCCGATCAGGTAGCGGTTGTAGTCCCACTTCATGGCGACCGAATAGAAGTTGTCCTTGCTGCCATCGCGGTACTCGTAATCGGTTCGGTTGAGCAGCGAACCCAGGGAGAACGCTCCCAGTTCATCGTCCCAGAACTGGTAACCCGGACCGGTACCGACCACGCGCTGGCGGGCCAGCTCTTCAATGTGATCACGCTTGTAGTTCAGGCGGCCCTGCCAGAACCATTGATCAGTGAGGAAGCGGTCGAGCGAGTACTCGGCGCGCCAGTTATCGGTGGTGGTCACGTCGTCCTGCACTTCGCGGTTGTATTCGCCTTCGGCGGTATGGCGCCAGCGGCCGTGACGAGCAGTGGTCTTGAAGCCGACATCGTAATCATCGGTATCTTTCTCGGCACGCTGGTAGTCGAGCGCCAGGTCAACGTTGCCCTTCCACACCAGATCCTCGACCACCGGTTTGGGCTTGAGAATCTGCTGAATGCTCGCCAGTTCCACGGTTTTCGGCGCTTCGCCGTTGGCCAGGGTGACCTTGCCGTCTTCGGCGGCGCTCAGCGACTTGGCCTTCTCGCCGTTGTAGGCGTCCTGTTTGACCAGCAACTCCTGATCACTTTCCAGGGTCTTGACCTGCTTCCAGTCGATGGTGACGGCACCGGCGTACTGGGTCTGGACCAGCAACTTGCCGCCGTCGAACAGCGTGATTTTGCCGCTCAGCTTGTCACCGTTCTTCAACCAGACGGTGTCGGCAAGCAAAGGTGTGGACGCACTGAAGACAGCAAGGCACAGCAGGGTTCTGGACAACATAAGCGAATCGAAGACTCAAGTTTGCGAAAAAAGGGTCGGCATTATCCGTAGGAATAATTCCCTGACAAGGAGTGACCCGGCTAATTCTGTTGAGTTCATTTCTCAATTGCCCATCCACCGATTACGCTTACGGCCATAAGGCGATCAAGTTCAGGAACCGCGCACGTGACAGACCCGATGCATGCCTGCGAAAACGATCCGCAAATCCGACGCACGGCACTCTATTCGACCCTCGCCCAAGTGCCCGAGGGCAAAGTCGTCAGCTATGGTCAGTTGGCCGAACTGGCGGGGTTGGGGCGCGCCGCCCGCTGGGTCGGCCGGACCCTGAGCCAATTGCCCGGCGACACCAAGCTGCCCTGGCACCGCGTACTCGGCGCCGGCGGTCGGATCAGCCTGCCGGCGGGCAGCCCGTCCGGGGACGAACAGCGCGCGCGATTGCGCATGGAGGGCATCACCGTCCTGAACAATCGCGTGGATATTCGGCGCCATGGCTGGCGTCCGGTAGAGCACAGCGGTTAGAGTGCGCGCTTTGTTTTCGCAATCTTGAGGCAGACTTCAGCCCATGCCCCGTAAAACCTGGCGCGCCGCGCTCGCCGCCTATGCCAGTCCTTCGACGCTCGTGCTGTTGTTGCTGGGTTTCGCCGCCGGCCTGCCGTACATGCTGGTGTTCTCGACACTTTCGGTCTGGCTGCGTGAAGCCGGTGTGGCCCGCGAGACGATCGGCTACGCCAGCCTGATCGGTCTGGCCTACGCCTTCAAATGGGTCTGGTCGCCCCTGCTCGACCAATGGCGCCTGCCGTTGCTCGGCAAGCTGGGTCGTCGCCGTTCGTGGCTGGTACTTTCACAAACGCTGGTGATCCTCGGTCTGATCGGCATGGGCTTTTGCGACCCGCAAAAACACCTGTCCTGGCTGATCGCTATCGCGGTGGTGGTTGCATTCGCCTCCGCCACTCAGGATATCGCCGTCGACGCCTATCGCCTGGAAATCGCCGAAGACAGCCGTCAGGCCGCGCTGGCCGCCAGCTATATGTCCGGCTATCGGATCGCCGCCCTGCTCGCGACCGCGGGTGCGCTGTTCTTCGCCGAGGGCTTCGGCTCTACAGGATTCAAGTACCAGCATTCGGCCTGGACCGGCACCTACGTGCTGTTCGGCGCCCTGATGGTCCCTGCCCTGCTCACCACTCTGCTGATGCGCGAGCCGCCGGTGCCGTTGCGCACCCAGTTGCAGGCGGGGCGTTACACCTTCATGCATCAGTTGATGTCAGTGTTCGTGCTGATCATTTTGCTGGTGTCTGTGCCAGCAATGTTTACCCAGCTCTACAACACCGATTTCGCCAGCGTGCTGTTTGGTGACATGAGTCCGCTGGACCTGCTGCTGGAAGACCGGGCGTTCCTGCGTGCCATTCTCTACACCACGCTGACCTGCCTGTGCCTCTCGGCCATGGGTCGCCGTGGCCTGGCGCCGGTACTGACACCGGTCAACGACTTCATCCTGCGCTACCGCTGGCAGGCACTGCTGCTGCTGGGCCTGATCGCTACCTATCGGATGTCCGATACGGTGATGGGCGTGATGGCCAACGTGTTCTACATCGACCAGGGCTTTACCAAGGACCAGATCGCCAGCGTCAGCAAGATCTTCGGCCTGATCATGACACTCGTTGGCGCCGGCATGGGCGGTCTGCTGATCGTGCGCTTCGGCATCCTGCCGATCCTGTTCATCGGCGGTGCCGCGTCGGCGGGTACCAATCTGCTGTTCCTGATGCTCGCCGACATGGGCCCGAACCTGCAGATGCTGGTGGTGACGATCTCCCTCGACAACTTCAGCTCGGGCCTGGCCACCTCGGCGTTCGTCGCCTACCTGTCGAGCCTGACCAACCTGAAATTCTCCGCCACCCAGTACGCCCTGCTGAGCTCGATCATGCTCCTGCTGCCACGCCTGATCGGCGGCTACTCCGGGGTGATGGTGGAAAAATTCGGATATCACAACTTCTTCCTGATCACCGCGCTGCTCGGCGTTCCGACCCTGGTGCTGATCGCCCTGCACTGGTTCCAGGAAAGCCGCCGAGAAGGCCCGACGCCGACCCCGGAACCCGCACCGACCTCCGTCGTGGAAGAATCGTAAGACATCTCGCACCCGGCGAGAGGGTTCGCGCCGGGGCTGCACTTCTGTACGTCGGCGGATCTCGCCGTTACACTGCTCCGTCATTTCCAGTCATAGCAACCGACAACGGCCAACCATGCGCACCAGTCAATTTTTGCTCGCCACACAGAAAGAAACGCCTTCCGACGCGGTCGTGATCAGCCACCAGCTGATGCTGCGCGCCGGCATGATCCGCAAACTCGCCTCGGGCCTGTACACCTGGCTGCCGATGGGCTTGCGAGTGATGCGCAAGGTGGAAGCCATCGTTCGCGAAGAAATGGACGCCGCCGGCTCTCTGGAAGTGTTGATGCCGAGCACCCAACCGGCCGAGCTGTGGCAGGAATCGGGGCGCTGGGAAGAATACGGCCCAGAACTGCTGCGCATCAAAGACCGCCACGGTCGTGATTTCTGCGCGGGCCCGACCCACGAAGAAGTGATCACCGATCTGATGCGCAACGAGTTGAGCAGCTATAAACAGCTGCCGATCAACCTGTACCAGATCCAGACCAAATTCCGTGACGAAATCCGTCCACGCTTCGGCCTGATGCGCGGTCGCGAATTCATCATGAAGGACTCCTACTCGTTCCATGCGGATCAGGCGTCGCTGCAGATCACTTATGACCGCATGCACGAAGCGTACTGCAACATCTTCACCCGCCTGGGTCTGAAATTCCGTCCGGTGGAAGCCGACAACGGTTCGATCGGTGGCGCCGGTTCCCACGAATTCCACGTGCTGGCCGAGTCCGGCGAAGACGATATCGTCTTCAGCAACGGCTCCGAGTATGCGGCGAACATCGAGAAAGCCGAAGCCGTGCCGCGTGAAACCTCGCGCGCCGCGCCAAGCGAAGAGCTGCGTCTGGTCGACACGCCAGACACCAAGACCATCGCGGCCCTGGTGGAGAAATTCAATCTGCCGATTGAAAAGACCATCAAGACCCTGATCGTGCACGCCGAAGAAGAAGGCAAGCTGATCGCCCTGATCATCCGTGGCGACCACGAGCTGAACGAAATCAAGGCTGCCAACCAGCCAGGCGTTGCCAGCCCGCTGGTCATGGCTTCCGATGCCGAACTGCGTGACGCCATTGGCGCCGGCGCCGGTTCCCTCGGCCCGCTGAACCTGCCGCTGCCGATCATCATCGACCGTTCGGTCGAGCTGATGAGCGACTTCGCCATCGGTGCCAACATCGACGACAAGCACTACTTCGGCGTGAACTGGGAGCGTGATCTGCCGGTTCCGACCGTGGCCGACCTGCGCAACGTCGTGGCCGGCGACCCGAGCCCGGACGGCAAGGGCACCCTGGAAATCAAGCGCGGCATCGAAGTCGGACACATCTTCCAGCTGGGCAACAAGTACAGCAAGGCGATGAAGTGCGAAGTGCTGGGCGAGAACGGCAAGCCGGTGACCCTGGAAATGGGTTGCTACGGTATCGGCGTGTCCCGCGTGGTGGCTGCCGCCATCGAGCAGAACAACGACGAGAACGGCATCATCTGGAGCGACGCCCTGGCACCGTTCCAGATCGCTCTGGTGCCACTGCGCTATGAAACCGAGCTGGTGCGTGAAGCCACCGACAAGCTGTACGCGGAACTGACCGCGGCCGGCTTCGAAGTGCTGCTGGACGACCGCGACAAGAAAACCAGCCCGGGCATCAAGTTCGCGGACATGGAGCTGATCGGCATTCCACACCGGATCGTGGTCAGCGACCGCGGCCTCGCCGAAGGCAACCTGGAATACAAGAGCCGTACCGAAGGCCAGGCGCAAGCGCTGCCGGTTGCCGACGTGCTGTCCTTCCTTCAGGCCCGTATCCGCCGCTGAAACCAGATAGAGACGTCATGTTCAAGCGAAACACCTTAGGCCTCGGTGGTGCCGCCCTGTGCGGCACCCTGCTGGTCAGCGGCTGTGCCAATCACATGTCACAACGCAGCGAGCACGAGGAACGTGTCGAGCGCAAACTGCTCGATCACAGCCTGCAGATCGATGTCGGCGAGCCCAAGGTGCTTGAGCTGCCGCAACGGCGCGTGAAGATCAACGAACAGAAGACTTTCGAAGTCACCGAGTTCGAAGTCACCCGCCATTACGACCGTTACACGCCTTACCAGCCGTGGCGGGAGATCTACGAGATCCCGCTGGGTGCGGTGGCGGTGGTCGGCGGCATCGGCGCGAACGTGGTCAACGTGTTTGCCCTCGGCAATCTGCCCGACAGCGTGACACGGGACTGGCTCAGCTACGGTTTCGCCGGGCTCAACCCGTTCATGAACGTGCAATCCAACGGTCGCGCGCAGCAGAACCTGGCCGGCATCGATGAAGTCCAGCGCGACAAGCGCACGGAGTATTCGAGCCTGCCCTGGAGCGAGCGTCCGGTTCAGGTCAAGGCTGGTAAACAGACCTTCGACATGACCACCGATCGCAACGGCGTGCTGCGTCTGAACCTGCTGGACAGCCCGTTCGCCGAAAACGACCTCAATCATGTGGGCAAACTGCAGATCAGCGTCGAAGACGGCAAAGATGACGTGCATTCCGATTCGTCCCTGGCGATCAGCACTCACCTGCGCGGCAAGCTGCTGGAGGCTCACGGGCTGATCTACGACGATCTGGAAGACGACGAAGTGAGCCAGTGGGTGCACCGGGTCAAGCGTCTGTCGGAACTGGGTCTGGAAGAAGAAGCCAGTGAGCTGGAACAAAGCCTGATCGAACTGACCCGCAACGATCCCGAGTTGCAAGCTGAATTCCTCAAGTCCCTGACCCGGGATGCGGGGCGTCTGGTGGCGGATCCGGGGCCGAACTGAATCCCCTGAAAAACTGCCCGAACCTGCTTCGGGCAGTTTTTTGTCCGCTTATCGCTCAAACAACTCCATCTGCTCAAAACCGCCGCGCAAATCTTCGAGCCGCACACCCACCCCCAACAACCGCACCGGCTTACCACCGCGATTGAACGCCTGGGTCAGCATCAACTGGTAACTGCCCAGATCCCGCCCTGCCCCGGCCTGCTCAAGCGTGGTCTGGGTGAAATCGTGAAACTTCACTTTGACGAACGGCTTGCCCGGCCGGTAGCTGCTGTCGATCCGCGCCATGCGGGTTTTCAGGGTTTCCAGTAGTTCCGGAAGCTTGTCGAGGCAGCTGCGCAGATCCGGCAGATCGACATCGTAGGTGTTTTCGACGCTGATCGACTGACGACGACTGTCGTTGTGCACCAACCGCTCATCGATCCCACGGGCCAGACTCCACAAGCGCTCGCCGAAACTGCCGAATTCCCGCACCAGCGCCAGCTTGTCCCACTCGCGCAATTGCAGGCAGTCATTGATACCGAGCTTGCCCAGCTTGTCGGCCGTGACCTTGCCCACCCCGTGCAACTTGCTCACCGGCAGGCCACTGACGAATTCTTCGACCTGATCCGGGGTGATCACGAACAAGCCGTTGGGTTTTCTCCAGTCGCTGGCGATCTTGGCCAGAAACTTGTTCGGCGCCACGCCGGCGGAGACAGTGATGTGCAACTGATTGGAAACCCGACGACGAATATCCTGGGCGATCCGCGTGGCGCTGCCGCCGAAATGCGCGCTGTCCGAGACGTCGAGGTAGGCCTCGTCCAAGGAAAGAGGCTCGATCAGGTCGGTGTAATCGCTGAAGATCGTATGAATTTCCTTCGACGCCTCGCGATAGGCGTCCATTCGCGGCTTGACGATAGTCAGGTCCGGGCACAGCTTCAGGGCGTGTCCGGACGACATCGCCGAGCGAACCCCGTAAGCCCGCGCCTCATAGTTGCAGGTGGCGATCACTCCGCGCCTGTCTGCCGAGCCACCCACCGCCAACGGCTTGCCGGCGAGGCTCGGGTCATCCCGCATCTCGATGGCGGCGTAGAAACAGTCACAGTCGACGTGGATGATTTTTCGCTGAGTCATGACAGAAAAGGAAACATGGCGAGCCGGACCGGCAGTATCTCACTGACACCTGTATATAGCACCAGTGGTAAGAATGTTCTTTTCAGTTTGTAGGAAACGGATTTTGAATTTATTTTCTCAATCGAAAGCCAACCTCCAATAGAGCTGAAACCCTTGCCCTGCCTGACCTGCAGCCCTTGAAAAGACCGTCCGTCAGCGCTAACCGATTGAAGCTGAAGAGGTTTTATCCGAATTGAAGGTTGACACCCCGGCGATCCTCTGTAGAATGCCGCCACACAGACGCGGGATGGAGCAGTCTGGTAGCTCGTCGGGCTCATAACCCGAAGGTCGTCGGTTCAAATCCGGCTCCCGCAACCAAACATCAAAAAAGGCCAATCGAAAGATTGGCCTTTTTTGTGCGCGTCTGTTTTTCGGATCCAGACTTAACCCGGAAATCGTTCCGATTCCGAAACTTAGCGCTTGCCCTGCGACCGTTTGCCGCGCTTTCGCACTTATTTGACCCTTCTCGGGATTATCGGTTGACACCCCGCCGTTCGCCTGTAGAATGCCGCCACACAGACGCGGGATGGAGCAGTCTGGTAGCTCGTCGGGCTCATAACCCGAAGGTCGTCGGTTCAAATCCGGCTCCCGCAACCAAACTTCAAAAAAGGCTACTCGAAAGAGTGGCCTTTTTTGTATCTGTGGAAAAAGTCCTTTCGCAACAATGATCTGTCACTGTGCAGTGAACCGTTCAGGATCTTCAGACCCACCGAGTTGCGACTATGCTTCAAGTCGCGGGCAAGGCGTCTGCAATCCAGGAGCTGCCCTCGCCGATACCCGGTGAGAGGCGTAGTATTTTGTGATTATTTTTTTCTACAGGGATTGGTAACTTGGCTGGATACCTCCATCCTGTCGCGCACAATCCAAGAGGTGATTGATGCGCGCCAACTCGTCTGATTCACAAGACACCATCACAGCGAACCCACCGATCAAGCCTGAGCGTCTGCGCCTGCTGGATCGGATCAGCAAATACCGGCAACCGATCGGTCTGGCGGTCACTTTGCTGCTGTTCGCCATCGCGCTGATTGCCTGTCGCCATCTGCTCAGCGAACTCGATCTCGACGCCCTGCACGACTCGATACTCGACGTGCCGAAACCGGCCCTGCTCGGTGCCCTCGGTGCGACGGTCGTCGGCTTCATTATCCTGCTCGGCTATGAATGGTCGGCCAGTCGTTATGCCCGCGTGACGCTGGCGCCGAAAGTGCTGGCACTGGGCGGTTTCACCGCGTTTGCCATCGGCAACGCCATCGGCCTGTCGATGCTGTCCGGTGGCTCGGTGCGTTACCGTTTATATGCACGACATGGCCTGGGCGCTTCCGAAGTCGCGCACATGACCCTGTTCGCCAGCCTGTCGCTGGGCTGCGCCCTGCCGCCGCTGGCTGCGCTTGCGACCCTGAGCAACCTGCCCGCCGCGTCACAGGCCCTGGGGCTGTCCGAGACCTTGTTGGGCACGATTGCCGGCGTGGTGCTGCTGCTCGGCGCGATCCTGGCCATCGGCATCTATCGCCGTCGCCTGCCGGAACAACCCTATCCGGACAACCTGTTGGTCCGGGCCGGTCGCCGCACCCTGCGCCTGCCGGGTCGCCGCCTGACCTTCCTGCAACTGGTCATCACCGCCCTCGACGTCGCCGCTGCTGCGACCGTCCTTTATCTGCTGCTGCCGGAAGCGCCACCCTTCGGTGCATTCCTGCTGGTTTATCTGCTGGCGCTGGCGGCCGGCGTGCTCAGTCACGTTCCGGGTGGCGTGGGCGTCTTTGAAGCAATTCTGCTGGCCGCGTTCGCCGACAAGCTCGGCGCCGCGCCACTGGCTGCTGCCCTGCTCCTGTATCGCCTGATCTATGTGGTGCTGCCGTTGCTGGTGGCCTGCGTGCTGCTGCTGATCAATGAAGGCCAGCGCCTGTTTCAGTCGCAGACCATGCGTGCGGCTTCCGGTCTGGCGGCACCGATTCTCGCGGTGCTGGTGTTCCTGTCCGGCGTGGTGCTGCTGTTTTCCGGGGCGACGCCAGAGATCGACACCCGTCTTGAACACATCGGTTTTCTGATTCCCCACCGTCTGGTCGATGCTTCGCACTTTGGCGCCAGCCTGATCGGCGTGCTGTGCCTGATGCTCGCTCAAGGCCTGCGTCGCCGGTTGTCGGCGGCGTGGATGCTGACCACCATTCTGTTGCTGGTGGGCGCCCTGCTCTCGCTGCTCAAGGGTTTCGACTGGGAAGAAGCGACCCTGATGACCCTCACCGCCGCGCTGCTGGGGGTGTTCCGCCGTTCGTTCTACCGCCCGAGCCGCCTCACCGAACTGCCGTTCTCGCCGCTGTATCTGGTGGCCAGCCTGTGCGTACTCGGTGCCTCGACCTGGCTTTTGCTGTTCGCTTATCAGGACGTTCCTTACAGCCATCAACTGTGGTGGCAGTTCACCCTCGACGCCGACGCCCCGCGCGGCTTGCGCTCACTGCTCGGCGCCGCCGTGTTGCTGCTGGTGATTGCCCTGACCTGGCTGCTGCGCACTGCTCGCCCGGTGATTCACCTGCCGACACCCGATGAGCTGGAACGCGCCTCGAAAATTCTGATGGCCTCCTCGCAACCGGACGGTGGCCTGGCCCTGACCGGTGACAAGGCGCTGCTGTTTCATCCCAACGACGAAGCCTTCCTGATGTACGCCCGTCGCGGCCGCAGCCTCGTGGCCCTGTACGACCCGATCGGCCCCGGCCAGCAACGGGCCGAAATGATCTGGCAGTTCCGCGACCTGTGCGACATCCATCACGCCCGCCCGGTGTTCTATCAGGTGCGCGCCGAGAACCTGCCGTACTACATGGACATCGGCCTGACCGCGATCAAGCTCGGCGAAGAAGCCCGGGTCGATCTGCATCGCTTTGACCTGGAAGCCAAGGGCAAGGAGATGAAAGACCTGCGCTACACCTGGAACCGTGGCACCCGCGACGGCCTGTCGCTGGAAATCCATGAGCCGGGCCAGGCGCCGATGGATGAGCTCAAGGTGATTTCCGATGCCTGGCTGACCGGCAAGAACGTGCGCGAGAAAGGCTTCTCCCTCGGCCGCTTCAGCGACGATTACCTGAAGCATTTCCGCATCGCGGTGATTCGCTTCGAAGGGCGTCCGGTGGCGTTCGCCAACCTGCTCGAGACCTACAGCCATGACCTGGCCAGTCTCGACCTGATGCGCGCGCACCCGGACGCCCCCAAACTGACCATGGAATTCATGATGGTCGGTCTGATTCAACACTATAAGAGTCACGGATACGCGCGCTTCAGCCTGGGCATGGTGCCGCTGTCGGGGTTGCAACCCCGGCGCGGGGCACCGCTGACCCAGCGTCTGGGTTCGATGGTTTTCCGCCGTGGTGAGCAGCTGTACAACTTCCAAGGCTTGCGCCGCTTCAAAGACAAGTTCCAGCCTGACTGGGAACCCCGTTATATGGCAGTGCCCGCCGGACTCGATCCGCTGGTGGCACTGGCCGATACTGCTGCCCTGATCGCGGGCGGCTTGACTGGATTGGTGAAACGCTGATGATTCAACGCTCCCTGAAGTACATCCTGGTCGCACTGCTGGTGCTGGCCGCGATTGCCGGTGGCGGTTTCTGGTACCTCAAACGCCCGGCACCGGAACCGACCCTCGAACAGCTCACTCCGGCCGATGGCGCTGCCATGACCCGGGTCATCCCCGGTACCAAGCCCAAGGCGCAGGTGCTGGTGGCGGTCAACGACGACCAGAAACTCAGCGACAAGCAACTGAGCACTCTGAGCCGCAGCGCTTCGGCGCAGATCGTTCAGGTGATCCTGCCCAAGGACTGCCTGCTGCAAAGCCGCGCCCTGCAGGCCGGCCTGCGCGAACTGAACGGCCCAGCGACCCTGGTCAGCGGCATCGGCCCCGGCGCCGTCCTGGCGTGGCGCTGGCTGTCCGAGCAGAAAGACGACAAGGCACAGGCCGTCTCCGTCGACCTGGCCCTGGAAAAACCCGGCTGCACTCACCTGCTGCCAAAAGCCGCCGCCCACGGCCACTGGCTGGTGGCGTGGAACGACAACCCGGACGACACCAGCGCCGGTTTCGTGCGCGATCAACCGAACGCCGAGACCAGCATCAGCGACTACGACATCAACCTGCCGCAAGTGCTGAACAACGAACTGCGCAAGATCCTCGTAGGCGGCGACAAGGCCAACGGCGGCCTGCAGATCCCGGTGGTGGAAGTCCCTGCCGGCCAGGCCAAGGACACCGTGACCCTGTTCCTGTCCGGTGACGGCGGCTGGCGCGATCTGGACCGCGACGTGGCCGGTGAAATGGCCAAGATCGGCTACCCGGTGGTCGGCATCGACACCCTGCGCTACTACTGGCAGCACAAGAGCCCGGAACAGAGCGCCCTGGACCTGACCGAACTGATGCAGCACTACCGCCAGAAATGGGGCACCAAGCGCTTCATCCTGACCGGCTACTCGTTCGGCGCCGACGTCCTGCCGGCCATCTACAACCGCCTGCCGGAAACCGAGCAGCAGCGCGTCGACGCAATCATTCTGCTGGCCTTCGCCCGCACCGGCAGCTTCGAAATCGAAGTCGAAGGCTGGCTCGGCAACGCCGGCAAAGAAGCCGCCACCGGCCCGGAAATGGCCAAGCTGCCACCGGCCAAGGTCGTGTGCATCTACGGTGAAGAAGAAACCGATGAAAGCGGTTGCACCGACAAGACGGCGGTGGGCGAAGCGGTGAAGCTACCTGGCGGCCACCACTTCGACGAGAACTACCCGGCGCTGGCCAAGCGTCTGGTGGATCTGATCGAGAAGCGCCAGAACTCGGCGCAGGTGGCGGAGGAGTGATCTGAAGCGCCCCCAAAAAAGCCCCCGCAACTTCGCAGTTGCGGGGGCTTTTTCGTTTTGGCAAACACCCGAGATCCTTGTGGGAGCCGGGCTTGCCCGCGATGGCGATGGGTCAGGCAGCTGATTTGTAAACTGATACACCGCATTCGCGGGCAAGCCCGCTCCCACAGGGATCTCCACTGGATTCTGATAAGTGCACAAACACAAAAAAGCCCCCGCCAGCCACAAGGCTGACGGGGGCTTTTTGATGACGCCGGTTTACATCTCCACCTGCGTCCCCAACTCAATCACCCGGTTCAGCGGCAGATTGAAGAACCGCAGGTTCCCGTTGGCATTCTTCAACATGAACGCAAACAGCGCTTCACGCCAACGGGCCATGCCTTCGAGCTTCGAGGCGATAACCGTTTCGCGGCTGAGGAAGTAGGTGGTGCGCATCGGGCTGAAGTCCAGATCATCCAGGTGGCACAGTTTCAGCGCCTGCGGGACGTCCGGTTCGTCGGTGAAGCCGAAGTGCAGGATCACCCGGAAGAAGCCTTCGCCGTGGGCTTCGACTTCGAAGCGCCGGGATGGCGGGACGCGCGGGATGTCTTCGTAGACCACGGTCAGCAGCACCACTTGTTCGTGCAGCACCTGGTTGTGCAGCAGGTTGTGCAACAGCGCGTGCGGCACCGCGTCGGAACGGGCGGTGAGGAACACGGCGGTGCCCTGCACGCGGTGTGGAGGCTGCACGCGGATGCTGCTGATAAAGATCGGCAGCGGCAGCGCGCCTTCGTCGAGGCGCTCGACCAGCAGTTGCTTGCCGCGCTTCCAGGTGGTCATCAGCACGAACAGCGCGATACCGGCGATCACCGGGAAGGCGCCGCCCTGGACGATTTTCGGCACATTGGCGGCGAAGTACAGGCCGTCCACCAACAGGAAGCCGATCAGCACCGGCACCGCCAGAATCGGTGGCCATTTCCACAGCAGCAGCATCACGGCCGACACCAGAATCGTGGTCATCAACATCGTGCCGGTCACCGCCACGCCGTAGGCCGAAGCCAGGGCGCCGGAGGACTCGAAGCCGATCACCAGCAACACCACGCCGACCATCAGCGACCAGTTCACCGCACCGATGTAGATCTGGCCCTGCTCGTCGCTGGAGGTGTGCTGGATGTACATGCGCGGGATGTAACCGAGCTGGATCGCCTGACGGGTCAGGGAGAACGCGCCGGAAATCACCGCCTGGGACGCGATCACCGTGGCCAGGGTCGACAGACCGACCAGCGGAATCAACGCCCAGCTCGGGGCCAGCAGGTAGAACGGGTTGCGCGCGGCGTCCGGGTTCTCCAGCAGCAAGGCGCCCTGACCGAAGTAGTTGAGCACCAGCGCCGGCAGCACCAGCAGGAACCACGCACGGGCAATCGGCTTGCGGCCGAAGTGGCCCATGTCGGCGTACAGCGCTTCGGCACCGGTCAGCGCCAGCACCACGGCGCCGAGGATCGCCACGCCCATGCCCGTATGAACCATGAAAAAGCGCACGGCCCAGACCGGGTTCATCGCGTGCAGCACTTCCGGGTAATGGCTGATGCCGTAGACGCCGAGGGCACCGAGCACCAGGAACCAGGTGACCATGATCGGCCCGAACAGAATGCCGATCCGCGCCGTGCCGTGTTTCTGGATCAGAAACAGACCCACCAGCACCACCAGTGACAGCGGCACCACCCAGTGGTCGATGCCGTCAAAGGCCAGGCCCAGACCTTCGATGGCCGAGAGTACGGAAATCGCCGGGGTGATCATGCTGTCGCCATAGAACAGCGCTGCGCCGATCAGCCCGCAGACCACCAGCAGCGTGCGCAACCGCTTGCGCCCCGCCGCCGCCCGACGGGCCAGCGCGGTGAGCGCCATGATCCCGCCTTCGCCCTGGTTGTCGGCGCGCAGCACGAACATCATGTACTTGATTGAAACGACCCAGATCAGCGACCAGAAAATCAGCGACAGAATGCCGAGCACCCCGTCGTGATTGACAGGCACGCCATAAGCGCCGGAAAACACTTCTTTGAGGGTGTACAACGGGCTCGTGCCGATGTCGCCGTAAACTACCCCGACCGCCGCGACCAGCATGCTCAGCGGCTTGGTGGCCGAACCTTCGGCGCCCGCCGCGTGACTACTTGCCTGACCCATCCAACACTCCTGATTCCCAGACCGGCTTCTTATATGAAGCACTATGCTTTGTGTGCAGCATGCGCGTTTTTACGCCCTGTAACAGACGTTTTCTTGACTGTAAAAATTCAGTAAAGCGCAACGGCGCGAAGCATAGCGCAGCACTCGTCGTATTTCCCTGTATAAAGCTGGTCAAGTGCGCTGCTCGTCGCTAGAATTGCGCACTTTTTGATCAGAGGCGCAGTTCAAGCGCCCATCCGTCGGTTACCGAACCAGGCAAGCGACGTCACAAAACACCGAGGTTAGACATGTCCACCACTCCTGCGCCGGCCAATCCAAAGGTTGGCTTCGTTTCTCTGGGTTGCCCGAAAGCACTGGTCGACTCCGAGCGCATCCTGACCCAGCTGCGCATGGAAGGCTATGACGTGGTGTCCACCTATCAGGACGCCGACGTGGTCGTGGTCAACACCTGCGGCTTCATCGACTCGGCCAAGGCCGAATCGCTGGAAGTCATCGGCGAAGCGATCAAGGAAAACGGCAAGGTCATCGTGACCGGCTGCATGGGCGTCGAAGAAGGCAATATCCGTGACGTGCACCCGAGCGTGCTGGCCGTCACCGGTCCGCAGCAGTACGAGCAAGTGGTCAACGCGGTGCACGAAGTCGTGCCGCCGAAGCAGGATCACAACCCGCTGATCGACCTGGTGCCGCCGCAAGGCATCAAGCTGACCCCGCGCCACTACGCGTACCTGAAGATTTCCGAAGGCTGCAACCACAGCTGCAGCTTCTGCATCATCCCGTCGATGCGCGGAAAACTGGTCAGCCGTCCGGTGGGTGACGTGCTCGACGAAGCCCAGCGTCTGGTCAAATCCGGCGTGAAGGAACTGCTGGTGATTTCCCAGGACACCAGCGCCTATGGCGTTGACGTCAAATACCGCACCGGTTTCTGGAACGGCGCGCCGGTGAAAACCCGCATGACCGAACTGTGCGAAGCGCTGAGCACCCTCGGCGTCTGGGTCCGTCTGCACTACGTTTACCCGTACCCGCACGTCGACGAGCTGATCCCGCTGATGGCCGCCGGCAAGATCCTGCCGTACCTGGACATCCCGTTCCAGCACGCCAGCCCGAAAGTCCTCAAGTCGATGAAACGCCCGGCGTTCGAAGACAAGACCCTGGCGCGGATCAAGAACTGGCGCGAGATCTGCCCGGACCTGATCATTCGTTCGACCTTCATCGTCGGCTTCCCCGGCGAAACCGAAGAAGACTTCCAGTACCTGCTGGACTGGCTGACCGAAGCCCAGCTCGACCGCGTCGGCTGCTTCCAGTATTCGCCGGTCGAAGGCGCTCCAGCCAACGATCTGGATCTGGAAGTGGTTCCGGACGACGTCAAGCAGGATCGCTGGGAACGCTTCATGGCGCACCAGCAGGCCATCAGCTCGGCGCGCCTGCAAATGCGCATCGGCCGTGAAATCGAAGTACTGGTGGACGAAGTCGACGAGCAGGGCGCGGTCGGCCGCTGCTTCTTCGATGCCCCGGAAATCGACGGCAACGTGTTCATCGACAACGGCAGCAACCTCAAGCCGGGCGACAAGGTCTGGTGCAAGGTGACCGACGCCGACGAATACGACCTCTGGGCCGAACAGATTTAAGCGCGAAAAATACAGAAAGCCCTGCTCTCTTTACGAGATGCGGGGCTTTTTTACGGCTATCGTTTGGGGTGGGAAGGACTCCCTCATCCATGACAAAGAGGCTATCGGGCATGCGTCACCACTCGGTCATCCACACGCCGAAACTCAGCGATTATCAGGAACTGACCCGGGTCTGGGAGGCCTCGGTTCGCGCGACCCACGATTTCCTGCCGGAATCCTACATCGAGCTGCTGAAGAATCTGGTGCTGACCCGCTACCTCGATGCGGTGATGCTGATCTGCACCCGCGACAGCCACCAGCGCATCACCGGGTTTGCCGGGGTCGCGGCGGGCAAGATCGAAATGCTGTTCATCGACCCGGCCCATCGCGGCCAGGGCCTTGGCAAGAAACTGTTGAAGTACGCGATGGAACACCTGAACGCCGACGAATTGGACGTCAACGAACAGAACCCCCAGGCGCTGGGGTTTTACTTCAAGCAAGGGTTCGAGGTGATCGGCCGCTCGGAGGTCGATGGCATGGGCCAGCCGTATCCGTTGTTGCATATGCGTCTGAAACAACCGGAGCAGCGCGCGGTACGCGGCTAAAAGCCACACGGCGCAAATGCAATCGGGCTTAACCGGCCCCAGGCAGGTACAATGCCCACCCCTTTTTTGTTACGGCCCCTGTCATGACTGACCCGATTCGCCTCTCCAAACGCCTTATCGAGCTGGTCGGTTGCTCCCGCCGGGAGGCCGAGCTGTTCATTGAGGGCGGCTGGGTCACCGTGGACGGCGAAGTCATCGACGAGCCGCAGTTCAAGGTCGGCGACCAGAAAGTCGAGCTCGACAAGGACGCCAAGGCCACCGCGCCGGAGCCGGTGACTATCCTGCTCAACGTGCCGGCGGGCATGGATGTCGACAGCGCCATGCAGTCGCTGAACGCCGAAACCCTCAGCGAAGAACACCGCTACGGCAAACGTCCGCTGCGCGGACACTTCCTGCGCCTGACCGCCAGCGCCGACCTGCAACCCAAGGCCAGCGGCCTGCTGGTGTTCACCCAGGACTGGAAGGTGCTGCGCAAGCTCACCGCCGACGCGGCCAAGATCGAGCAGGAATACGTGGTCGAAGTCGAAGGCGACATGGTTGCCCACGGCCTCAATCGCCTGCAGCACGGCCTCACCCACAAGGGCAAGGAGCTGCCGCCGGTCAAGGCCAGTTGGCAGAACGAAAACCGCCTGCGCTTCGCCATGAAGAACCCGCAGCCGGGGATCATCGCCCAGTTCTGCGAAGCGGTCGGCCTGAAGGTCATCGGCATACGCCGGATCCGCATCGGCGGCGTGTCCATCGGCAAGGTGCCGGTCGGCCAATGGCGCTATCTGTCCGGCAAAGAGAAATTCTAAGGCTCGCAAGCCACCCTACATTTCCGGCATCGCGCCCGCGCAATGCCCACAGCGAACAATCAGGATTGCACACATGGTTCACAACGACGTTCTGCGCAGCGTGCGCTACATGCTCGACATCAGCGACAAGAAAGTGGTCGAGATCATCAAACTCGGCGGCCTGGACGTCACGCTGGCTGATGTCGTGACGTACCTCGACAAGAAAGAAGAAGACGAAGAAGGTTTCGTGCGCTGCCCGGACGAAGTCATCGCGCACTTCCTCGACGGTCTGGTGATCTTCAAGCGCGGCAAGGACGAAAGCCGTCCGCCGCTGCCGATCGAACTCCCGGTGACCAACAACATCATCCTGAAAAAGCTGCGCGTGGCCTTCGAACTGAAGGAAGACGACATGCACGCGATCCTCAAGGCTGCCGAGTTCCCGGTGTCCAAGCCTGAGCTGAGCGCGCTGTTCCGCAAGGTCGGCCACACCAACTACCGCCCGTGCGGCGATCAGTTGCTGCGCAATTTCCTCAAGGGCCTGACCCTGCGCGTTCGCGGTTGACCCATTCGATCACGGCGACTTCGGTCGCCGTTTTCATGCATGCCGTTCCATTCCTTCCAAAAATAGTGGCTCCGCTTTTTGCGGCCGGCGACTAGGGTGTACTGAACCCTAGCCCTCAGGATTCGCCATGCACCCGTATTTCTCCCTGCAAGGCCGCACCGCCCTGGTGACCGGCGGCACCCGTGGTATCGGCAAAATGATCGCCAAGGCCTATGTCGAGGCCGGCGCCCGCGTGTACGTCTGTTCCCGTGACGCGAAAGCCTGCCATCAAACCGCTGAAGAACTCAGTGCTCTGGGCACTTGTCTGGGCATGGCGGCGAACCTGGCGACCGAAGAAGGCGTGAAAGAGCTGGCCGCGCGACTGGGCGAGCAGATCACGCATCTGGACATTCTGGTGAACAACGCCGGCACGACGTGGGGCGCGCCGCTGGAGAGCTACCCGGTCAAGGGCTGGGAGAAAGTCATGCAGCTCAACGTGACCTCGGTGTTCAGTTGCATCCAGCAATTTCTGCCGTTGTTGCGCAAATCCGGCTCGGCGGCCAATCCGGCGCGGATCATCAACATCGGTTCGGTGGCGGGGATTTCTTCCTTTGGTGAACAGGCCTACGCCTACGGACCGAGCAAGGCCGCCCTTCATCAGCTGTCGCGGATCCTCGCCCGGGAACTGGTGAGCCAGCACATCAACGTCAACGTCATCGCACCGGGGCGCTTTCCGAGCAAGATGACCCAGCACATCGGCAGTGATCAACAGGCGCTGGCCGAAGACACCGCGCTGATCCCGATGAAACGCTGGGGCCGCGAGGAAGAGATGGCGGCGCTGGCGATCAGCCTGGCGAGTACAGCCGGGGCGTACATGACCGGGAATATCATTCCGCTGGATGGCGGGTTCAGTCTTTAGATCGGCGACGCGGCCGGACGGGTTATCATGCCCGCCCTGCTCCGCTTCGAATGCAAACCATGACTTACAGCGTCTCCCCCATCGGCTTCGTCCGCTCCTGCTTCAAGGAGAAGTTCGCCATCCCGCGCCAGCCGCAACTGGCCCCCGCCGCCCGTGGCGTGCTGGAGCTGGTGGCGCCGTTCGATCAGGGCGATGCGGTGCAGGGGCTGGAGCAGGTCAGTCATGTCTGGCTGCTGTTCCTGTTCCATCAGGCGCTGGAAGACAAGCCGCGCCTCAAGGTCCGCCCTCCGCGCCTCGGTGGCAACAAATCCATGGGCGTGTTCGCCACCCGCGCCACGCACCGGCCGAACGGCATCGGTCAGTCGGTGGTGAAGCTGGACAAGGTCGAGGCCAATCGCCTGCTCATCTCCGGTATCGACCTGCTGGACGGCACGCCGATTCTCGACATCAAACCCTACGTGCCCTACGCCGACATCATCACTGACGCTTCCAACAGCATCGCCAGTGCCGCGCCGCACCTGATCGACGTGCAGTGGACGGACGCGGCGCTGCAACAGGCGCAGACGCACGCTCAGCGCCTGGCCGAGCCGCTGGTCGAGCTGATCGAACAATGCCTGGCCCAGGATCCGCGCCCGGCGTATCAGACGCCAATGCCAGAGCGCGAATACGGCGCGCAGTTCTGGGATCTGGATGTGCGCTGGCATTACCCGACGCCCGAACAGATCCGCGTCCTGGAAGTCATCCCCGCCGCTGACTGAACCCCGAAAACGAAAAAGCCCGCGCTGCCTTCTCAGGCAACGCGGGCTTTTCTATCGGCATCGTCGGGATTATTTCTCGACGAATGCGCGCTCGATCAGGTAGTCACCCGGCTCGCGCATCCGCGCCGAGATCTTCAGGCCGAAGCTGTCGAGCACTTCGCTGGTCTCGTCGAGCATGCTCGGGCTGCCGCAGATCATCGCGCGGTCGTCCTGCGGGTTGATCGGTGGCAGGCCTATGTCGCTGAACAGCTTGCCGCTGCGCATCAGGTCGGTCAGGCGACCCTGATTCTCGAACGGTTCGCGAGTCACGGTCGGGTAGTAGATCAGCTTGTCACGCAGCGCTTCGCCGAAGAACTCGTTTTGCGGCAGGTGCTCGGTGATGAACTCGCGGTAGGCGACTTCGTTGACGTAACGAACACCGTGAACCAGGATCACTTTTTCGAAGCGCTCGTAGGTTTCCGGGTCCTGGATCACGCTCATGAACGGCGCCAGACCGGTGCCGGTACTCAGCAGGTACAGGTGCTTGCCCGGGTTCAGGTCGTCCAGCACCAGGGTGCCGGTCGGTTTTTTCGAGATGATGATCTCGTCGCCTTCCTTCAGGTGCTGCAACTGGGAGGTCAGCGGACCGTCCGGCACCTTGATGCTGAAGAACTCGAGATGCTCTTCCCAGTTCGGGCTGGCGATCGAGTAAGCGCGCATAAGCGGGCGGCCGTTTGGCTGTTGCAGGCCGATCATCACGAACTGACCGTTCTCGAAGCGCAGGCCCGGATCGCGGGTGCACTTGAAGCTGAACAGAGTGTCGTTCCAGTGATGAACACTGAGGACACGCTCGTGGTTCATGTTGCTCATGTACGTGGGACTCCTGGAGATTGATCTGCGCCTGCCCGGCTCTTGTTGAAGAATGCCGACGGTGCGCAATTGCATCGCATTCTAATAGCGCCGACAATATCTGTTAACTGGATTATTAAGATAAGGGTTATCGGTTATATCGATATGCGATTTACTCTTCGTCAACTGCAAGTCTTCGTCGCCGTCGCCCAACAGGAGAGCGTGTCCCGCGCAGCGGGTCTGCTCAACCTGTCGCAATCGGCCGCCAGCACTTCCATCACCGAACTGGAGCGCCAGTCCAGCTGCCAGCTGTTCGATCGCGCCGGCAAACGCCTGAGCCTCAACGCCCTCGGCAAACAGTTGCTGCCGCAAGCGGTGGCCCTGCTCGATCAGGCCAAGGAAATCGAAGACCTGCTCAACGGCAAATCCGGTTTCGGCTCGCTGTCAGTGGGCGCAACCCTGACCATCGGCAATTACCTGGCGACGCTGCTGATCGGCGGTTTCATGCAGCGCCACCCGGAAAGCCAGGTGAAGCTGCATGTGCAGAACACTGCCAATATCGTGCAACAGGTTGCTCATTACGAAATTGATCTGGGTCTAATCGAAGGCGATTGCAGCCATCCGGACATCGAAGTGCAGAGTTGGGTCGAGGATGAACTGGTGGTGTTCTGTGCCCCACAGCATCCGTTGGCCAAGCGCGGCAGCGCGACCATGGAAGAGTTGACGCACGAAGCGTGGATTTTGCGGGAGCAGGGTTCGGGGACGCGCCTGACCTTCGATCAGGCGATGCGGCATCACCGCAGCGCGCTGAACATCCGGCTGGAGCTGGAACACACCGAAGCGATCAAGCGCGCCGTGGAATCAGGCCTGGGAATTGGCTGCATCTCGCGTCTTGCGCTGCGTGACGCCTTCCGGCGCGGCAGCCTGGTACCGGTGGAGACGCCGGATCTGGATCTGGCGCGGCAGTTCTATTTCATCTGGCACAAGCAAAAGTACCAGACCTCTGCCATGCGCGAATTCCTCGACCTGTGCCGCGCTTTCACCGCCGGGGTGCAGCGCAGCGACGAGATCGTTCTGCCGAGCATCGCTTAAAGCAGAATCACCGCCCACACCAGGGCGATCATGCTCAGTGCCACGAATTGCGCGGCACTGCCCATGTCCTTGGCGTTCTTGGACAGCGGATGCAACTCCAGCGAGATGCGGTCGATGGCCGCCTCCACCGCCGAATTCAACAGCTCGACGATCAGCGCCAGCAGGCACACGGCAATCAGCAGCGCCTGCTCGACCCGGCTGACATTGAGGAAAAACGTCAGTGGAATCAGCACCACGTTGAGCAACACCAGTTGGCGGAAAGCCGCTTCGCCGGTGAAGGCGGCGCGCAAGCCGTCCAGCGAATATCCGGAAGCGTTGAGGATGCGTTTCAGGCCCGTCTGGCCCTTGAAAGGTGACATAAAGTAGATAACCGACCGAAAGGAAGTGGGGAAGCTAGATCAACGAAAGTCAAAAAAGCGTGAAGACGCCAGCGCTTACTGGCTCGGAATTGACTCAAGTTGTTGCAGCAGTAAAGCGGCCTGGGTCCGGGTTCGCACGTTCAACTTGCGAAAAATCGCCGTGACGTGGGCCTTGATGGTCGCTTCGGACACGCTCAGCTCGTAGGCGATCTGCTTGTTCAACAAGCCTTCGCAGACCATGGTCAACACCCGGAACTGCTGTGGCGTCAGGCTGGCGAGGCCATCGCTGGCAGCCTTGGCTTCATCCGAAACGCTGACCGCTTCGAACGCCTGGGGTGGCCAGAACACGTCCCCGTCCAACACTTTACGCACCGCTTCCTGAATCACGCTCAGGTCGCTGGACTTGGGAATGAAACCACTGGCACCGAATTCCCGGGACTTGACCATCACCGAGGCTTCTTCCTGGGCCGAAACCATCACCACCGGAATCTGCGGGTATTGACCGCGCAGCATCACCAGCCCGGAAAATCCGAAAGCGCCCGGCATGTTCAGGTCCAGCAGCACCAGATCCCAGTCAGCCTTTTCGGTCAGGCGGGTTTCCAGCTCGGCGATGCTCGCCACCTCCACCATTCGTACGTCCGGGCCAAGGCCCATCGTCACCGCTTGATGCAGTGCGCTACGAAAAAGAGGGTGATCATCGGCAATCAGGATGTCGTATGTGGCCATTTTTCAAATGATCCTGTTTTTGATGGCCGGCCCGCGCATTCGGGTCGTGCCAAAGCAAATCCAGATACCGCCCGGCAGCGGCATCCACAGGGGCACGTTCAACGCCAATCACGAACAAAAACGGCGTTTCAAACCTTGGCCGCACCCCAATCGGCGCCAAGCATGACCAGCGAAGCCGGGGTGGTCAAGCCGCACGGCCACTGCTTTAGCAGTATGGGCCAGGATCAGGCCGGTGCTGGCGCCGCGTTTCGGATATAGGGCAGCAATTCGGCATGGGCCGGCGTCGACACATTGACGTCCAGTTGCTGCTTGGCCCCCAGATAATGCTGGCTGAACACATCGAAATAGGCATCCAGCGCCGATGCGGCGTCAGAATCGCCGGCCAGTTCCAGGCACAGCGCCGCCACTTCGGCGGTGCACAGGTGCTCGCTGCGGGTCGAGCGGCGCAGGCGATAGCGCGACAGCTTGTCGGGCAACAGGCTCAGAATCGGCAAACGGTCGAAATACGGGCTCTTGCGGAAAATCTTCCGGGCTTCGGTCCAGGTCGCGTCCAGCAGGATGAACAGCGGACGCTTGCTGCTATCGAGATCCACGGTGTTGGTCACCCGCGAAGGTTCGACGTACTCGCCGGGGAACACCAGATACGGCTGCCATTGCGGGTCGTTCAGCAGCGCCAGCAGTTGCTCGTCGGGCTCGGTCCGCGACCAGATAAAGGCATGGTTGTCGCGCACGATGTCGGCGATCAACCAGCCGGTGTTGCTGGGTTTGAACACTTCCTTGCCGGTCATGATCAGGCAAACGCCCGAACGCGCATCGACCGTCGGCCGCCAGGCACACAGGCAATGGCTGATGATCACCCGGCAATCGCGGCAACGCGGGGAGCGAAAGCCCCGGGCCTGGATCGGCTTGATGCCCTCGTCCTCGCGCTGATCGCGCAGGCGGGCCACGGCGTTGGGGGCATGATTCATCGCAGACGGCACCGGCAGGCAGGGAAACTCGACACGAACGACACTCAGCAGGGCAATAAAGGCCGGCAGTTTACCAGAGCGACGGGCACAAGCCTGTACCCTCCCGACCGGCTCCCCTATAATTCGCCGCCACTGAACGCACAGTCACGTGGCTGGTCGAACCACCAGTCACTGAACCAGGAGAGTTTCATGCTGCGCCTTATCGTTCCCACCGCTGCCATTCTGCTGGCCTCGTCCTTCAGCGCTCAGGCTGCATCCCTGAGTGAGCAGAATCTGAACCGAGAGCTGCGCAATGTCGCCGCACAAAGCAGCGTCGGCACGCCACGGGCGATCAACGAAGACATTCTTGATCAGGGCTACACCGTCGAAGGCACCACGCTGGTCAATCACCTTAGCGTGCAAAAGAGCCACGCCGACAAAATGCGCGCCGATCCCAAAGCCGTGTATTTCCAGCTGGGCGCTTCGGTCTGCAACAACCCGTCGTACCGCAAGCTGATGGCCAAGGGCGCGATCATGCGTTACGACTTCACCGAAGTGAAAACCAACAAGGCGATCGGCTCCGCCAGCTACCAGGAATCGGATTGCCCGAAAGCGGCTCCAGCGAAGAAGAAGTAATCATCTCGACGTGGCGCGCCGCTGTTCATCCTCGGCGCGCAGTTCGGCCAGCAAGGCCTGCAAGTAACGCGAGCGGCGCTCCCCTCCCGCCAGGCGTCGGCAGCACTCCTCTTCGAGACTCACATGATTGGTCTCGGCTGATGCTTTCAACAATCGATACAGCTGCGCATCGATCTCCAGAATGACTCTGGTCATGTGTCCCGCCTCCTTGCCACCCGCAAATCCTTGAATAGCGTGCACCTTGCGTACGGTCGTTGACGCAAAGTTGTCGTACGGCGCCTTTAACTTAGTAAATCAGAGCATTCAGCCCTCGACGTGGCATCGGACGAGCGGTGAAAACACTTCGAAAAGCGGCAATAAGCAGTTGCCAGGAAAGACTTTGCGGCGTAATGCTCGATGAGCGAAAAATGCTTTGAGGGTCTAGATTCAACGTATTCCCGTTCATTTTTCTAACGGTAGGAAAGGAGCTGCCGGCTGTTTGTTTTCTTGCAGCGCGGCACTGACGCCGCACGTCAGGGCCGAAAGCTCTGTGCAGAAGGAGAAGTTGCATGCCTTACCAACCGAATGACCTGCTCAGCCGTCATTTTCAGGAAAGCGGCCACGACCTCATCAGCAAGGTCGAAGAACAACTCAACCTGGTGTCACCCGACAGCCCGAATTCCCCCATTTACCGAGACATGATCCTGACCGTGCTGCGCATGGCCCAGGAAGACCACAACCGCTGGAACGCCAAGATCACCCTGCAAGCCCTGCGCGAACTGGAGCAGGCCTTTCGCACCCTTGAACAGTTCAAGGGGCGACGCAAGGTCACGGTGTTCGGTTCGGCTCGAACCCCGGTCGAACATCCCCTTTACGCCATGGCTCGGGAACTCGGGGCCTCGCTGGCTCGCTCGAACATGATGGTCATCACTGGTGCCGGCGGCGGAATCATGGCCGCGGCCCATGAAGGCGCCGGCCGCGATCACAGCCTGGGGTTCAATATCACCCTGCCCTTCGAACAACATGCCAACCCCACCGTGGACGGCACCAACAACCTGCTGCCGTTCCATTTTTTCTTCACCCGCAAGCTGTTCTTCGTCAAGGAAGCCGATGCGCTGGTGTTGTGCCCCGGCGGGTTCGGCACCCTGGACGAAGCCCTGGAAGTGCTCACGCTGATCCAGACCGGCAAAAGCCCCTTGGTGCCGGTGGTTCTGCTGGACGCACCGGGCGGGACGTTCTGGCAAGCCGCGCTGGACTTCATCCGCCAGCAACTGGAGGAAAATCGCTACATCCTGCCGACCGACCTGAAGCTGATGCGCCTGGTCTACAACGTTGAAGAGGCGGTGGAGCAGATCAACCAGTTCTACGGCAACTTCCATTCCAGCCGCTGGCTCAAGCGCCAGTTTGTCATTCGCATGAACCACAAGCTGAGCGATCAGGCCCTCGACCATATGCAGGAAGCGTTTGCCGATCTGTGCCTGAGCGATCAGTTCCATCAACACGCCTACAGCGGCGAAGAACACGACGAGGCTCAATTCAGCCACCTCACGCGTCTGGCATTCGCCTTCAACGCCCGGGATCACGGGCGTCTGCGGGAGCTGGTGGACTACATCAATCTGCCGGAAAACTGGGCCCAGTCAAAACCCCAGACCGCGCAACGCACCCGCGAACCGTCGAAGGTAACGTGAAGGCAAAAAAAAACGGCCCGCTATCGAAATAGCGGGCCGTTTTTTTTTGATTGAAGCTGGAGCGATTTAATCGTCCATTCCTCTGCCGCTGAACAAGCGGTTGATCATCTCCATCGAGAATCCCCGGTACGCCAGGAATCGACCTTGTCTGGCGCGTTCCTTGGCATCGCCGGGAAGTTGTCCGGAGAACTTCCGTTGCCACGTGTCCGTTAGCTGCTCCTGCCAGTTGATGCCGCTATCGCGCAAGGCGAGTTCGATATCGGCGCGTTGCAAACCGCGCTGGCTCAGTTCTTCGCGAATCCGCAGAGGGCCATAACCGGAGCGGGCGCGATAGGAAACAAAGCTTTCAAGATAGCGGGCTTCGGAAAGCAGCCCTTCTTCCGTCAATCGGTCGAGGGCTGTTTCGATCATCTCGGGGGGAGCGCCACGCTGACGCAGTTTGCGCGTCAGCTCGACTCGACCGTGCTCGCGGCGTGCGAGCAGGTCCATGGCGGTTCGCCGCACCGCGACGAGGGTATCGAGTACGGCGGTTGTCATCGGTGCAATCAGATGTCAGCGTCAGCCAGGTCGTCTTCGGTCTCTTTGACCGCAGAAGCCTTGGAGTCGGCGATCACGGCTGGCGACAGCAGCTTGTCACGCAGTTGCTTCTCGAGCTTGGCCGCGACTTCCGGGTTGTCCGCCAGGAACTTGGCCGAGTTGGCCTTGCCCTGACCGATCTTGGTGCCTTCGTAGGCATACCAGGCGCCGGACTTCTCGACGAACCCGTGCAGAACGCCCAGGTCGATCATCTCGCCGTTCAGGTAGATACCCTTGCCGTAGAGAATCTGGAACTCGGCCTGACGGAACGGCGAAGCCACCTTGTTCTTCACAACCTTGACGCGGGTTTCGCTGCCGACCACTTCGTCGCCTTCCTTCACCGCGCCGGTACGGCGGATGTCGAGACGAACCGAGGCGTAGAACTTCAGCGCGTTACCACCGGTGGTGGTTTCCGGGCTGCCGAACATCACGCCGATCTTCATGCGGATCTGGTTGATGAAGATCACCAGGCAGTTGGCGTTCTTGATGTTACCGGTGATTTTACGCAGCGCCTGGGACATCAGACGGGCTTGCAGGCCCACGTGCATGTCACCCATTTCGCCTTCGATTTCTGCCTTCGGTACCAGAGCGGCCACGGAGTCGACGATGATCACGTCAACGGCGTTGGAGCGCACCAGCATGTCGGTGATTTCCAGGGCCTGCTCGCCGGTGTCCGGCTGGGAAACCAGCAGGTCGTCGACATTGACGCCCAGCTTGCCGGCGTACTCTGGGTCGAGGGCGTGTTCGGCGTCGACGAAGGCGCAGGTCGCACCGGCTTTTTGAGCCTGGGCGATCACGGACAGCGTCAGTGTGGTTTTACCGGAAGATTCAGGACCGTAGATTTCAACGATACGGCCTTTTGGCAGGCCGCCGATGCCGAGTGCGATGTCCAGACCCAGAGAGCCGGTGGAAATGGCCGGGATCGCCTGACGGTCCTGATCGCCCATACGCATTACGGCACCCTTGCCGAATTGACGTTCGATCTGACCCAGGGCCGCAGCCAAGGCTTTCTTCTTGTTGTCGTCCATTAAAGTCCTCACGTAATCAATAAGGCCTGACGGCCAACACCTGTATAAGTAGCCAGTATTATTCCACAGCGTTCACGGATCGCCTACCCCTGATTTTCGATTTCTCGTGCCGCTAGTCGCAGCAAGCCCTCTAGCGCGGCCTTCACCGTTTGTCGGCGGACGTCGTCGCGGTTGCCGGGGAAGTGCTGGACCTCGCTGGAAACCTGGTCGCCCACGCCCCACGCCAGCCAGACGGTGCCCACCGGTTTGTTCGGCGAACCACCGTCCGGCCCGGCCACGCCGCTGACCGCCACGGCAAACCGCGCCAGGCTTTTCTCCCGGGCGCCGCGCACCATGGCCTCGACCACCTCGCGACTGACCGCACCCACAGTGCCGAACAGCTCCGTCGGTACATTCAGCTGCTGGGTTTTCTGGCGGTTGGAGTAGGTCACGTAACCCGCTTCGAACCACGCCGAACTTCCCGGAATCCGGGTGATGGCTTCGGCAATCCCGCCACCGGTACAGGACTCGGCCGTCGTGACGTGGGCATTGAGCAACTGCAGGCGTCGGCCAAGTTCGGCCGCCAATTGAGTGATTTCTTTCACGGCGCGCTCCGGATCGGATGGAATGGGTACCACCGTACACGAGCCGGTTGCGCTTTCAATACACAAGCTTATTCAAAATGTGCGGGCGCCAGCGCTCTGATATAGGCCTGACAAGCCTGCAAGGCAATCAGTCCGCGGTCGCCTTCGCCGGTGATGGCGACAATTCGTCGAGCATGCGCCGGGTCAAGTCGGGCGCGTACGGCTGCATGATCCACGCCGCCGGCGCCGGAGGTGGCTGGCACACCGCAGCCTTGGGCAGCGTCGCCTGCGTCGATGAGGACTGACAGGCGCAGATCAGCAGTGGCAAGACGATCACGCAAGCGATCCTGATCACGTTGGGCATCGTTCAGTGCTCGGTAATGGGTTTGTTCACTGGCCGTGAGTCGTTGCTCCAGGGCCATGCGCTTGTCCTGTTCGGCCTGTTGCGCGGTGGCGGCCGTCAGAGTCAGTTGATTGAGGGTTTCGGCGTGCAACCGCGCCTGTTCGGCCAGTTGGCGGCCGTAGCGCCAATCCTGAAACTGCCAGGCCAGCGCCGCCGAACCTGCGGCCAGCAGCATCAGACCGATCAGCCGCCAGACGCTCAGACCGAAGGCAGGCATAACACCGCCCTCGCCCGCCCCCAGAGTTCCAGGCGATCCTGCAAACCGTTCAACCCTCCGTTGATCCGCCGGGTAATGCTGTTGAACTGATCCTGATCCGCCAGCGCGTTCAAACCGTTCTGCGCCCAGAACCACGCGGCGGACTCGGCCGCCCATTGCGGTTGTTCCAGCAGTTCCGGCAGCGCCAGCAAGCGCTCGTCACCGAACAGCCCGAGGCTGCACTGGCGATAGTTGGCGCGGCCGGTGATCTGGATCAGCCCGCGCCCGCGATACTTCTGCCCGTCGCCATCGGCCTCGGGCGTGTTGCCCAATCGCAACGCCAGCGTACCGGTGTCGTACTTGCTCAGGTATTGGTTGTTGCCCAGTTCACGCACGTACTGCAATTGCCCCGATTCGTGTCCGATCTGGGCGAGAAACGCGGCAATACGCTTGGGCGTGTCGATGCGATGGCGCGCCATCGCATCGTTGAGCGGTGAAACAAAAACGCCCGCTTGGCGGCGGGCGTTGGGCATGATGTTGAGTAGGTTGTCTTCAGTGATTTGCATAATGCTCGGTCCTCCCTGGATGCGCCGATTGAATCACGGATGGCGACCAAAGCTGATCAGCCATTGTTTACCTCAGTTTTCAGCGTGCTGTCCGGGGACACCTGGATCATTCGCTTGAACAACCCCAGCATGCCTTGATTGGCCGTCAGCCTCTCTAGCGGCGGGTCCAGTGGCAGTACCTGTCCTCCGGACACCAGCCACTCCTGGTACTCGAGCCAGTCCCGATTAACGGGATCCTGTGGAATAAACGCTGAATCACTCAGGCGCAGAACGCCATACGATGTGAGCTGATAACTCATGGACTTGTCCCCTAGATTTCCGCGTCCGCGGTCCAATCGACCTGCAATGCCTGCCCGGGAAAGCTGCCTACGGGCGTCACGGTGGCAAGCGCAAACCCTCGCTCGCTCACACTTTGCAGGATGGTTCCTGTGCAGGCCTTCGCAAGCGATGAATGCCAGACTTGATTGCTCGCCTCACCAGGGCAATACGTCACGACCGTTGGCTGAACTCGCTTGGGCACCTGCATATCGATGCACATTCCATATTGGCCGGAATTGGCTGCCGCTACTTGGGAAAAGGTGGCGATACAGGTTCCTGGACCGTTGTTCGAACGGATCGGCAAACGGTTTACAAAAGATTTTTCGAAATAGCGCTGACAGAGAGTCAACTCTTCCGCCGCTGGACGGTATTCAAACGGTGTTGCAACCGGCCCCTCCTCCAATTGCATCTGTGCCAGATCGACGGTCTGCAACACGTTGAGCGGCAGATCGAACGACAAGGTCAGGCAGTCATTCACGCCCAGCATTTTCCCGGCGATGGTTGGCACCTGAAACGTTGCGCTGTATTTCTTCCACGACGTACTCAGTTGAAAGACGTCGACAACCTTCACCACACCCTCCGAACCGCCCGTTCCGAACTGCTGAGCAATCGTGACGCGCAAAGGACGCGTCGCATCGGATCGCGCCCAGAAGCTGACCGTAGCCGTTCGCCCGGCCAGAGTCCTCACCGATTCAATGCTCTGGGCGACTTTATGCACCGTTGCTCCCGTGCCTGCGGTGGCCTGCTGCCAGCGCAGGAAATAAGCGGGTTCACCCACGACTTCCGTTTGACCGAGGGGAAAATCCTGGCGCGAAATGCTGACACCTGCGTTGCCGTTCCAGTCGCACCGGAAACGATCCGCTACATACCCACCGATGTTCGGCGCCTGATTGGTCGTGCCGCGTTGCCAGATATTGAATCCGCCATTGATCAACAGATTCTTGCGATACACCTGCACAGGAAACTGCTGCAGCGGATCGGGCTTGGCCAGTTGCCGAATGGCCTGTGCCAGTTGATCGGTCTGCTCCTCATCCGGCGTCAGGCCGGCGGCCGTGATCGCGTTGAGAATCTCCTGCGTCACACTGTTGCCCCAACTGGCCGGGATCAACGATCCCGGTTTTCCGGCAATCGGGTCTTCATCGACGAACTTGCCATTCTCCAGGCCTGAGCCGGGAACGCTTTTCGGATAATCCACTTTGATTCCTCATTGATCGGGTCAACGGTTCAGCCGTTCGACCGCAGCAAGCCTTCAAGCCAGTCGGGCTCTACAGGGCGAGCCTGGGCATCCGGAAATTCCGGATCATTGGGCCAGTCGCGCAGTGCCTGTCGATAGGCAAGAAGCTGTTTGAATTCTTCGGTACGCAGCGTCGTGCCCTCGCCGACTTCCAGTTCTTCAGCGTCACGCCACACCAGCCATTGAGTGTCTTGCAGGACGTTGTCGCGCCACGCGCGCTCCCGGGAAGCCAGTGCCTGCGGGGAGATGACCGGGTCGTTCAATACGGGCTGACCGCTGGCACTGGCGCTGATGACCTTGCCGCTTGCCTGCCCGGCAAACAGTTCGGCGTATTGGGCGCGGGTGATTTCCACGGCGCCTTCAGGTGGTTCCGGATAGGGGCTGTCGACCAGTTCAAAGCCGCGTGTCTGTGCATGAAAATAAATAGCCATGGTTATCGTCCCCAAACCAATATGCGCCCCGAGATTCCAGGTTCAGCCTTCACACTCGACGCCAGGACATTGCGAACCCTGGCAACAACCGTCGATGTCGTGGAGTTGGCCCCGTCGAATGCCCAGACAGTGACGTTGGAACTGCCCCAGCCTGCCGGATAACCCTCATTGGCGATCCCGCCGAGGACAGCATTGGGAAACATCATCGGCAACGACACCGTCATGACTCCATTCGCATCGGAGCCCCCGGTCACCCACTGCACGATCAAGCCGCTGGGAAGTTTCTGATATCCGGCCGTGGCGAACTGCGACGCATAGAGCGCCGAATACTTCAACGCTGCGGTGCCGTAAACGACCCAGACACCCGACTCCCGGACGAAGGTTGCGCTCTCGCCCGCGTTCATCGTGATCGAACCCAGATAGGCCCCCTGGGGGCTGATCTGCGTACCGGTTTTACTGGCAACCGTGACCGCTGCGCTGTTTCGGCAATGCAGGCTGATCGTCGCGCCGCTGGGCACTGCAGTGGCGTCCGGCAAGGTCACGGTGTACGCAGCGTTACCGCCCATCCCGATCGAGCAGCCGATATCGGCCAGGGTCAGTTGGGTCGAGCCGGAGATGCCGCGAGCGCTGGCGTAGTTGCCCAGCGCCCGCTGGACAAACTCGGCCGTTGCAGCCGATCGGCTGACATCGAATTGCGCAGCCGTCGTGAACAACCCCGGACTGCGCAGTGCGTCGAGCAGTTGATGAGTGTTCGCCTCGTTGGGCGTCATGCCGGCGGCCTGTACGACACTGAGAATTTCCTGCGTGACGCCGTTGCCCCAAGCGGCAGGAATCAGCGAGCCGGGTTTTCCGGCGACGGGATCCTCATCGACAAATTGCCCGTTCACCAGCCCGACGCTGGGTACGCTTTTGGGATAGTCCAAGATTCATCTCCTTATCAATCGGTGGTGACGGGGCCTGGCAGCGAAGGCCAGGTGATTTCCCGGGGGAAGCCTGTCTGCTTGTCGATGCGATTGAGCTCCACGCTGTAGAGCTTCCATTCGAGCAACTGCATCTGTTCTTCGTGAGTGGCATCGCCGATGTCCTCGGCGTATTGCAGGGGGGCGATGCGCAGGACGGCTTCGCGCAGCAGCGTGTCGCGCTGCTCCAGCATCTGCTGGCTGATGCTGAGCAAACGGGCCTGCTCATCCAGTTGCCAGGCGTCGCCGCGCCACACATGGAATTCCCCAGGCCAGGGCTGCGTTGTGAGGGTATCGGGCAACTCCCCCAACTCACTCCAGATCTGCTGCCCGCCACCGTCCTTGCGGAAAACCGGACCGCGCCGGTCGATCACCTCTCGCGGAACACCGTTGATCAAGGCCCAGATACGACCGGCTTCAGGCGCGGGCAGCTCGAAGGACAACTCCACCGCATTGCCGGGCAGTTGAATACCGATGCCCGGGGTTACAAAAAACTCGACAGGCCCGGACAAGGCGCCCGAGCCGTCAAACAGATAATTGAACATAGGCACCTCAGATGAGCTTGATACGGCCGGGATAGGCGATGTTGCGAGGGCGCGACTTGAACGCCAGCAGCAGGGCGTTGGCGGCATCCCGCTGATAACTCGTACCGGCAGGGAAGACCGGGCCACCGTTGTACAGCCCGGACACGTATTGCGGTTCTTCACGAGTATCGGCACCGAAACCCGTCAGGCTGTCCGACCACCACGCACCGACCGCTCCGGCACCATTGGCGCCCATGGCATACGAATGCGTCGAGCCCACCTGAAAAGAACCCATCGCACGTGCCGCATCCACGCCCCGCCCCTCGTCCAGCACTCGCAGAAACTCGCCGCGCCCTTCAGGGCCACGAAAGGTTGCTGCACCGTCACCCGACGTCCATTTACCTTCGTTGCCCGCACGCGCGGCTTCGGTACCCAACATTCCGGATAGCTGCGCGTGGTCCCACAACCAGGGCCACTCGGCACGCTTCATGACTGTACCGTTGAGCGCACCGTAGCCACCGGGACTGAGCAGGATGGTCGTTTCAAAAAACGGCCGGCCGAGTGGAGTGTTGTCGAACCGGCCGACTGGCCACCAGCTACCCGCAGCATCGCTGCGCAACTGCCACCAGTCCCCGCCGCCCATCAACACCAGAAACGGATAACCGCTGGGTGACAGGTGCGTGTGAAAACGAATGCGGTCGGAACCTGACGCCTGAACGATCAGACGGTTGCCGCTGTTATCCATGCGCCGAACAATCACATCGCGCACACCCAGCGCCGCGCTTGCCGGCGGCAACGTCACCGTCACGGCACTGGATCCGCCATCGATCAGCACCAGGCCCAGCTCCGGGTCGGTCAGCGCCTTGGAAGCCGTCAGCCGTGTCACCACTGAGCGCATAGGACTGGCATTGCCGACAATCGATTGAATGGCTCTGAGCAACTGACCGGTATCGGCTTCGGCGGCTGTCAGCCCGGCGCCGGTAATCACGTTGAGAATTTCTTGTGTAACGCTGTTGCCCCACACCGCCGGTATCAACGAACCCGGCGTTCCCGCCACCGGGTTTTCATCGACGAACCGGCCATCGACCAGGCCGACGCTGGGGACGCTTTTTGGGTAGTCCATTGGTGTTCGTTCCTCTGCAATGAAAAATCAAACGCAGCAGCGCGCACTCGAGACGATGCCGACGTTTCTGTTCCTGAAAATAAAAAGCCCACAATGAAGTGGGCTTGGGTGATGCGATTGCAGTTACGAGGCCGGGTTGGCCGTCAGTTCACGAATGGCCTGCAACGCCTCATCGGCGGCAACGCGGGCCTGATCCATCTGGCTCTTGCTCGCAAACGCACGGATCCGGGTCTTGGCTTTCAGGCGCAAGGTGCGCAGGGTCAGCAGGCTGTCGCTGAGCTGGGCGGCCTTGTCGAGAATCTGCTCGGCCGACTGCTTTGCCGAACGGCCCTTGGCGATCCAGGCAGCGACGGACAGCGGCACTTCCTTTTTTGGATAACCGGCGTCTTGAAAGGCTTGAGCGTCAACAGCCGCCTGGGCGTATTCCAGCGCTTTGAGCGGGTCGCCGGCCAAAGTCGTGCGCGCACTGTCGGCGGCGGCATCGACCCGGTCGCACAGGCGTTCGGTTTCCTGCTGTTCCAGTAACGCGGCTTTGTCAGCGCTGGCATGCCATTGCTCACCGTCCCAGTCATGGGCGGCAGAAGGTGGTACCGGACGCAAGCCGTCTTCGAATTGATGCAGTTCCTGAATGATGTTCATCGGATCAACTCCCAAGACAAATGCACATTCACGGCCGCCGTGAAATTGACTGCGATGCCGTTCGAATAATCGGTTTGAGAAAAGCTTTTGATCCCCATCCCGAATAGCAATTCGTCACTGACGGCATTCCCTGCGTTCCAGGTGTGCTCGGCTTGGTACACCTGCCACAGCGAACGCAGTTCCGAGTGATCGAAACCGGCCGTCAACGTTGAAAGCGTGGTGTCGTTGACGACGTTACTGGTGAAGATTCCCACCGATGCGCCTGCCGTTCCCCAGCCGTCCCAATTATTGGACGTACCGATAGTCGGATTGAGGAAACAGTAATTCCCCCCCAGCCAGCCGCCCGGTGCAAACGACACACCAGTGATAGCCGTCGGGTGCGGGGTCGGATTCCCGACCACCAGACGTGCTGTTCGAGCATGAGGGTCGAGCGGCAGATAGACCACGCCATTGCCATTGACCACCTGAGTCCAGGACAACCGGTTACGGTTGTAGATCTGCCGGACAATCGGCACGGATCCCGGACCCGCCGTGACGACCCAGGCGAGACAAATATCCAGCGGTGTCGACTGGAAACCACCACCTGCCGCCCCATTGACCGTCCCCTTCAAGCTATCGGGGCTGGCGTCATAAATCGTCCCGCGCTGCATGTAAAACGTCAGCGCACCACCCACCACCTGCGCCCGCAGAAAGTAACCCGAGCTTGGCAGCAGATCGGCGCTGCTCCAGGCCTGAGTGGTGAACGTTCGCGAACGTCCCAGCTGCCCCGCCACCACTTCCTGACCGATGCTGACGTAAACACCCGCCGGCACCGAAACTCGCCCGCCACTGGTCGATGCGGCTGCCGGTGTGATCGGCATCCGGGCATCCGACGTGGCCACGGTCGGCAATGGCAATGCTGCCAGCGGCAACGCCAGATCCTGATTCCAGCCTTTGGCCGTCACCGTCTGAATCGCCTGCAACAACTGATCGTATTTCTTCTCGTCCGGGGTCAGATCCCCGGCCTTGATCACGCTGAGAATTTCCTGCGTGACACTGTTGCCCCAGTCAGCGGGGATCAACGACCCCGGCGTCCCGGTCAGCGGGTTCTCATCGATAAATTTCCCGTTCACCAGACCGGCGCTGGGGACACTCTTCGGATAATCCATTGCGTTATTCCCTAGTCATAGTTGATATGCACCTTCGTATGCGCCGGTGCCGCCCGGTGGATCAGGCATTCCAGCGCCGAGCCCGGATTCACGCCAAAGCGTTCGCCCCAGTAACTCGCGCCATAACGCCGGCCGAGCAAAAGTCGGCCGCCGGTATTGAGCGTCCACATGAATTGCGCTTCCCAGGTGCCCCAGTGCGCCGCGCCGAAACGCGAACGGCCCATGCGCGGGGCTTCGAGTTCGGTGATGGTGGCGTTGGGGTAACCCTGGCTTTTGGCGATTTCCAGGTAGTAACCGACAGCCTGGCTGCCGACCGCCAGCAAGCGGCGGCGCACGGCGAGGCGACGGTCGTCGAACAGCGGCGTAGCGCCGAGGCACGGGTCGGGCAGGTTCATTACCTGTTCCCAGTCCGGCACCAGTTCGCTGACGCCGGCCGGGTCCATCTCGTTGAGCAGATCGGCGGCACGGGCATCGAGGCGCGCCAGTTCGACGGCGACGCCTTGCAGCACTTCCTCGAGTTCCGGCACGCGCTCCGGATCCCATGCCGGACCGCTCGGCAGCAAGGCGCGCAGTTGCGCCTGGTATTGCGCGGCGGTTCTTATGGCAGCCATACGCAACCCCCGAAGGTCAGCAGTTCGCTGTCACCCGCGGCCACGTTCGCCACCGGGGCCGAGAGGACATGGTCGGTCTCACCTGCCGCGCTGCTGATCGCTTCGCGGATATGGCTGATCAACAGATCCGCGCCCAGATCGGCTTCGCGGTTGTGCAGATCGCGCAACTGGGTTTCGACAGCCGCGCGCACGGCGGTGGTGTCGGGGGTCAGCTTCAGTTGATAGGTCACCGGCTTCTGCACCGGCGGGCGTACATGCACTTCGGCAGTCACCGGGCGCAACGGCTCGATGTAGGCCTGCACTTCGGCCAGTTGATCGGCATTCGGCACCGGTTGCGGATCGTCGTCGCGCATGATGTACACGCCGACGGTGCCCGGCCCGAGGAAGCCGCCACGGCACCAGGCGCGGGTCACGCCCGGCACTTCCAGCGCCCAGGTCTCATAGTCGCTGGCCGAACCGCCGTGGGGGATCACGCGATAGGAACGAATGACCCGCGAGCGCAACGACTCCAGGCTTTCTCGCGCCACGCCGCCGTTCAGTCCGGGCGCCAGCACCACGAAACTGTTGCCGACCACGCCGGCGATCGGCTGTACCGGCGTCAGTGCCAGCCCGGCTTCGGCGTTGCCCAGGCTGCCGGCCTCCAGCGCGGCGATGCTGGTCGTGTTGACGCCATTGACGGTGGTGCGGGTGGCGGTGACCTTGAATGTGCGGCCATCACCCGCCTGCAGCAACGTATCAGCATCCAGCACTGCGCCCGCCGTCGCGTTGAAGCTGACGTTGCCGGTGGCGACCTGGGCCGGTTTGCGCGGCTGGTTCAGGCGCAGCGCGGCGATGCGTTCCAGGGTCGATTCATCGGCGGTGTCGGGCAGGATCTGCTCGGCAATCCAGTCGAGGTAGCCGTACAGGCCATAAGCGGCGCCGCCGAGTGTGCGGGCCAGGACTTGCGCATCGGACTGGCGCAGCGAATCGCCGGCCAGGTCGCTTTGGGTGCGCTTGATCAGCACCGGCAGCGAAGGGGTTTCAAACGGCATAGATCACCTGCCAACTGTTATCGGGGTTGATGTCCAGGCGCTCGCCGTCGGCCAGGGTCAGGACCGTGCGCAGGTTCAGGCGCTGGGCGTCGAGGCGTTCGCTGATGATGTCGATGGCGCTGCAATGGCCGTCGTCGATCAGCCACTGCAAGGCTTCGCGGGCATAGAACTCGGCGTCCATCTGGGTCTGGCGGGTCAGCTTGACCCGGCGCAACAGCCACAGCCGTGAGCCGATGCGATCGTCGGCCACCGTGGGAAAGGTGTCGCCCCACCAGCCGAAGCGCTCCTCGTCGTCGAGGGCATCGTCGTCGGCGGCGCGGCGCCAGGTGAACAGGCTGATCAGCACCGCACGGGTCAGCGCGGCGTGGAGGTTCTGACTGAACAGCATCACTGACCTCCCGCCGGCGCGCCGGTCTGGCCACTGCCCGCCTGCACGCCAACGTGCACGTGCTTGATCTGGCTGATGCCGCCGGCCACTTGATCGCCCTTGGAAACGATCTTGCCGGTCTGGTTGATCACCGGCGTCTCGAAGTTCACGGCGGTGCTGGCGCGGATGTTGAGCGTGGCGGTTTCGATGTCGATGATCCGCCCGCGCTTGAAGTGAATCTTATCGCCCTCGTCGGTGTAGATCGCCACCTCACCGGCCGCCAGCGATTGCAGGCGGTAACGGCGGTCGGCGACCACCAGGGCGATGGCGTGGGAACGGTCGCCGCCGAGAAACGTGACGACGCCTTCGGCACCGGCCAGCGGATGGCTGGTGAAGCCGTAGGGTTCGAAGTGCTCCAGGTCGTCGTTCACTTCACCGGCGGTGAGGCGCATTTGCAGCGATTGCAGCTTGGATGCCGAATTGGCGAGCACGACAGTGCCGCGCGCCAGCAGGCGTGTCAGTAGGCTCATAGGGTTTCCTTGGAGGGAGGTGCCGGCTCAGGCTTTTTTCGGCGGGGTCGGATTGGCGTCGAAGGTATGCGGCGGCGCCACTTGTAGCGTGGTCACCGAGCCTTGTGCCGACAGCGAGTACGTCACCTTGGAGATCAGCATGTCGCCATCGAAACCGAGCACCGGATCCTTGACCTTCACCAGCGTGTTGTGGCGCCACAGATCGCCGTTGGACTGGCGCCAGCCCTGCACCTGATAAGTGGTGGTCAGCGCCCGGCCCATGCGCGTGGCGCTTTCCCACTGGGCCCGTTGCTGGGCCAGTTCGAACGTCAGTTGCGAGCCTTCGTTGATGATCGTGGTGCGCCGACGCTTGAAGCTCAGGTCGGTGGCGCTGGATTCAACCTCGCTGACCGCCGCCCCGCTCTTCTTGTCGTTGCCCTTTTGCTGGCCGATCACCTTGTATTCGGAGAACACCTGGCTGTGATCCATCGGCGCATTGGCCGAGAGAATGTTCTTGCCCAGCTCCAGCGCATCACTGGCGCGGCCGCCGCTGCCCGGTTTGGCCAGCACCAGCCGGCCCTCGGCGTCATCGGTGGAAAACACCCGGTACAGCGAGAGCAGACGGTCGATCGACTGAAACACGGTTTCACCCGGAACGATGGTGTGTTTGCTCAGGCGTGCGGTCTCGGGAATCTCGTTGACCACAAACTGCGAGTATTCCCCGGCCAGGGCCTGGACGATGTTCAACAGCGGCTGCTCCTGCCATTGGCCGGGAATGTTTCGCGCCGCACAGTCGACCAGATCCTGGGTCTTGGAACTGCCTTCGATGCTCAGGCTGATCTGCCGCCCGTCATAGCTGATCGGGGCCTTGAACACATAACCGGTGAGCACCAGATCCTGGCCGATCCGCACTTCGCACGGGTCGCCGGCCTTGATCCGCTGATCCACGGTCTGCCCCGGCCATTGCCAGGTGATGTCGAGTTTGAAGGTGCGGAACTGACGCTCCAGGTCCGCGGTGATCTGCACGCTTTTCCAGCCGCCGTACTCCATGTTGTTGACGGTCAGCGTGACGCGGTTGTCAGTCTCGTTCATGGCTCACTCCCGGGAAACCTTGACTTCGTTGGGTGAGTACCCCGGATGAGACAGACCGTTGCGCTGAATGACCTCGGTCACCCGGGTGGCGTCGCCAAACTGTTTGTAGGCCACGACCACTGCCGGAAAGGTTTCCTGGAACGTTTTGCTGACCAGTCGCACACCGGACGAAGCCACTGCCTTGAGGTGCGCGATCAGCGCCTCCTTCACATCGGCGATGGCTTGATAGTGCGCGGGGTCGGCCTTGTCCTGGGCCTTTTGCAGCGCGTCGCTCAACTCTTTTTGCAGGGCTTGCAGATCGTCGGTGACCGGAACTTCCTGACGGCTGACCGGCTGCTTCGATTGCTGATCCAGCGAAGGTGTCGAGTTGAGTTTCACCGGCGTCGACGCCACCGGCATCGAGGCCACCCACTGCGCCACTTTGACGATCAGCATGTCCTGCACCAGATTGGCCATCGCTTGCGCGGCGGCGTTGGTGTCCTTGCCGGTGGTGATTTTCGGCGCATCGGCCTTGCGGATGGCTTCGATCTGTTGGGACACGTCGGCAATCACGCCACGGTAGCCCTCCTTCGCGAATGCCTTCAGCTCCTTGATATCGCCGAGCAACCCCTTGAACTCCGCCGCCACTTCCTTGGGCAGTTCCTTGACGGCCCTGACCAGTTCGGTGATCTGCTTGTACTGCGCGATCAGCGGCTTGAGCTGCTCCTTGATCACGTCGTACACACCGGTGAGGCTGTTGCGCAGATTGGCGATGCCGATCCGCGCGGCCTTGATCAGGGTCATCGCCTGTTCGAAGCGCGCCACCGCCGAGCCGAGCAAACCGTCGGCCTTGGCCAGCAGCACTTTCTGCGTGCTGACCGTCGCCGTCGGAAACGGCAGCGGCCGGTCGGGGTAGAACTTCAGGCTGAACGTCACCATCCCGCCGTCCTGGCGGGTGTGAGTCATGTCGCACTCACCGACCTTGACCTGCAAGCGCCCCAACCACGGATGCACCAGTTCGCCGCTGCCCTGTTCCAGCGCCTGGAGCAGCTTGTCGCGCTGTTCCAGGCAATTGGCGCCGATGATGAACGCCGTCAGGTCGTGGGTCTTGGCCTGCTGGCCAAGGTCCTCGAAGAACGGCAGATCCCGTTGCGGATACTCGTGCAACTGCCCCTTGCGACCGACCGGGGTTTTCGCCTGATCGATCCAGAAACCGACACCGCGAAAGGATGCCGGCAACAAACGGTCACGCCAGTTCATTGGAACCTCCCATGGACAGCGAGCGATAGCCGATGCGCGAACTGAGCGCCAGCCCCGGCTGATTGGTTTGCGGTTGATCGGTGCGCAGCCCCGCCGGCGCATTTTCGAAGCGCACCGTCAGGCCGCCTTCGAGTTGCGTGCGGTTGTTGGCGGCGCTTTGCTGGATCAGGGCGCCAGAGGATTGCGGCAACGAACCGCCTTGCAACGCACCGCCACCCTCGGTTTTCGCACTGGCACCGAAGAAGGCCGGCGCCAGTTCGCCCTTGCCTTCGGCATTGGTCTGGCGCTGCGCTTCGGTCAGGGTTTCGACCTTACCGGTGACCTTGGCGATCAGCCCGGCGAAGCCACCGTCGAACAACTCCTTGATTGGCGCGATGACGGTTTGCAGCTTTTGCCACAACTCGCCGAACCATTCGGTGATCGGTCCCCAGTTCTTGATGATCTGCCCCAAGGGCGTCCATTCGAACATGTTGTGCAGGAACTCCAGCACCGGTGCGGCCAACGCCTGTACAACGCCCCACAGCGCCGAAAACACCTCGCTGATCGGCTGCCAGTACTGCGCGATCTGCTCCAGCGGCGACCATTCGAACAGGCTCTGGAAAAAGCTTTTGATCGTTTGTGCCGACGTTTGCAGCGCGGCCCAGACCGGTTCGAAAAAGGTCACGACGCTGCCCCAGTTGTTGACGAGCATCCCCAGCGGGGAAGAGTCGAACAGGCTGCCGAAGAAGTCCTTGATGGCTTGCGCCGCCGGCTGCAGCGCGGCCCAGATCGAAGCGAAGAAACCGCTGATCGCGCCCCAGTTGTTGATGATCATGCCCAGTGGCGTCCAGTCGAACAGCCCCTTGAGGAATGACATCACCGGCACACTCAAGGCCTTGAGCAATTCCCAGATCGCCGAAAACAGACCGGTCAACGGCCCCCAGTTTTCCAGGATCATGCCTGCGGGCGACCACGAGAAAACCGACTTGAAGAAGTCGATCACCGGCGCGGTCACAGCTTTGACCTTGTCCCAGATTCCGGAGAAGAAAGCCGTGACCGGTTCCCACAGCGCCGCCAGTGCCTCCAGCGGCCGCCAGTCGAGCACCGAGCGCAACGTCGCCATTGCACTGGCTCCGGCGTTTTTCACGCCCTCCCACAATCCGCTGAAGAACGCGGAAATCGGTGTCCAGTTGGCCACGATCAGACCGGCCGCCACGGCAATGCCCATGGCGATCAGCATGATCGGATTGGTCTTGAGCACCATGCTCATGACGTCCATCACCTGAGTCATGCCGGTGACGGCGGTCTGCATGGCGGAAAACGCAATCGCCCCCGCTGCCAGGCCTTCGACCAGTTTCGGGTTGTCGGCCAGCAGGCTGCCGACCTGGGTCAGCATCGGCTCCAGCCCGACCACCAATGCGCCCACCACCGGCACCAGTGCGGCGTCCACCGCAGCGGACACCTTCTCCATGGATGCGCTGAACACGTTCATGTTCTGCGCGGCGGCTTTCGGTGTTTCCGGCAGGTCGACGGTTTTCGCCGTCTCGCTGACCTCGGCAAGCTTGCCCTGAAACGCCGCAGCCGATTTGATGCCGTCCACGAACGGCGTAATCACGCTGCCGCCCTTGAACAGACCGCTGATGTCCAGTTTGCCGAGGCCGGTCTGTTCGAGGTTTTTCTTGAAGTCATCGACCTTCACTCGCAGGGCGCCGAGTTTGGGTGACAGTTCGTCGATGCCGGTAAGCAGCACCGACGCTTTAGCTTTGGTTTCTTCTGCCATCACTGCACCTGCTGCATCGCATTGATCCGTTGCGCGTGCTCCAGCGATTCGCGAAGCACATCCAGTGGCCTGGCCATCATCTGTTCGGGGTCAACCTTCCAGAACCAGGCCAGGTCATAGGCGACCGAAATCAGGTCGGTGATGGCTCCGACGCCGCACTCATGAAAAAACTCGCAACGGCCCAGCTCAGCGCGTTGAGGTCAGCCAGGTCCAGCTGGTTGACCGACGACGGCGGAATGCCGGCGCACACGGCGATGTATTTGGCCGCCACGTCCATGTCGAGGCTGACCTCTTCGCTCTTGTCGATCTTGTACGGCAGCGCCTTGATCGCTCGCACTTCCTGCACCGTAGGACGGCGCAGGACGAGTTCGGTCAGGGGCTCGCCGTGAGCTTCGATCGCAACTTGAAGCTTCACGGCGCCGCTCATTGCCAGGTCCCCTTGATGCCTTCGAATTTCAGTTCGATGGTGGCGTCATCGCCTTTGGAGACTGGCTCTTCGACCAGGTAGGCACCGGCCAGTACGTAGACTTTGCCGTTGCTGAATTCGCAGGTGACGGTGATGTCGGTGCCTTCGATCAGCTTCTTCAGCGGGAAGTCGGCGGTGTGCAGCGCGGTCACCTTGAACGATGGCGCGATGTCGGTTTCCTTGTAGAAACCCGGCACGACGGTTTCGCGTTTGACGGCCATCAGCGGGGCTTCGCAGCCACCGTTGATAGTCAGTTGTGCACCGTCGACCTTGACGTAGCAGGTGCCTGCAATCAGTTGACCCATGGTGTTACTCCCTTCAAATAAAAAGCCCACGCGAGGTGGGCTGAAATCACAGTGTCAGACGCGCCGATCAGGCGACGTCGTCGTACTGCAGGCGGAACTGGTTGAGCAGTGCGAACACGCGCAGACCGTTGATGTAATCCGGCGGGAACAGCACGTTCACGCGGCTCGGGTCCTGCACGTCGCGCTCGACGATCAGGTGCTCGGCGAACAGCTCGGCGTTTTCCACGTGGCCTTCGAGTTCGAGCTTGGCGTACTGGGCGATCAGCTCGCCGCGAATAGTCGCCGGGGTGACGATCGGCTGGCCGGCGCCGAAACGGGTGCCGTCGGCAGCCAGTTTGTGGCGACCGTACTTGCTGGTGATCACGCTTTGCAGGCGACGCACGATGAACGCCGACTGGTGCATGGTTTCGCTGTCCAGGTACGAGTTGTCGGCCTGGCCGTAAGCGTTCTTCTGGTAGGTGGTGATCGAGCGCTGGATGCGCACGTAGCCGCCTTCGTAGTACGCGGTGGCGATGCCGTAGTTGAGCAGCGACTGACGCTCGGTCAGGGTGAAGCGCTCGCTCGCCGGGGCCGGATCGACACCTGGCAGGCTGCCGCTCTGGGTCGGACGGCTGGCGTCAGCCGAGATGAACACCGCAGTGCGCGCAGCCAGTGCGGCGGCTTGTACCCACACCGGTTGCGGAACGCCCGACTCCAGCGCCTGAATGGTCATGTGCTGGTCGTTGCGAGCCTGACCGGCTGCCACCAGCGTGCCGACGGTGCCGCGCTTGGCGCTGTAGACGTGACCGAACAGTTGCTTGGCCCACGACCAGCGACCGGTGCTGTCGTCCATCACCGCTTGCCAGGTGTTGAGGGTGGCCAGGTCGGACCATGGCAGTGCGATGAATTCGAACGGCTCATCGCCCAGTGCTGCAACGGCAGCCACTTGATCCGGTACACCGACGCCGCCGGTCATGGCGGTGATGGCGGTGGTCAGGCCGGCCGGGGTTTCTTCGCCGTTGCTCTTGCCCAGGCGATTGAATTGCAGGCTGATGTCGTTGCCGCTCTCGCCGGTCCATTTGGCGTTCAGAGTGACCACGCCTTCGGCCGCTGCTGCGCTCACCGGCAGATCGGCGGTGGCGTTGATTTTCTGGGCCAGAGCAGTCGCAGCCTGTGCAGCCGTGGCACCGTTGACCACGGTGGCCTGGACGCGGACGCCGCCGACATACAGGTTGAGCACGCCCGCCTGAGTCGCGGTACCGGTCAGGGTCAGCACGCCTTTGGCGATGGCGCCGGTGGCGTTGTGCAGCGGCAGGCACCAGATCTCACCGATCGGGTCGGCCTTGCGGAAGGTCTCGTACATCGACGCCAGCATCGAGCCCTGGCCGCCAATGCTCTTGGCCAGCGCCACGCTGGAGACCAGCACCAGTTTGCCGACTTCGCTCGGAGCGATGTTGTCGTTGACCTGCGCCACGATCAGGCGACGCATGGACGAGGACGCGCTATTGGCGGCCGAGTTGTCCATTTCGGCATAGAACAGCGGTACACGAATGTCCGCAGGGATGTTGCTGAATCCGATCGCCATTATTTGGCTCCCTTTTGTTTGGCTGTTGCGGTTTTGAGGGTGATATCGCCGTCGGCCAGACGCCGGCGCCACCAGGCGCTGTCCAGCACCTCACGGCCTTCCAGTGGCAGCAGGTCGCCGGCTTCCGGGTCCGGCACGGCACGGCCGGCGGCCGGCACTACGGTGATGCGGTTGCTCATGGGGTTACGTCTCCAGAGAAAGTCATTTCCACGCGCCCGTCAGGGCCCGGGCGTTTCAGGTTGGGGTCGGCCGGGTCGATCGCATCGACCCGCACGGTGGCCCCGGTAAAGGACGACAAACCGTCCAGTTCGCGTTCGTGCCAACTCTCCGCAGGCTGACTTGGCAGATTGCGGCCCAGCTGGAACTCGGCAAAAAAGCGCAGCCGGTAGAACGCGCGGCTGCTGTTGATCGAGACCGTTTCGCCGCCGTCATAAACGATGGCGCTGTAGTCGGAAGCGGGCTTGAAACCCACCAGCGCACGCCACAGTTCGGCGCGCAGGTCGTGCAACAGATCCAGCGCTTTTGTGGCGTCCGTGGCATCCAGTGCCAGGATGATTTCGAAGCGGTCGCGGATCGGTTGGCTGGGAGAGTTCTGTGCGGTGCTGGCGCTGGCCATGTCGGCCAGCGGTAAAACATGGGCCGAGGGCATCGGCAGATTCGGGTTGCCTTGCAGAAGCGCCAGGTCGACACCTGTCGCGATATGGCCGGCAAGGCTTGGGCATTGCGCACGCAGCTGCGTGAGGATCGGGGAGATCTTCATGGGGAGCGTTCCAGGATGTGGGAGTGGCCACAGTGATGCGTGTGGCGGTGAGACCGGGGAATCAGTCCTTGGCTTTTGCCTCGGGATCCCGGCCGTTGGCTTCGATCAGGCAGCGATAGCTTTCTTCGCGCTTGCCACTGGCGGTGACTTTTTCAATCGACCAGCGACCGCGCATGAAATCCGGCCAGGTATCGTCGAGCACCAGCAGACCTTCGGCCGCCAGCAACGGATCGCCCGGACAGGTGACCTTCAGCTTGTATTTCTCGCGCAGCATCTTGCGCACTTCGGCCTCGCCGATGGCTTTGGCTTCTTCTTCGCTGGCCAGTCTCTGGCGGATGACCTTGTAGGGTTCGGAACCGGTGACCACTTCGCGCAGTTTGCCGAGCGCACTGTCCCAAAAGGAGGTTTTGCAACCCTGATTCTGGGTACGGGCGGTCTCTTCCAGCGTGGCGCTGATGAATGCGTGATCGCCCGGCCGATTGTTGTGGGTGACCGACAGCATGACGTTGGGTATCACCTGGCCCGACAGGTTTTTGAGCTGCGCCGGTTTCGCCAGTACGTAAAGGTCGTTGAACGGTTTGGCCACCGCGTCGTACTTTTTCGCCAGGCGTGTGATGAAGCTCATGTCGGTTTCGTTCGACTGGTCGACATGGGCGATCCTGATCAGCGCCAGTTCGGGATCCACGCGCGGCGAGAATCCGTGTCTCGAGACCAGCTCGCGAAACAGTCCGCCAAGGGTTGTAGGGCCATGACTGGCCGTGCGCCGTTCCTTGAATCCGGAGTCGTCCTTGCCGCTGAAAGGCGCGGCGGTCGCGACCAGCGTCAGGCGCAGCGGGAACAGCGTCGGCGTCAGTCGAGTGACCTTGAACTGGCCTTTTTCCACCAGCCCGGTCTCCAGATAGCCCACCCGCAGGCCGATGGTTCCGCCCAGGGTCGGCAAGCCTTCAAGGCCTTCCAGATCGAGCACCAGCGTCAGTTGATCGGACTCCATCCCGGCGGCATCGATGTGTTCCCAACTGATCAGACGCTGGTTGAGCAGATCCTTGTTGGCCCCGTAGATTTCAATCGCCGGCGTAAATCCCTGTGCCATACAGCCTCCTTAATCCCAGGCAAGGACCGGTTTGATCACGGCTGGTTTCGAGTCGAGTTCCGGCAGCGTCACCCAGACACCTGCCGGCAGGATCGGGCCGTGCTCGGCCAGGGTCGGGTTGAGTGTCCACAGGGCTTCTTCGGCGCTGTCATCGCTGCGACCGGTTTCGCGGTACAGCAACAGATTCACCGAGTCACCGGCCACGCTTCGTACCTTACGCATTGTTGAACTCCGCCAGTTCGATAACCCAGTCGACCACCATCGCCGTGCCGTCATCGATGACGCAGCTTTGGGTTTCCTGAACATTGTTGATTCGCCAGAGACCCCAGTTGCGGCCGATGCCATCGATCAGCGGCAGGGGGACTCGAAGCGATTGCAGGGCCCGCAGCTCATCGAGCCGATCCATGGCCACCGCGTACATCGACTTGCCGGTGATGTTCAGGGTTTCCGGTTTCTGTCCGATCTGACTGGACTTGGGTTTGCTGGTGAGAATCGGCAGTTCCGTCCAGCCGCCATCGGATTTGCGCAGCAATGTGCTGTAGGCAAAGCCGCGGGACAGGCCGAAGATGAAACTGCCCAGTGCCATTTGTTGTTTCATGTGGCGACTCCATCGGTCAGGGCTGCGTCACGTCGTGTGGCGAGGGGGTTGGTCGGCATGATCTGGCCCAATTGACTCATCGTTGTCTGCACCACCAGATTGGCCAGTGCCTGGGCGCTGCCCTGATCCTGACCATTGATGTTAATGGTGGAGTTGAACGTGACAGGCTGGCTGGCAGTTGCGGTGGCAGGTGTCGCGGGAATCGTGAAGGTCGCCGAGGTCGCGATCAGATCTTTACTGACCTGTGCAGGAGAGCCAAGACGATCGACTTGTGTCCCGAGCTTGTCGCCCAGGGACTCACCGATGGCTCCCCCCGCCATGCTTCCGAGCCACCCGCCGACCATGGTGCCCAAACCCGGCAGAATCAACGTGCCCAGTGCAGCACCGACAGCGGCTCCGGCAGACGACCCGGCTAACGATGCACCGGACGACACGACGGAACGCGTATCGCCCTTCATGACGCCGGTCACCATTTCATACCCGGCGCTGAGCAATCGCAGCGGCGGCGCTCGCTTGGCGAGCAACTTGCCTGCCCTAGCGTAAGCACCGGACAGCGGAGCGGCCGGTGCAGCACTGACGGCCGACGAGCCGGAAAATGCCGTCATGCTTCCCGGCCAGGGTGAGCCGGACATGGAAGGCAGAACGGGCCGTGCCGGCACCGCTGGTGGTGCGCTGGTCCGTGGTGGCCAAGGCGTCACCCTGCGTAGACTTCGCACGCTTCGGCCGGTGGGCTCACGTCCGGCTCGCCGCCGGATGCCTGGCCAGCGTGGCTCGAGTGTGTTAGCCGTCCCGCTCCCGCTGCCCAACGGTTTGCAGCAGCAGTCATGATCCGCGCCATTCCTGGCAGACTTGTCCTTTGCTTTGGGGTCTTCAAGATCGGCAATCAAACCGCCAAGACCGAACGGCAATTTTGAAGCGACGCCCTTGAGCAGTTTGTCGGTGAAATTGCCGAACGCCTTGCCCATCACCGCCACCACGATGGCCGACAGTCCAGCGCCCGCAACGGCCAGCGCCGTCGAGGTTTTTGGATAGGCTTCGGCCATATCGGCCACGCCATTGGTCATATTCGTCAGCGAGTCCAACGTGCCGGTCGCATCCGGCGCCAACGCCGTGATCAGACGATTGAGACTGGCATCGAACGCGTTCCAGCTTCGCTGCGGGTCTTTGCCCGCAGGCTCGGCGCTGCGTTCAATCGCGCCGCTGTAAGCCGGTGTCAGTGGATCATTGGGCTTGAGCAATGAAAGCGGCGTCTGTGCCTCGCCGGGTTTGCCCATCCATTGACCCACGCCTCCCTCACCCGCAAATGACGATGCCAGTCTGCTCTGGGCCGCTTGCGAGGACACCAGCGTCGACGTTCCTTCCAGTTTGGCCGGCGCGACCAGCGAAAACGCTTTTTGCAGGTCTTCGGGTTTCGCCAGCAGTTTGCGTACACCATCGTCGCCACTGAAAAGTGTCTTGATCAGCGCCGTTTGCTGCTCTGCCGGTTGTTGCTTCAATGCCGCCAACGCTTTGACAAGGCTGTCCGGTACGTTTTCGGTCAACTTGCCGGGATCAAGCCCCAACGCCTTCCACGCCGACTGCTCGGCCGCCGAGCCTTGGGTGCCTTTGGCCAGGGCTGCGCTGATGCTTTTCACCGCCGCCCCGGCACCGGCCTTGTCGACATCAGCGTTGAACAATGCGGCGGACAACGCCGCCAACTGCTCGGGAAGGATGCCGGCCGCAACGCCCGACTCGCCGGATTGCTGCACGACCGAACCGATGTCGGCAGCCGTCGCATTCAGTCCGCTGTTGCCCAGATGCTGAGTCGCATCGGCCAACAGTTGACCTTGAGTGCGATCCAGTTTCATCGAGATTTGCCAGGCCGACAGCATTTCACCGGCCGACTTCAGGCTGATGCCGAACGCCGACGCATTGACCGCCGCATCCCGGGCAAAGTCCAGCAGCACTTGCTCCTTGTCGGCGCCCTTGAGACCAGCGCCAATCCCGGATCTGCCAGCCGCGACTTCGACCTGCACCAGATCCACGACCGTCGCCCCACTGCCGGCAACCCGTTTATCGGTGGCCAGTTTGAGGTTGGCTTTCGACAGCGTGTCGAGGTCGCCACTCAGGCCTTGAACCTGCCTGAGCTGGGCCATGGCGGCTTTCAGGGCCATGTCCGATTGCAGGTAGGCCGGAGGCGAGCGCTGTTCAATCTCAGCCTTGAGCTTAGACTTGCTCTCGCCGCCTGCCGCCGGTGCGGCAGTTACAACCGGCACCTTGAACGATGCCAGAGCTGTGTTCAGCCCCAGGACAACGGCGCCGAGCTTGATCTGTTCACGCACCAGACTGCGGATGTCGACACTGGCCGTGAGCAGCGCCTCTTTCAGTTCGGACAGTGGTTTGATCAGGCTGTCCGTGGCCGATCCCGCTGCCGACAAACCGGAACCCGCACCTGCGGTTTGCGCGGCGTACATCAGCGAAAACGATGTGTCTGCCATGCCGCTCTACTCCTTTTTCACGCCAAGGCGAGTGATCGCTATGTCGTAGCGGCGCAACGCCTTTTCGGCGTCCCACTCCAGAATTTCCGCCTCACTTACCGGGTAAATGAGCGGCACGATATCGAGGATTACTTCGATGTCGCGTTCTGAAAGAAGGCCGCCGGCTGGTTTAAAAAATCGTCGATGCGCACCTGCAATTGCGTCCAGTCCGGGACGGTCATCAGGGCCAGATCGGGGATCATCAGGCCGGTGCAATGGGCGGTGATGAACTCGGCGCGTTCCTTGGCCGTTTTCAGTTTCTTCATCACTTTGGTGGCCCGCAGCGCCGGCATTTCCAGGCTCAGCGAAGTCACGGTGCGGCCGGTGACGGCGAGCGGTTGCAGCAGTTGCACCTGATCGGGATCGTCAGACTTTTCCGCGTCCTCGACCTGGTCGAGAAAGTACGACGCCGGACGGGTCGACATCTCGTGCACGTACTGCGCGATGGTCACGTAGTCCGGGCGCTTGAGCTGGTCGAGTTCCTTGACCGACAAGCCGGTGGCCAGCAGCGCCAGTTCGAAGAACTGATCGTCTTCATCGTCGCCAGCGCGTTCCAGCGCTTCTTTCTGGGCGGCGTAGAACAGCGGTTTGAGCTGGATCGATTCGATCTGCGAGCCGTCGTCACCGGTGATCGGCGACAACAGGACATGCTTGGGTGGCATCCACGACATGAAAGGAATTCCTTGGGTGTTCTTGAAGATTCCTGTGGGCATGAACGCCCACAGGTTTTGTGCCTGATCTGCCGAAAGGCTTACGGCATCAGCACCGCACGACGGGCATCACCAAGGATGTCGACGCCGTTGAGCACGAACTTCTGGGTGCGCACGTCGATGTCGATCACCGGAATGCCGTTTTCCAGGCGGTTGTAGGTGCGGCAGGAGAACTCAAGAGTCGTCAGGGCTTTGCCACCCATTTTGATTGCTTCCTCACCCATGGTTTTGAGCTTGCCGCCGATGGTGTGATAGGTGAACCAGGTGTTGCCGTCCTGATCCTGTCCGGCTTCGCGCACGTTCAGCAGAATGTCGTCGCCCAGTTTCACGCCCATCGCCAGCAGCACTTCAGCGCCGGTGCCTTGCAGCTTGAGCGTGGCATTCAGTGCCTTGGCGCTCTTGGCCATTTCCTCAACGATGAAGCGCCCGCCCGTCATGCTTTCCATGTCGAAGTCGATCTTCGGCGGAGTGAATTCCTCCACGGTCGCCGACAGCGGCAGGCCTTGCAGGGTGGCCGCGATGGCCTGTCTTACGCGGTTGGTAAACATTAGAGAACGTCCTCCAGGAACTGCTCGATGATTTCATCGCGGGCGTTGAGTTGATAAACCATGTGTTCGTTCGGCGCGTAGCGGCCGTAGTCGATGACCACGTACCAGGTGCCGTTCTTGTACTTCTCGACGCTGTTGAGTTCCGGGTGCAGATATACGCTGCCGCCGGGAATGGTTTCGTCGGCGACCAGGGTTTGCAGCCAGTCGTTGATGCGTTTGACTTCCTGATCCATGAACGACTTGGTCAGGTTCTTGGCCATGGCTTTCTGGCCGGCCTTCACCAGCTTGCGGCTGATGGCGTCTTCCAGACCGACGTAGCTGATGAACTTGCCGGTGATCGAACGGTTGCCCAGCAGCGAGAAGCCGCCAAGGATGGTGCGGGCGTAATAGCTGACGCCGTAGCGGTTGAGCAGATCGCCTTCGGTGGAGGTGTCGAGGATGTTGTATTCCACGACCCGCGACACGTCTTCGGCGTAGGTCACCTGGTTGCCCGGGCTTTCCCATTGCTTGACCTTGGCCAGCGCGGCGATCGCCAGGCTCGATGGCGCGAGGAACACGTTTTTCTTCGCCGCTTTCGAGTACACGGCCGGCATGTTGTGCACCACCAGGCAACGGTCGAAACCGAGGTCAGCGCCGCCCAGTTCCTGGCTATACAGCACCTGATCGGCGACCGAGACGTCCTTGCCGTCCAGCACCACACGGGCCTTGATGCGCTTGCCGAACGAGGCGAACTCGCTGGCCACCGCTTTAGTGCCGGTGAAGCCCGGTGCGCCGATGATGGTCAGGTCTTCCGGGACGCTGCCCAGTGCCGCCAGACCGAGTTTGCGACCGGTGGTTGGATCAACGCCGCCGATCACCGCGTTGACGGTGTCAGCCGGAGTCGCGCCCGCTTCGACGATCACCACGTACACCGGCACCTTGACCACTTTGAGGATCTGGTAGACGGCGTGGTACAGGGTGCCCTCTTCCGAACCGGTCGGATCGAGCAGCGCATGGGTGGTGAAGCTGTTGATGCGAAACGGTGCGTTACGCGGAATCAGCGGATCGGCTTTCGGCGCGGTGCCGACCAGACCGATGACGTTGTCGCCCAGGCCACCCATGGCCTCGGGGGATTCGGTGGCATTGACGGTAATGCCGTTGTGCTCGAAGTTCAGAACCTCAGCCATAGTCAGTCAGCCTTCTTGGCAGCGGCCTTCACGGCCTTGGTGGTAGGTGTTTTCAGCTCCAGTCGACCGGCGCTGTGCAGGGCACTGGCCTCGACGTCGAGCAGATCGAGTTCCTGGCCGAGGCTCGACCAGTGCCCACCGCCGGTGGGGAATGGAACGAGCACGGTGTAGGTTTGGCGGGTTGCCATTTTTCGTTTCTCCATAAACGGGAAAGCCCCTCAAAGGGAGGGGCTTGGCGGGTGTTGAATGTGTTGGGCGGACAATAAAACGCCCCGGGGTGCGGGGCGTTTTATTGAGGCTCGGAGGTCGGTGAAGCTGGCATGGAATCGGGCCAGCCTTCCTTGAGCATTTCATCGGAGTACGTGCCATCCTCGATTGCCTGGAGCAATTCCAGTTCGCGGTCGAAACAAGCCTGCACGTGCGCCCTGACAGCTTTGGCAATCGCGAGAATCTGCTGCGCGCCGATCTCGACGAAACCCTCGAGCGTTTTGAAGTTGCAGCGGTAATCAGGATCGAGGATCGCCGAGATGCCAGCGCCATAGATCATCCCCGCGCTTTCACGGGAGGTTGCAACAGTTAAACCTTCCACAGAAACGACCGCGTCCTCCCGCTCATAGCGCTCATCGGCGACCCGTTGCGCATAATCAGGAGTTACTTGTGGGAAAGGCGTTTTGACAATTTCATCGCCTACTCGACGCCAGATGCCGTCGGCTTCCTGGGTCAACCTGATAAACAACTTGTCATCGACTTTGACTGCCGACGCGGGAATCGGGTGAACCCCTTCAATCAGGCAGGTTTGCAAGTTCGAATTCTCGTCAAACAGTGCGTATTTCATGATCTCTCCTTAACTGCCCACCGCGACCCAATGAAAGACCGTGACCCCGGGAAAGGTATGTTTTCCATAAAACGAAGTGAGATTTGACACACCGACATCCACATACCCGTTCACTGCCGACCCTGGTGTGTAGTTCAACGTCGCGTTCAGGCTGTACATGCCATTTGGAAAAGCAATCGGGAAGGCAGTGGCGATGTCCGTACCACCATTTCCGGAGACCCTGCCCCACTGAATGATCAGGCCACCGAGCCAGGACGGGAAAATGATGTACCCGTTGATTTCCTTGAGAATCTGAAATCCCCAGCGGAGTTTTTTGGGTGTCACGATTGTGGTGTCGTCAGCCCCGGCATCGGTCAGCGCCTGAGTGGCGAGTTTGGCTGTGCCTTGTTTGATTTCGGTCGCTTGCTGGGCCAGAGGAGCCAGCGCTGCGACATCAATGCTTCCCTGATTGACCGGTGCGTTCCAGGCTTTGATGCACCACATGACGGCGAGGTTGCGCGGACGGGTGCCAACCAGGTGCCCATCAGTAAACAGCGCCGCCTGATTCAGCGATACAGGGGAGGTGATTTCGCCAGAAGAGAAAAATGCGGAAGGATAGTCGGCCGCAGAGGCAACGTCGCCTCCAAGTACCGGGTGAGACTTCCCACTATTGTCTGGATTGAGTTTCCAAGATGAGGCGGCAGCTTGGATAGCCTGCGCTGTCGAGGTCACCGCATCGTGCGCAACCAACGTCGCTTTTTGCCAGCTACCGATTGTCCGACCAGCGTCAACACCGCGACCATGATCCCAACCACGCAGAAACTCACCGCGAGATTCCGGCAACCGGAAGTTGCCCGCACCTTCGTCCCCCTTGTTGAACTTTGTGCCGAGATAACCCGCCAGATCCGGATAGGTCGCAATGCTTTGCACACTGCCGTCCAGCTCCAAATAACCGGCAGGAACGACGCCCGTTGGAAACGACAGGACAGCACCGACCGGAACGGAAGATTTGAGCTGTGCGACTTCATTGGCCAGTGCGGCGACGTCGATGTTTCCCTGATTGATCGGCGCGTTCCAGGCCTTGATGCACCACATGACTGCAATGCTGCGCGGACGGGTTTCCGAACCGCCAGTGGCAGTCGTCTGTGGTGTTCCGTTGCTGTCGGAGCGGTTGCCACGAGCGACCTTGTCCTGGCCAAATCCGCTCGGATTGGCAGGCGCGTCAACTTGGTGAACGTGAGACTTCAGCTCATCAGGTGCCCAACTGCCAATCGCCCGACCCGGGTCTACACCACGACCATGATCCCAACCTCGCAGGAACTCACCACGCGATTCCGGCAACCTGAAGTTTCCGGCACCCTCATCACCTTTGTTGTAAGTGGTGCCGAGATATGCCGCCAAATCCGGATAAGTCGAAGTGCTCTGCACACTGCCATTGAGTTCAAGAAAGCCGGGCGGCACGATACCTGTCGGGAACGCCATGACGGCACCCACCGGAACGGCAGATCCCAACCGGGATACTTCCTTGACCAGTGCCGCTACGTCAATGTTTCCCTGATTGATCGGAGCGTTCCAGGCCTTGATGCACCACATCACGGCAATATTGCGGGGGCGGGTTTCCGCAGAGGTACGAGCCACCTTTGAAGCATCAAAGATCACACTGTGATAAGCGTCTTTCTGGGTGGTCTGCGTTAAAGACTTGCTCATGTTACCCAAGCCGAACACACCATTTGCGGTGGTGATATCGAGATAGCCATCAAAGATGCCGTAGAGGTTCTGCAGGGTGTCAGTCTGAGAACTGCCGATTGCCCGACCGCCATCGATACCACGCCCATGATCCCAACCGCGCAAAAACTCCCCACGCGCCTCAGGCAACCGGAAATTCCCGACACCCTCATCCCCCTTGTTGAACTTGCCACCCAGATAGGCGCTCAAGTCCGGGTAGGTCGCGCTGCTCTTGACGCTGTTGTCCAGCTCCAGAAAACCCGGCGGCGGCGTATCGACAGGGAACGCGACAATCGACCCCACCGGCAACGCCGACGCCTTGGCAATCAACGATTCGACTTCAGCCTTGGTGTACGAATCCTTGATGCCGAAACCGGCCAGCGTGTCAGGATTCGAGCCGGCTGTCGCGCGGCCGTATTCGTCGACGCTCAGACTTTTGTAGGTACCGGCGGCAATCCCGGTGCGCCCGGCCAGCATCTTGAATGTCAGCGCGGTAGTGCCGAGCGTGATCGGTGCGTTGGTGGTCAGGTGCCACAGCGAATCGCCGTTGAGCGTGCCCTCCTCCACCATCACCGTCAGGCCCGGTGTGACCTTGGCGCTGACGTTGGCATCGTTGGCCCGAACCCAGTCGCCGTTGGTGACGATCCACAGACCATTGTCCTTGGCCAGGGTCTGATTCGGCAGCAGCACACGGTCGCCAGCAACCACTGCAACACCGTCGATTTGCTGTGCACCGTTCAACACGACATTGCCAGTCGCAGCTACGCGAACCGACTGTTTGCCATCCAGTTTGCCAAGTTCTTCGGCGAGGTAGCTCATGACCCACGCACGAGTGGCCTTTACCACCGTGTCATCGATCACCAGCGTCACCAGCGAGGCATTGCTGGTCTCGAAAATCGAGCGGATGTAGAACTCTTTGCCCGAGCCGGACGTGGCCAGCACCGGTTTGAACGACTCCGGGTATTTGACGATCGCGTAGAGAATGCCGGTGTCGGTCCACAGACCGGCTTCACGCACGTACCAGCCACCGACGTCCGGCGGGATGGTGACTTCGGCGAGCAGCCAGCTCGGATTTTTCTCGTCCTGGAACAGCGCATTGAGCGGTCCGCGCCAGACTTCGCGTTTCAGCGCGGTAGCCGTCGCGGCCGGGTTGTAGACCGCGCCGCCGCCATCGCCGACGGAAATCTGCGTCAGCTTGATCGGTACGCCCGCTGCCTTGCAGGCGGTTTCGTAGGCAATCCCTGCGTTGGTGAGCAGGGTGTAATAGTCAGCCATTCAGGCCCCCTGAGGATAAATAGTGGATGTTTCGACGGTGTACATGCCCGCGCCCAAGAACGCCTCTCCCGAGGTTTCGAGCCCTTCGATGAACACCGGATAAACCGTGGTCAACTCACCGCAGAAGGTCGCGGCGCCGATGACGTGATTGCCGAAGGCGCTGAGGCCGACCGACACCGACAGCACGTCCCGCTCGCTCTTGGCATCAGCCAGGCGCCGGTCGAGACGGGCGTCGATTTCTTCGCTGTAGGGTTGTTCGCTGAAGGCCCGCACGGAAAAGCTGTAGGGCTCGCCGGGCGGTGTCTGCTCGTACCAGGCGCGGATTTCCGGCCTGAGCTGCAAACCCTTGGCGGCGTTCTCCAGCGCCTTGCGAGTGCCGGCCTGGCGCGCGGTGGGCCAGGCCAGTTCGACGGTCAGGCGCTTTTCCGCTTCCGGTGCGTCGGTGCTCCATTCGGCCACTCCACGATCCGCTGCGAGATACGGCAGGAAGGCGACGGGGGTTGAGGCCGGGTTCATCAGTTCTGGAAACGGCGGCGCGACGCGATCAAGCAGTGCGCCGAAGCCGATGTCGAGGGCCCGTTCCAGCGCCGAGCTGTTGGCCGGCAGCAGAGTTGGACGCGGTGTCTGATCGGTCATAGCGTCTGCACCTCGACCTCGACCGCCGTGCAGTACGGCGCTTGAAACGCCGAGCACACAACGGAACCCAGAGGTTCAAGAATCTGCAATTGCACGGCGCCGGCGCTGTGCAGCGTGTAGTCGATCCAGCTCGGATCGACCCGGCCTTCCAGGCGATGGCAACTGTCGGCGTAGGCCTGCAAATGCTGCTGCGCGGCGACCTTGGTCAGGCCCGAATCCGGACCGGAATTGATCTTCGCCACCACGCGGATTTTGTAGCGCTGAATCTCGGCGGCCTGCACCGTCACCTTGTCCGTCTCGGGACAAACGTCGGGCCGTGCGAAGTGTCGACGTACGCCTTCGAGCAGCGTCGGGGACGGTGTACCGTCGCCCTCGCGGGCAAGCACGGTGACTTGCACTTCGCCAGGCGCGGTGCGGCGACCGTTGCCGTCTTTGACCTGCGCAGCAAGGCCGTCCGGGTCGAAGGTGTAGGTAACGTTCACCACACCGGCCTCGGTGGATTCGACTTTCACCGTCGGCCGTTCACCGAGGGTGAAGACCTCGCGGCGATACTGCATCCGCGAACCCGCCGCCGGCGCATGGGGTGCCAGGTAATAGCGCAGCCGGGCGTCATCGTCGCTTTCGTAGATCGCCGGCACCGGCGGGAATGCCGCCGGATCACCCGGGTCGAGCAACTGGCGCTCCAGGCCCATGTCCGCCAACCGCGCATCAAGATTGCTGCCGGTGGCCCACCACGCCAGCATCTGCTTGATCCGGGCGTTGTATTTGCGTTCGTGGGTTTGCAGGCGAACGCAAAAGGCCTCCAGAGCCAGGGTCAGCAGTTCGCTTTCGTTTTCCAGGCTGGTCTTGAGTTTTTCCGCGTTCTGCGGCGAGCGCGCGCCGACGTACTCGACCACGAAGGTCTTGAACTCGGCGAGCAGATCCTCGAAGGCATCGACCTTGATCAAGGAGGGTTCGGCCAACTGGTTCTGGCCGGGGATCAACATGCTCATGTCACGACCTCGAAAGTCTGTTGGCGGTTTTTCCAGGTGCCGGCAAACCGCAGCAGCAGACCGGCGCCCTGACGGGTGGCGACAATCACGCCGGGCTGGAAATCGCCGATACCGTTTTGCGGGTTGTAGAACGCCTGGGCCGCGTGGCTCTGGGCGAGTAACAGGATGTCGTCGCCCAGGTTCTGCCCCAGCAGCGTGGGGATCAGCGAACCGTACAAGGGCCGTTTTTGCCGGGTGCCCAGCGGCGTGGTCAGGGCCCGGGTCGCGCGCTGCACGAATTGCAGCCAGTCGTCGACCGTGGCCCCGCTGTCTCTATCGATTCCGATCATGGGAAGCTCTTGATTCAGGGGCTGATGACGCGGCCCTGGTGATCCACCAACGGGCCGCTGAAGTGCACGCCCGAGGCGTCGATGCTCAGGCCGACCGCGCCCAGTTGCAGGCTGATCGCTTGCGGGGTCATCGCCAGCCGTGCCGGACCGATGCTCAGCTCAAGCGACTCGCGAGAACCGTTGAAGGCGGCCGGCCCGTTTTGCCAATGCAGCGTGTGCGTGGCGTCGTCGTAGCCGCTTTCGCTGCCGTCCTGATGAACACGACGAGTCAACGTCGGCACCGTCGAGGTTGGTGGAAAACGGTCACTGTTCAGGCCGAACAACGCCACGCTTTGCGCACCGCTTTCACCACTGCCGTAGTTCAGCAGCAGGCACTGCTCGCCCACCGTCGGGATCCGCGACTCGCTCTGTGCTCCAGCGCTCGGGTTGAAAAATCGGATGGCCGGGGTGAGCAATCCACCGTGGCTGACCCGGCAGGTATTGCTCGCGGCGTCGACGTCCTGACAGATGCCGATGCGGCAATAACTCTCGGCACGCCGGTGCAGGTCTTCAATCTCCGCTTCCATTTCCGCCAGTCGCTCGATGATCGGGCCTAGTTGCATTCGCAGTAACGCGTCGAACATCGGTCAGGCCTCCAGCGTGGTGTACTGATCCGGATCGTCGATGTCGCTGACTTCCCAGGTGCGGGCGAATTTCGGTGTACCCAACGGATCGTCCAACAGGGCCGGGCCCAGGTAGAGCGTCTGGTTGAACGACAGCGTCCAGGCTTTGTTCGGCTGGTCGGCGCGGATGAGCAATGACGGCAAGCCATCGATGTTCATCGGCAGATCGCATTGATCGCCGGGCAAGCCCCAGCGGTTGTCGGTGACCAGATTCTTCAAGGCGGCGATCAGGTCGCAGGCAGCAAACGCCGTGGCGGACAGCGCCGGAATAACTTGCAGCGACAGCGTCAGCACATGAGCGATTCGCCCATTGGCGGCACGCTCTCCCGGTGCATTTCGCTCGATGTCGATCAGCACCCAGGCCTGCTCGCCCGGCGCATCAAAATCCCCGCGGCTGCCGACCTTGAGGTCGAGTCCGGCGGTGTTGCGCAGTGTCGTCGCGATGGCGGTGAACAGTTGCGACGGCTGCTGGATCGGTGTGGGCATAGATGACCTCCTTTTCATTCGTCCACGCGAAGCCCTGCCGCCGAAATGGCGGCATGGGGAAAATTGAAATTCAAGGCTGGTCGCGTGGCGGGACTTCGCAGACGCCAATGCGCTTGGCCGCCCAGCGCTCGTACAGACCGATGGCGACGTCGGCCCCGGCCATGGCCGTCAGGCAACCGAATGCGCCGGCAGCCCAGATCGACAGCCCGGCGGCATACAGCAGCATGATCGCCGAGACACCGCAGATCATGCAGGCGCCGGAACGCAAGGCCAGGCGCCGCAACAGTGACCAGCCGCGAGCGCCCTCCTTGTCGGCGCGCCACATTTCGCCGGACACCCCGCCGACCACGGCGAGGAGGATCACCAACCAGATCGGCATGTCCGCCAACGCTTGTTGCTCGTTTGTCATGTCACGCCTCCGGGAGTAATGGGTGAGTGTTGTGTGTAGGGTTCAAACGTTTTCTCTTGAGGCAGGCATTCCAAAAAGCCCGGCGCAAGGCCGGGATTTTCAGTAATGCGCACTCGTGGCTGAAACTAGAAGGGAGCTACCGGCCAGTTGATAGTGGCCGGATAGCCAGGCTGTTTTTTGACTTCGCTGACGGCAACGAAGTATTGCTTGTAAGCAAGTAACGCAGCTTCGTCCGCCGGCGTAGCGACGCCAAGATCCAGCTTGTATTGCAAAGGATTGAATGTCAGCCAGAGTGCAGCGACATCAAACCGCTCTTGCATGCGGGCAGCGTTGATTGCGAGATGCTCTTCGTGGGTCGGCTCGACGAAGAGCAAACCGTCTTCTTCCAGTTTAAAAAAAACCTTCCATCCCACGTGAGCCGTAGTATCTCCGGTGATGTCATACCACTCTGCGTCCGCTATCCCAACCGGAAGAGTCGTCGGCATGGGCTCATCCGATTCCAGAATCTGCAGCGCGACTTGATAACCGGACTTATAAACACGTCCTACCAAAACGTAACGATTCATTCGCTTTACCTCTGATGATTTCCAATACACGCTGCGCGTCCTTCTGCACACCTCTTGAATATCAGGCAGGCATTCCAAAAAGCCCGGCAACTCGCCGGGCTTTTCAGTAATGCGCTCCTTCGCCTTCCTTCTGTCCATTGTTCAAAGAAGGAAGCTGACTTTTCGGCGCTACTGGCGCGGTACGAGTCCATTCAAATTGTTTTTCCGACCGCGGTCCCTGCCCGCCGGATAACTGCTTCTGGTGCTTTACGCTGCACACCCGGGTCAGTTGCCAACCCTCTGAACCGTTGAGGCCGGTTCATCGCTGCCTGTTCTTGTGGAACTAAAGAGCTGTTGTTGCCAGCCGCTTTGTCGAGCGGCTTGGTGGCAAGAATATGCATGGATGCATATACAGTCAATGCGTAAATGCATTTATTTATGCACGAGAAATGCGCGGATGCATGGAAGCCCCGCCAATCAAGGGTTGCCCGGTTTTCTACAGGCGAAAAAAAACCCGCCGAGGCGGGTTTTATCCGAAAGGGATCGGGTTACCGGGCGTACATGCCCCACCAGAAAACGTGACCGAGGATGACGATCTGCTCTTCCTGCATGTCCTGGAAGCTGTAGTCCTCGTCCGGATGCTCATCGCGATTGAAGCTGCGCAGACGGATACCGGTAGGCAGGCGATAAAGCTGCTTCACCCGCAGTTGACCGTTGTGGTTGATCGCATAAAGGTCGCCATCGATGATGTCGCCGATCCCGCACTTGCCCGCGTTGACCCCAACCGTGGCACCGTCGCGCAGCACCGGCAACATGCTGTTGCCCCGCACCGTCACGCATTTGGCCTGGTCGAACTGCACACCGTTATGGCGCAGGCTGCGCTTGCCGAAGCGCAGGCTTGAGCGTTCGCTCTCTTCGATGACGAATCTTCCTGATCCAGCAGCCAATTCAACCTCGCGAAGAAAGGGCACCGACACCTCGTCGTCATCGACGGGGGTGTCGTCGTCCCACAGGCTTATGTCCTTGAGTTCGGAATGCAACTCGTCGCGTCCGGCGTTGGCGGCGGGCGCAACATCCGCGCGCCCGCGCAACTGGTCGGTGCTCACGGCAAAGTACTCGGCGATCTTCGAGATGTGCTTATCTGAAGGATCGACGATCTTCCCGCTTAGAATCCGCGAGAGCGTGGATTGAGGCACGCCGGTGCGACGGTGGAGCTCCGTGGGGGAGATCCCGTGCTGGTCGAGCAGTGCTCTTAAGACGGTAGATACGTTGCGTTTTTGCATAACGCGCATAGTGCTTGAAGTTTTTCGCGAAGACAAATGCTGATTTGCATAAATCGTGCATAGTCGACGTTTTTGCACCAGATAGATGTCACCCGGCCGCGATGCCTGCGTCCGACAGACCGCCCATGGTAACCTTGCGCCCATCGCGGAAAAGCCCGGCGACTGCCCCGCTTTTGCCCCACACCTTCCAACGAGTTGCCTGACAATCCGATGAATAAAGCCGTCTCCGACCTGTCCTCCCACACCCCGATGATGCAGCAGTACTGGCGCCTGAAGAATCAGCACCCGGACCAGCTGATGTTCTACCGCATGGGCGACTTCTACGAGATCTTCTACGAAGACGCGAAGAAGGCGGCTAAGTTGCTGGACATCACCCTGACCGCGCGCGGGCAGTCGGCGGGTCAGGCGATTCCGATGTGCGGGATTCCGTATCACGCGGCGGAAGGTTATCTGGCGAAGCTGGTCAAGCTCGGCGAGTCGGTGGTGATCTGCGAGCAGGTCGGCGACCCGGCCACCAGCAAAGGCCCGGTGGAACGTCAGGTGGTGCGGATCATCACCCCCGGTACGGTCAGCGACGAAGCGTTGCTGGATGAGCGCCGCGACAACCTGATCGCGGCGGTGCTGGGCGACGAGCGCCTGTTCGGTCTGGCGGTGCTGGACATCACCAGCGGCAACTTCACCGTGCTGGAGATCAAGGGCTGGGAAAACCTGTTGGCGGAGCTGGAGCGGGTCAACCCGGTCGAGTTGCTGATCCCGGATGACTGGCCGAAGGATCTGCCGGCGGAAAAACGCCGTGGCGTACGTCGTCGTGCACCGTGGGATTTCGAACGTGATTCGGCGCTGAAAAGTCTCTGCCAGCAATTCTCCACCCAAGACCTCAAAGGTTTTGGCTGCGAAACCCTGACCCTGGCCATCGGCGCCGCCGGTTGCTTGCTGGCGTACGCCAAGGAAACCCAGCGCACCGCCCTGCCCCATTTGCGCAGCCTGCGCCATGAACGGCTGGACGACACCGTGGTGCTGGACGGCGCCAGCCGCCGTAACCTCGAACTTGACACTAACCTGGCCGGTGGCCGCGACAACACCCTGCAATCGGTGGTCGACCGTTGCCAGACCGCGATGGGCAGCCGCTTGCTGACCCGATGGCTCAACCGTCCGCTGCGCGATCTGACCGTGCTGCTGGCTCGCCAGACCTCGATCACTTGCCTGCTCGACCGCTATCGCTTTGAAAACCTGCAACCGCAGCTCAAGGAAATCGGCGACATCGAGCGTATCCTGGCGCGGATCGGCCTGCGCAATGCCCGCCCTCGCGACCTCGCTCGCCTGCGCGACGCGCTCGGTGCGCTGCCTGAACTGCAAGTGGCGATGACCGATCTCGAGGCGCCGCACCTGCAACGTCTGGCGACCACCACCAGCACTTATCCGGAACTGGCGGCGCTGCTGGAAAAAGCCATCATCGACAACCCGCCGGCGGTGATCCGTGACGGCGGCGTGCTGAAAACCGGTTACGACAGCGAGCTCGACGAGCTGCAATCGCTGAGCGAGAACGCCGGCCAGTTCCTGATCGATCTGGAAGCCCGGGAAAAGGCCCGTACCGGCCTCGCCAACCTGAAAGTCGGCTACAACCGCATTCACGGCTACTTCATCGAGTTGCCGAGCAAGCAGGCTGAATCAGCGCCGGCAGACTACATCCGTCGTCAGACCCTCAAGGGTGCCGAGCGCTTCATCACCCCGGAACTGAAAGAGTTCGAAGACAAGGCGTTGTCGGCCAAGAGCCGCGCCCTGGCTCGCGAGAAAATGCTTTATGAAGCGCTGCTGGAAGATTTGATCAGCCAGCTGCCGCCGCTGCAGGACACCGCAGGTGCCCTGGCCGAGCTGGACGTGCTGAGCAACCTCGCCGAACGTGCGCTGAATCTCGACCTGAATTGCCCGACGTTCGTCAGCGAACCGTGCATGCGCATCTCCCAGGGCCGTCATCCGGTGGTCGAGCAAGTGCTGACAACGCCGTTCGTGGCCAACGACCTGAGCCTGGACGACAACACCCGCATGCTGGTGATCACCGGTCCGAACATGGGCGGTAAATCCACCTATATGCGCCAGACTGCACTGATCGTGCTGCTGGCACACATCGGCAGCTTCGTGCCGGCAGCCAGTTGTGAACTGTCGCTGGTGGACCGGATCTTCACCCGGATCGGTTCCAGCGACGACCTCGCCGGCGGACGCTCGACCTTCATGGTGGAAATGAGCGAAACCGCGAACATCCTGCACAATGCCACCGAGCGCAGTCTGGTGCTGATGGACGAAGTCGGGCGCGGCACCAGCACCTTTGATGGTCTGTCCCTGGCGTGGGCGGCGGCGGAGCGTTTGGCGCAGCTGCGGGCCTATACTCTGTTTGCGACGCACTATTTCGAATTGACCGTGTTGCCGGAAGCCGAACCGCTGGTGGCCAACGTGCACCTCAACGCCACCGAGCACAATGAGCGCATCGTATTCCTGCACCATGTGTTGCCGGGGCCGGCGAGCCAGAGTTATGGCCTCGCGGTTGCACAACTGGCCGGAGTGCCGAGCGAAGTGATCGTGCGTGCTCGTGAACACTTGAGCCGCCTGGAAGATACCGCGCTGCCACATGAGGCGCCGAAGCCGGCCGCCAAGGGCAAACCGGCAGCGCCGCAACAGAGCGACATGTTTGCCAGCCTTCCGCATCCGGTGCTGGATGAGTTGGCCAAACTGGATCTGGATGACGTTACACCGCGTCGTGCGCTCGAAATGTTATATGCACTTAAGAACCGGATCTAAGCACCGACGAACCGGATATAACGCAAACGGCTTCAAGCTGTTAGAATCTCGCGCGGTTCGGGATGCTGCTGGCTAATAGCCTGGCTGGCAGACATCGCTCCCGAACCTGGCGACCCCAACCGTGAAGGGGCAACGCTGCCGCCGCCTGAGGAGAAAATTAGAAATGACCTTCGTCGTCACCGACAACTGCATCAAGTGCAAGTACACCGACTGCGTAGAAGTCTGTCCGGTGGACTGCTTTTACGAAGGCCCGAATTTCCTGGTGATTCACCCGGATGAGTGCATCGACTGCGCCCTGTGCGAACCGGAATGCCCGGCCGTGGCCATTTTCTCCGAGGACGAAGTTCCGGAAGAGATGCAGGAGTTCATTCAATTGAACGTCGAGTTGGCCGAAATCTGGCCGAACATCACCGAGAAGAAAGAATCGCTGCCGGATGCCGAAGAGTGGGATGGCGTCAAAGGCAAGATCAAAGACCTCGAACGCTGATCTGTCCCGCGCTCGAATGAAAAGGCCCCTCGCGGGCCTTTTTGTTTTTGCGGGTCTGGCTTTTCTTCAGGCAAAAAAAGGGGCGGTTTGACCCGCCCACATTTTTTCCCTATTCCCTGTGTTCCTTTTCATCGTCCTGATGAATCGCTTCCTGCGATGTCCATTCCCCTCTTCCTTGAAGGGCGTGTCTATCCGTCGACACAACCCAGATACTAGCGAGTTCCCCGCAGGGGGCAACCGGCCCTCAGCGCGTGAACCTGTTGTCATAAGCCCTTAACATTAAAAAATAACCATATAAATCATTGTGTTACCCGAAGATGATGAGCGCAATCGCCTTCGGCAGCAGTGTAAAAATAACGAACACTTACGATACAGTCAGCAAAGGCTTACAGCGCAAACCTACAAGGTGGGAATACCTGCCGCTTTCAGCACACAAACAAAAAGCCCCGAACCAGTCGGGGCTTTCTGCATGGCGGTCAGGCGGGCGGCTTATTGAAACAGCGACTCGCTCGACAGGCCGTTTTTCTCGAGAATTTCCCGAAGGCGCTTAAGGCCTTCCACCTGGATCTGTCTCACCCGTTCCCGGGTCAGGCCGATCTCCAGGCCTACATCTTCCAGCGTGCTGCTCTCGTGGCCGCGCAGACCGAAGCGGCGTACCACCACCTCGCGTTGCTTGTCGGTCAGCTCCGAGAGCCATTGATCGATGCTCTGCGACAGATCGTCATCCTGCAGCAGTTCGCACGGATCAGTCGGACGGTCATCCGTCAGGGTGTCCAGCAGGGTTTTATCCGAATCCGGACCCAGCGAGACGTCGACCGAAGAAACCCGCTCGTTCAGGCCCAGCATGCGCTTGACCTCGCCCACCGGTTTTTCCAGCAGGTTGGCGATTTCTTCGGGTGAAGGTTCGTGGTCGAGCTTTTGCGTCAGCTCCCGTGCAGCCCGCAGGTACACGTTGAGCTCCTTGACCACATGAATCGGCAGCCGGATGGTCCGGGTCTGATTCATGATCGCGCGTTCGATGGTCTGACGAATCCACCAGGTTGCGTAGGTCGAGAAGCGGAAGCCGCGCTCAGGATCGAACTTTTCCACCGCTCGGATCAGTCCGAGGTTGCCCTCTTCGATCAGATCCAGCAGCGACAGCCCCCGATTGACGTAACGCCGGGCGATCTTGACCACCAGCCGCAGGTTACTTTCGATCATGCGCTTGCGCCCGGCCGGGTCGCCACTTTGCGACAAGCGCGCAAAATGAACTTCTTCTTCCGGGGAGAGCAGAGGGGAAAAGCCGATTTCGTTGAGGTACAGCTGCGTGGCATCGAGTGCCCGAGTGTAATCGATGTACTTATGTTGTTTAAGTGAAGCGGAGTGTTTGGATTTGGCACGAACGGAAGGTGGAGCAGCCCCTTCATCATTCGACATCGAATCCGAATCGATGCCGGTCTCCATCAGGAGAACCTCATCGTCGATGTCAAACTCCGGCACTTCTTTACTGAGAGCCATTGTTATAGTCCTTTGGTGAGTTCGACCCCAAGCTCAAGCGGCGCCTTTATCCTTGGCAACGCTGGAGCCTGTCCCCTCTACGTGACGGAACAGGCTGGTCTGCAAATCAACGTCTTGGCAGGAACTGCAGCGGATCTACAGGTTTACCTTGTCGGCGAATCTCAAAATGCAGTTTCACCCGGTCTGTACCCGTTGACCCCATTTCGGCAATTGTCTGTCCGACCTTGACCTGCTGCCCCTCCCGTACCAACAGCCGACGGTTGTGTCCGTAAGCACTGACGTAGGTTTCGCTGTGTTTGATGATGACCAATTCGCCGTAGCCCCTTAAGCCACTCCCGGCATATACCACCGTCCCATCAGACGCAGCTAAAACAGGCTGTCCCAAATCTCCGGCGATATCAATTCCTTTATTCAAACTACCGTTTGAAGAGAATTTTCCAATGAGAATGCCATTAGATGGCCATCCCCAGCCGGTCGGGGCCGGGCCCGGTGGAGGCAGCGGAGCGGGTGTTTGCTTGTTGGCGACGGACGGTACAACCGTCGTCGAAGCTGCGCCGGAACCCGTGGTCGTGGTGGTTGTCGTGCCATTTGCCTGGCGCCGGATAACCGTGGTTTTGCTGGACGAAGACGCTGAAGAACCGGAGTTGCTGACGACCGCAGTCGACGTTGAACCGGTACGGCCGTCGAAGCGAATCGTCTGACCCGGATGGATCGTGTATGGCGTAGGAATGTTGTTCCGGGCGGCGAGGGCTTTGTAGTCCCAGCCGTAGCGAAAAGCGATGGAAAACAAGGTATCGCCCGGACGGACTACATACTGCCCGGTCGTCACGACCGGACGCTGGGCCACCGCATTGTTGCGATCCACGACCCGAACGTTGCTCGATTTTGTGCTGGAGCAACCGACCAGCAAGGTGCTCAAGACAAGGCCAGTCACCAGGCGCTGAAAGCTCGTGTTACCCATACGCTGCGCAATGACTGTGAGACTCACCCGCCGCTCCCTTTGTGGTGGCTGAAAAATGTGGAATGCCGATTCCGGCATGAAACTTCGCAAGTATAACGAGCGCAACCGGCTTTACCTTTATAGAAGCGCTATCGCTCGGCGCACACGTTTGCTTGTAGACGATCCTTTCTGTTTAAACACTCGCCGCCGCTGTAAGACAGGCGCGTTCGACAGGAATTCAGCGGCCTCGAACAAATGCTCAGGCCAGCGGACCGTTGAGCAATGGCACGAAACGCACCGCCCCCAGAACGTGTCGGGAGAAACCGTTTTCTTCGCGCACGATCAGCATCAATTGCTGCACTTCGCCCGAACCGACCGGGATCACCATCCGCCCACCCGGAGCCAGTTGATCAAGCAAAGCCTGAGGCACATCGGTGGCGACCGCCGTGACGATAATGCCGTTGTACGGCGCTAGCGCCGGCCACCCTTCCCAACCATCGCCCCAGCGAAACACCACGTTGCGCAGGTTGAGCTCGACCAGGCGTTCCTTGGCCCGATCCTGCAGCACCTTGATGCGCTCTACCGAGAACACCCGCTCGACCAACTGCGACAACACTGCCGTCTGGTAACCGGATCCGGTGCCGATCTCCAGCACCTTATCCAGCGGCCCGGCTTCCAGCAGCAGCTCGCTCATGCGCGCCACCATATAAGGCTGGGAAATGGTCTGGTTGTTGCCGATCGGCAGCGCGGTGTCTTCATAGGCACGATGCGCCAGCGCTTCATCGACGAACAGGTGTCGCGGGGTGCGGCGGATCACTTCCAGCACGCTGGCGTTGGAAACGCCCTCTTCGTACAGACGCTGGATCAGGCGCTCACGGGTTCGCTGGGACGTCATCCCGATGCCGCTGCGCAGCCTGTCGTCTTGTTCACGAGCCATCAGTTGAGCCCCTCCAGCCAGCCGTCGAGACTTCTGAAGGCATCATTGAAGGTGCGATCGAGCTGCAACGGAGTGATGGATACGTAACCCTGCATCACCGCATGGAAATCGGTGCCCGGCCCGCCGTCTTCCGCATCACCTGCCGCTGCGATCCAGTAACCGGCCTTGCCGCGCGGGTCCACGACTTTCATCGGTGCCGCCGCACGGGCGCGATGGCCGAGACGGGTCAGTTGAATGCCGCGAATGTGATCGATCGGCAGATTAGGAATGTTCACGTTCAACACCGTGCGCGGTGGCAGATCGAGCCCGGCGTGGGCCTCGACCAGTTTGCGCGCAAAGTAGGCGGCCGTGGGCAAGTTGTCGACCTGCCGCGAAACCAGCGAGAAGGCAAACGACGGGCGCTTGAGAAAGCGGCCCTCGAGGGCGGCTGCCACCGTTCCGGAATACAGCACGTCATCACCCAGGTTGGCGCCAAGGTTGATACCCGAAACCACCATGTCCGGCTCGCGTTCGAGCAAACCGTTGAGCCCCAGATGGACGCAGTCGGTCGGTGTGCCATTGAGGCTGATAAAGCCGTTGGCCAGGTACTGCGGGTGCAGCGGACGGTCGAGTGTCAGCGAACTGCTGGCACCGCTCTTGTCCTGTTCCGGGGCGATAACCACGCACTCGGTGTAATCCGCCAGCGCAGCATATAGCGCGGCAAGACCGGGCGCAGTCACCCCATCGTCGTTAGAAATCAGAATACGCATGGGCTGTCCGTCTGCCCCACCGGCACCAGATCAACGAGCTCGCGCACCAATACGGTGGCGAAGCATCCGGCCGGGAGGACGAATTCCAGTTGCAGAATGTCAGGCTCGGGATAATGCCACGTCAACCCGCCAATGGGCAGCCGCAGGATGCGACGTTCGTGGCTCATACCGGCATTAATCAACCAATCGCGCAGATCCGCCTCGCGTGCGGCAATCCCCTGCTCCAGATCATGGACAACCCCGGCCGCCGGCGAGTCACCTTCGCCCCACTGCGGACCGGTCGGGTGCAGGTCAAGAATGGCCAGACGCGGATCGCTGCACTCGGCTTCACCGGCCGGAAAAAAGCTGCGGCTGTCGGTGAAGGCCAGCAGATCGCCGACCTGGGCGCGCTGCCAGGTGCCATCGGCCACCCGCGCCGCGAGCACCTGATTGAACAGAAAACTGCGCGCGGTCGACAGCAGGCGCGAGCGCACATTGCGCTGCTCCGGCAGTGCCTTGCGCGCAGCCCACGAACGGGCATCGACCACATTGCCACCGTCATGGCCGAAACGCTGGGCGCCGAAATAATTCGGGATACCTTGTTTGGCGATCAGTCGCAGGCGCTCGTCGATGGCCGCCTTGTCGCCATTGAACTGAGTCAGGCGCAGGGTGAAACCGTTTGCCGAATGCGCACCGCGTTGCAGCTTGCGCTTGTGGCGGGTGGTCTTGAGGATTTTCAGCGTGTCGTTTTCCGCCGCCGACAGATCCGGATCGGCCTTGCCCGGCAATTGCACGCTGAACCACTGACGGGTCAGCGCCTGACGGTCTTTCAGACCGGCATAGCTCACCGTACGCAACGGTACACCGGCCGCCTTGGCGATACGGCGTGCAGCCTCTTCGGTATTCAGGCCGCGCTTTTCCACCCAGATCCACAGGTGCTCGCCGTCACCGCTGAACGGAATATCGAGGACTTCATCGACCTGGAAATCTTCAGCGATGGCTTTCAGTACCGCGGTGCCGAGGGCGTCGCCATAGGCCCGCGGGCCGAGCAGTTGCAGTTCGTTCATGCGCGCAGCAACAAGGCAACGGAATGCACGGCGATGCCTTCTTCGCGACCGACGAAGCCGAGCTTTTCGGTGGTGGTGGCTTTCACGTTCACTTGATCCAGTTCTACTTGCAGATCCGCGGCAATCAGCGCGCGCATCGATTCGATATGGGGGGCCATTTTCGGAGCCTGGGCAACGATGGTGTTGTCGACGTTGCCGACCTTCCAGCCTTTGGCATGGATCAGACTGACCACGTGACGCAGCAGCACTCGGCTGTCGGCACCCTTGAATTGCGGGTCGGTGTCCGGAAAATGCTTGCCGATATCACCCAGCGCCGCCGCGCCGAGCAAGGCATCGCTCAAGGCGTGCAGCAGGACGTCACCGTCGGAGTGAGCGAGCAGCCCGAAGCCGTGTGCGATTCGCACGCCGCCCAGAGTAATGAAATCGCCTTCAGCGAAACGGTGCACATCATAGCCGTGGCCAATACGCATAAAAAAACGCCCCGAATTTTGTCAGGGCGTGATTCTACCTGCTTTGTCAGGCGTTAGGCGCCTAGAGCGCGCGCGTGATGCTGCAAGTGGTCGTCAATGAAGCTGGCGATGAAGAAATAGCTGTGGTCATAGCCCGGTTGCAGGCGCAACGTCAGCGGGTGGCCCGCATGTTTTGCGGCTTGTTGCAGGGCTTCCGGTTTGAGTTGGGTGGCGAGGAAATCGTCACGGTCACCCTGATCGACCAGCAATGGCAGCTTCTCGTCCGCTTCGGCGATCAGTGCACAGGCATCCCATTCGCGCCATTTCGAACGGTCTTCGCCCAGATAGCGGGTGAATGCCTTCTGGCCCCACGGGCAGTCGATCGGATTGTTGATTGGCGAAAACGCCGATACCGACTGATAACGCCCTGGATTGCGCAACGCACAGACCAGCGCACCGTGACCGCCCATGGAGTGGCCGCTGATGCTGCGCTTGTCCGACGCCGGGAAATGCGCTTCAACCAGTGAAGGCAATTCCTGCACGACGTAGTCATGCATCCGATAGTGCCGCGACCACGGTTCCTGCGTGGCATTCAGATAAAACCCGGCACCGAGGCCGAAATCCCAAGCCCCGTCAGGATCATCCGGTACATCCGGGCCGCGCGGACTGGTGTCCGGCGCCACGATGATCAGGCCTAGCTCGGCCGCCATGCGCATCGCACCGGCCTTCTGCATGAAGTTCTCGTCCGTACAGGTCAGGCCCGACAGCCAGTACAGCACCGGCAACTTGCCGCCCTGCTCTGCCTGCGGCGGCAGGTACACGGCGAACACCATGTCACAACCGAGCACTTCGGAACGATGGCGATAACGCTTGTGCCAACCGCCGAAACTTTTCTGACAGGAGATGTTTTCCAGACTCATGTAGGACTCCTACGCAACCACGGCCGCGCGCTGGCGGCCATGGTTCGCGATTGATCAGAAATGAATGACGGTACGGATGCTCTTGCCTTCATGCATCAGATCGAAGGCCTTGTTGATGTCTTCCAGACCCATGGTGTGGGTGATGAAAGTATCCAGCGGGATTTCGCCGCTTTGCGCCATGTCAACATAGCTTGGCAGTTCGGTACGGCCACGCACGCCACCGAACGCCGAACCGCGCCAGACGCGACCGGTCACCAGCTGGAACGGACGGGTGGCAATTTCCTGGCCGGCGCCGGCAACACCGATGATCACCGACTCGCCCCAGCCCTTGTGGCAGCACTCAAGGGCCGCACGCATCAGTTGCACATTGCCGATACATTCGAAGGAGAAGTCGACGCCGCCATCGGTCATGTCGACGATCACTTCCTGGATCGGACGATCGAAGTCTTTCGGGTTCACGCAGTCGGTGGCACCCAATTGTTTGGCGATTTCGAACTTGGCCGGGTTGATGTCGATGGCGATGATGCGCGAGGCCTTGGCCTTCACCGCGCCGATCACGGCCGACAGTCCGATGCCGCCGAGACCGAAGATGGCCACGGTGTCACCCGGTTTGACCTTGGCGGTGTTGATCACCGCACCGATACCGGTGGTCACGCCGCAACCGAGCAGGCAGACCTTTTCCAGCGGCGCATCCTTGGAGATCTTGGCCACGGAGATTTCCGGCAGCACGGTGTACTCGGAGAACGTCGAAGTACCCATGTAGTGGAAAATCGTTTGGCCCTTGTAGGAAAAGCGCGAAGTGCCGTCCGGCATCAGGCCCTTGCCCTGGGTGGCGCGAATCGCCTGACACAGGTTGGTCTTGCCCGACTTACAGAATTTGCACTGACCGCATTCCGGGGTGTACAGCGGAATGACGTGATCGCCGACCGCCACGGATGTCACGCCTTCGCCGATCGCTTCGACGATGGCGCCGCCTTCGTGGCCGAGGATCGACGGGAAGATACCTTCCGGGTCCGCGCCGGACAGGGTGTAAGCGTCAGTGTGGCAAACCCCGGAAGCCACCACGCGCAGCAATACTTCACCGGCCTTGGGCATGGCGACATCGACTTCTACGATTTCCAGCGGCTTTTTGGCCTCGAAGGCAACGGCGGCGCGCGACTTGATCATGCTGAATCTCCAGTGAACCCATTGAATAAAAAACCAGACGGTCAGTGTAGTTCAGCGCTGCATGATGAATAATCCGGACAAAAGCAAAACATTATTGCCATACAGGGATAATCCCCATGTCCGAAAATCGCTGGGAAGGTATCGACGAGTTCGTCGCCGTTGCCGAATGCAGTCAGTTCACAGCCGCTGCCGAACGCCTGGGCGTTTCTTCCTCGCACATCAGTCGACAAATCGTACGACTGGAAGAGCGTTTGCAGACGCGACTGCTGTATCGCAGCACCCGGCGCGTCACCCTGACCGAGGCCGGCCAGACCTTTCTGCAACATTGCCAACGTCTGCAGGACGGACGCGAAGAAGCCTTGCGCGCGGTCGGCGATCTGACCAGCGAACCCAAAGGCATGCTGCGCATGACCTGTGCCGTGGCGTATGGCGAGCGTTTCATTGTGCCGCTGGTGACGCGGTTCATGGGGCACTACCCGCAACTGCGCATCGATATCGAACTGACCAACCGGCAACTCGATCTGGTGCATGAAGGCCTGGACCTGGCGATCCGTCTTGGCCGGCTTCAGGACTCCCGGTTGGTGGCGACCCGGCTGGCACCGCGGCGCATGTATCTGTGTGCGTCGCCTTCCTACCTGGAACGGTACGGGCGCCCACACAGTTTGTCGGAACTGGGGCGGCACAATTGCCTGATCGGCAGCTCGGATATCTGGCAACTTGAACAAAACGGGCGGGAATTTTCCCAGCGGGTGCAGGGAAACTGGCGCTGCAACAGTGGGCAAGCGGTGCTGGATGCGGCGCTACAAGGCGTCGGACTGTGTCAGTTGCCTGACTATTACGTGCTGGAACATCTGCACAGCGGTGCGTTGGTTTCTTTGTTGGAGACGCATCAACCGCCGAATACGGCGGTGTGGGCGCTGTATCCGCAGCAGCGGCACCTGTCGCCCAAGGTGCGCAAACTGGTGGATTTTCTCAAGGAAGGTTTGGCCGAACGGCCGGAATATCGAGCTTAACGACGGTTGGTCCAGCGCTGACGCAACCATTCGAGGTCTTCGGGGCGGGTGACTTTCAAGTTATCCGCGCGGCCCTCGATCAGACGCGGCGCCATGCCAGCCCACTCCATCGCCGAAGCTTCATCGGTGATGACTGCATCCGCCACGAGACTGTCGGCCAAAGCCCGGTGCAGCGCACCGAGGCGGAACATCTGCGGCGTATAGGCTTGCCAGATCACACTGCGATCGACGGTTTCCACCACCCGACCGTGCTTGTCGACCCGCTTGAGAGTGTCCTTCGCCGGCACAGCCAGCAAACCACCGACCGGATCGTTCGCCAGCTCAGCGAGCAATTTGTCGAGATCGTCACGGCTCAGATTGGGCCGCGCCGCATCGTGCACCAGCACCCAGTCCTCGTCGTCGGCACCTTGGGCGTGCAGATGCAGCAAGGCATTGAGTACCGAGCCGGAACGTTCGGTGCCACCGTCGACCCGTTGAATTCGCGGATCACTGGCGCTGGCCAGGTTCGGCCAATAAGGATCATCAACGGCAAGACTGACCACCAACCCCTTGAGTCTCGGGTGATCGAGGAAACAGCCGAGGCTGTGTTCGAGAATTGTGCGCCCGCCCAGTTGCAGGTATTGCTTGGGACGGTCCGCGGCCATACGGGCACCGACGCCCGCGGCAGGAATCACGGCCCAGAAGGCCGGCAGGGAATCGATCATTGGGCCAACTGGTAAAGGGTTTCGCCGTCCTTGACCATGCCCAGTTCGTGACGAGCCCGCTCTTCAACGGTCTCCATGCCTTTCTTCAACTCGCTGACTTCAGCGTCCATCACCCGGTTGCGCTCCAGCAAGGCTTCGTTCTCGGCGTGTTGATCAGCGATCTGCTGATTCAGCTCGGCGACTTGCGCCAGACTGCCATTGCCCACCCACAGGCGGTACTGCAGACCGGCCAGCAGCAAGAGCAAAACGAGAAACAACCAGTAAGGACTGCGCATCGAATATCAGGTATCCAGTGAAAAAAGACAGCCACGCCTAAACTTTGAAGCATCTGATAGCACGAAGCCTGGAATATCCAGGCTTGTGCATATAAGGCATCAGATTAGTGGCAAATCCATCGCTGTCACGACTTTTCCGACACAATCCGGTGTCTTTTTAACATGTAGCAATCAGCCGCGGAACTCGGAGCGACCGTTGTACTTGGCCTTGCCATTCAACTGCTCTTCGATACGCAGCAGTTGGTTGTACTTGGAAACGCGGTCGGAACGGCACAGCGAACCGGTCTTGATCTGGCCAGCCGAAGTACCCACAGCCAGGTCGGCAATGGTGGAATCTTCGGTTTCGCCCGAACGGTGCGAGATCACGGCGGTGTAACCGGCAGCCTTGGCCATCTGGATGGCTTCCAGGGTTTCGGTCAGGGTGCCGATCTGGTTGAACTTGATCAGGATCGAGTTGGCGATCTTCTTGTCGATGCCTTCTTTCAGGATCTTGGTGTTGGTCACGAACAGGTCGTCGCCAACCAGTTGGGTCTTCTCGCCGATCTTGTCGGTGAGGATCTTCCAGCCAGCCCAGTCGGACTCGTCCAGACCGTCTTCGATCGAGATGATCGGGTAACGCTCGGTCAGACCTTTGAGGTAGTCGGCGAAACCTTCAGCGGTGAACACCTGGCCTTCGCCGGACAGGTTGTACTTGCCGTCTTCGAAGAATTCGCTGGCTGCGCAGTCCAGAGCCAGGGTCACGTCGGTGCCCAGCTTGTAACCGGCGTTGGCGACTGCTTCGGAGATCACTTTCAGTGCGTCTTCGTTGGAAGCCAGGTTCGGCGCGAAACCGCCTTCGTCACCGACGGCAGTGCTCAGGCCACGGGCCTTCAGCACGGCTTTGAGGTGATGGAAAATCTCGGTGCCCATGCGCAGACCTTCCGAGAAGGACTTGGCGCCAACCGGCTGAACCATGAATTCCTGGATGTCGACGTTGTTGTCGGCGTGTTCGCCACCGTTGATGATGTTCATCATCGGAACCGGCATCGAGTAAACACCCGGGGTGCCGTTCAGATTGGCGATGTGTGCGTACAGCGGCAGGTCCTGATCCTGTGCAGCCGCCTTGGCCGCAGCCAGGGACACGGCGAGGATCGCGTTGGCGCCCAGGGTCGCTTTGTTGTCAGTACCGTCGAGCTTGATCATCGCGTGATCCAGCGCTTTCTGGTCGCTTGGGTCGGTGCCCAGCAGCAGATCGCGGATCGGACCGTTGATGTTGGCTACCGCCTTGAGCACGCCCTTGCCCAGGTAACGGCTCTTGTCGCCATCACGCAGCTCGAGCGCTTCACGCGAGCCAGTGGATGCACCGGACGGCGCGCAGGCGCTGCCGATGATGCCGTTGTCGAGAAGCACGTCCGCTTCCACGGTGGGATTGCCACGGGAGTCGAGAACTTCACGACCTTTGATGTCGACGATTTTTGCCATTGTTGTAAACACTCCAAAGTTGACGAAAACGACGCAGCTAGAGGAAATCTTTTTACCGTCGGCAAGTGGTGTGCAGCGGGCAGCTTGCAGACGACAACGCTCATACCCGAGGGCATGAGCGACAAATCGTGCGGTACTTTACCGGAGAATTGAGGTTTACGCGGTTTCTACCGTCGGAAAACTCTTCACCAGTTCGTCCAGGGCTTTGAGCTGGGCCAGGAATGGCTCCAGTTTGTCCAGACGCAAGGCGCAAGGGCCGTCGCATTTGGCGTTGTCCGGGTCCGGGTGCGCTTCGAGGAACAGCCCCGCCAGCGACTGGCTCATGCCAGCCTTGGCCAGGTCGGTGACCTGGGCGCGGCGACCGCCGGCGGAGTCGGAACGACCGCCCGGCATTTGCAGCGAATGGGTCACGTCGAAGAATACCGGGTACTCGAACTGCTTCATGATGCCGAAGCCGAGCATGTCGACCACGAGGTTGTTGTAGCCGAAGCTCGAACCGCGCTCGCAGAGGATCAACTGATCGTTACCCGCTTCCACGCACTTGTTCAGGATGTGTTTCATTTCCTGAGGCGCGAGGAACTGGGCTTTCTTGATGTTGATCACAGCGTTGGTCTTGGCCATCGCGACGACCAGATCGGTCTGGCGCGACAGGAAGGCCGGCAGCTGGATGATGTCGCAGACCTCAGCGACGACCGCAGCCTGGTCAGGCTCGTGGACGTCGGTGATGATCGGCACGCCGAAGGCTTGTTTGATGTCCTGGAAGATGCGCATGCCCTCTTCCAGGCCAGGACCGCGATAGGAGGTCACAGAAGAACGGTTGGCCTTGTCGAAGCTGGCCTTGAACACGTAAGGGATGCCGAGTTTTTCGGTGACCTTCACGTACTCTTCGCAAACCTGCATGGCCATGTCACGGCTTTCCAGCACGTTCATGCCGCCGAACAGCACCATGGGTTTGTCGTTGGCAATCTCGATGTCGCCGACGCGGATGATCTTCTGTGCCATCGGGGTTACGCCTTCTTCTGGTGTTGAGCCAATGCCGCTTTGACGAAGCCGCTGAACAGCGGATGGCCATCGCGTGGCGTCGAGGTGAACTCTGGGTGGAACTGGCAAGCGACGAACCATGGATGATCCGGTGCTTCGACCACTTCAACCAGCGCTGCATCGGAAGAGCGACCGGAAATCTTCAGGCCGGCTTCGATGATTTGCGGCAGCAGGTTGTTGTTCACTTCGTAACGGTGACGGTGACGCTCGACAATCACATCCTTGCCGTAGCAGTCGTGCACCTTGGAGCCGGCTTCGAGCAGGCATTCCTGAGCGCCGAGGCGCATGGTGCCGCCCAGATCGGACGCTTCGGTACGCACTTCAACGGCACCGGTGGCGTCTTCCCACTCGGTGATCAGACCGACAACCGGATGGCCGCTGGCACGATCGAACTCGGTGGAGTTGGCGTCTTTCCAGCCCAGCACGTTACGGGCGAACTCGATGACCGCCACTTGCATGCCCAGGCAGATGCCCAGGTATGGAACCTTGTTTTCGCGAGCGTATTGAACGGCGGTGATCTTGCCTTCCACGCCACGCAGACCGAAGCCGCCCGGTACAAGGATCGCGTCGACACCTTCCAGCAGCGCAGTGCCCTGATTCTCGATGTCTTCGGAATCGATGTAGCGCAGGTTGACCTTGGTGCGGTTGGTGATGCCGGCGTGACTCATCGCTTCGATCAGCGACTTGTAGGCGTCCAGCAGCTCCATGTACTTGCCGACCATCGCGATGGTGACTTCGTGCTCTGGATTGAGCTTGGCATCAACGACCTTTTCCCACTCGGACAGGTCGGCGCCATTGCATTGCAGGCCGAAACGCTCGACGACGAAATCGTCCAGACCCTGAGCGTGCAGCACGGCCGGGATCTTGTAGATGGTGTCGACGTCTTCCAGGGAGATCACCGCACGCTCTTCAACGTTGGTGAACAGCGCGATCTTGCGACGCGAGGACACATCCACCGGATGGTCGGAGCGGCAGATCAGGACGTCTGGCTGCAGGCCGATCGAACGCAGTTCCTTCACGGAGTGCTGGGTCGGCTTGGTCTTGGTCTCGCCAGCGGTGGCGATGTACGGAACCAGGGTCAGGTGCATCAGCATCGCGCGCTTGGAGCCGACTTCCACACGCAGCTGGCGGATGGCTTCTAGGAACGGTTGCGACTCGATGTCGCCAACAGTACCGCCGATTTCCACCAGGGCCACGTCGGCGTCGCCGGCACCCTTGATGATGCGACGCTTGATTTCGTCGGTGATGTGCGGAATCACCTGGATGGTTGCACCCAGGTAGTCACCACGGCGCTCTTTGCGCAGCACGTGCTCGTAGACACGGCCGGTGGTGAAGTTGTTGTTCTGGGTCATGGTCGTGCGGATGAACCGCTCGTAGTGGCCCAGGTCCAGGTCGGTCTCGGCGCCGTCGTGGGTGACGAACACTTCACCGTGCTGGAACGGGCTCATGGTGCCCGGGTCGACGTTGATGTACGGATCCAGCTTCAGCATGGTGACCTTAAGCCCCCGCGCCTCCAGGATGGCCGCCAATGAAGCCGATGCAATGCCTTTCCCCAAAGAAGAAACAACACCGCCCGTGACGAATATGTAGCGCGTCATGAAAAACCCTAGAAGTCTGCGTTAAAGCGGTCCGAGCCGCCGGGGAAAGCGAAGGAAGGCCGAAGCCCCCGATCACCTGCATTAATCACAGTGCACCTTTCAAAAAAACCGCCGCGTTGGGACAGACCGGAAGTGAAAACACCGGTACGTTGCTCGCTACACATTTTTTGGAATCGCCCAGCAAAGACTGCTTGGTAATCGGCAACTCCTGCAATTCAGGCGAATCCACAGAAGTTGTATCAAGAAGGGAGCGTAGTCTACCGGAATGCCCCCTTCATCTCAAACCTTGATCTTCGTCCGAAGGCTGCCAATGCAATCGCCAGCCTTCCAGCGCATTGCCGTCGAGCCCCGGCAGGTTCGCCACGGCGAGCAATTCTTCACCGCGAAACAGCAGCGGCAATCTGCCACGCACGAAGCCCGGCACCGCGCGCTCATTGAGCAGGCGCTTGAGATCGCGATGACCGCGACCCGCCAGGTCCATTACCTCGCCGCCCTGCCGATAGCGGATGTGCAGCGGCCCGACGGGAGTCTGGCCGCTGAACATGACACGTCCGTTATCGGGCAAGCGTAGCGCTGACGACAGGTCATGCCAGTCGCCGCTGACCACCGGTGTGCGTAGCCATTCTCCGCTGAGCCACCACAAGCGGCCGGCGCTTCGATGCAGCTCGCCATCCGCCAGACGCCAGATCGGCGAGGCATCGTTGCCGGCGTCACGCACATCGACCCAACCCGACCAATGGTCGGTATCCGGCAGTCGGGTCAACGGCTCAAGCCAGTGGCTGAGTGCATTTCGCTGACGGGCATCGGACAATTTCGCGATGGCCGCAAACTCCAGCGATGGCAATCCCGACCATTCGAACTCGCTGGGCAAACTTGCTTGAGTCAGATCGATTTGTGCCAGCTCATCAAGCAAGCCCTGCGCCTCACGCAGATGCGCCGCGCTGCGGGCCATGCTGGCGTGTGCCTGCGGCCAGCGGCCGATCAGCAGCGGCATGATCTGATGGCGCAGATAATTGCGAGAGAACTGTCGATCCTGATTCGACGGATCCTCGATCCAACGCAGGCCATGGTCCCGCGCATAGGCTTCCAACTCTGCGCGTGTGACGTCGAGCAACGGCCGCACCAGACTGCCCTGCCCCAGCGCTCGCGTGGCCGGCATTCCGGACAACCCACGCACGCCGGCGCCACGCAGCAGACGGAACAACAGCGTTTCAGCCTGATCGTCGCGATGCTGCCCGGTCAGCAGCACGTCATTGGCCTGAGTCGCCGCACTGAACGCCGCATAGCGTGCATCCCGTGCCGCGCGCTCTACACTCGCCCCCGGCTGCACCTGCACACGCTGCACTTGCAACGGCACCGCCAGTTCCTCGCAAACAGCCTGACAATGCGCAGGCCATGCGTCGGCCGCAGCCTGAAGACCGTGATGGACATGGATGGCGCTTAGCGCCGGAATGGATTGGTTTTTGGCGAGTTTGGCCAGGAGGTGCAGCAGAACGGTGGAATCGAGGCCACCGGAGAAGGCGATGCGCCAATGGGAAGCACCGAGCCAGGGCTTGAGATTGCGCAGAAGCCTGGAAGGCAAGTCAATCGAGGGCTGACCCATTTTTCTACCTTTTCACAAACCAAATGTGGGAGCGGGCTTGCTCGCGAAAGCGCTGAAACAGCCAACACAGTCGTTGAATGTTACATCGCATTCGCGGGCAAGCCCGCTCCCACAGTGTTTTGCATCGCTGGTCGGAACGGCTCGACTTAGAGACCGTAGCTCATCAGACGATCGTAACGACGCTTGAGCAGCGCTTCGTTGTCGAACTTCTTCAGCATCGCCAGTTGCGAGCTCAGCTCGGCGCGGATCGATGCGGCAGCAGCGGCCGGATCACGGTGGGCGCCGCCCAGAGGCTCGCTGATCACCTTGTCGACAATGCCCAGGCCTTTCAGACGCTCGGCGGTGATACCCATCGCTTCAGCAGCATCCGGCGCCTTCTCTGCGGTTTTCCACAGAATCGAAGCGCAACCTTCCGGCGAGATCACCGCGTAGGTCGAGTACTGCAGCATGTTCAACTGGTCGCATACACCGATTGCCAGTGCACCGCCGGAACCACCTTCACCAATCACGGTGGCGATGATCGGGGTTTTCAGGCGGGCCATGACGCGCAGGTTCCAGGCGATCGCTTCGCTCTGGTTGCGCTCTTCGGCGTCGATCCCAGGGTAGGCGCCCGGGGTATCGATGAAGGTCAGGATCGGCATCTTGAAACGCTCGGCCATTTCCATCAGGCGGCAAGCCTTGCGGTAGCCTTCCGGACGCGGCATGCCGAAGTTGCGGCGTACCTTTTCACGCACTTCACGGCCCTTCTGGTGACCGATCACCATCACTGGCTGGTCTTCCAGACGTGCAACGCCGCCCACAATGGCCGCGTCGTCGGAGAAGTGACGGTCACCGTGCAGTTCGTCGAACTCGGTGAAGATGTGCTCGATGTAGTCCAGGGTGTAAGGACGTTTCGGGTGACGCGCCAGACGTGCGATCTGCCAGCTGGTCAGCTTGCCGAAGATGTCTTCGGTCAGCGTCTTGCTCTTGTCCTGCAGGCGGGAGATCTCATCGCCGATATTCAGCGAATTGTCATTACCGACCAAGCGCAACTCTTCGATCTTGGCTTGCAGGTCGGCGATCGGCTGTTCGAAATCTAGAAAATTCGGGTTCATAGGCGTCCGTCTTGGGTCGTGTCCCAAGTGAGCTTGGGCCGGCCGGTTGTCTATTCGCGCCCTACCATAAGGGAGAGGCGCGCTAAGGTCGAGATTAAAAATTCAGGTTGTGGGCAGGCGCTTTGATTGCACCTGCCGGTCAACGGTATTGGAGGAAGACGTTGTCTCGCCCGAACTGGTCACGCAGGGCTTGAATCAAGGCATCCGCCGGGTCGATCCGCCAGGTCTCGCCAAACTGCAGCAAGGTCTTCGCATCGGGACTGGTGTATTCCATGGTGATCGGGCACGCCCCGCGATGACGCTTGAGCAAATCACCCAACCAGCGTAGCTGATCGCCCTTCAGATCCTGGGTCTGCAACTTCAGGCGCAGGCTCTCGGCCAGATTGGTGCGCGCATCTTCCATGCTCATCACCCGCTTGACCCGCAGGCGCAGGCCGCCGGAGAAGTCGTCGTTGCTGACCTCGCCTTCGACCACCACCATCGCATCGGTCTGCAACAGCGATTGCGCAGAATGGAACGCATCGGCAAACAGCGACGCCTCGATCCGCCCGGAGCGGTCGTCGAGGGTGATGAAGCCCATCTTGTCGCCCTTTTTGTTCTTCATCACCCGCAGGGCGATGATCATCCCCGCCACGGTCTGGGTATCCCGGGCCGGTTTCAGGTCGATGATGCGCTGACGGGCGAATCGGCGAATTTCGCCTTCGTACTCGTCGATCGGGTGACCGGTCAGGTACAGGCCCAAGGTGTCTTTTTCACCTTTGAGCCGTTCCTTGAGGGTCAGCTCTTTCGCCTTGCGATGAACCGCGTAAACGTCCGCGTCTTCCTCGACGAACAGCCCGCCAAACAGGTCGGCGTGGCCGCTGTCACGGGTGCGCGCGGTCTGCTCGGCCGACTTGATCGCCTCTTCCATCGCCGCCAGCAGAACGGCACGGTTGCGGTCGATGTTGGCCTGATAGGCCTTCTGCTCGTCGTGGAAGTACGGGCCGAGGCGATCCAGCGCACCGCTGCGGATCAGACCGTCCAGCGTGCGCTTGTTGATACGCTTGAGGTCAACTCGGGCGCAGAAGTCGAACAGGTCCTTGAACGGACCGGCCTGACGGACCTCGGTGATCGCTTCCACCGGGCCTTCACCGACGCCTTTGATCGCGCCCAGGCCGTACACGATGCGTCCCTCGTCGTTCACCGTGAACTTGAATTCCGACGTGTTCACGTCCGGCGCATCGAGGCGCAGCTTCATCGTGCGCACTTCCTCGATCAAGGTCACGACCTTGTCGGTGTTGTGCATGTCCGCCGACAGTACCGCAGCCATGAACGGCGCCGGGTAGTGAGCCTTCAGCCAGGCAGTCTGATACGAGACCAGGCCGTAGGCGGCGGAGTGGGATTTGTTGAAGCCGTAACCGGCGAACTTTTCCACCAGGTCGAAAATGTTACCGGCCAGATCCGCGTCGATATTGTTCGACGCACAACCCTCAATGAAACCGCCACGCTGCTTGGCCATTTCCTCGGGCTTCTTCTTGCCCATCGCCCGACGCAGCATGTCCGCGCCACCGAGGGTATAACCGGCCATGACCTGGGCGATCTGCATCACCTGTTCCTGATACAGGATGATGCCGTAGGTCGGTGCCAGTACCGGCTGCAAACCTTCGTACTGGTAATCCGGGTGCGGATACGCAAGTTCCGCGCGACCGTGCTTACGGTTGATGAAGTCATCCACCATGCCTGATTGCAGCGGGCCCGGACGGAACAGGGCCACCAGTGCGATCAAGTCTTCGAGGCAGTCGGGCTTGAGCTTTTTGATCAGCTCTTTCATGCCGCGGGATTCGAGCTGGAACACCGCGGTGGTTTCAGCCTTTTGCAGCAGCTGATAAGTCGGCTTGTCATCCAGCGGGATGAACGCGATGTCCAGCGGCGGCTCGTTGACCTTGGCGCGGTCGCGGTTGATGGTCTTCAGCGCCCAGTCGATGATCGTCAGGGTCCGCAGGCCGAGGAAGTCGAACTTCACCAGACCGGCCGCCTCGACGTCGTCCTTGTCGAACTGGGTCACCAGACCGTCGCCGGCCTCGTCGCAGTAAATCGGCGAGAAGTCGGTCAGCTTGGTCGGCGCGATCACCACACCACCGGCGTGTTTACCGACGTTACGCACCACGCCTTCGAGCTTGCGCGCCATCTCCCAGATTTCCGCCGCTTCCTCATCGACCTTGATGAAGTCGCGCAGGATTTCTTCCTGCTCGTAGGCTTTTTCAAGGGTCATGCCGACTTCGAACGGAATCATCTTCGACAGGCGATCCGCCAGGCCGAACGACTTGCCCTGGGCCCGCGCCACGTCCCGCACCACAGCCTTCGCCGCCATGGAACCGAAGGTGATGATCTGGCTCACCGCATTGCGGCCGTATTTTTCGGCCACGTAATCGATCACCCGGTCGCGACCATCCATGCAGAAGTCGACGTCGAAGTCGGGCATCGATACCCGTTCCGGGTTGAGGAAACGTTCGAACAGCAGGTCATATTCCAGCGGGTCGAGGTCGGTGATCTTTTGCACATAGGCCACCAGCGATCCGGCACCCGACCCCCGGCCTGGGCCCACCGGCACGCCGTTGTTCTTGGCCCACTGGATAAAGTCCATCACGATCAGGAAGTAACCGGGGAACCCCATCTGGATGATGATATCCAGCTCGAAATTCAGCCGGTCGACGTAGACCTGACGCTTGGCCTCGTAGTCCTCGGTGGTGTCCTTGGGCAGCAGCACGCTGAGGCGTTCTTCCAGGCCATCGAAAGAGACCTTGCGGAAATACTCGTCGATGGTCATGCCATCGGGAATTGGATAGTCGGGCAGGAAGTGCTTGCCCAGCTTCACGTCGATGTTGCAGCGCTTGGCGATCTCGACGGTGTTCTCGATCGCATCCGGCAGGTCGCTGAACAGCTCGGCCATTTCTTCGGCGCTTTTCAGGTACTGCTGATCACTGTAGTTCTTCGAACGCCGCGGATCGTCGAGGGCCCTGCCCTCACCGATGCAGACGCGGGTTTCGTGAGCGGCGAAGTCTTCCTGCTTGATGAAGCGTACGTCGTTTGTAGCTACCAACGGCGCGCCGAGCTTGTCGGCCAGGGCCACGGCACCGTGCAACTGTTCTTCGTCGTTCGGACGGTTGGTACGCTGAACTTCCAGATAGAAACGATCCGGGAACACCGCCATCCATTCGCGGGCCAGCGCCTCGGCTTCGGCGGGGTTGCCGCCGATCATGGCCATGCCGATCTCGCCTTCTTTCGCGGCGGACAGCATGATCAGGCCTTCGTTGGCCTCGGCGACCCACTCGCGCTCGATGATGACCATGCCGTTACGCTGACCGTCGATGAAGCCACGGGAAATCAGCTCGGTCAGGTTGCGATAGCCCTGGGCATTCATGACCAGCAGGCTGATCCGGCTTAGCGGCCCATCCGGGTCCTTGTTCGACAGCCACAGGTCGGCGCCGCAGATCGGCTTGATCCCGGCGCCCATGGTGTTTTTATAGAATTTGACCAGCGAACACATGTTGTTCTGGTCGGTCACCGCAACGGCCGGCATGCCCATGCCGGTCAGGGCCTTGACCAACGGCTTGATCCGCACCAGCCCGTCGACCAGGGAGTATTCAGTGTGCAGGCGTAGATGAACGAATGAAGCCGGCATAGTGATCCTGTCCAGTTACATAGAGACAACAAGGCCCGGATTGTACCGGGCCCCGAACAAAACATCAGCCTCGCCGCTAAACCTGCACGAGACCTTCCAGCGCTTCATAAGCCTGACGAACCGGGGCAAAAGAACGCCGGTGAATCGGCGTCGGCCCCAGGCGCACCAGCGCTTCCAGATGAACGGGCGTCGGGTAGCCTTTGTGACCACTGATGCCGTAACCCGGGTAGATCAATTCGAACGCCGCCATCTCGCGGTCGCGGCTGACCTTGGCCAGAATCGAGGCCGCGGCGATGGCCGGAACCTTGCTGTCGCCCTTGACCACCGCTTCGGAACGCATCGGCAGTTTCGGGCAACGGTTGCCGTCGATCATCGCCAGTTTCGGCTGGATGTGCAGGCCAGCGACAGCGCGCTGCATCGCCAGCATGGTGGCGTGAAGGATGTTCAGTTCGTCGATTTCTTCGACCTCGGCGCGGGCGATGCACCAGCTCAGCGCCTTCTCGCAGATTTCATCGTAGAGCTTTTCGCGCTTGGCTTCGGTGAGTTTCTTCGAGTCGTTGAGGCCGAGAATCGGGCGGTTCGGATCGAGGATAACCGCGGCCGTGACGACCGCGCCGCACAGCGGGCCACGACCGACTTCATCGACACCGGCCACCAGTTCTTCGACTTCGGCGACCAGGGTAAAATCCAGCCCCATCTGCATGCTTGTCTTGCTCATCGTGTTTGCCCGATCAGGTTGAGAACGGCATCAGCCGCCTGATTGGAAGCGTCCAGGCGCAGGGTGCGATGGATCTCGTCGAAGCCGCGGGTCTGCTCTTCGCCACCGTCGATCAACGGCGACAGGGTCTGGGCAAGCGCCTCGACAGTCGCATCATCCTGCAACAATTCCGGGACCAGCAATCGCTGGGCCAGCAGGTTCGGCAGGGACACGTACGGGCTCTTGACCATGCGCTTGAGAATCCAGAACGTCAGCGGCGCAAGACGGTAGGCCACGACCATCGGACGCTTGTACAGCAGCGCTTCCAGGGTTGCCGTGCCCGACGCGATGAGAACCGCGTTGCACGCTGCCAGAGCCAGGTGGGATTTGCCATCGAGCAGAGTCACCGGCAGGTCGCGGCCAGCCAACAGCTCTTCGAGCTGGGCACGACGCTCGGGATTGGCGCAAGGGATGACGAAACGCACACCCGGGCGCATGGCACGCAGACGTTGGGCGGTATCAAGGAACAGCGCCCCCAGACGACTGACTTCGCCACCCCGACTGCCGGGCATCAATGCCACCAGCGGACCGTCCGGCAGACCGAGTTCGGCACGCGCAGCGGCGCGATCGGCCTCCAGCGGAATGGTGTCGGCCAGCGTATGGCCGACGAACCGCACCGGGACGCCTTTCTCTTCATAGAATCTGGCTTCGAACGGCAGCAGCGTGAGCATCAGGTCGCAGCCTTCGCGGATCTTCAGCACCCGCTTCTGCCGCCACGCCCATACCGAAGGGCTGACGTAGTGCACGGTCTTGATTCCGGCCTGACGCAGCTTGAGTTCGATATTGAGGTTGAAGTCCGGTGCGTCGATACCGATGAATACATCCGGTTTTTCAGCGATAAGCGTGGCGATGAGGTCCTTGCGGCGCTTGAGCAGTTCACGCAACCGCCCCAGGACTTCCACCAGCCCCATGACCGACAGACGTTCCATCGGAAAATAGGAGGTCAGGCCTTCGGCCTGCATCAGCGGACCGCCGACACCGATGAACTCCACCGCAGGGTGCTGTGCCTTGAGGGCGCGCATGAGACCGGCGCCCAGAATGTCACCGGAAGCCTCACCCGCCACCAGCGCAATACGCAGATTGGCCATGGTCAGCGGGTGATGCCGCGGGTCGACGACTGGATGGAGTCACGGAACATCGCGACTTCCGGGAACTGTGCAGACGGCTCGGCCAGCTCGGCCAGCGCCTGCTCGACGGTCAGGCCCTGGCGATACACCGTTTTGTACGCACGGCGCAGGGCGTGAATGGCGTCTTCGCTGAAACCACGACGACGCATGCCTTCGAAGTTCATGCTGCGCGCTTCGGCCGGGTTGCCGAATACGGTGACGAACGCCGGAACGTCCTTGCCGATCGCCGTGCCCATGCCGGAAAAGCTGTGGGCGCCGATGTGGCAATACTGATGCACCAGGGTGAAACCGGACAGGATTGCCCAGTCATCAACGTGCACATGGCCGGCCAGCGCGGTGTTGTTGACCAGGATGCAGTGGTTGCCGATGACGCTGTCATGTCCGATGTGGGCATAGGCCATGATCAGGTTGTGATCACCCAGGGTCGTTTCGGAACGATCCTGAACGGTGCCACGATGAATCGTCACGCCTTCGCGGATGACGTTGTGGTCACCGATCACCAGGCGGGTTTCTTCGCCCTTGTATTTCAGGTCCGGCGTGTCTTCGCCTACCGAGGAAAACTGGTAGATGCGGTTGTGCTTGCCGATACGGGTCGGACCTTTGAGGATCACGTGTGGCCCGATGACCGTTCCCTCGCCGATTTCCACACCTGCACCGATGATCGACCACGGGCCGACCTCGACGCCATCGGCCAGGACGGCCGATGGATCGATGATTGCGCGAGGGTCAATCAAACTCATAGCTTGCGTTCCGCACAGATGATTTCAGCCGAGCAGACCGGTTTGCCATCGACCGAAGCCTGGCATTCGAACTTCCAGATCTGACGCTTGCAACTGATGAACTTGGCTTCGAGGATCAACTGATCGCCCGGCAGCACTGGCTGGCGGAAACGCAGTTTGTCGGAGCCAACGAAGTAATAAAGGGTGCCGTCGGCCGGTTTCACGTCAAGCATCTTGAAACCGAGGATCCCGGCAGCCTGAGCCATGGCTTCGATGATCAGCACGCCCGGCATGATCGGGTGCGCCGGGAAGTGACCGTTGAAGAACGGCTCGTTGATGCTGACATTCTTGTAGGCGCGAATGCGCTTGCCTTCCGTATCCAGCTCCACTACCCGATCCACCAGCAGGAACGGGTAACGGTGAGGCAGGTATTCGCGAATCTCGTTGATGTCCATCATTTCGGGGGGAAGCCTATGTAAAGATTGGGAGCGCGACTGACGCGCACTCCTCTAGCAAATCAAGGAGGCAGTCCAGAGGCTGTGCACACTTGATATGGAAATGGTATCAGCCTTCAGATGAAGCATTACCGTCGGGGGTCACTTCCCCGGACCGCTTTTCCAGCTGTTTCAAACGTCGCGCGATGTCATCGAGCTGACGAATACGGGCCGCGCTTTTGCGCCATTCGGCCGCAGGTTGCATAGCTGTGCCGGAAGAATAGGCACCCGGCTCGGTAATCGAGTGGGTCACCATGGTCATCCCGGTCAGGAATACGTTGTCGCAAATATCGATGTGCCCTACCAGGCCAACACCCCCGGCGAGCATGCAGTGCTTGCCGATTTTGGTGCTGCCGGAAATCCCCACGCACGCGGCCATGGCGGTGTGGTCACCGACCTGCACGTTGTGGGCGATCTGAATCTGGTTGTCGAGCTTCACACCATTGCCGATCACGGTATCGGCCAGCGCACCGCGGTCGATGGCAGTGTTCACGCCAATCTCCACATCGTCACCGATGGTCACGCCGCCGATCTGGGCGATCTTCTGCCAAACACCCTTCTCGTTGGCAAAACCGAAGCCTTCACCGCCGAGCACGGCGCCGGACTGGATCACCACCCGCTTGCCGATCCGCACATCGTGATACAGCGTGACTCGCGGGGCCAGCCAGCCGCCCTCGCCGATTTCGCTGCGGGCTCCGACAACGCAATGCGCGCCGAGTGTCACATCTGCGCCGATTCGAGCACCGGCTTCGATCACAACGAAGGGACCGACACTGGCGCTCGGATCGACCACGGCATCCTCGGCAATCACCGCCGTCGGATGAATGCCGGCAGTGGCCTTGGGCTTCGGATCGAATAGATGGGAAATGCGTGCGTAAGCCAGATAAGGATCCGGCACCACCAGCGCATTACCGGCATAACCTTCCGCGTCGGCAGCCTTGAGCAACAGGGCTGCGGCTTGCGTGCCAGCCAGGTATTTACGGTATTGGGGGTTTGCCAGAAAGCTCAACTGAGCTGGGCCAGCCTCCTGCAAGGTGGCTAGCCCAGTGATTTGCTTCTCGGGGTCGCCACTCAGGGTGGCGCCGAGGAACTCGGCCAACTGGCCGAGCTTGATAGTCACGGTCATGGGTTACTTCAGCTGATTCATGCGCTCGATAACCTGGCGCGTGATGTCGTACTGAGGTTTGACATCGATCACTGCGCCACGCTCGAACACCAGGTCAAAACCACCTTTCTTGATGACTTCTTCCACTGCGCTATCCAGTTTCGGCTTCAGTTGCTTGAGCATTTCGCGGTCGGCAACGGCCTTGGCTTCGTTCAGTTCCTTGGACTGGAACTGGAAGTCACGAGCCTTTTGCTTGAACTCAAGCTCCAGACGCTCGCGCTCGCCTTGCTGCATCTTGTCGCCACCGGCCATCAGACGATCCTGAATGCCCTTGGCGCTGCTTTCCAGGGTCTTGAGCTTGGTCAGTTGCGGACCGAATTTCTTCTCGGCATCCACGGCGTACTTCTTGGCCGCGTCGGATTCCAGCAGCGCCATCTGATAGTTCAGAACGGCAATTTTCATGTCGGCAAATGCCGGGCCTGCCACCAGTACGGAGGCCAGGAGAACCAATTGAGTCAACTTACGCACGATGCACTCCTACAAAATCCATTGTCGTTGTCTTGGGTCAGACGCTTAGAACGTCTGGCCGAGGGAGAATTGGAACACTTGAGTTTCAGCGTCATCCGGTTTCTTGATCGGCATCGCCAGTGCAAAGCTCAGCGGGCCCAGCGCAGTGACCCAGGTCACACCGACACCGACGGAGCTGGCCATGTTGCTGAGGCTGATGTCGTTGCATTGGGTGGCAGAAGTCGAGCCGACAGTCGCGTTGGTGGTCTTCTCGCACTTGGAGTCGAATACGTTACCCACATCCCAGAATACCGAAGTACGCAGGGAACGCTGATCCTTGACGAATGGCAGCGGGAACAACACCTCGACACCACCCTGGATCAACACGTTACCACCGAACGGCAGCGGATCCTGATCCGGGTCACGCAACGTACCAGCGTTACCGGTCACATCCGCACCACGGCTAGGGGTACTGCGCGGACCCAGGGTGCTGTCCTTGAAGCCACGTACCGAGTTGAAACCACCAGCATAGTAGTTTTCATAGAACGGCAAGCCATCGGTCGAACCGTAACCGTCGCCATAACCCAGCTCGGTGTGCAGGCGCATGGTGTAGTTTTCGCTCAGTGGCTGGAACAACTGGCCACGGTAATCGAGCTTGAAGAACGACAGGTCGCTGCCTGGAATCGTGGTTTCCAGGGTCAGGCTCTGGGAACGACCACGGGTTGGCAATACACCCTTGTTCAGGGTGGATTCGGACCAGCCGGCCGAAGCCTTGAAGTTCAGGTAGTTGTCGCCTTCACGCTTAACGAAGTCGAAAATCTCGTCAACGGTGTATTGACCGGTCTTGATCTTGTCCTGTTGAGCGGACAGACCAAAGGTCAGACGCGAAGTCTCGCTGATCGGGTAGCCCACGTTCACGCCGGCGCCCAGGCTGTCTACCGCGTAGCTAGCTACGTCGACGTCAAGGTCTTTGTAGTCGGTGGTGCGGTAGAACGCGTTGTAACCCAGGCTCACGCCATCGGCGGTCCAGTAGGGGTCAACGTAGCCAAAGTTGTAGCGGCTCTGGTATTCGCTGCGGGTCAGGCCGACGCTGACGCGGTTACCGGTACCGAGGAAGTTGTTCTGGGTGATCGAACCACCGAGGATCAGACCGGCACTTTGGGCGAAACCGACGCTGGCGGTGATCGAACCGGAGGCCTGCTCTTCCACGCTGTAGTTCACGTCAACCTGGTCGTCGACACCTGGCACGGCCGGGGTTTCGACGTTGACCTCTTTAAAGAAGCCCAGACGCTCCAGACGGGTCTTGGACTGATCGATCAGGTAAGTAGAAGCCCAGCCACCTTCCATCTGACGCATTTCACGGCGCAGCACTTCGTCCTCGGACTTGGTGTTGCCACGGAAGTTGATGCGGTTGACGTAGGCACGCTTGCCCGGATCGACGGCAAACAGGATATCGACGGTGTGATCTTCGTCATGCGGTTGTGGCACGCCGTTAACGTTGGCGAAGGTGTAACCCTCGTTACCCAGACGCCGGGTGATCAGTTCGGAAGTGGTGGTCATCAGCTTGCGCGAGAACACCTGGCCTTTCTGCACCAGCAACAGGGACTTGACCTGATCTTCAGGAACCTTCAGGTCACCGCTGAGCTTGACGTCACGAACGGTGTACTTCTCGCCTTCGTTGACGTTGACAGTGATGTAGACGTGCTTCTTGTCCGGGGTGATGGACACCTGGGTCGAAGCGATATCCATGTTGATATAGCCGCGGTCCAGGTAGTAGGAACGCAGACGCTCCAGGTCACCGGACAGTTTTTCACGGGCGTACTTGTCGTCGTTCTTGAAGAACGACAGCCAGTTGGTGGTTTTCAGTTCGAACAGGTCGGTCAGGTCTTCCTCGGGGAAAACCGTGTTGCCCACCACGTTGATATGCTGAATGGCAGCGACGGTGCCTTCGTTGATCTTCACTTTCAGGCCGACACGGTTGCGCGGCTGCGAGACCACTTCGGTATCGACGGTAGCCGAGTAACGACCTTGTGCAACGTACTGACGTTGCAGCTCGTTACGCACGCCTTCAAGGGTCGCGCGCTGGAAGATCTCGCCTTCGGCCAGACCGGATTGCTTGAGGCCTTTCATCAGGTCTTCGGTAGAGATCGCCTTGTTGCCTTCGATCTCGATGCTGGCGACCGAGGGACGTTCGACGACAGTGATCACCAGAACGTTGCCTTCGCGGCCCAGCTGGATATCTTGAAAGAAACCGGTTTTGAACAACGCACGAGTGGATTCCACCAGGCGACGATCATCCGCCTGCTCGCCGACGTTCAACGGCAAGGCACCAAAGACGCTACCCGCGGAGACCCGCTGGAGGCCATTGACGCGAATATCAGAGATAGTGAAGGACTCGGCGTGAACTTCGGCGATCATCAATACGGTGAGAACCGCAGTTAGCAGCAGACGTTTCATGAAGTCCTTTCTTATTCCAACTGGCAATAAACAAACTGCCGCAAAATGCGGCAGATTCGCAATTCAGCGAAGCGTTACAGACGACCCAGATCGTTGACCAGAGCAAGCAACATCACCCCGACCACCAAACTGATACCGATCTGTATCCCCCAACCTTGCACCCGATCCGACAAGGGACGACCACGCGCCCACTCGATCAGATAAAACAACAAATGCCCCCCATCCAGTACAGGAATGGGCAGCAAATTCAGAACCCCCAGGCTAATACTCAGATAAGCAAGGAAATTCAGGAAATCAGCGACGCCCGACTGGGCAGAAGCGCCCGCCACTTTAGCAATGGTTATCGGTCCACTCAAGTTTTTTACCGAGAGCTCGCCGAAGAGCATTTTCTTCAGTGAATCCAGCGTCAGGACGCTCATGGTCCAGGTACGACGGGCACCCTCGCCAATCGCCGCCAAAGGACCGTAGCTGACCTCGCGGATCATTTCCGGTGGCCAGTCGACAGCCTTGACGCCCGCCCCCAGGTAACCGCTTGGCGACTTCTTCTCGCCACGTGCAGCCAATGTCACAGGGACGTCGATTTGAACACCGTCGCGCTCGACGCGCAGCACGATTTTGGTATCAGGACGCGTACGAACGGTGTCGACCACCTGCTGCCAGTCATCCAGCGCCTTGCCATCCAGTGTCAGCAGACGATCGCCGGTTTTCAGCCCGGCTGCCTGGGCCGGACCTTTGGGATCAAGTTCGGCCAGCACCGGCGGCAATGCCGGGCGCCAAGGGCGAATGCCGAGAGAGCGAATCGGATCCGGCTCGTCAGCCCCCTTGAGCCATTTATCGAGTGCCAGTTCACGAGGCGAATCAGCCGTAGAGCCCTGCTCGCGCACCAGTACCTGCAAGGAACCGCTTTCCCCGAGACGTCGCACCAACTGCAGGTTGACCGCCGCCCAGCCCGAGGTCGGCTCGCCGTCGATCGCGACGATTTCCTGACCGGCGCTCAGCCCAGCCGTAGCGGCGATGCTGCCGGACTCCACCGAACCGATGACCGGGCGAATCTGTTCGCTGCCGAGCATCGCCAGCACCCAGAAGAACACCAGCGCAAGCAGGAAGTTGGCCACAGGGCCGGCCGCGACGATGGCGATACGCTGACGTACGGACTTGCGATTGAATGACTGATGAAGCTGATCGGCCGGTACTTCGCCTTCGCGCTCATCAAGCATTTTGACGTAGCCACCCAGCGGAATGGCCGCGACCACGAACTCGGTGCCCTGCTTGTCATGCCAGCGCAGCAGCGGCATGCCGAAGCCCACGGAGAAACGCAGAACCTTGACGCCACAGCGACGCGCGACCCAGAAATGGCCGAATTCGTGAAAGGTGACCAGCACACCCAGAGCGATCAGGGTGCCGGCAATCATATAGAGCGCGCTCATCTACTTTCTCCGCAATCCTGTCCAGTGCCGCGTGAAGCCATGTATTGCAAGACCTATCGGCCGTGACGACTCAACCACTGCCCGGCCAATGTCCGGGCAGTCGCGTCAGCGGCGAATACCGCATCGAGATTGTCCAGGGCCACCACAGGCTCGAGATTCAAGACTTCCTCGATGATACTCGCGATTTCCAGGTAGCGAACCCGTCCGTCGAGAAACGCGGCCACCGCCACTTCATTCGCCGCATTGAGCATGGCCGGGGCGCTGTTTCCCGCCTCGGCCGCCTGCCGCGCAAGCCGAAGGCACGGGAAGCGCTCTTCGTCGGGCGCTTCGAAATCCAGGCGTGCTACAGCGAATAGATCCAGCGGCGCCACGCCCGAGTCAATGCGCTCAGGCCAGGCCAGGGCATTGGCAATCGGCGTGCGCATGTCGGGATTGCCCAACTGCGCCAGCACCGAACCGTCCACATAATCGACCAGCGAATGAATCACGCTTTGTGGATGAATCACCACTTCGACTTGCGAAGGCTTGGCATCGAACAACCAGCAGGCTTCGATCAATTCGAGCCCTTTGTTCATCATGCTGGCCGAATCCACGGAGATCTTGCGGCCCATCGACCAGTTCGGGTGGGCACAGGCCTGGTCCGGTGAAACATGCGCCAGTTCGGCCATTGGCGTCTGCCGGAAAGGGCCACCGGAGGCCGTCAGCAAAATCCGACGGACCCCGACATTGCTCAACCCGCGAGCAAAGTCCTGCGGCATACACTGGAAAATCGCGTTGTGCTCGCTGTCGATCGGCAACAGGACCGAACCGCTCTTGCGCACCGCCTGCATGAACAAGGCGCCGGACATGACCAGCGCTTCCTTGTTGGCCAGAAGAATCTTCTTGCCCGCCTCGACAGCCGCCAGAGTCGGGCGCAAACCCGCCGCGCCGACAATGGCCGCCATGACGGCATCCACCTCAGGCGCAGCAGCGACCTGACACAAGCCTTCCTCGCCAACCAGCACCTGCGTCGACAGGCCAGCGGCTCGTAAATCGTCCTGCAGGTTGCGAGCAGCACCGGCCTCCGGCACTACCGCATATTCAGGAAGATGACGGACACACAGGGCAAACAGTTCGCTCAGACGGGTAAAACCGCTCAGGGCGAAAGCCTGATAACGATCCGGATGCCGGGCGATAACGTCCAGCGTACTCAGACCGATCGATCCGGTCGCGCCCAGGACGGTAATCTGCTGTGGGCGACTCACGATGCCGCCATCCACAACAGCACCGCAAAGACCGGGATCGCCGCCGTCAGACTGTCGATGCGATCCAGCACGCCACCATGCCCCGGCAGCAGATTACTGCTGTCCTTGATGCCGGACTGGCGCTTGAACATGCTTTCGGTCAGATCACCCACCACAGAGATGAAGACAATCACCGCTGCACCGATCAACCCCTTGAACAGTTGCGCCACCGTCCAGTCACGGAACAGTGCGACCAGCGTGGTGATGACCAGGCTCAGCGCCAGACCGCCATACACGCCTTCCCAACTTTTGCCGGGACTGACTTGCGGCGCCAGCTTGCGCTTGCCGAATGCACGACCGGAGAAGTACGCCCCGATATCAGCCCCCCAGACCAGCACCATCACCGCCATGATCAACCAGTTACCGAGCGGGTACTGCTTGATCAGCACCAACCCCTGCCAGGCGGGCAACAGAATCAGCAAACCAATCACCAGTTTGCTGGCGGCACTGGACCAGCGCTCGCTGGAACGCGGGTACGTCAGCACCAGCCAGGTCGCCAATGCCCACCAGATTACCGAAGCACCCAGCACCCAAGGCGCCAGCCCCGGAAGGATATACATGACAAACAGCATCAGCGCGACGACCGCCGCGTAGCCGACACGAAATGCCTGCGCGGTGAAACCGGCCAGACGCGCCCACTCCCAGGCACCCAGACTCACGACCAGACCGATGAACAGGGCAAAACCGGAACCCTCGAGCAGGAAAAATCCGCCCAGAGCGATCGGCAACAGAATCAGTGCAGTGATGATGCGTTGTTTAAGCATTAAACCCGGGCTCCAGCTTCGACCTGCTCGCTCGTTTTACCGAAGCGACGCTGGCGCAAAGCGAAATCGGCCAGCGCATTGCGCATGGCTTCGTGTTTGAAGTCCGGCCAGAACAGGTCGGAGAAGTACAACTCGGCGTAAGCCAACTGCCACAAGAGGAAGTTGCTGATGCGATGCTCGCCGCCGGTGCGGATGCACAGGTCGGGCAACGGCAGATCACCAGTGACCAGACAGGTCTGCAGCAGATCCGGCGTGATGTCTTCCGGTCGCAGATGACCCGCCTGAACTTCACGCGCCAGACGCTGCGCCGCTTGCGCAATGTCCCACTGACCGCCGTAATTGGCGGCGATCTGCAGAATGAAGCGGTTGGCACCAGCGGTCATCGCTTCTGCTTCACGCATGGCTGCCTGAAGCTCGGGATGAAACCGCGTACGGTCGCCGATGATGCGCAGACTGATGTTGTTGTCGTTCAGGCGCTTGGCTTCACGACGCAGCGCCTTGAAGAACAGGTCCATCAAGGCGCTGACCTCGTCAGCCGGACGCTGCCAGTTTTCACTGGAAAAGGCGAACAGGGTGAGCACTTCGACCTTGGCCTCGGCACACACCTCGATCACCGCCCGCACAGCATCCACGCCAGCCTTATGCCCGGCGACACCCGGCATAAAGCGTTTTTTCGCCCAGCGATTATTGCCATCCATGATGATCGCGACATGGCGCGGCACCGTGGACGGCGCAGTCTGCTTGGTCTTGTCCATTTAAAACTCGACCCTTATACGGCCATCAGGTCTTTTTCTTTCTCGGCCAGCTTGGCGTCGATTTCAGCCACGAACTTCTTGGTCAGATCGTCGATCTCGCCTGCGGCGCGACGCTCTTCGTCTTCGCTGATTTCCTTTTCCTTGACCAGATCCTTCAGGGAGCTGTTCGCATCGCGACGGATGTTGCGCACGGCAACACGGGCGTCTTCTGCCACGTCACGCGCCTGCTTGGTGAAACCGCGACGGGTTTCTTCGGTCAGGGCCGGCATGCTGATCAGCAGCAGCTCACCCAGGTTGGTCGGGTTCAGATTCAGACCTGCACTGCCGATAGCCTTGTCGACGGCGCCCAGCATGTTGCGCTCGAACGCAACGACTTGCAGGGTACGAGCGTCCTTGACGGTGATGTTGGCCACTTGCTTGATCGGGGTGTCAGCGCCGTAGTAAGGCACCATCACACCCTCCAGGATGCTTGGGTGCGCCTGACCGGTGCGGATACGACCGAAGTTGTGAGCCAGGGACTCAACGGACTTCGTCATGCGCTCTTTAGCGTCTTTCTTGATTTCGTTGATCATTGTTGGACTTCCTCGATCAGAGTGCCTTCAGCGCCACCATGCACGATGTTCAGCAGGGCGCCCGGCTTGTTCATGTTAAATACGCGCAGCGGCATCTTGTGATCGCGGCACAGGCAGATAGCCGTCAGATCCATTACACCCAGCTTGCGATCCAGTACTTCATCGTAGGTCAGATGATCGAACTTCTCGGCATGCGGGTCTTTGAACGGGTCAGCGGTGTAGACGCCATCAACCTTGGTCGCCTTGAGCACGACGTCCGCGTCGATTTCAATGGCGCGCAGGCAGGCTGCCGAATCCGTGGTAAAGAACGGATTGCCGGTACCGGCCGCGAAAATCACCACGTCCTTGGAGTTCAGATGACGCATGGCCTTGCGACGGTCATAGTGATCGGTCACACCAACCATCGAGATGGCCGACATCACGATCGCCGAGATATTGGCACGTTCCAGCGCGTCGCGCATGGCCAGGGCGTTCATCACAGTGGCCAGCATGCCCATGTGGTCGCCCGTGACCCGATCCATGCCGGCCTTGCTCAGCGCTTCACCGCGGAACAGGTTGCCACCACCGATCACCAGACCGACCTGAACGCCGATACCGACCAGTTGGCCGACTTCCAGCGCCATGCGATCCAGCACTTTCGGATCGATCCCGAACTCTTCCGAGCCCATCAGGGCCTCGCCGCTAAGCTTGAGTAGAATGCGTTTATAGCGAGCCTGATAACCACTGCCCTGCTGAGCCATTGCGAATCTCTCCTGCGGCGTATTTTAAAAATTCTTTGCGAGCTGTTTACAGCTGGCGTTCACTCTAGCTTGGCGCTGCTTCAGCGCCATCGGAACATGGCTTTGTAAGTCAGTTCCAAGGGGAAACCAATTAAAAATTGGTAACCCTATCTGAAAAGAGGCTGCGCGCGTGAGCGGGCAGCCTCTTTCGGGCGACAGTTGAAAAACCGTCTTATTGCTTGGCGGCAGCCAGCTGAGCAGCAACTTCTTCAGCGAAGTTGTCGACCGGCTTCTCGATGCCTTCGCCTACTTTGAAGTAGGTGAAGGAAACGATTTCAGCGCCGCCTTTCTTGGCCAGCTCGCCAACCTTGATTTCAGGGTTCTTGACGAACGCCTGCTCAACCAGGCTCGCTTCTGCCAGGAACTTGCTGATACGGCCCTTGACCATGTTCTCAACAATGTTTTCTGGCTTGCCTTTGATTTTTTCTTCGTTCAGCTGCAGGAACACAGCCTTTTCACGCTCGATCGCTTCGTCGGAGACTTGCGAAGGCAGCAGGAACTCAGGGTTGCTTGCAGCAACGTGCATTGCGATGTCTTTGGCCAGCTCGACGTCGCCACCTTTCAGGACAACAGCAACACCGATCTTGTTGCCGTGCAGGTAGGTGCCGACTACGTCGCCTTCTACGCGCACCAGGCGACGGATGTTGACGTTCTCGCCTACTTTGGCAACCAGTGCTTCGCGAGCGGCTTCTTGAGCAGCGATCAGCGGAGCTGCGTCGGTCAGCTTGTCAGCGAATGCTTTGTCAACGCTGGCAGCAACGAAGTTTTTGAAGTCGTCTTGCAGAGCCAGGAAGTCGGTCTGCGAGTTGACTTCGATCAGAACGGCAGCCTTGCCGTCGTCCTTGATGGCGATAGCGCCTTCAGCGGCAACGTTGCCAGCTTTCTTGGCAGCCTTGATGGCGCCCGAAGCACGCATGTCATCAATGGCTTTTTCGATGTCGCCGCCAGCCTTTTCCAGGGCTTTCTTGCAATCCATCATGCCTTCGCCGGTACGCTCGCGCAGTTCTTTGACCAACGCTGCAGTAATTGCTGCCATTTTAAAATTCCTCTTGGATAGGTTTTCAACCATTCCACCCGATCGAACGGGCGTTCAATTCTTCCCGAGCCACCTTGTAGCCGCTGCACGTTACAGATGCTGTAGCTGCGCTGCCGACAAATGGTTTTCAAGGTGGCAAAAAGGGGGCCAAGCCCCCTTTTTGCTTACTGAGTCAACGCCAGGGCGTCAATTACTCAGCTGCAGCCTGAGTTTCTTCAGCTGCGAATTCTACAGTACCGCCAGCAACGTTGTTGCGACCGCGGATCACTGCGTCAGCCATCGAACCCATGTACAGCTGGATAGCGCGGATTGCGTCATCGTTGCCTGGGATGATGTAGTCAACGCCTTCCGGGCTGCTGTTGGTATCGACAACGCCGATGACCGGGATGCCCAGCTTGTTGGCTTCGGTGATCGCGATGCGCTCGTGGTCAACGTCGATCACGAACAGTGCGTCTGGCAGACCGCCCATGTCCTTGATGCCGCCCAGGGAGCGATCCAGCTTCTCAAGATCGCGAGTGCGCATCAGCGCTTCTTTCTTGGTCAGCTTGGCGAAAGTACCGTCTTCGGCTTGTACTTCAAGGTCACGCAGACGCTTGATGGAAGCACGGATGGTCTTGAAGTTGGTCAGCATGCCGCCCAACCAGCGGTGATCGACGTACGGCGAACCGCAACGTGCTGCTTCTTCAGCAACGATCTTGCCAGCGGAACGCTTGGTGCCGACGAACAGAATCTTGTTTTTGCCCTGGGCCAGACGCTCTACGAAAGTCAGAGCTTCGTTGAACATTGGCAGGGTTTTTTCAAGGTTGATGATGTGAATCTTGTTACGCGCGCCGAAAATGTACTTGCCCATTTTCGGATTCCAGTAACGGGTTTGGTGACCGAAGTGCACACCGGCCTTCAGCATATCGCGCATGTTGACTTGGGACATGATAGTTCCTTGATAAGTCGGGTTGGGCCTCCACGTATCCCAATGACCAACCATTGATCCGAGGATCAAAGGCACCCAGGCCATCGTGTCGACACGTGTGTGGGTTAATGCTCCCGGGGCTATCCCCGGAAAGCGGCGCATTTTATACCACAGGGACGACGCAAACGGAACCCGGAATCTGCAATCGCGTCAGGGACATGCGCGCCAGCCCCTTGGAATCGGGACAATGCACCGTATTGTATAGAGTGAAGCGATGCACGCAGGCGCGGATTTGCGCCTTTGGTCTGTTAGAATCGCATTTTTCGGGGCCGCCAAATCAACAGCTGCGCCCCTGTTCGTATCAGCAAGCGCCGCCGAGCGCAGAGAGAGTCTGTATGACCGTCACCCTCAAAACTCCCGAGGACATCGCTGGCATGCGTGTCGCCGGCAAACTGGCCGCCGATGTGCTGGAAATGATTGCCGAACACGTAAAACCGGGCGTGACCACCGATGAGCTGAACCAGATCTGCCACGACTATATCGTCGACGTGCAGAAAGCCATCCCTGCCCCGCTCAACTACAAGGGCTACCCGAAGTCGATCTGTACCTCGATCAACCATGTGGTCTGCCACGGCATCCCGAACGACAAGCCGCTGAAAAACGGCGACACCCTGAACATCGACGTCACCGTGATCAAGGACGGCTACCACGGCGACACCAGCCGCATGTTCCACGTCGGCACCGTGCCGGTCTGGGCCGAGCGCCTGTCGCAGGTCACCCAGGAGTGCATGTACAAGGCGATCGAAATCGTCAAACCCGGCTGCCGCCTCGGTGACATCGGCGAAATCATCCAGAAGCACGCGGAAAAGAACGGCTTCTCGGTGGTGCGCGAGTTCTGCGGCCATGGCATCGGCAAGGTATTCCACGAAGAACCGCAAATCCTGCACTACGGTCGCGCCGGCACCGGCATGGAACTGAAGGCTGGCATGACCTTTACCATCGAACCGATGATCAACCAGGGCAAGGCCGACACCAAAGTACTGGGCGACGGCTGGACCGCGATCACCAAGGATCGCAAGCTGTCAGCACAGTGGGAACACACTTTGCTTGTCACCGACACCGGCTACGAGATCTTCACCCTGCGCAGCGACGACACCATCCCGCGCATCTCGGCCTGACCCAGACACCGTTCCCAGCCTATAGAAGGAAAGCCAATCGATGCCGCAGGTGGATCCCGAACTCTTTGACCGCGGCCAGTTCCAGGCTGAACTGGCCCTGAAAGCGAGTCCCATCGCGGCGTTCAAGAAGGCGATCCGCCAGGCCCGCGAAGTGCTCGATGCACGCTTTCGGGCCGGTCGCGACATCCGCCGGCTGATCGAAGACCGGGCGTGGTTCGTCGACAACATCCTGCAAAAGGCCTGGGACCAGTTCGACTGGAGCGAAGACGCCGACATCGCGCTGGTCGCGGTCGGCGGCTACGGTCGCGGTGAGCTGCACCCCTACTCCGACATCGACCTGCTGATCCTGCTGGACAGCGCCGATCACGAAATCTTCCGCGATTCCATCGAGCGCTTTCTGACGCTGCTCTGGGATATCGGCCTGGAAGTCGGTCAGAGCGTTCGCTCGGTCGACGAATGCGCCGAAGAGGCCCGCGCCGACCTGACGGTGGTCACCAACCTGATGGAAAGCCGCACCATCTGCGGCCCCGAGCGCCTGCGCCAGCGCATGCTCGATGTCACCAGCACTGCGCACATGTGGCCAAGCAAGGATTTCTTTCTGGCCAAGCGCGCCGAGCAGAAGGCTCGCCACCACAAGTACAACGACACCGAATACAACCTGGAACCCAACGTCAAAGGCTCGCCCGGCGGACTACGGGATATTCAGACAATTCTGTGGGTAGCCCGTCGTCAGTACGGCACCCTGAACCTGCGCGCCCTGGCCGGCGAAGGCTTTCTGGTCGAGAGTGAAAACGCCTTGCTCGCGTCCTCCCAGGAATTCCTCTGGAAGGTGCGTTACGCCCTGCACATGCTGGCCGGTCGCTCCGAGGACCGCCTGCTGTTCGATCACCAGCGCACCATTGCCGGGCTGCTGGGGTTTGAAGGCGACGACGCCAAACAGGCCGTCGAAAACTTCATGCAGCAGTATTTCCGGGTGGTGATGAGCATCGCCCAGCTCAGCGACCTGATCATTCAGCACTTCGAGGAAGTCATCCTCGCCCCGGAAGACGAAGCGCCGCCGCAGCCGATCAACTCGCGCTTCCAGCTGCACGACGGTTACATCGAGGCACGCAACGACAACGTGTTCCGCCGCACGCCGTTCGCCATGCTCGAGATCTTCGTGCTGATGGCCCAGCAGCCGGAAATCAAAGGCGTACGCGCCGACACCATTCGTCTGCTGCGGGAAAACCGTCACCTGATCGACGACAACTTCCGCAACGACATCCGCAACACCAGCCTGTTCATCGAGCTGTTCAAGTGCAAGATCGGCATCCACCGCAACCTGCGGCGGATGAACCGTTACGGCATTCTCGGGCGCTATCTGCCGGAGTTCGGCTTCATCGTCGGGCAGATGCAGCATGACCTGTTCCACATCTATACGGTCGATGCGCACACCCTTAACCTGATCAAACACCTGCGCAAGTTGCAGTACACCCAGGTGTCGGAGAAATTCCCGCTGGCCGCCAAGCTCATGGCCAAACTGCCGAAGCCTGAACTCATTTATATGGCTGGCCTGTATCACGACATCGGCAAGGGCCGGCATGGCGATCACTCGGAAATTGGCGCAGTGGATGCCGAGGCGTTCTGCCAGCGCCACCAACTGCCGGTGTGGGACAGCCGCCTGATCGTGTGGCTGGTGCAGAACCACCTGGTGATGTCGACCACCGCCCAGCGCAAGGATTTGTCCGACCCGCAGGTAATCCATGACTTCGCGCTGGCGGTTGGTGACGAAACCCGTCTCGACTACCTGTACGTCCTGACCGTGGCCGACATCAATGCGACCAACCCGACCCTCTGGAACTCGTGGCGTGCCAGCCTGTTGCGCCAGCTCTACACCGAAACCAAGCGTGCCCTGCGCCGTGGACTGGAGAATCCGGTGGATCGCGAAGAGCAGATCCGCCAGACCCAGAGCGCAGCGCTGGACATACTGGTACGCGGCGGCACCGATCCGGATGACGTCGAGCAATTGTGGGCGCAACTGGGTGACGACTACTTCCTGCGTCACACCGCCGGCGATGTGGCCTGGCACACCGACGCCATCCTTCAGCAACCGGCTGACGGCGGTCCGCTGGTGCTGATCAAGGAAACCACCCAGCGCGAATTCGAGGGTGGCACGCAGATCTTCATCTATGCGCCGGACCAGCACGACTTCTTCGCCGTGACCGTGGCCGCGATGGACCAGCTCAACCTGAACATTCACGATGCCCGGGTCATCACGTCCAGCAGCCAGTTCACCCTCGACACCTACATCGTGCTCGACACCGATGGCGACTCGATCGGCGACAATCCGGTCCGGGTCAAGCAGATTCGCGACGGCCTGACCGAAGCCCTGCGCAACCCGGCCGACTACCCGACGATCATTCAGCGTCGAGTGCCGCGCCAGCTCAAGCATTTCGCGTTCGCCCCGCAGGTGACGATCCACAACGATGCCCAGCGCCCGGTGACGGTGCTGGAACTCACGGCACCCGATCGCCCGGGCCTGCTGGCACGGGTCGGCGGGATTTTCCTCGAATTCGACCTGTCGCTGCAGAACGCCAAGATCGCCACCCTGGGCGAGCGGGTGGAAGACGTGTTCTTCATCACCGACGCCCACAATCAACCGCTGTCCGACCCGCTGCTGTGCAGCCGTTTGCAGGATGCAATCGTCGAACAGCTGAGCGTCAATCAGGAACCCGATATCAAACTGTCGCGCATCAGCATTTGATTGCGCGCCCGGATTCAACCGCTTTGCACGAGATCCCGCACCGATGAACAACGCTCTGTCCCAGCTTCAGCCCTACCCGTTCGAAAAGCTCCGCGCCCTGCTCGGCAGCGTCACGCCAAACCCGGACAAGCGCCCGATCGCGCTGTCCATTGGCGAACCGAAGCATCGCTCGCCAAGCTTTGTCGCCGAGGCGCTGGCGAACAATTTGGAGCAGATGGCGGTGTACCCGACCACCCTCGGCATCCCGGCCCTGCGCGAAGCCATCGCGGCTTGGTGCGAACGTCGTTTCAACGTGCCGAGCGGCTGGATCGACCCGGCGCGCAACGTGCTGCCGGTCAACGGCACCCGTGAAGCGCTGTTCGCTTTCACCCAGACCGTGGTCAATCGTGGCGACGACGCGCTGGTGGTCAGCCCGAATCCGTTCTATCAGATCTACGAAGGCGCGGCGTTTCTCGCCGGCGCCAAGCCGCACTACCTGCCATGCCTGGACGAGAACGGCTTCAACCCGGACTTCGACGCGGTATCGCCTGACATCTGGAAGCGCTGCCAGATCCTGTTCCTGTGCTCGCCGGGCAACCCGACCGGCGCGCTGATTCCGGTCGACGTGCTGAAAAAGCTCATTGCCCTGGCCGACGAATACGACTTCGTGATCGCCGCCGACGAGTGCTACAGCGAGCTGTACTTCGACGAACAGACCCCGCCGCCGGGCCTGCTCAGCGCCTGCGCCGATCTGGGTCGCAAGGACTTCAAGCGTTGCGTGGTGTTCCACAGCCTGTCCAAGCGCTCGAACCTGCCGGGCCTGCGCTCCGGTTTTGTCGCCGGCGATGCCGACATCCTCAAGGGCTTCCTGCTGTACCGCACCTACCACGGCTGCGCGATGCCGGTTCAAACCCAACTGGCCAGCGTCGCCGCATGGAATGACGAAGTGCATGTTCGCGCCAACCGTGCGCTGTACCGCGAAAAATTCGATGCCGTGCTGGCGATCCTCAGCCCGGTGATGGATGTGCAGCGTCCGGATGGCAGCTTCTACCTGTGGCCGAATGTGCAAGGTGACGATGCCGCGTTCTGCCGGGATCTGTTTGCTGAAGAGCACGTGACTGTGGTGCCGGGTTCGTATCTGTCGCGGGACGTCGATGGCGTCAATCCGGGCGCCGGGCGCGTGCGCATGGCGCTGGTAGCCCCCTTGGCGGAGTGCGTGGAAGCGGCCGAGCGCATTCGCGATTTCGTCTTGCGCCATAAGTAATCGCTCACGCCCGTGCCGGGCAATCCGGCACGGGCGATCAAACATGACGTAACACTTCCCCCGCTTTTTGTACCCCACCTTTACGCTGGCCCGACGTTAGTCTTGAGTCGCGTCATTCTGCGCATCACCCAAAATCAATCTGCAACTTCATGGAAGAAGTAAATAATGAAAGAACTTCTGGATTGCCAACTGATTCAATGGCCTGACAACCAGGCGGCTTACATCGCCGCCATCAACGAGAACCCGGCGAATGCCGGCACCCAAAGCACAGCAGGCTCTCGCCGCAAACGCTCTGTGGTCAACTATTCGAAACTCTGGGCAAATGGCCGAACATTGAAAATTGCTTTCATGGACGCACCCGACGCCGATCATAAGACAAGGATTATCAACGCGGCTCGTAAATGGCTGGCTTATATCAACCTGACATTCGAATTCGTCGAAGATCTGAAAGGCGATATTCGCATCGCAACCCGAAACAATGACAACAGTTCAATGCTGGGTACCGATGCCCTGTTGATACATCCCGACCATCCAACGATGAATCTGGGCGTCAAACCAGAGCATCCCGATTTCGAGACCATCGTGATCCACGAGTTCGGCCATGCACTGGGCGCCCTGCATGAACATCAGCACCCTCAAGCCAATATTCCGTGGGACAAACCCAAGGTTTACGAGTTTTACCGGAATCGGGAAATGAATCCGCTGACTCACGAACAGGTCGACCGCAACCTGTTCGCGACCTTCGATACGCTGGATGCGATTTATACGAACTACGACAGGCGATCGATCATGCATCATCCTGTATCGAACGATTTGACCATCGGCAACTGGGAAGTACCGACAAACCGCAAGATCAGTAAAAAAGACAAACAATTGATGAAGCTGCTTTATCCAAAATAATTCGGACATTTCAAACTAAAAAGTTTGCCAGGTGCAACGCCTGGCAAACTTGAATTGAAAACACACAACCTTACATCAAACAACTTTCACAAACTAACATCTACCACTAACTTCAACACCACCCGAACCCATCGAGCTCCGGGAAATTCAACTATCAATTCTACAAGCAAGGACATTTGAACATGAATCCGACTTTCACCGCCCCCCGTCGTAAAAAACGTGCAATTGGCAAACCGGCTCACTTCTGGACACCGGGTCAAACATTACGCATTGCCTTCTTAAACGGCGACCAGCCGTTCAAGGACGCGGTCAAGTCTGCTGCCAGCGAATGGCTGTCGTACATCAATTTGAACTTTGATTTCGTCGAGGGTGAATCGGGAGATATCCGAATCAGCAGCGAGCCCGGGATTTACTGGTCGATGATTGGCACCCACGCACTGCTGATCGAGGACGGCCCGACCATGAGGCTGTCGCCGGATCTGCAGGCACCGGCGTTTTTTGCCGCCAACGTCATGCACGAGTTCGGGCATGCGCTGGGGGCCGAGCATGAGCACCTGCATCCGGAATCGAACATCCCCTGGAACAAGGCAGCGGTCTATGCCGCGCACTGGGTCAAAGAAAACGCCGACGAAGACGATTACGCCCGCCGGTCTGTCGATGAACGCTACTTCAACCTGCTCGATGCCAGCGATTTCGACTATTCACCCTACGATCCGAAATCGATCATGCACTACGCCGTGCGTCAGGACTGGACTCACGGCGACTTCAAGATTGATCTGAATCTGGAGCTCAGTGAAAAGGACAAGACGTTCATGTCGAAAGCCTACCCCTACCCTGCTGAACAAGCGGAGTAACCCATTCGGACCAACGTGACGCCATTATTTGACCGACCCCAGATTCGCCTCACTCAAGTCCAGTTCGCCCAACACTTCACGCAGAACGTCATCGCCAATCTGGTGCTGACGACTGAGGCTGTATAACTCAAGGCGTTGCGCGCGCAGTGCCTTGAGGCGCAAGCGGCGTTCGAGCAGATCCATCTGGAACGCCAGCGCCTGGGCTTCGGCCGAATCGTTGAAGACCTCCAGTTGATGGCGATACTCGGACATGATCCGCGCCTTGAGCTCCGCTGCCAGCGCGGCTTGCGCGGCGTCCTGCGGGTTGACCTCTTCGGTTTCCAGCGCATGGATCGCCGCTTCCGCCGTCTTGCGCCAGGCGTCGCGCACTTCCTGACGACGCTTGTCGTCCGGACTTTTTTCGATACCGCGCAACAGCAACGGCAGCGCAATACAGGCCGCCACCAGCGATAACAGAATCACCCCGGCGGCGATGAAGATCAGCAGATCGCGCTCGGGGAACGCCTCGCTCCCCATCAGCATTGGCACCGACATCACGCCCGCCAGGGTCACCGCACCGCGCACGCCGCCGACGGTCAGCAGCCAGCAGGAACGGGCGGTCGGCACCTGCGTCAGATCACCCTTGCCGCGCAAGCGACGCAGCAGCACCGACAGCCGCCAGATGCTCTGCACCCAGATGAAGCGCAACAACACCAGCGCCAGAAAAATCGCCACCACATCGAGACAGCGATAGAACAGGGTCGGCCATAACGATGTCTCGTGGCTGACCACCGCTTTAACGATGTCCGGAAGTTGCAGGCCGAGCAGCAGGAAGATCAAACCGTTGAAGGCAAACTCCAGCAACGACCAGACGCTGCGGTTGAGCAACCGGGTGCTGGTCTGGCGCGGCAGCAGATCGAGCCAGCTCTGCATCATCCCCGCCGCCACTGCCGAAAGAATGCCCGACGCGCCAAGCCGCTCGGCCAGCACGTAAGCGGCGAATGGCAGCAGCAACATGAACACCACGTGGGTCGCCGGATCGTCCCAGCCCCGGGCAATCATCCAGGCGCGCAACCTTCCGACCAGCCAGCTCAGCGCCACGCCGACCGCCAGCCCGCCGACGGCCACCAGCACGAAGGTCAGGCTGGCATTGGCCAGGGAAAACGCACCGGTCACCGCCGCGACCAGCGCGAACTTGAACGTCACCAGACCCGAGGCGTCGTTCATCAACGCCTCGCCCTGCAACATGTGCATCAACGGCGTCGGCAGGCGGTTCTGTGAGATGGCCGAGACTGCAACAGCATCCGTCGGCGACAGCACCGCCGCCAGCGCAAAGGCCACCGGCAAAGGAATCGTCGGCAGCAGCCAGTGAATGAAGTAGCCGGCACCGACCACGGTAAACAGCACCAAACCCACCGCCAGCGTCAGCACCGGCCCGCGCAGGCGCCACAATTCGCGCTTGGGCATGCGCCAGCCATCGGAAAACAGCAGCGGCGGCAGGAACAGAAACAGGAACAGTTCGGGATCGAGGGCCACGTGCAGGCCGAGAGTCGGCCAGGCCAGCAAGGCACCGGCGGCAATCTGCACCAGTGGCAGCGGCAGCGGAATCACCCGTCCCACCAGGCGCGAGACACTGACCAGCATCAGCAGGATCAGGACGGTATAAGCAGTTTGCATAAAGCGGAAATCCCGGACAATCGACAGCGTTGAACTGCCATATTAGCCGCTTAGGCTGTGCGTGACCGTTGCACCTATGTCGCAGCCCGCTCAGCAAAAGCAACCTCGGCGCCGCGAAACCGTCTGGTCATGGCATAATCCGACACCATTTTTTTCCAGCACCTGTAAAGGGGGCAATTCCTTGACCGTTTCAAGCAAAACGTTGCACCTTTTCGGCATCAAAGCCTGCGACACCATGAAAAAGGCGCGCACCTGGCTCGATGAACACGCTGTCAGCTATGACTTCCACGATTACAAGACCGCCGGCATTGACCGCGAGCACCTGACCCAATGGTGCGACGAACATGGCTGGCAAACGGTGTTGAACCGCGCAGGCACGACCTTTCGCAAACTCGACGACGAACGCAAAGCCGATCTCGACCAGTCGAAAGCCATCGAACTGATGCTCGCTCAACCCTCGATGATCAAGCGCCCGGTGCTCGATCTCGGTGACCGAACCCTGATTGGCTTCAAGCCAGACATCTACGCGGCCGCCCTCAAGTAAGCAGCCCGTCACATTTTGTAGAGGTATTCACATGTCCAACTCCCTGTTCAGTATCGCCTTCGGCGTCGGCACCCAGAACCGTCAAGGCGCATGGCTGGAAGTGTTCTACGCCCAGCCGCTGCTCAATCCTTCGGCTGAACTGGTCGCCGCTGTTGCCCCGATCCTCGGCTACACCGAAGGCAACCAGGCCATCACCTTCACCACCGCACAGGCTGCGCAACTGGCTGAAGCCGTGAAAGGCATCGACGCGGTACAAGGCAAACTGCTGACCCGTCTGGCTGAAAGCCACAAGCCACTGGTCGCCACCCTGCTGGCCGAAGACGCTCAGTTGACCTCGACTCCTGAGGCTTATCTGAAGCTGCACTTGCTGTCCCATCGTCTGGTCAAGCCGCACGGCGTGAGCCTGGCCGGGATCTTCCCGCTGCTGCCAAACGTGGCATGGACCAGCCAGGGCGCCATCGACCTGAGCGAACTGGCCGAGCTGCAACTCGAAGCCCGTCTGCGTGGCGAACTGCTGGAAGTGTTCTCGGTGGACAAATTCCCGAAAATGACCGACTACGTGGTACCGGCCGGCGTGCGTATCGCTGACGCCGCGCGTCTGCGTCTGGGCGCCTACGTGGGCGAAGGCACCACCGTGATGCACGAAGGCTTCATCAACTTCAACGCCGGCACCGAAGGCCCGGGCATGATCGAAGGCCGCGTTTCCGCTGGCGTATTCGTCGGCAAGGGCTCGGACCTGGGCGGCGGCTGCTCGACCATGGGCACCCTGTCGGGCGGCGGCAACATCGTGATCAAGGTCGGCGAAGGCTGCCTGATCGGCGCCAACGCCGGTATCGGTATCCCGTTGGGCGACCGCAACACCGTCGAGTCGGGCCTGTACGTGACCGCCGGCACCAAAGTCGCACTGCTGGACGAGAACAACAATCTGGTCAAAGTGGTCAAGGCCCGTGAACTGGCCGGTCAGACCGACCTGCTGTTCCGTCGCAATTCGGAAACCGGTGCCGTGGAATGCAAAACCCACAAATCGGCGATCGAACTGAACGAAGCACTGCACGCTCACAACTAAGCGCCAGAAGCTCACCTGAGGGAGCCAGCCTGTTTGCGATGGCGTTCGACCGATCGTCATCGCGGGCAAGCCCGCTCCCACAGGGTTCGGCGTTAACCCGCCCATCTTCACCAGGGCTTGAAACCGTGATGATTCCCTCCCCCTGGCGCGCCGATTTCCCGGCCATCGCCGCCCTGCAACGGCAAGACCAGACTTACCTGGACAACGCCGCCACCACGCAAAAACCCCAGGCCTTGCTCGACGCGCTGGCGCATTACTACGCCAACGGCGCAGCCAACGTGCATCGTGCCCAGCACTTGCCCGGCGCCCATGCCACGCAGGCGTTCGAGGACAGCCGCCTGAAGGTTGCCCAGTGGCTGAATGCCGGTGACAGCGGGCAGATCATCTTTACCCACGGCGCCACCAGCGCGCTGAATCTCCTGGCTTACGGCCTGGAACATCTTCTCCATCCGGGCGATGAAATTGTCATCAGCGCCCTGGAGCATCACGCCAACCTGCTGCCTTGGCAGCAACTGGCACAACGTCGCGAACTCAAACTGGTGATCCTGCCGCTGGACGATGACGGCGTGATCGACCTCGCCGCCGCCGTTCACCTGATCGGCCCGCGCACTCGCTTGCTGGCGGTCAGTCAGTTGTCCAACGTGCTTGGTGCCTGGCAACCGTTGCCGGCATTGTTGGCGATGGCCAAAGCACACAACGCGCTGACCGTGGTCGATGGCGCTCAAGGCGTGGTCCACGGCCGGCATGACGTGCAGGCGCTGGGTTGCGACTTTTACGTGTTTTCCAGCCACAAGCTGTACGGCCCCGATGGCCTCGGCGTGCTGTTCGGGTGCAACGCAGCGCTTGAGCAACTGCGCCCGTGGCAATTTGGTGGCGAGATGGTGCTGGAAGCCAATTATCACGACGCTCGTTTTCGTCCGGCGCCACTGGGCTTCGAGGCCGGAACGCCACCGATTGCCAGCGTGATCGGCCTGGGTGCGACCCTCGACTACCTGGCCGGTCTGGATCAGGACGCCGTGTCCGCCCACGAAGCCGCGCTGCACGATTACCTTTTGCGAGGCCTCGCCGCCCGCAATGGCATCCGTCTGCTGGGCAAGCCGCAACTGGCGCTGGCCAGTTTTGTCGTCGAAGGCGTGCACAACGCCGATCTGGCGCATTTGCTGACCGAGCAAGGCATCGCCGTGCGTGCCGGGCATCACTGCGCGATGCCGTTGCTCAAGCGCTTTGAACTGGCCGGGGCCATCCGCGTGTCGCTGGCGCTGTACAACGATTCCGAGGATCTGGAGCGGTTCTTTGAGGCGCTGGATCAGGCGTTGGAGTTGTTGCGATGAGCCTGCCGGTAGAAGCCGCCGAGGCGCTGCAAACGTTTCAGAACGCTGCCGGTTGGGAACAACGGGCGCGGCTGTTGATGCAGTTCGGTGATCGCCTGCCGCCGTTGAGCGATGCGGACAAGTGCGACGCCAACCGGGTGCACGGCTGTGAAAGCCAGGTGTGGCTGGTTGGCGAGTTGAGCGACGGCCACTGGCAATTCGCAGCGAGCAGCGATGCACGGATGATTCGCGGGTTGGTGGCGTTGCTGCTGTTGCGGGTCAACGGCTTGACCGCGAGGGAGCTGCAGCAGGTGGATCTGCCGGACTGGTTCAATCAGTTGGGACTGTCGCGGCAGTTGTCGCCGTCGCGCAGCAATGGCTTGAATGCCGTTCTGCAGCGGATGAACGAGCTGGCGCAGTAAAGGGCTGCTGCGCAGCCCTATGCTTCAGGCCTGAGGCTTGACCCGATCCGCCGGGCGCCGAACACCCGCCACAATCTTGTCTACAGCCTTGGTCGCCGCGACCATGCCGAACGTCGCCGTCACCATCATCACCGCGCCAAACCCGCCGGCGCAGTCCAGCTTCACGCCATCACCGACAAAACTCTTCTGCAGGCAAATGCTGCCGTCCGGTTTCGGATAGCGCAGCTGTTCGGTGGAGAACACGCACGGCACGCTGTAATGGCGAGTCACAGTGCGCGAGAAACCATAGTCACGACGCAGCGTGGAGCGCACTTTCGAGGCCAGAGGATCATTGAACGTACGGTTGAGGTCGCAGACCTGAATCAGCGTCGGATCGATCTGCCCGCCCGCCCCGCCGGTGGTGATGATCTGGATCTTGCGCCGTTTGCACCAGGCGATCAGCGCGGCTTTTGCGTTGACGGCGTCGATGCAGTCGATCACGCAATCGATGTTCGGCGTGATGTATTCGGCCATGGTGTCGCGGGTGACGAAATCCGCCACGGCGTGCACCGTGCAGTCAGGGTTGATCCCGCGCAGACGCTCGGCCATCACCTCGACCTTGGGCTTGCCGACCGTGCTGTCCAGCGCGTGCAACTGGCGGTTGGCGTTGCTGACGCAGACGTCGTCGAGGTCGAACAGCGAAATTTCGCCCACCCCGCAACGGGCCATGGCTTCCGCCGCCCAGGAACCGACGCCGCCAACGCCGACAATCGCCACGTGGGCTGCACGCAGGCGCTCGAGGCCCTCGATGCCATACAAACGGGCGATGCCTGCAAACCGCGGATCTTCTGTACTCATGACCATTACCCTGAAAACCGGCGCGCATTATAGGGCCGTCGGCGGCCAAGAGCATCTTTGCGCTATGAACGGCGAATGCGCCTGCTTTAATTAAAGCTGCACGTAACAAAGATTTGTCTTACACGCTGAAACGAAAGAACTTAAGTCAGGTTGGATTGCCCAACGTCCGGCATTTCCCTGTCTCTTGTAGGACTAGGCGAACTGCCGGTGTAGGATGCGCGCCCTCTTGGCGTCAACCAGCCGACCCTTCGTTCCACAGCCTTTGGAACCCGACACAGCTATGTCATCGCGTAAATTTGGACTCAACCTGGTGGTGGTTCTGGCAATCGCCGCCCTGTTCACCGGTTTCTGGGCGCTGATCAATCGCCCCGTCTCCGCGCCGAACTGGCCGGAGCAGATCTCCGGTTTCTCCTATTCACCATTCCAGCAAGGACAGTTCCCACAGAAGGATCAGTATCCGTCCGACGATGAAATGCGCCGCGACCTGGAGATCATGAGCAAGCTGACGGACAACATCCGCATCTACTCGGTCGACGGCTCCCTGCAGGACATCCCGAAACTGGCGGAAGAATTCGGCCTTCGCGTGACCCTGGGGATCTGGATCAGCCCCGACCAGGAACGCAACGAGCGGGAAATCACCCGCGCCATCGAACTGGCCAACACCTCGCGCAGCGTAGTTCGCGTAGTGGTCGGTAACGAAGCGATCTTCCGCAAGGAAATCACTGCCCAGGAACTCAGCGTGTTGCTCGACCGCGTGCGCGCGGCAGTCAAAGTGCCGGTGACCACCTCCGAACAGTGGCACGTCTGGGAAGAGCACCCGGAACTGGCCAAGCACGTCGACCTGATCGCCGCGCACGTGCTGCCTTACTGGGAATTCATTCCGGTGGACAAGGCCGGGCAGTTCGTTTTCGACCGCGCTCGCGACCTGAAAAAGATGTTCCCGAAAAAGCCGCTGCTGCTGTCCGAAGTGGGCTGGCCGAGCAACGGCCGCATGCGCGGTGGCGCCGATGCGTCGCCGGCGGATCAGGCGATCTACCTGCGCACGCTGGTCAACAAACTCAACCGCCAGGGCTTCAACTACTTCGTGATCGAAGCGTTCGACCAGCCATGGAAGGCCAGCGACGAAGGTTCGGTCGGCGCTTACTGGGGCGTGTTCAACGCCGCGCGCCAGCAGAAATTCAACTTCGAAGGCCCGGTGGTGGCGATCCCGCAATGGCGCGTGCTGGCCATCGGTTCGGTGGTGCTGGCGCTGTTGTCGCTGACCCTGCTGATGATCGACGGCTCGGCCCTGCGTCAGCGCGGCCGTACCTTCCTGACCTTTATCGCGTTCCTCTGCGGTTCGGTGCTGGTGTGGATCGGTTACGACTACAGCCAGCAATACAGCACGTGGTTCAGCCTGACGGTGGGCTTCCTGCTCGCGCTCGGTGCGCTCGGGGTGTTCATCGTGCTGCTGACCGAGGCCCACGAACTGGCCGAGGCGGTGTGGATTCACAAACGCCGGCGTGAATTCCTGCCGGTGGTCGGCGACTCCGACTACCGCCCGAAAGTCTCGATCCACGTGCCCTGCTACAACGAGCCGCCGGAGATGGTCAAACAGACCCTCAACGCCCTGGCCAACCTCGACTATCCGGACTTCGAAGTCCTGATCATCGACAACAACACCAAGGACCCGGCGGTCTGGGAACCGGTGCGCGACTATTGCGAAACGCTCGGCCCGCGCTTCAAGTTCTTCCACGTCTCGCCCCTGGCCGGTTTCAAGGGCGGTGCGCTGAACTACCTGATCCCGCACACCGCCAAGGACGCCGAAGTGATCGCAGTGATCGACTCCGACTACTGCGTGCACCCGAACTGGCTCAAGCACATGGTGCCGCACTTCGCCGACCCGAAAATCGCCGTGGTGCAGTCGCCGCAGGATTACCGCGACCAGAACGAAAGCACCTTCAAGAAGCTCTGCTACGCCGAATACAAAGGCTTCTTCCACATCGGCATGGTCACCCGCAACGACCGCGACGCGATCATCCAGCACGGCACCATGACCATGACCCGTCGCTCGGTTCTGGAAGAACTGGGCTGGGCCGACTGGTGCATCTGTGAAGACGCCGAGCTTGGTCTGCGGGTATTCGAGAAAGGCCTGTCGGCGGCGTATTACCACGACAGTTATGGCAAGGGTCTGATGCCGGACACCTTCATCGACTTCAAGAAGCAGCGTTTCCGCTGGGCCTACGGTGCGATCCAGATCATCAAGCGCCACACCCGCAGCCTGCTGCGCGGCAAGGACACCGAGCTGACGCGCGGCCAGCGTTACCACTTCCTCGCGGGCTGGCTGCCGTGGGTGGCGGACGGCATGAACATCTTCTTCACCGTCGGCGCGCTGTTGTGGTCGGCGGCGATGATCATCGTGCCGCAACGGGTCGACCCACCGCTGCTGATTTTCGCGATCCCGCCGTTGGCGCTGTTCGTGTTCAAGGTCGGCAAGATCATCTTCCTCTACCGTCGCGCCGTGGGCGTGAACCTCAAGGATGCGTTCTGCGCGGCACTGGCCGGTCTGGCGTTGTCGCACACCATCGCCAAAGCGGTGCTGTACGGCTTCTTCACCAGCAGCATTCCGTTCTTCCGCACCCCGAAAAACGCCGACAACCATGGCTTCTGGGTGGCGATTTCCGAGGCCCGGGAAGAGCTGTTCATCATGCTGCTGTTGTGGGGCGCGGCGCTGGGGATCTTCCTGGTGCAGGGCATTCCGAGCAACGACATGCGCTTCTGGGTGGCCATGCTGCTGGTGCAATCGCTGCCGTATGTAGCGGCGCTGATCATGGCGTTCCTGTCGTCGCTGCCAAAACCTGCGGCTGCGCCTGAACCGGCACCAGTGGTCTAAATCCTCACCGATGCACTAAACGGCGGCCAATGGTCGCCGTTTTGCTTTAAGATAACCGCCATTTTGCGCGCCTTGCCCCCCCAGCTTTCGGAGTTTTCCATGACGGCCCACGCCGACCTTTCGCCGACCCTCCAACTCGCCATCGACCTGATCCGCCGTCCGTCCGTGACGCCGGTCGACGCCGATTGCCAGAAGCAGATGATGCAGCGCCTGGGCGATGCCGGTTTCCAGCTGGAACCGATGCGCATCGAAGATGTGGATAACTTCTGGGCGACTCACGGCAAAGGCGACGGCCCGGTGCTGTGCTTCGCCGGCCACACCGACGTGGTGCCGACCGGCCCGGTGACTGCCTGGCAGATCGACCCGTTCAACGCGGTGATCGACGAGCACGGCATGCTCTGCGGCCGTGGGGCGGCGGACATGAAAGGCAGCCTGGCCTCGATGACTGTGGCAGCCGAGCGTTTTGTCGCCGACTACCCGGATCACAAGGGCAAGGTCGCGTTCCTGATCACCAGCGACGAAGAAGGCCCGGCGCATCACGGCACCAAGGCCGTGGTCGAGCGTCTGGCCGCCCGTAACGAGCGTCTGGACTGGTGCATCGTCGGCGAACCGTCGAGCACCACTTTGGTGGGCGATGTGGTGAAGAACGGTCGTCGCGGCTCCCTCGGCGCCAAACTGACCGTGCGCGGCGTGCAGGGCCACGTGGCCTATCCGCACCTGGCGAAGAACCCGATCCACCTCGCCGCCCCGGCTCTGGCCGAACTGGCCGCCGAGCATTGGGATCATGGCAACGATTTCTTCCCGCCGACCAGTTTCCAGATTTCCAACGTCAATTCCGGCACCGGCGCGACCAACGTGATTCCGGGTGATCTGGTGGCGGTGTTCAACTTCCGTTTCTCCACCGAATCCACCGTGGAAGGCCTGCAAAAGCGCGTCGCCGATATTCTCGACAAACATGGCCTGGACTGGCACATCGACTGGGCGCTGTCCGGTCTGCCGTTCCTCACCGAGCCGGGCGCACTGCTCGACGCGGTGTCTTCGAGCATCAAGGACATCACCGGCCGCGAGACCAAGACATCCACCAGCGGCGGCACCTCCGACGGTCGTTTCATCGCGACCATGGGCACGCAGGTTGTTGAACTGGGCCCGGTCAACGCGACCATCCACCAGGTCAACGAGCGCGTACTGGCGGCCGATCTCGACGTGCTGACCGAAATCTACTACCAGACCCTGATCAAGTTGCTCGCCTGATGCTCGCGTGCCCGATCTGCAGTGAACCGCTGAACGCGGTGGACAACGGCGTGGTCTGCCCCGCAGGCCACCGCTTTGACCGCGCGCGTCAGGGTTATCTGAACCTGCTGCCGGTGCAGCACAAGAACAGCCGCGATCCCGGCGACAACCAGGCGATGGTCGAGGCCCGCCGCGACTTTCTGAACGCCGGGCATTACGCGCCGGTGGCCAAGCGCCTGGCGGAGCTGGCGGCGGGTTATGCGCCGGCGCGCTGGATCGATATCGGCTGTGGCGAGGGTTACTACACCGCGCAGATCGCCGAGGCTTTGCCCGATGCTGACGGTTACGCGCTGGACATCTCGAAGGAAGCGGTCAAACGCGCCTGCAAACGCAATCCGGCGCTGACCTGGTTGATCGCCAGCATGGCCCGGGTGCCACTGGCTTCCGGTAGCTGCCAGTTTCTGGCCAGCGTTTTCAGTCCGCTGGACTGGGAAGAAGCCAAGCGCCTGCTCAGCGTTGGCGGCGGTCTGATGAAAGTCGGCCCGACCAGCGGCCACCTGATGGAACTGCGCGAACGCCTGTACGACGAAGTGCGCGAATATACCGACGACAAGCACTTGGCCTTGGTGCCGGAAGGCATGGCGCTGGCGCACAGTGAAACCCTGGAATTCAAACTGACGCTGGACAAGCCCGAGGATCGCGCCAACCTGCTGGCGATGACACCCCACGGCTGGCGCGCCAGTGCCGAGCGCCGCGCGGCGGTCATCGAACAGGCCGAGCCGTTCGTGACCACGGTCTCGATGCGCTACGATTATTTCGTTCTTCAATAACTTTTGGACTCGGGCGAGTGCCCGGGGCCGGCTAAATCCGCGAATGGATTTTTCAGACCCGCAGTGAGGATATCCATGCGCCAACCGGACATCGAGATTTACCTGAAAGACGCCGACGTCGACCACAAGGCCATTTCCGCCTGGCTGGGCGCCGCCCTCGGCCCGTGCAGCGACTGGGTACAGAAAGGCCAGACCTGGAAGTGCAAGGCCGGCAACATCCCGGTGACCTGGCTGCCGAAAGCCGTAGGCAAGTGGAACAGCCTGTACCTGGAAAGCGATGCGACCCCTTGGGACGACGACATCGCCTGCGCCCGCGCAGCCTTTGCCGCGCTGAACGTCGAAGTGCGCTGCGCGCCGGGGACGTGGGTCGAGGAAGAAGGTGAGGAGACGGCGGATCGCTGGATCCGGATCAGCGCCGATGGTGAAGAAGAGATCACCTGGAAAACTGCCTGACGCTGATCGCTTGATCGTTCCCACGCTGCGCGTGGGAACGATCAGCTCGAAGTTGGCTTACAGACCTACAACATCTTCAGCCTGCAACCCCTTCTGCCCTTCCACCACCGCGTATTCAACCTGCTGACCCTCGGTCAGCGAACGGTGGCCTTCGCCGCGAATCGCACGGTAGTGCACGAACACGTCCACCCCGTCTTCGCGCTGAATGAAGCCGTAGCCCTTGGCGTCGTTGAACCACTTCACGTTGCCGGTTTCACGTGTTGCCATCTGTTCATACTCCTTTTTTATTATTGAACAGGCTTTTCGCAGGAAAGCCTTTGCGGAACGTCAGCCTGCGTCCGACGTCCATAAAAGGGCCCCGGCGACAGATCGCCGAGTATATGACAGGCGGCAAAACTCTCAACAGGAGATTACTTCGCCGCTTTTTTGCCGATTTTCGAGTAATCCGGCAAACTGTCGCCCTCCCGAGCAAACGCTCGGTTTATCCACTCACGCAGAAGCCGTATGACCCGTTCCCCGTTCCGCCGTCTTGTGTTTGGCACCTTGCGCCGACTGTTGTATCTCTGGGTTCGCTCCGAGACGATCAACCAGTCGTCGTTCACCCTCAACCTAGACCGCAGTCGTCCGGTGTTCTACGTCCTGCAAAACCCATCGCTGACTGATCTGGCGGTGGTCGACACCGAGTGCACCAAGGCCGGTCTGCCGCGCCCGGTGCTGCCGGTGTCCGTGGGTTCGCTGATCGAACCGGCGGCGTTCTTCTACCTGACGCCGGACCCGGACTGGCTCGGCCGCCAGGACAAGCGCGGCGCGCCGCCGACCCTGACCCGCCTGGTCAGCGCCCTGAGCCAGAACGCTGCCGAAGATGCACAGATCATTCCGGTCAGCGTGTTCTGGGGCCAGTCGCCGGACAGCGAGAACAGCCCATGGAAACTACTGTTCGCCGACAGCTGGGCCGTCACCGGACGCCTGCGCCGGCTGCTGAGCATCATGATTCTGGGGCGCAAGACCCGCGTGCAATTCTCCGCACCGATCCACCTGCGCGAACTGATCGAACACAACAAGGGCCACGAACGCACCGTGCGCATGGCCCAGCGGATCCTGCGGGTGCACTTCCGCAACCTGAAAGCTGCGGTGATCGGCCCGGACATTTCCCACCGCCGCAACCTGGTCAAAGGCCTGCTCAACCAGCCGCTGGTCAAGCAAGCGATCCTCGACGAAGCCGAGCGCGAAAACATCTCCCCGGAAAAAGCCAAGGCCCAGGCCCTGCGCTATGGCAACGAGATCGCCTCGGACTACACCTACACCGCGATCCGTTTTCTGGAAGTGGTACTGAGCTGGTTCTGGAACAAGATCTACGACGGGATCAAGGTCAACCACATCGAAGGCGTGCAGAAGGTCGCCCAGGGTCACGAAGTGATCTACGTGCCGTGCCATCGCAGCCATATCGACTACCTGCTGCTGTCGTACCTGCTGTTCCGCAACGGCCTGACCCCGCCGCACATCGCCGCCGGAATCAACCTGAACATGCCGGTGATCGGCAGTCTGCTGCGCCGTGGCGGGGCGTTTTTCATGCGCCGCACGTTCAAGGGCAATCCGCTGTACACCTCGGTGTTCAACGAATACCTGCACACCCTGTTCACCAAAGGTTTCCCGGTCGAGTACTTCGTCGAAGGCGGGCGCTCGCGTACCGGGCGCATGCTGCAACCGAAAACCGGGATGCTCGCAATCACCATGCGCAGTTTCCTGCGTTCGTCGCGGATGCCGATCGTGTTCGTGCCGGTGTACATCGGTTATGAGCGCGTGCTCGAAGGCCGCACCTACCTCGGCGAACTGCGCGGCGCGAGCAAGAAGAAAGAATCGATCTTCGACATCTTCAAAGTCATCGGCGCGCTCAAGCAGCGCTTCGGCCAGGTGGCGGTGAACTTCGGCGAGCCGATCAAACTGGCGGAATTCCTCGACAGCGAACAGCCCGACTGGCGCCAGCAGGAACTCGGCCCGCAGTACAAACCGGCCTGGCTCAACGAAACCACCAACCGCCTCGGCGAGAAAGTCGCACAGCACCTGAACGAAGCGGCGGCGATCAACCCGGTCAACCTGGTGGCGCTGGCGCTGCTCTCGACTACGCGCCTGGCACTCGACGATCGGGCCATGGCGCGGGTGCTGGATCTGTATCTGGCGCTGCTGCGCAAGGTTCCGTACTCGCCGCACACCACCTTGCCGGAAGGCGATGGCCGGGCGCTGATCGAGCACGTGAAGGACATGGATCTGCTGTCCGAGCAGAACGATGCGCTGGGCAAGATTCTGTACCTGGACGAGCAGAACGCCGTCCTGATGACCTATTACCGCAACAACGTGCTGCACATCTTCGCCCTGCCGGCGCTGCTGGCGAGCTTCTTCCAGAGCACCTCGCGCATGAGCCGCGAACAGATCCTGCGCTACACCCGCGCGCTGTATCCGTACCTGCAATCGGAACTGTTCATCCGCTGGACCCTGGACGAACTGGATGCAGTCATCGATCAGTGGCTGGAAGCGTTCGTCGAACAGGGCCTGCTGCGTTTCGAGAAAGACGTCTACCTGCGCCCGGCGCCAAGCTCGCGGCATTTTGTGCTGCTGACATTGCTGTCGAAGAGCATCGCCCAGACCCTGCAACGCTTCTACATGACCGTTTCCCTGCTGCTCAACAGCGGCCAGAACAGCATCAGCGCCGAAGAACTGGAAGACCTGTGTACGGTCATGGCCCAGCGCCTGTCGATCCTGCATGGCCTGAACGCGCCGGAATTCTTCGACAAGAGCCTGTTCCGCCACTTCATCCAGACCCTGCTCGACCTCGACGTGCTGCGTCGCGACGAAGCCGGCAAGTTGAGCTACCACGAACTGCTCGGCGAACTGGCCGAGGGTGCGGCCAAACGGGTGTTGCCGGCGGAGATTCGCCTGTCGATCCGTCAGGTAGCCCTGCATCGCAGCGAAGATGCGGCCGATCAGGTCGCCCCCCCTGTGCAAAACGACTAAATTCCTAAAGGCGCCAGGCTTCTTCTGGCGCCGTCGATACGGAGATCTGCGATGAAAAAACTTTCTCTGCTGGCCGCCGCCACCCTGCTCAGCGCCTGCCAGTCGACCTCTCCGGCCGGCAAGGTCAGCCTCGACGGCGAAGTGTTCTATCTGCAACGCATCGCCCTGCCGCCCAGTGCGACCTTGAGCGTGAGCCTGCAGGACGTTTCGCTGGCCGACGCTCCGGCCGTGGTACTCGACGAACAGACAGGCCCGGTCAAAGGCCAGGTGCCGCTGCCGTTCCACTTGAGCTACGATCCGGCCCAGGTCAAGCCCGGCCACCGCTACTCGGTCAGCGCACGCATTGAAGTCAACGGCGAGCTGATGTTCATCACCACCGAAAACCATGCCGTGCAGCTCGATGGCAAGGATCCGCAGCCACTGAAGATCCGCGTCGACGCCGCCCGCTGAATCTCTCCCAACAAGGAAGCCGCCATGCTCCGCCCCACCCTTCGCTTCGCCGGCCTGTGCGCGGGCCTGATGATCTCCGCCAACGCACTGGCCCTGTCCCTCAGCGACCTGTCGCAAGGCGACGCCACCGGCGGTCTCAAGGATGCCCTGACCCAGGGCGCGCAACTGGCCGTCAAACAACTCGGCACCCCGGGCGGTTTCAGCAACAACCCGGACGTGAAGATCGAACTGCCGGGCAAACTCGGCAAAGTCGCCGGCAAGATGAAAGCCTTCGGCATGGGCGCCCAGGTCGAGGAGCTGGAAACCGCCATGAACAAGGCTGCGGAAACCGCCGTCACCCAGGCCCAGCCAATCCTCGTCGACGCCGTGAAGAAAATGAGCGTGGAAGACGCCAAAGGCATCCTCAGCGGCGGCAACGACTCCGCCACCCAATACCTGGACAAATCCAGCCGCGAACAGATCCGCACCAAGTTCCTGCCGATCGTCAAACAGGCAACCGACAAAGTCGGCGTAGCCCAGAAATACAACGCCTTCGCCGGCCAGGCCGCGACCTTCGGCGTGGTCGATGCGAAAAGCGCCAACATCGAAAGCTACGTCACCGAACAAGCGCTCAACGGCCTGTTCGAAATGATCGGCAAACAGGAAGAAACCATCCGCAAGAACCCGGCCGCTGCGGCGACGAGTCTGGCGAAGAAAGTGTTCGGTACGCTCTAAACCGGCACCACACGGGAGTGAGTTTTCTCACTCCCGTAGTTCAATCCGTCGCCAGCAGACACACGTAAAAAGTACACCCACTCGCGTCCCATTTTCTTCTTCTCGAAAACCTGCAGCTCAACCAACCCGCTCAACGTCAACACCGCTGTGTTGTAGGCACAACCAAGATGCTCCTTGACGTTCCCCGCCGTGAACTCCTTCGCCACCCCACTTCTGGCCACCTGATAAATCGCTCGCTGCCGCTCTGTCAGCCGATCAAAAAAGCCCGAACAGGTCAGCCAGCGCTCGAAGCCTTCGCTGTACGCCACACGCTTGCGGTACACGTCGGTAAAACCCTCCACCGCCCGCAAAATCACCGAACACTGAAACTCGATGAAGTACGTCAGGTCGAGCTCATCAGCCTCGCTGTGCAAATACGACCGCCCGTACTTTACCGGCGCGTTGCGCAGTAAAAGACTGATCGCGATATAGCGGAATGCCGAAAACTCGTGTTTGAACATGAGCCAGTAAAACAGCGCCCTGGCGACCCGCCCGTTGCCATCGCGAAAGGGATGTTCATAGCCCAGGGCAAAGTGCAGCGTGATCGCCTTGATCAGCGGATGCAGGTAGTTTTTTTGCCGAGGTGAACCCTGTGGTTGATTGATCCACTGCGAGAGCAAATCCAGTCGCCTCACTAATCCGGCGGCAGGCGGTGGCGAGTGGACGGTATTCCCTTCGCCGTCCTCCACCACCACTTCATCGTTGGTCCTGAAAAGCCCGGGGTCGTACTGCTCGTCATCAATACCCTCGACACCGACCCGATGCATCGACGCAATCAACTCCACGCTCAAAGGCTCGTAACGCTTTTCCCAAGCGAAATTCATCATCCGGAAATTACCCATGACCATCCGCTCATCCGGCGTCCGGGGCTGGCGCCGTTGCTTGAGCATGTCCTTGGCAACACGGGTAGTGGTCGCGGCGCCTTCCAGCTGACTGCTGCTGATCGCCTCATCCTCGATCAAATCGTTAAGCAAATAACTGAAATGCGCCCGCTCGCCTATCTGGCTGGTCATGTACTCCAGCGACGCCGTCGTGGTTTGCCGATCAACCACTGAAAGGGCCTTCTGCGCGGTTGGCGTCGGCACAAACTTCCCCCACTGGGCCGGCTCCCCCAAAGGCAGAAGATGAATGTACTGAGCGGCCCGCGCCTTCTTGACCAACGCCCAACACAAACGCGAATCCAGCCCGCTGGCCCAGCGATACCGCAAATCCTCAAAAGGCAGATACCGCCCGTGATCATCCAGCGGCTTGAGCAACGCAAGATAGTCCGCCAGACGCTGCTTGTGAGGCGCGCGCATCAACAACTCAAAGACCGGATCGGCCCGACCTTTCAATACCGGCGGTTTCTTCATCAACGCTGCTCAACCAAGGCTGAAAAACAGCCTCGAGTACAGCACCGCCAACACAGCGACTCAATATCGGAGGCGTCTGAAAAAAACGTAGGAGACGACACAGAGTCCTACACCATTGTTTTGCTCAGCTGTCAGGCTGCCATCGCTAGCAGGCCAGCTCCGACAAGATTGAGTCCAACCGATAGAGCATGGTTGGCAGACAGGCCGCCTTCGCGAGCAAGCTCGCTCCCACAGAAACGCGCAAAACCCTACACTCCGATGCGCTTCGCTTCTAACCACTCAACACGATGAGCGTTAGCTCGAGTACCGCTCTTGACGTGCTGGCCCCTTCGGCCGGCTGAGTGGAGGGATTTATCCGGGGTAGGCGCGTAGCGCCGTTCGACGAAGTCGAACACATCGAGAGGAGGTGCAGCGAAGCAAACCGGAGGCGATGCCCCCGGATTAATCCCGGAACGAAGGAACCCCGAGCCCCAGCGAGGGGCCGAACGCCGGGGCCCAGCGTTTTGCTTACTTTTGGGCGTTTGCAAAAGTGAGCCACTGTAAGAGCGGAACCGCCAGCGGCAACACCCGCAGAAACGGATATTCACCCAAAACCCCAAGAGCCTGGTCGGCCCAAAGGCCGCCAAGCTCAAACAGCCTCAAGCCTCCTTGCGAACCCGGAACCAAGCCGCATACAACGCCGGCAAAAACAAAAGCGTCAACGCCGTAGCAACAATCAACCCGCCCATGATCGCCACCGCCATCGGCCCGAAAAACACACTGCGAGAAAGCGGAATCATCGCCAGCACCGCTGCCAGCGCCGTCAGCACAATCGGCCGAAACCGCCGCACGGTCGCCTCGATAATCGCCTGCCACGGCTTGAGCCCGGCGGCGATGTCCTGCTCGATCTGATCCACCAGAATCACCGAGTTACGCATGATCATCCCCGACAGCGCGATCGTCCCGAGCATCGCCACAAACCCGAACGGCTGACGGAACACCAGCAGAAACAGCGTCACCCCGATCAACCCCAGCGGCGCGGTCAGAAACACCATCGCCGTGCGCGAAAAACTGCGCAACTGCACCATCAGCAACGTCAGCACCACGACAATGAACATCGGCACGCCCGCATTCACCGACTTCTGCCCACGCTCCGAATCCTCCACCGTACCGCCGACATCCAGCAGATAACCGTCCGGCAATTCGGCGCGGATCGGATCAAGCGTCGGCAGGATCTGCTTCACCAGCGTCGCCGGTTGCTCCTTGCCGTAAATGTCCGCGCGCACGGTCACGTTCGGCAGGCGATTGCGGTGCCAGATGATGCCTTCCTCGAAGCCATATTCCAGCGTGGCAATCTGCGACAGCGCGACGCTGCGACCGTTATCGGTGGGCACCGCCAGACTCGGCAGCAACGACAGTTCGGTGCGCTCGTGCACGGTTCCGCGCAAAAGGATTTCGATCAGTTCGTTGTCCTCGCGGTACTGGCTGACGCTGGATCCGGTCAGCGAACTCTGGAGGAATTTCGCCAGATTCGCCGTGCTCACACCCAGGGCCCGGGCGCGATCCTGATCGATGTTCAGGTACACGACCTTGCTCGGCTCTTCCCAGTCCAGATGCACGTTCACCACATGCGGGTTCTCGCGCACCTTGGCCGCGACCTTGCGCGCCAGCGCACGGACTTCCTCAATGTGCTCACCAGTGACGCGGAACTGCACCGGGTAGCCAACCGGAGGACCGTTCTCCAGACGCGTGACCCGCGAGCGCAGGGCCGGGAACTGCTCGTTCAAGGTGTCGATCAGCCACGTGCGCAGCGCTTCGCGTTCCTCGATGGTTTTCGCCAGCACGACGAACTGGGCGAAGCTCGCCGCCGGCAGTTGTTGATCCAGCGGCAGGTAGAAACGTGGCGAACCGGTGCCGACGTAAGCGACGTAGTTATCGATGCCAGCGTGATCCTTGAGCATCGCTTCCAGGCGTTTGACCTCACCCGTGGTATTGGCCAGCGAGGCGCCCTCGGCGAGCTTCAGATCGACCATCAGCTCCAGACGGCCGGAAGCCGGGAAGAACTGCTGCGGCACGAACCGGAACAACGCCACCGACGCCACGAACAGCAGCACGGTGAGCACGATCACGGTTTTGCGCCGACGCACACACCACTCCACCAGACGCCGCACCCGTTGGTAGAACGGCGTGCCGTAGGGATCGGTCTGGCCGTCCGCCGTACCGTGTTTGGCCGCGTGAATTTTCGCCAGATCCGGCAGGAGTTTTTCCCCCAGATAGGGCACGAACACCACGGCTGCCACCCAGGATGCGAGCAAGGCGATGGTCACCACCTGGAAGATCGAGCGGGTGTATTCGCCGGTACCGGACTGCGCCGTGGCGATCGGCAGGAAACCGGCGGCGGTGATCAGCGTACCGGTGAGCATCGGGAACGCGGTGCTGGTCCAGGCGTAACTGGCAGCCTTGATCCGGTCGAAACCCTGCTCCATTTTGATCGCCATCATTTCCACGGCGATGATCGCGTCGTCCACCAGCAAACCCAGCGCCAGCACCAGAGCACCGAGGGAAATCTTGTGCAGGCCGATGCCGAGGTAATACATGCAGGCGAAGGTCATCGCCAGCACCAGCGGAATGGTCAGCGCCACCACCATGCCGGTGCGCACGCCGAGGGAGAAGAAGCTCACCAGCAACACGATGGCCAGCGCTTCGACCAGCACCTGAACGAACTCGCCGACACCGGTTTTCACGGCGGCGGGCTGGTCGGAGACCTTGCGCAATTGCATGCCGGCCGGCAGGTTTTTCTGGATCCGGGCGAATTCGATTTCCAGGGCCTTGCCCAGCACCAGAATGTCGCCGCCGTCCTTCATCGCCACCGCGAGACCGATGGCGTCTTCGCCCATGAAGCGCATGCGCGGCGCCGGAGGATCGTTGAAACCACGCCGCACGTCGGCGACATCGGAGATACGGAACGTACGATCACCGACCCGGATCGGGAAGTTCTTGATCTCGTCGACTGTCTGAAAATTCCCCGAAACCCGTAGCTGCAATCGCTCGCTGCCGGTTTCGAAGAAACCGGCGGTGGACACGGCGTTCTGTTCTTCCAGCGCCTGCTGCACCGCCGCCAGCGGCAAGCCGAGGGTGGCGAGTTTGACATTGGACAATTCGACCCAGACCTTCTCGTCCTGCAAACCAAGCAAGTCAACCTTGCCCACATCCTTGACCCGCTGCAGCTGGATCTGGATGCGGTCAGCGTAATCCTTGAGCACCGCGTAGTCGAAACCGTCGCCGGTCAGCGCATAGATATTGCCGAAGGTGGTGCCGAATTCATCGTTGAAAAACGGCCCCTGAATCCCCGGCGGCAAGGTCTGGCGAATGTCGCTGACTTTCTTGCGCACCTGGTACCAAAGATCCGGAATCTCTACCGAATGCATCGAGTCGCGGGCAATGAACGTGACCTGGGATTCACCGGGGCGCGAGAACGAAACAATCCGCTCGTACTCGCCGGTTTCCATCAGCTTCTTTTCGATGCGCTCGGTGACCTGACGCGAAACTTCCTGGGCCGTGGCGCCCGGCCAGCGGGTCTGAATGACCATCGCCTTGAAGGTGAACGGCGGGTCTTCGCTCTGGCCGAGCTTGGTGTAGGACAAGGCGCCGACGATCGCCAGCAAAAGCATCAGGAACAGTACGATCTGGCGATTGCGCAGCGCCCAGGCGGAAAGATTGAAACCCATCGGGGATTACTCCTTGTCCGCCAGATTGACCACGCGGTTGGAGCGATCCACCGGACGCACCTGCTGCCCTTCCAGCAGCACATGGACGCCGGCGGCGACCACCCAGTCGCTGGCGTTCAGGCCTTCGAGCACCGGCACGGTTTTCTCACCGAAGGGGCCGGTGCGCACCGGGGTCTTTTTCAACGTGTTGTTGGCGCTGACGACCCAGACGTAGGTCGCGCCGTTCTCGGCCGTCAGCGCCGAGAGCGGCACAGACAGCGGGATGACATCGGCGGTCTGCACGAAGACCCGGGCGCTCTGACCCAGTTCCGCAGGGACTTTGCCGGAGGTGAATGAAATGCGTGCGGCAAAGGTGCGGGATTTCGGATCGGCGGCTGGCGACAGCTCGCGGATCTGCCCGGCGAAGCGCTGGTTCTGTTGTGTCCACAGCTCTACCGACACCGGCTGGCCGACCTTGAAGCGACCGAAGCTCTGCTCCGGCAGGCTGATCAGCACTTCCCGTTCGCCGTCAGTGGCGAGGGTGAAAACGGTCTGCCCGGCGGCAACCACCTGCCCGACTTCCACCGAACGCTTGGCCACCACGCCATCCTGGGGCGCACGCAACACGGCGTAACTGGCCTGATTGGTCGAGACGTTGAATTCGGCTTTGATCTGTTTGAGGCGGGCTTCGCCGGAGCGATAGAGGTTCTCGGCATTGTCGTAGGCCGAGCGGCTGACCATCTGCCGTTCCATCAGGGTCTTGTAGCGGTCACGTTCGGCACGCACCAGGTTCAGGTTGGCTTCGGCGGCCGCAACCTGGGCCCGGGTGGCTTCCAGTTGCAGGCGTACATCCTGCGGATCGAGTTCGGCGAGTGGTTGATCGGCCTTCACGCGCTGGCCTTCATCGACCAGTCGTCGGCTGACTTTGCCGCCGATGCGGAACGCCAGATCCGGTTCGTAGCGGGCGCGAACCTCGCCCGGATAACTCTCCATCGCCTGCGCCGAAGGCTCTGGCTGCACCACCATGGCCGGTCGCACGCTGACTGGCGTCACCTCTTCCTTGCCACACGCCGACAACAAAAACGCCAGACTGACTGGCACCGCAAAGGACAACGCATGGCGGAACATGGTGAAGGACCTTTCGCTAAGGAGGCTTGGAATAATTATACTGGCCGGTATGTTATTAATAGCAAACTCACCAGTCCAGTATTAAAAGCGAAGAATGTCGAACAATCTTTCCACTCCAAACGGCCCCGGCCGACCGAAGGATCCGGCCAAGCGCCAGGCGATTCTCGAGGCGGCGAAAATCCTGTTTCTGAGTCATGGCTATGCCAACACCAGCATGGACGCGGTAGCCGCCGAGGCCGGGGTGTCGAAGCTGACGGTGTACAGCCATTTCAACGACAAGGAGACGCTGTTCTCCGCCGCCGTGGTGGCTAAATGCGAGGAGCAATTACCGCCGCTGTTCTTCGAATTGCCGGACGGCATTGCGGTGGAAAATGTGTTGCTGAACATTGCGCGAGGCTTTCACCATCTCATCAACAGTGAGGAATCGGTGAACCTGCATCGCCTGATCATGGCCTTGGGCAGTCAGGATCCGAAGCTGTCGCTGATCTTCTTCGAGGCCGGCCCCCAGCGCATGGTGCAAGGCATGGAACGATTGCTGCGGCGGATTCACGAAACCGGCGTGCTGAGCATCGACAACCCGCACAACGCCGCCGAGCACTTCTTTTGTCTGATCAAGGGCGCCGGGAATTTCCGCCTGTTGTACGGCTGCGGTGAGCCGCTGACCGACGAGGCGGCGGAAAGTCATGTGCAGGAAGTGGTCGGGCTGTTCATGCGGGCCTATCGCCCCTGAAAACAAAAATCCCACGCCATGCGTGGGATTTTCTTATGCGACGGCTCAGGCCTTGAGCGCTTTCTTCGGGTAGATGTCATAGCGGCTGGATTTGCCGTCCAGCGCATGACTCGGTTTCGGCCCTTCGATACACGGCGCCTTGCGCGGTCGCTTGACCACCACCCGGTGGGTGGCCAGTGCCAACGCCGCTTCCAGCAAGGCCGGTGCATCCGGATCATCGCCCACCAACGGGCGAAACAGGCGCATTTCCTTCTTCACCAGCGCGGTTTTCTCACGATGCGGGAACATCGGATCGAGGTAGATCACCTGCGGGGGTTCGCCCTCCCAATTGCGCATCACCTCGATGGAGTTGCCCTTGAGCAGCTTCATCCGCGCCACGATCGGCGCCACATCGAAGTCTTCCGCCGCTCGGGCCAGACCATCCTCCAGCAACGCGCCGATCAATGGCTGGCGCTCGATCAGGCTCATCTCGCAGCCGAGACTGGCCAGCACGAAGGCATCCTTGCCCAGCCCCGCCGTGGCATCCAGCACCCGCGGACGTACGCCCTGGGCGATGCCGACCGCCTTGGCGATCATCTGTCCGCTGCCACCGCCGTACAACCGGCGATGGGCCGCGCCACCCTCGACGAAGTCGACCCGCACCGGCCCCGGCGCATCCGGTCCCAGTTGTTGTAGCTGCAAACCCTGCTCGCCGACCTGCAGGGCAAACTCGCCGTCAGCCACCTGCAACGGCAGGTTCAGGCGTTGCGCCCACTGCTCGGCCTGCGCTTCGAACGTCGGGCCGAGGGCCTCGACATGGATGCGGCAGGCCGCGGGTTGCTCAATCATGGAAAACACGCTCAAAAAAGTTAAGGATCGGCAAAATCCGCCGATAACCCAATCAACGCGCATTTTGCCAGAGCTGAGCGTCAACCGAAAAAAATGTCAGGCATTCTTCCCACATCGATTGGCTACCTTTCGCCCACAGGCGATTTCAGCCGTCATAACACTCAAGCATTGGGCGGCGTCAGCCACCTGTGGCAGGATTTTTTTGCCCAGGCGCTGGCCGAACAATCGAGTGATGTGGTGCCGGCCTGCGGCACTTTTCCGCCGGTTGACCTGGAAAGCCCTGAAGAACCGACCGTCGGCAGTGAACTGCATGCGCACATCATCAGCCAGCGCGAATGCGATGTGGTGGAAACCCAGGTGCGTCCGCCGGAGCCGCTGTTCCTGCCGATCGCCGAAATCGACATGACACTGGCCGAGCCGTACCCTCCATTCCCGCCGGAAGCCATCAAGACTCAGCAAAAACAGCAGGAATTCGACAGCAGCTGGGTTCGCCCGATCGTGATCAACAACGGTCAGCCGATTCCGGAACCGGGCCCTGCCCCGCAGAAAAAACCGCTGTACCTGCCGATTGCCGAATTCGATCTGGATCTGCTGCAGCCTTACCCGCCGTTCCCGCCGGAAGCCATCGTCGAGCAGCAGAAAGCCTTGGACTTCGATAACGGCTGGGTGCGCCCGATCGTTCAGCAGAACCTGCGCATCGCCGCCTGATTTCTCAGCGACACACGCTCCAGCGTCCGACATCGACATGAAAGTGGTTGCGATGGGCGGCGTTGTAATCCGGACTCAACACCACACTGAACGACTCGCAGGCACCATCGCGCACCTGACGTAGAAACTGCGCGTCTTGATTTTGCTTCGGCCAGTCCTTGAGTACGCTGATCGCGCGACCATCCGCCAGACGGAAGCCGGCAATGTCCAGCGCATCGGCGCTGGCGTGGCGACTGAGCGCGCCGTTCTCGCGGTTGTAGACGTTGCGGCAGGCGAAGCTGCCGAGGTGATCGACCCGCGCCACCGGCTGACCGTAGGCCCACTGCGCCGCCGGTTGCAGCGTATGACGCTCGAACATCGCGAACGCCACGGCCAACGGGCAACTGGCGAGAAAGCTGCTGCTGAGCCCCACCCCGCCGCCCTGCACGCGCAAAGCACCCATCAGCGGGCATTTGGCATCGCGGCTGTCGGCCTGTGGCGAAACCCGCAGGCCGGAGCTGCCCAATGCCTGCTCGCACAAGAGCGGATTGCTACGCAGACGCATCAACTTATAGCCTGTGAGCCAGTTGGGCGTCGCCTGCACGTCCAGCGGCGCCCACGGATTCCACCGCGGCGGCACATCGAGCCAGCCGCGCCAGACGCCGATCAGGCCGCCACCGATGATCAGCAGCCCCGCCAACAGTAGCCAGCGCCCCATGCTCATCCCTTGAAGAATTGATTGGCCTTGGCGTACGGCATCGAGCGGGAAGTGAAGGTGAACGTGCCGGATTGCTGGATTTCTTCAGCCGCGCGGAAAAACTCGCCGAACGCCGCCAGGGCCAGCGCCGAACCGGTGCTGATCCGCTTCACGCCCATTTCCTCGAGCTGCTGCACCGTCAGCTTCAAGCCGCCGGACATCAACACATTGACCGGTTTCGGCGCCACCGCGCGCACCACCGCCAGAACTTCTTCGGCGGTGCGCAGGCCCGGCGCGTACAGCACGTCGGCGCCGGCTTCGGCAAAGGCCTGCAGACGGCGGAGGGTGTCGTTGAGATCGGGATTGCCGTGCAGGTAGTTTTCCGCACGGGCCGTCAAGGTGAAGGGAAACGGCAAGGTGCGCACGGCAGCGACGGCGGTTTCGATCCGCGCCACAGCGTGTTCGAAACAGTAGATCGGTGAGTCTTCCCGGCCGGTGGCATCTTCGATCGAGCCGCCCACAGCGCCCGCCTCGGCGGCGCGGATCAGACTCTGCGCCGATTCGGCCGGGGCGTCGGCGAAACCGTTTTCCAGATCCACCGCCACCGGCAGATCGGTGGCCGCGACAATCGCCCGGACATTGGCCAGGGTATCGTCGAGGCTCAGGCCGCCATCGGGATTGCCCTGGGAAAACGCATAGCCGGCGCTGGTGGTCGCCAGCGCCTGATAGCCGAGACTGGCGAGCATCTTCGCGGAACCGGCATCCCATGGATTGGGAATCACGAAAATCCCGGGGCGTTCGTGCAGGGCTTTGAAGGCTTCGGCTTTACGGGCTAGTTGTTGACGGGCTTGAGCGTCCATCGGCAGGCTCCTGGGCAGGAAAGAAATCCGCCTCAGAGCAGGCCAAGTTGCTCGGCGGCGGGTTCTCTGTATAGCTCAGGCAGGGACGGCAGGCCAGGCAAACGTTGCATCAGTTGTGCGTGAAAACGTTGCGCCAGCTTCGCCGCCAGAATGTTGTCGGCGGTGTGCAGGAAGATGTACGGCGTGCGCCCCTCTTCGATCCACTCGGCGATCTTCGCCACCCACGGCACCAGAAACGGATCGTTGGCCTCAAGCTCCGGATGGCCAATGAAGCGCACCTGCGGGAATTGAGTGAACGCTGCCGGCCGCGTCGGTACGCGGGGCTTTTTCGATTGGGCGTGGATCACCGACGATTCGGTGGACAGGCAACTGAACAACGCGCGGGGATCAAGACAGATACGCTCCACGCCGCGATCCAGCAACAGCCGGTTCAGCAGTCGCTCACTCTCGCCTTTGGCGAAGAACTGTTCGTGGCGCACTTCCACCGCCAGCGGACAATCCAGCGCATCGATGAACGCAGCAAGTTCCGGCAAACGGTGCGGCGTGAAGCTTTTCGACAGTTGCAGCCACATTGGCGAGACGCGCTCACCGAGCGGCTTGAGTAGCTGGAGGAAGGTTTCGGCGGCGATCAGTTGATCGCGCAAGTCGCCGCTGTGGCTGATGTCACCGGGGAACTTGGCGGTGAAGCGAAAGTGCTCGGGCATCACCTCGGCCCAGCGCTGCACGGTGGCCGGCGACGGGCTGGCGTAGAAGGTCGTGTTGCCTTCCACGGCGTTGAATACTTGCGAATAGAGTCCGAGCAAATCGGAGGTCTTGGCGTCTACCGGATACAGGTACTCGCGCCAGGCGTTTTCGCTCCAGGACGGGCAACCGAGGTAGTAAGGCAGATCCATCAGATGTACAGATCAAGGCCCAGCACGTCTGCATCCCAATCGACAAAACCGGCGGTGCTCAGGTAGCTGGCCAAGGCCATGGCCACGCTTTTCTTCATCGCGCGGTGATAAATCATGTCTTGTTGACGGGCGGGCAGATTGCTCAGGCGTTGCGCGGTGGCTTTGGCGGCACGGGCAGCCAGTTGCTCTTCGGTCGGGAATTCCAGCTCGCCGTCGATATCGTCGACGGACTCATCCAGCGCCGGATTGCCTTTGCGAGGCTTGCGCTTGATGGGGTAGGAATGAGTGGAAACGCCGTCTATACGCATAAAGTCATGCTCGGTATCGATGATGGCAATTTAGCGGCACCTGACCGACTTAGCAAATCGCCGAGTGATAACTAGAACACATAAAAGACAAAAGGTTTAAAGCGCGGGGTTAGAAACGGACGATTGGCAGGAACAGGGAGAACCCTGCGGCGAATGCCACAGGGTGAATAGCCTCAGCGTGCTTTCGGGGTGGCCACTTTGTCGCGCAGGTAAACCGGCTGGGCATCATCTGCCGGAATCGCTTCACCGCGCTCCCAAGCAAATCGCGCCAGGGTCAGCAGGTCTTCGGCGTGGGGCAGCATGCCCGCATCGGACCCGCTCAGGTTTACAGCGATGCGTTCGCCATAACCCCAGCCAGTGCCGGCACCGAACCAGTCACCGGAAGCATCGTCCGGCAGCGCGGCGACTTCCGGCGGCAGCACCGCCTCGGCGCCGACCAGACGCATCTCCCCGGCCGTCTCGCGGTAGCAGCCCCAATAGACCTCATCCATCCGCGCATCGATGGCGGCCGCGACCTGGCTCACGCCGTGCTCGCGATAAGCCCGCTGTGCCAGCACGGCCAGGTTCGACACCGGCAACACCGGGCGATCCAGCGCAAACGCCAGGCCTTGCACCACGCCAATGGCAATCCGCACGCCGGTGAAAGCGCCCGGGCCACGGCCGAAGGCGATGGCATCCACCGCTTGCAGGGTGGTGCCGGCATCGGCCAGCAGTTGCTGGATCATCGGCAGCAGTTTCTGCGCGTGCAGGCGCGGGATCACCTCGTAATGGCTCGTGACCTTGCCGTCATGCAGCAAGGCAACGGAGCAAGCTTCGGTCGCGGTGTCCAGGGCCAGCAAGGTGCTCATCGATGTGTCCGTAAATCAGGTGGGGAAAAGTGCGCCAGTATAAACAACAACGGCCCGCAAGCGGGCCGTGGATGATGCAGCGGATCAGGTTTTTCAGCTCAGGGCTTCAAGCACCTTGGCAGTGATCGCTTCAACCGAACCGACGCCAGGGATATGGCTGTACTTCGGCTTGCCACCGTTCTTGGCGGACAGGTTCTGGTAGAACTCCACCAGCGGCTTGGTCTGGGAGTGGTAGACCGACAGGCGATGACGCACGGTTTCTTCGGTGTCGTCCTTGCGCTGTACCAGCTCTTCGCCGGTGATGTCGTCTTTACCGGCAATTTTCGGCGGGTTGTAGACGATGTGGTAAACGCGGCCGCTGGCCTCGTGAACGCGACGACCGGCGATACGCTGAACGATTTCTTCGTCTTCAACGGCGATTTCGACCACGGCGTCCAGCTCGACACCGGCAGTCACCAGCGCTTCAGCCTGAGGAATGGTGCGCGGGAAGCCATCGAACAGGAAACCCTTGGCGCAATCGGCTTGAGCGATACGGTCCTTGACCAGCGCGATGATCAGGTCATCCGACACCAGGCCGCCGGCATCCATGATGCTCTTGGCCTTGATGCCCAGCTCGGTGCCGGCCTTGACCGCGGCACGCAGCATGTCGCCGGTGGAGATTTGCGGAATGCCGAATTTCTCGGTGATGAACTTAGCCTGAGTACCTTTACCGGCCCCGGGAGCTCCCAGCAGAATGACGCGCATCGATGTGCTCCTCAATTTTTTATATAAAAAACAATGGATTCGCCTCGTGGGGCCAATCTCATAAAACGGGTCGTGGCCGCCCAAACGGCCAAAGGCTGATCAAGATACACAGCAGGCTGCGCCCACACAAGACGCCAAAAGTCGGAGAAACCGGCGCCCGCCGCGACCTTGCGACGCGGTTCCCCAAGTCGCAACCCCATCATTAACTGTCGCCTGACCGCATTTTTCCTACAGTCAATAAACGGCACCCGAGGTTCGCCCCGGGTGCCCCGCCCCACGCAGAAAACCTTAGCCGGTATTTCGCAAACCGGCGGCAATCCCCGCCACAGACACCAGCAACGCCTGTTCCACCGGGCTGCCCTGCTCGACATTCTGCTGCCGCGAACGCGCCAGCAACTCGGCCTGCAATAGATGCAGCGGGTCGAGGTAGGTGTTGCGCAGACGGATGAATTCCAGGGTGTCTGGGCTATGTGCCAGTAGCTGCGACTGACCGGTCAGGCCGAGGACAACGGAACACGCCTGCGACAATAGGTCGCGTAAGTGCGCACCCAACGGCAACAACTCCGGCTCCACCAGACGCTCGTCGTAGGACAGCGCGATATCGGCGTCGGCCTTGGCCAGCACCATTTCCAGCATGTCGATACGGGTGCGGAAGAACGGCCACTGCTCGCGCATCTGCCCCAGCAACTCGCCTTCGCCGCGCTCCAGCGCATTGTTCAGTGCGGTTTCCCAGCCGAGCCAGGCCGGCAGCATCAGGCGCGTCTGGGTCCAGCCGAAGATCCACGGAATCGCCCGCAGGCTCTCGATGCCACCGGCACGGCGCTTGGCCGGACGGCTGCCCAACGGCAAGCGGCCCAATTCCTGCTCCGGTGTGGACTGGCGGAAATACTCAACGAATTGCGGGTTCTCCCGCACCACCGCACGGTAAGCAGCGACGCCGTCGGCGGCCAGTTCGTCCATCAAATGCCGCCATTCCGGCGTCGGTGGTGGCGGTGGCAACAGGGTCGCTTCGAGCACCGCCGCCAGATACAGATTGAGGTTTTGCTCGGCGATGTCCGGCAGGCCGAATTTGAATCGAATCATTTCCCCCTGCTCGGTGGTGCGGAAACGTCCGGCCACCGAACCCGGCGGCTGCGACAGAATCGCCGCGTGCGCCGGGCCGCCGCCACGTCCCACGGTACCACCGCGACCGTGAAACAGCAGCAGTTCGACTTGCTGCTCGCGGCAGATTTCCACCAGCCGCTCCTGCGCCCGGTACTGCGCCCAGGCCGCCGCAGTGGTGCCGGCGTCCTTGGCCGAATCGGAATAGCCGATCATCACTTCCTGCGGGCCTTGCAGCCGCGCACGGTAACCCGGCAGCAGCAACAGGCGCTCGATCACCGGGCCGGCGTTCTCGAGGTCGGCGAGGGTTTCGAACAGCGGCACCACGCGCATCGGCCGCAGTACGCCGGATTCCTTGAGCAGCAATTGCACCGCCAGCACATCGGAAGCGGCACCGGCCATGGAGATCACGTAGGAGCCCAGCGAAGCGCCCGGCGCGGCGGCGATTTCCTTGCAGGTGGCGAGCACTTCGGCGGTGTCGGCCGAAGGTTTGAAATGCGCCGGCAGCAACGGCCGACGGTTTTGCAGCTCGCGAGTGAGGAAGCTGATGCGCTGTTCTTCGTCCCACTCCTCGTATTTGCCGAGGCCGAGGTAATCGGTGATTTCGGTCATGGCCGCGCTGTGACGGGACGAATCCTGACGTACATCGAGGCGCACCAGGAACAGGCCGAAGGTCACGGCCCGGCGCAGGCAATCGAGCAACGGCCCGTCGGCAATCACACCCATGCCGCATTCGTGCAGCGAGTTGAAACACAGCTCCAGCGGATCGAGCAGGTCGCGGTTGTTGTGCAGCACATCGGCAGGCGCCGGCGTGGTCGCCGTCAAAGATGCATGGGCCCAGTTGCGCGTGGCGCGCAGCCGTTCACGCAATTGCTTGAGCACCGCCCGATACGGCTCGGCACTGTCGCCGGCCCGGGCCTTGAGCGCGTCGCTGGCCTGCTGCATCGACAGTTCGGCGGCCAGGTGATCGACGTCGCGCAGGTACAGATCCGCCGCCATCCAGCGCGCCAGCAACAACACTTCGCGGGTCACGGCAGCGGTCACGTTCGGGTTGCCGTCACGGTCGCCACCCATCCACGAAGCGAAGCGGATCGGCGCGGCTTCCAGTGGCAAACGCAAACCGGTGGCCGCAAACAGCGCCTGATCGGCCTTGCGCATATGGTGGGGAATCGCCTGCCACAGCGAGTGTTCGATCACCGCAAAACCCCACTTGGCTTCGTCCACTGGAGTCGGCCGGGTGCGGCGGATTTCTTCGGTGTGCCAGGCCTCGGCGATCAGGCGTTGCAGGGTGTTGTGGATCTGCTCGCGCTCGGCCGTGGTCAGGTCACGGTGATCCTGAGCCGCCAGTTGCGCGGCGATCGCGTCGTACTTCTGGATCAGCGTGCGCCGGGCCACTTCGGTCGGGTGCGCGGTGAGCACCAGTTCGATTTCCAGCCGCGCCAGTTGCCGCGCCAGGGATTCGGCGCTGTGCCCTTCGTTGCGCAAGCGGGCGAGCAATTCCGGCAGTACGCGGGACTCGAACGGCGCAGCATGGGTCTCTTCGCGGCGATGGATGAGCTGGTATTGCTCAGCGATGTTCGCCAGGTTGAGAAACTGGTTGAAGGCCCGCGCCACCGGCAGCAGTTCGTCTTCGCTCAATTGATTGAGGCTGGCGCTGAGTTCGGCGTCCATCGAGCCACGCCGGTCGGCCTTGGCGCCTTTGCGGATCTGCTCGATCTTGTCGAGAAACGCCTCGCCGTACTGGTCACGAATGGTGTTGCCCAACAGCTCACCGAGCAGGTGAACGTCTTCGCGCAAGCGTGCATCAATATCGGTCATCAGCATCTCTCCAGCAGTAATCGGTGACGGATCGCAAGTGAGTGGATGAACAGAGAGTGCCGCTCTGGGACGCTTCTTACAAGCAGACGACGAAGGGACTTTAAACCTTGAGGGTTGAAGCTAGTCTCAAGGGTAAGCCGCACAACGGCTTGCCGCCGGCTGACGGCGGACACTCACCAAGACCTGCCATGAGCAGGTGCGACATGAGGTTTTTATGAAAATCCGTGAACTCGCCCAGCATTGGGAAGAAACCGCCAAGGGTCGCCTGACCGACACCGGCTACACGATTCATCTGGATGTGGAAGCTGCCGCACGCCTGGCGGCAATCGCCGAGATGTACCCCAAACGCCACGCCGAAGAACTGCTCGGCGAGCTGATCGGCGCCGCCCTCGAAGAGTTCGAAGCGAGCCTGCCGTATGTGAAAGGTTCGACCGTGGTCGCCACCGACGAGGAAGGCGATCCGCTGTATGAGGATGTCGGCCCGACGCCGCGTTTTCTCGCCCTGTCGCGGCGTCATCTGCATGACTTGTCGGCCGCTGCCGGCAAGCAAAAACACTGATCCCTGATACTTCAAGACGGTGGGAGATGGTTTGCCTCGATGGCGTCAATTCAGCCACAAACGGGTGAATTTAATGGCCTCATCGCTGGCAAGCCGGCTCCCACAGGGACTGTATTGCCCCTCCGCTTTTGCGCCATTTTTCGCCCGCGCGTACCTCTCTCCCCCGCCAAAGTTCCCGGTTTAGAGCCCTGTCCGTTCGGTCAAAGTTTTTTTTGGCGATGGGCCATCTTTTCTGAACTTTTGAAAAATGCCTTCGGTCGGAACAGGTAACCACGCCTGGAACGAGCGTTTCAAAACGCGCTGACACATGACGGTTGTCACTCCTCGACCAGGATGGATTTCGAAGCTTCCAAGGAGTTAACCAATGGAGTTGAAGACCATGAAGACCCAAACCTCGTTCTCCCACCTGCGCGGTCTGAAACTGGCCGCTCTGGCCATCGGCACCAGCTTCGTACTGGCCGGCTGCGCCGGCAATCCACCGACCGAGCAGTACGCCGTGACTCAATCGGCGGTCAACAGCGCGGTCAGCGCCGGCGGTACCGAGTTTGCCGCCGTGGAAATGAAGCAGGCACAGGACAAGCTGAAACAAGCCGAAATCGCCATGCACGACAAGAAGTATGACGAAGCCCGTCGCTTGTCCGAGCAGGCCGAGTGGGATGCCCGCGTTGCCGAACGCAAGGCTCAGGCAGCCAAGGCCGAACTGGCTGTGAAGGACTCCCAGAAAGGTGTTCAGGAACTGCGTCAGGAAAGTCAGCGCCCAGTGCAGTAAGCGCGCATCCCGACCGCAAGGCTGAAACTCTTATCGATATAAAGGACGAACGATTATGCGTAAACAACTGATGATCCCCGCTCTCCTGGCCGCAAGCGTTGCCCTGGCTGCCTGCTCCACGCCGCCCAACCCGAATCTGGAACAGGCACGCACCAACTACGCCGGCCTGCAGGCCAACCCGCAGGCAAGCAAGGTCGCAGCGCTGGAAACCAAGGACGCCAGCGACTATCTGGACAAGGCCGACAAGGCTTATCTGGATAAAGAGGACGCCGCCAAGGTCGATCAACTGGCTTATCTGACCAACCAGCGCGTGGAAGTGGCCAAGCAGACCATCGCCCTGCGTACCGCTGAAAACAACCTGAAGAACGCCGCCGCCCAACGTGCCCAGGCCCGTCTGGACGCTCGCGATCAGCAGATCAAGCAGCTGCAGGACAGCCTCAACGCCAAGCAGACCGATCGCGGTACGCTGGTGACTTTCGGTGATGTGCTGTTCGCCACCAACAAGGCCGACCTGAAATCCAGCGGTCTGGTGAACATCAACAAACTGGCACAATTCCTCCAGGAAAACCCGGATCGCAAAGTGATCGTCGAAGGCTATACCGACAGCACCGGTTCGGCGAGCTACAACCAGTCGCTGTCCGAGCGTCGCGCGACCTCGGTGCAGGTTGCGCTGATCAAGATGGGTGTAGACCCTTCGCGCATCGTGGTGCAGGGCTATGGCAAGGAATACCCGGTTGCGGATAACGGCAGCGTGTCGGGCCGTGCCATGAACCGTCGGGTGGAAGTGACCATTTCCAACGACAACCAGCCAGTGATGCCACGTTCGGCTGTCAGCTCGAACTAAGCGTTACGCGGTAACGAACAAGCCCCTCCTGATTTGATCAGGCGGGGCTTTTGTTTGCCGCAGGTTTACTCTTCCAGCTTCTGCGGCGTCTCCTGCCCCATGCAGCGCACGGCTTTTTTCTGCGCATTGACCAGCACGCCGGTCAGGCCTTTCTGTTCGGTGTCGAACAGCACCAGCACGCCATCGATACACTGCGCCACTTGCGGCGCCGGGGTCAGGGAGACTTTGTAGTCTTCGCCGGGAACGGTCTTGAGCATGGTGAAGTCGTTGAGCAGCAACGCATCCTCGGGTTTGGCGAAGTGCAGGTAGCCGTAGTACCACAGGGCGCCGACGGTGCCGAGGATGCTGCAGATGCCGGTGATGATCAGCGGGATGGCGTTACGTTCTTCACTCATTGCGGACTCTCTGGTGGTTCGTCTTCAGAATTCGGGGGTGTTGGATAGTTCGGGATCTCGCCAAGACGGCGCAGGCCGTTGAAGTGTTCGGGATCGTCGAGGTAGCGCAGCATCACCTGACGCCACACCGGATCGCCGAAGGTCTGCACATGCCCGCCCCGGGTCAGTTGCAGCACGCGCGGTGGCGGCGCAGCTTGATACAGACGGATGCCGTTGGAAAGGGGCACCAGCGGATCGTCGAGGCTGTGGAAGATCAGTTTCGGCACGCCGTTGAGCTGCGGCATTGCATTGATCGCGCTGTCGCCATCGGGCACCAGCCACGACAGCGGCACCTGGAACGGCCACGTCAGCCATGAGGTGCTGAGGGCGTATTGTCCGACGCTGCGGTAACTGGCGGGCACACCGTCGAGCACCAGGGCCTTGAGCTGTTTTTGTCTTTCCGGATGTTGCACCAGCCAATGCACGGCCATCGCCCCGCCGAGACTCTGGCCCAGCAGTACCAGCGACTTGCCTTTGACCTCCGGCGCCTTGTCCAGCCAGGCGAACGCGGCATCGATGTCCTGATAGATCGCCGGCAGGCTCGGCTCGCCTTCGGACAAGCCGTAACCGCGATAGTCCACCAGCAGCACTTGATAGCCGTTTTTCGGCAACCACCAGCTCCCGCCCAGGTGCATCGGCAGGTTGCCGCCGTTGCCGTGCAGGTGCAGCACTGTGCCCTTGACCTCGACACCGGACTTGGCAGGCAGCCACCAGGCATTCAGCTTGAGGCCGTCGGCGGTGGTCAGGGTGACGGTGCGGTATTCGAGTTTGGCCTTTTCTGGCGTGAAGATCTGACCCGGCTCGGGGTAGAACAGCAAGGAGCTGCAACCGCCGAGGGTCAGGAGCAGGCAAAGGATGCCGAGGATTCTCATCCGGTGAAACCTCGCGTAATTCGAATTCCCACGCGCAGCGTGGGAACCATCAATGGAGTTACAGGATGTTGGAGTAATCCGCCTCGATCCGGTCCAGGCTCAAGTGATTGAGGAAGTTGGAGAAGCACATCCACGCCGACAACGCATTCATGTCGCGGAACTGGTCCGGCAGGTACTTTGGCGGCACCACCAAGCCTTCGTCCACCAGCTGACGCAGGGTTCGCATGTCCTCAAGCGTAGTCTTGCCGCAGAACAGCAACGGGATCTGCTCGAGCTTGCCCTTGCGCACGGCCAACTGAATGTAGTTGTAAACCATGATGAAGCCCTTGAGATAGGACAAGTCTTTGGTGAATGGCAGACCGGTCGGCGTCGATCCGCGGAAAACCCGACTGGCGTTGCCGTAGCTTTCCGCCATCTCGAAGCCCTGCTCGCGGAAGAACTCGAAGATCTGCAGGAAGTCCGCGCCCTCCTCGACCATGTGAATGGCGCGGGTGCGGTTGGTCAGTTTGCGCAGGCGGCTCGGGTAGGAAGCGAACGCGATGATTTCCATCAGGATCGCCAGGCCTTCCTGGGTCACCGTCGACGAGGGCGGGCCCTTGGACAGGAAGGTGCAGATCGGCTGGTTCAAACCGTTGAGCGTGGTGCCGACGTGCACCAGGCCTTCGTGGACTTCCAGCGCACGCACGTCGCGGTCATTGAACATCGCGTCGGTGCGGATCTTGATGTAGTCGGCACCCGCCGCCGCATCGGCGACGATGCCGTCGGACTCGAACACGCGGATGGTTTCCTCGGCCTCGCCGAACACTTTGTTCAGGCGGGTTTGCAGCAGGTGAACGGCGTCCTTGGCGGTAAGGGTCTTCGGTTCGTCCTTCAGGTCGCCACGACCGTCGATGTTGTTCAGATAGTCCGACATCATCAGGCCAAGATCGGCCAGGGTCGGGTCACCGGCGTGAAACGCATCAGACGCGGCGCCGTACAATTCCTGGGAAATCAGACCGAAATCTTCGGTGCCGCGCGCTTCGAGCATGCGCACCACCATCCGGTATTCCTTGCACATGCGACGCATGATCTGGCCGACCGGGTTGAACTGGCCGAGCTGGCGGGTGATGTCGCGCTCGATGTTCTGGAATTCCAGTTTGACCTTGCTCGAATCGAAAGACAGAGGCCGGTTGAGGTAGTAGTCGCGATCCACCGCCGGCAATTCCTTGCCCTTGGCCTTGAGGAAGCCCTTGCGGATGTTCTCGTCCCACTTGACCGCGTCGAGCACGCGGATCGGCGTCTGCGCCAGCACTATGCGATCGGACAGAATGCGTATCGTCTGCTGGTAATCGTCCACCCGAAACTCCTGTAGAAAACGTGACGAACTGAATTATTTGGCTTTGGCCTGATGCTGATAGCGCGCCGCTTCGACGAAAACGTCGGAATTGGCCGGGTCGTCGAGGTAAGCAAAGACCTTTTCAAGCGGGCTGTCGACCTGCACGCCCTCGCCGTCATCGGTCTGGAAGCCCTGGCCGTCGAGGGCTTTCTGGGCGATGGCCTGGTTGATCTGTTCGAGGTCGAGGTTGTAGATCACCAGCTCGCGCTTGTCGGTGATCTCGAAGCCGGCGATGGTGAAGTGCCCGCCGTATTGCGCCGGCACCTTCGCCGACAGGTACCAGCGGTTGCCGTGGCGCGACACCGTGAACGGATAGGCTTCACGCTCCCGAGGTTTGGCTTTGAAATACGCAACCGCCTGATAGCGGTCGTTGCCCAGGCGCGTCAGCTCCAGATTCATCGGCTCGCCCCAGGCGTTGGTGCTCGACCATTTGCCGAGCAGGCCCTTGGGCGCCGGCTCACTGGCGGGCAGCGGCTCCTTGAAGGTCACCAGACATCCGCTGAGCAGCAGGAACGACAAGGCGATCAGCACGCCACGCCAGGCTTTCATTTGACACTCCCTAGAACCTGAAACACCTTCCCCTGTGGGAGCGGACTTGCTCGCGAAAGCGGTTTCACATTCAACACTTCAGTTGACTGAACCACCGTATTCGCGAGCAAGCCCGCTCCCACAAGGGACCTCCATCGGCTATCAGACCGACGCGAGTACCAGGTGCATATAGCGCGTCAGAATGCCGAGCATGTCCTCTTCAGCCAAAGGCTCGGCGTCGTTGAGCAGGCCCTGATATTCCATCCGTCCGATAATCGCCGTCAACACCTTGGCATCCTGCTGCGGCTCGCGCGAGCCCAATACCTGGAACAACTGGCAGGTGCCCTGCAACAGAATCTGCTGATGGGAACGCACCAGTTCCGCCAGACGCGGGTTGAGCAGCGCTTCCTGGCGGAATGCCTGTTCAGCCATCAAATGCTCGCGACGGTTGACCAGTTGCCGATGCACGTAATCAGCCATCAAACGCGCGATATCGTCGGCCAGTTGCGAACGGGACTCCGGGCTGCCGTCACCGCTGACCACCATTTCGCGCAGCAGGCCTTCGTTGTTGATCCACAGCTTGGCCATGTAGGCCGCGCTGCGTTCGACGTACTGGGCGAAGGTATCGGTGAGCAGGTCATCGATGTCCTTGAAGTAATACGTGGTGGCCGACAGCGGCACACCGGCCTCGGCCGCCACCGCACGGTGACGCACGGCCCGCACGCCATCGCGCACGACAATGCGCATCGCCGCATCGAGAATGTCCTGTCGACGCTGTTCACTGCCCTGCCGGCTGGCCTTGCGGCCCTGGTACTGAACACTTTCAGCGACCGCAGTGGCGATTCCCGCTGCACCCTCTTGAGCCATTGCACCGATCACGACAGGCATACCTCTGTTGTTTTCTTCAAAATTAACCATTTGATACGTTTGTACCAGACAGGCAATAAAAAGCCGCCCATTTCAGGCGGCTTTTTTATTGAAACACTTACGCTTGTGGCCGCATGTGCGGGAACAGGATCACGTCGCGGATCGACGGGGAGTTGGTCAGCAGCATCACCAGACGGTCGATGCCGATACCTTCACCGGCCGTCGGCGGCATGCCGTACTCCAGCGCGCGAACGAAGTCGGCGTCGTAGTGCATCGCTTCGTCGTCGCCGGCGTCCTTGTCGGCCACCTGGGCCATGAAGCGCTCGGCCTGGTCTTCCGCGTCGTTCAGCTCGGAGTAAGCGTTGGCGATTTCACGACCGCCGATGAACAGCTCGAAGCGGTCGGTGACGTTCGGGTTGTCGTCGTTGCGACGGGCCAGCGGCGACACTTCGAACGGATACTGGGTGATGAAGTGCGGCTGCTCCAGCTTGTGCTCGACCAGCTCTTCGAAAATCATCACCTGCAGCTTGCCCAGACCTTCGAAGCCCAGCACCTTGGCGCCGGCCTTCTTGGCGATGGCGCGCGCCTTGTCGATGTCGTTCAGGTCATCGGCGGTCAGCTCGGGGTTGTACTTGAGGATCGAGTCGAACACCGACAGACGCACGAACGGCTCGCCGAAGTGGAACACCTTGTCGCCGTACGGCACGTCGGTGCTGCCCAGAACCAGCTGCGCCAGTTCGCGGAACAGCTCTTCGGTCAGGTCCATGTTGTCTTCGTAGTCGGCGTAAGCCTGGTAGAACTCCAACATGGTGAACTCAGGGTTGTGACGAGTCGAAACGCCTTCGTTACGGAAGTTGCGGTTGATCTCGAACACTTTTTCGAAGCCACCAACCACCAGACGCTTGAGGTACAGCTCTGGCGCGATACGCAGGAACATTTCCATGTCCAGCGCGTTGTGGTGGGTTTCGAACGGCTTGGCCGCGGCGCCGCCAGGAATGGTCTGCAGCATCGGCGTTTCGACTTCGAGGAAGTCGCGCTTCATCAGGAAGCTGCGGATGTGCGCGATCACTTGCGAACGCACGCGGAAAGTCTGACGCACGTCTTCGTTGACGATCAGGTCAACGTAGCGCTGACGGTAGCGCTGTTCGGTGTCGGTCAGGCCGTGGTGCTTGTCCGGCAGCGGGCGCAGGGATTTGGTCAGCAGGCGCACGCTGGTCATCTCGACGTACAGGTCGCCCTTGCCGGAACGGGCCAGGGTGCCTTCGGCGGCGATGATGTCGCCCATGTCCCAGGTTTTCACCGCGGCCAGGGTTTCTTCGGACAGGGTCTTGCGGTTGACGTAGACCTGGATGCGACCGGTCATGTCCTGGATCACCATGAACGAGCCACGGTTGAGCATGATGCGACCTGCAACCTTGACCGGGATCGCCGCCTCTGCCAGCTCTTCCTTGGTCTTGTCCGCGTACTGTTTCTGCAGCGCATCGCAGTAGTTGTCGCGGCGGAAGTCGTTCGGGAAGGCATTGCCCTTGGCGCGCTCGGCAGCAAGCTTTTCCTTGCGCAGAGCGATCAGGGAGTTTTCTTCCTGTTGCAGGGCTTGCGGATCGAGTTGTAGGTCGCTCATGTCTTTAAATATTCCATCACAGGTTCGTTGCCCCCGGGCCTTTCGGCCCGAGGATCGCCAGCAGGCTGGCTCCTACAGGGATCGAGTTGAATCAGCCGATCCTGTATTGCGTTTCTTACAGGCCCGATTTCAGGCTGGCTTCCAGGTATTCGTCGATGTCGCCGTCGAGTACCTTGTCGCAGTCGCTGCGTTCGATGTTGGTACGCAGATCCTTGATCCGCGACGCATCGAGCACATACGAACGGATCTGGTGACCCCAGCCGATGTCCGACTTGGTGTCTTCCAGCGCCTGGGACGCCGCGTTGCGCTTCTGCATTTCCTGCTCGTACAACTTGGCCCGCAGCATTTTCATGGCGGTGTCCTTGTTGGCGTGCTGGGAACGTTCGTTCTGGCAGCTCACCACGGTGTTGGTCGGTACGTGGGTGATACGTACGGCCGAGTCGGTGGTGTTTACGTGCTGACCACCGGCACCGGAGGAACGATAGGTGTCGATCCGCAGGTCTGCCGGGTTGATTTCGATTTCCACCTTGTCGTCGATCTCGGGCGAGACAAAAACCGCGGAGAACGAGGTGTGGCGACGGTTGCCGGAGTCGAACGGGCTCTTGCGCACCAGACGGTGCACGCCGATCTCGGTACGCAGCCAGCCAAAGGCGTATTCGCCCTTGATGTGCACGGTCGCACCCTTGATCCCGGCGACTTCACCGGCCGACAGCTCCATGATGGTCGCGTCGAAACCGCGCTTGTCGGCCCAGCGCAGGTACATGCGCAGCAGGATGTTGGCCCAGTCCTGGGCTTCGGTGCCGCCGGAACCGGCCTGGATGTCCAGGTAGGCGTTGTTCGGGTCCATCTCGTGGCTGAACATACGGCGGAATTCGAGCTTGGACAGGGACTCTTCGAGACCTTGAAGGACTTCGACGACGTCGTTGACCGCGCCCTCGTCGTTCTCTTCAACAGCCATGTCCAGCAGCTCGCGGCAATCGGCCAGGCCACCGTTCAGTTCGTCGAGGGTATCGACGATCTGCGCCAGCGCAGCGCGCTCGCGGCCCAGTTCCTGGGCGTATTCAGGTTTGTTCCAGACGGCAGGATCTTCAAGCTCGCGATTGACTTCGATCAGACGCTCATGCTTTTGATCGTAGTCAAAGATACCCCCGAATAGTTTCGGAGCGCTCGGACAGGTCCTTGATGGTGTTCAGGATCGGGTTGATTTCCATGACGGGCAGCACTCGTTGGCGAACTTTTGAAAGCCGGCGAGTATAACGTAATCAAGCTGTCACGGCAGCCCGTCTGGCGGCTCTTGAGGCGAATGAACCCAATGGTTCATTCGATCCCCACCTGATTGCGCCCGTTGTTCTTGGCCAGGTACAGGCCGCGGTCCGCCGCCGAGATCAGCAGCCGGCAGTCGCTGCCCGACTCCGGCACCATGGTCGCCAGGCCGATGCTGATGGTCAGGCTCGATCCTTCGGCCGGGGCATTGTGCGGAATCTTCAGCGCCGCGACCGTCTGGCGCAGCTTTTCCGCCACCAGCCGTGCCCCGCCCGGCGAGGTGTTGGGCAGCACCAGCGCAAACTCTTCGCCGCCATAACGCGCCGGCAGGTCGGACGGCCGGGCACTGGCTTCGCGAATCGCCGTAGCAACCTTGCGCAACGCTTCGTCGCCTTCGACGTGCCCGAACGTGTCGTTGTAGGACTTGAAGTAATCGACGTCGATCATCAGCAGCGACAACTGGCTCTGGTCACGCAGCGAGCGGCGCCATTCCAGCTCCAGGTATTCGTCGAAATGCCGGCGGTTGGACAGTCCGGTCAGGCCGTCGGAGTTCATCAGGCGCTGCAACACCAGATTGGTGTCGAGCAATTGCTGCTGGCTGACCCGCAACGCGCGATAGGCCGCGTCCCGTTGCAGCAACGTCATGTAGGAGCGTGAGTGATAGCGGATGCGCGCCACCAGTTCGATGTTGTCCGGCAGTTTCACCAGGTAATCGTTGGCCCCGGCGGAGAACGCCGCGCTCTTGATCAGCGGGTCTTCCTTGGTCGAGAGGACGATGATCGGAATGTCCTTGGTCGCCGGGTGATTGCGGTATTCGCGCACCAGGCTCAGACCGTCGAGGCCGGGCATCACCAGATCCTGCAGGATCACGGTGGGTTTGATCCGCACCGCGTGGGCCACGGCAAGATGCGGGTCGGAGCAGAAATGGAAGTCGATGTTCTCTTCATTCGACAGCCCACGGCGCACGGCTTCGCCGATCATCGCCTGATCGTCCACCAACAACACCATGGCGGCGTTCTCGTCGGTTTTGATGTCATCGATCTGTAAGTCATTCATGGGCGGTCACCTGAGTGTTGCGGGGGCCAGGAATGCGGAGGAACACGTTCATTTGGGGAATATCTCCAGCAATCGTGGCGCTATCTTTTCCAGTGGACGGATTTCTACGGCCGCGTCGATGGCTGCGGCAGCCTTGGGCATGCCGTACACCGCACTGCTTTGCTGATCCTGCGCGATGGTCAGATAGCCCTGTTGACGCATGAGCTTAAGCCCTTGAGCCCCGTCGCGTCCCATCCCTGTCAATAAAACCCCTACTGCGTCACCATTCCAGTAGTTGGCGACGCTTTCGAAAAACACGTCGATCGAGGGGCGGTAGATCTCGTTGACCGGCTCGGCGGTGTAGGCCAGCGTGCCGTTCTTGAGCAAACGAATATGGTGGTTGGTGCCGGCCAGCAACACCGCGCCGGCCTGCGGCGGTTCGCCTTCGCGGGCCAGACGCACATCCAGACCGCTGGCGCTGGCCAGCCATTCGGCCATGCCGGCGGCGAACACCTGATCAACATGCTGCACCAGCACGATGGCCGCCGAAAAGTCGCGCGGCAGGCCCTTGAGCAAGACTTCCAGCGCCGCCGGACCACCGGCCGAAGAGCCGATCGCCACCAGCCGCTGGCGCGAGGCGGTACTGCGCGGTGCCGCAGGTGCGGGGCGCGAGCGGGCGGTTTTTTCGCCGATCAGCCAGCCGATGTTCAGGATCTTGCGCAGCAGCGGCGCCGCCGCTTCCTGAGGATTGCCGCCGCCGATGGCCGGGGTGTCGACCACGTCCAGCGCGCCGTGGCCCATGGCTTCGAACACCCGGTGCACGTTCTGCTGGCGGTCCACGGTGACGATGACGATCGCGCACGGGCTCTCGGCCATGATCCGGCGGGTGGCCTCGACGCCATCCATCACCGGCATGATCAGGTCCATCAGGATCAGGTCCGGGGTGTTTTCCGCGCACAGGCGCACCGCTTCGGCGCCGTTGCTGGCGACCCACACCACCTGATGCGCCGGCTCGAAAGCCAGCGCCCGGCGCAGGGCCTCCACCGCCAGGGGCATGTCGTTGACGATTGCGATCTTCATGCCCGCGCTCCTCCGATGAGCTCAACCACCGCGTCGAGCAGGGCGTCGTCATGAAAACTGGCCTTGGCCAGATAATAGTCGGCGCCGGCGTCCAGTCCACGGCGGCGATCTTCCTCGCGATCCTTGTAAGACACCACCATCACCGGCAACGATTGCAGACGGTTGTCGCGGCGCAGCAGCGAGACCAGTTCGATGCCGTCCATGCGCGGCATGTCAATGTCGGTGATCAGCAGATCGAAGTCCTCGGAGCGCAGGGCGTTCCAGCCGTCCATGCCGTCCACCGCAACGGCCACGTCGTAGCCGCGATTGAGCAGCAGCTTGCGTTGCAGCTCGCGCACGGTCAGCGAGTCGTCGACCACCAGAATCCGTTTGCGCGCGGCTTCCGCGGCCTGATTACCGTGGCGGGCAATGCGCTCCAGACGCCCGGTATTGAGCAGTTTGTCCACCGAACGCAGCATGTCTTCAACATCGACGATCAGCACCACCGAGCCATCGTCGAGCAAGGCCCCGGCGGAAATGTCCTGCACCTTGCCCAGCCGTTCGTCCAGTGGCAGCACCACCAGCGTGCGCTCGCCGATGAAGCGCTCGACCGCCACGCCGTAGATCGCATCGCGCTCGCGGATTACCACGACCTTCAGGGTCTCGCCGCTGTTCTGGCTGGCCGGGCGTTGCAACAACTGACTGGCCGCCACCAGCCCGACGTGCCGGCCTTCGTGCCAGAAATGCTGGCGCCCTTCGACCTGCACGATGTCCTCCGGCGCCAGGTCGCACATGCGCTCGATGTGCGCCAGCGGGAAGGCATAGGCCTCGTCGCCGACCTCCACCACCAGGCTGCGCACCACCGACAGGGTCAGCGGCACTTCGAGATAGAAACGGCTGCCCTCGCCCGCCGTCTGCTCCAGCACCACCGCACCGCGCAACTGGCGGACCATGTGCTGAACAGCATCGAGACCGACGCCACGACCAGACACTTCGGTGACCTTGTCGCGCAGGCTGAAACCCGGCAGAAACAGGAAGGTCAGCAGTTCCTCTTCACTCAACTGGGCGGCGGTTTCCGCGGGCGACAACTGGCGTTCGACGATGCTGCGGCGGACTTTTTCCAGATCCACACCATTGCCGTCGTCGCTCAGTTCCAGCACCAGCAGACCGGCCTGATGCGAGGCGCGCAGACGGATCAGGCCTTCCTCGGGCTTGCCCTTGAGCAGGCGTTCCTGTGGGGTTTCGATGCCGTGATCGACCGCGTTGCGCAGCAGGTGCGTCAGCGGTGCTTCGAGTTTTTCCAGTACATCGCGGTCGACCTGAGTCTTCTCGCCCTCGATCTCCAGCCGCACCTGCTTGCCGAGGCTGCGGCCGAGGTCGCGCACCATCCGCACCTGACCCGACAGCACATCGGCGAACGGCCGCATGCGGCAGGCCAGCGCGGTGTCATAGAGCACTTGCGCACGCTGACTCGCCTGCCAGGCAAACTCGTCGAGTTCGGCGTTTTTCTCTGCCAGCAACTGCTGGGATTCGGCGAGCAAACGTCGCGCGTCTTCCAGCGCCTCTTGAGCTTCAAGGCTCAGGGCGTGTTCCTTGAGATGAACGTTAAGACTTTCCAGCGCCCGCAGGCCGTTGTTCTGCATGCGTTTGAGGCGCTGCATGGTGGCCAGGTGCGGCTTGAGGCGCTGGGTTTCCACCAGGGATTTGCTCGACAGGTCGAGCAGGCTGTTCAGGCGTTCGGCGGTGACCCGCAGCACCCGCTCGCCACCTTCAGTGGTGCGTTTGCTCTTGCGCGGCGCGGGCTCCGGCTCGGTCACCTCGACCGAGACTTCAACCGGCGCTGGCTCAACCACCGGCAGTGGCTGAAGCTGAAACTCGGCCATCGGCGGTGCGCTCTGAGCGGCGGGCACCACGGCCGGTGCCGCCGGGTCGAGCAAACCGCCCATCAACGCCACATAAGCCTCGATGTCCGCCGGTTGCGGGCCGTTGGCCGGGGTGGCGATGCGCATCAGCAAATCGGTGCCCTGCAACAACGCGTCGATATGCTCCGGACGCAGGAACAACCGCCCCTCCTGCGCACTGACCAGGCAATCTTCCATCACGTGGGCGACGCTGACGCCGCTGTCGATGCCGACGATCCGCGCCGCGCCTTTCAACGAGTGCGCCGCGCGCATGCACGATTCGAGCTGATCGGCCTGGGTCGGATTGCGCTCCAGCGCCAGCAGCCCGGCGCTGAGCACCTGGGTCTGGGCTTCGGCTTCGAGGCTGAACAGCTCGAGCAAGGAGGCGTCGCGCATTTGCTCGGGGGTCATGTGAGGCTCCGGGACACGGCGGACAACAGCTGTTCTTCATCCAGCCAACGCAGGCTGCGACCTTTGAAAGGCAACACGCCTCGGGTGTATTTGGCACTGGCCTGTGCGCCGGAACGTGACGCGGCGTCGAGGATTCGCTCGTCGATGGCGTGAATCCCGTCGACTTCGTCAACCGGCACCACCACCGGCCCGCCCTGGGCCGCGATGATCAGCATGCGCGGCATGATCCGCGCGCCGGTCGCCGGGGCTGCGCTGCTGTCGAGATCGAGCAGTTCGACCAGTGACAGGCACGCCACCAGCGCACCGCGCACGTTCGCCACGCCGAGCAAGGCCCGGGAGCGCTGGTGCGGCAGCGAGTGAATCGCCTGCAACGGCGCGACCTCCACCAGACTGCGGGTGGCCAGACCGAGCCATTCTTCGCCGAGGCGGAACATCAGCAGCGAACGGGTCTTCAGCTCGGTCTCGACCTGGATCGCCACCGGATCGCGCTCGTCCTGCTGCAACGCATAGCGGTCGAGCAGGCGCGTGGCGGCGGCGGAATACACCGAGCAATTGCGGCAATGGATGTGCTCATCCAGCAGCGGACAGGACTTGTCGCCGTGGATGCCGATGCGGTTCCAGCAATCGTCGATGGCCCGGGCGTCTTCGTGGGTGACGTTCAAGGTGTCGGACGGGATCATCGTTTACGCTCACTGTCGGCGGTGCGGCCGCTGCGGGCGGCGCGCTCCTGCAATCGTCTGGCGCCGGCCGTGTCGCCCTGGGCCTGCAGCAACGCAGCCAAGTGCATCAAGGCTTCGGGGTGTTGCGGTTCGAGGTAGAGCGCCTTGCGGTAAAAGCCCTGGGCTTCGAGGGCGCTGCCGGCGACATCGCTCAACAGGCCGAGCCAGTAAAACACCTGGGCCACCGGCTCATGGCTGCGCAAATACTGTTCGCACGCAGCCCGGGCCTCTGCGCTTTTGCCTTCGTTGGCCAGGGCGGCGATGTTGGCCAACAAGGTCGTGGCGTCGGGATTTGTGCTTTTAGCCGTCGCGGGCAAAGGCGTCACGCCAGCAAACGGACGGTTGCGCACCGGCGTCGGTGGCGTGCTGCGCAGCGGCTGGCGCACAGGCAACGGCAGCGGAATAGCGGTCGGCATCGGCAACGGTTCGGGCTGCGGTTCGCTGTGACGACTGAAGGCGAACGACTGCGGAATTCCGATCGAACGCATGCCGAGCCGCCCGAGCAGGCTGCCTTCGGCCGGGCCGATAAACAGCACGCCATCGACATGGGTCAGGCGCTTGAGCACGGCAAATACCTGCTGCTGGGTTGGCTGATCGAAATAGATCAGCAAGTTGCGGCAGAACACGAAATCGAACGGCGGCTCGTTGACCAGCAATGACGGATCGAGCACGTTGCCAACATGCAAGCGCACCTGCTCGCGGACGCTTTCACTCACCCGGTAACCTTCGTTCTCGGCAGAAAAATGCCGCTCGCGAAAATCCAGCTCCTGGCCGCGAAACGAGTTCTTGCCGTACAGCGCCCGCCGCGCCTTGTCCACCGACAACGGGCTGACGTCCATGCCATCGACCTTGAACTGATGGGGCTTGAGACCGGCATCGAGCAACGCCATGGCAATCGAATAGGGTTCTTCACCGGTGGAACACGGCAGGCTGAGGATGCGCAGCGCGCGCATGTTGTTCAATTCGCCCAGGCGTTTGCGCGCCAGTTTGCCCAGGGTGGCGAAGGATTCCGGGTAACGGAAAAACCAGGTCTCGGGGACGATCACCGCTTCGATCAGCGCCTGCTGTTCATCCCGCGAGCCTTGCAGGGTCTGCCAGTACTCATCGGCATTCACCGTTTGCGACAGGGTGATGCGCTGGCGCACGGCCCGCTCGATGATCGCCGGCCCGACCGAAGCGACGTCGAGGCCGATGCGTTCCTTGAGAAAGTCGAAGAAGCGCTGGTCGCTGCTCATGGCTGCTCCTCAAGCCGCGCCGGATCCAGCGGCGGTGTCGGGAACAACAGCGTGCGCACCGACTCGTCGAGCAAGTCGTTGACCCGTACCCACTGCACCAGCCCTTGCGCGTCTTCGCGCACCGGGCCCAGGTACGGTGCCTGACGATTGTCGAGGCCGTACGACTGAAACTCATCCGGGTTGCAGCGCAGGGTGTCGGTGGCCTGTTCGAGGATCAGTCCCAACCACTGCGCGGGTTGCGAGTCTTCCGCGCGGTAATGCACCAGCACCAGTCGCGTGCTGGTGCGCGCTTGCGCAGGATGGCCGAAGGTCAGGGCACTGAGGTCGATCACCGGCACCACCGTGCCGCGATAGGCGAACACCCCCGCCACCCAGTGCGGCGCCCGGGCAATCGGCTTCAACGGCAGGCGCGGCAGCACTTCGGCTACTTCCGTGGCGCGCAGGGCGTAGCGTTCGCTGCCGATGCGAAACAGCAGAAACAACGCCTGCTTCGCCACCGGTGCAGCGCTGCGTTTGGCGGTGATTTCGCTCATCAGACTTTGAATCGCGAAACGCCGCTGCGCAGGCCCACGGCCACCTGGCTCAGTTCGTCGATGGCGAAACTGGCCTGACGCAACGACTCGACCGTCTGGCTGCTGGCATCACCCAGTTGCACCAGCGCATGGTTGATCTGTTCGGCGCCGGTGGCCTGGGCCTGCATGCCTTCGTTGACCATCAACACCCGCGGCGCCAGCGCCTGCACCTGATGGATGATCTGCGACAGCTGCTCGCCGACCTGCTGCACTTCGGCCATGCCGCGCCGTACTTCCTCGGAGAACTTGTCCATGCCCATCACCCCGGCGGACACCGCCGACTGGATCTCGCGGACCATCTGTTCGATGTCATACGTGGCAACAGCGGTCTGATCCGCCAGACGCCGCACTTCGGTGGCGACCACCGCAAAACCGCGACCGTATTCGCCGGCCTTCTCCGCTTCGATCGCAGCGTTCAGGGACAGCAGGTTGGTCTGGTCGGCGACCTTGACGATGGTCACCACCACCTGATTGATGTTGCCGGCCTTCTCGTTGAGGATCGCCAGTTTGGCGTTCACCAGATCCGCCGCGCCCATCACCGAATGCATGGTGTCTTCCATCCGCGCCAGGCCTTGTTGCCCGGAACCGGCCAGCACCGAGGCCTGATCGGCGGCGGTGGAGACTTCGGTCATCGTGCGTACGAGGTCGCGGGAGGTCGCCGCAATTTCGCGAGACGTCGCGCCGATTTCAGTGGTGGTCGCAGCGGTTTCGGTGGCGGTGGCTTGCTGTTGCTTGGAGGTCGCAGCGATCTCGGTCACCGAGGTAGTGACCTGCACCGACGAGCGCTGGGCCTGGGACACCAGCGAGGTGAGCTCGGTCATCATGTCGTTGAAGCCGGTTTCCACGGCGCCGAACTCGTCCTTGCGCTCGAGATTCAAGCGGCTGCTCAGATCGCCGGTGCGCATGATGTCGAGGATCTGCACGATGCGGTTCATCGGCGCCATGATCGCGCGCATCAGCAACAGACCACAGAAACCGGCGGCCAGCACCGCCACCACCAGCGACACAAACATGCTGACTTTGGCTGCCGCCACGGCCTCGTCGATGTTGGCCATGGCCTGGTCGGCGACTCTCTTGTTTTCGCTGATGATGTCGTTGAGCTTCATCCGGCCCGAGTACCAGGTCGGAGTCAGTTGCTCGTGGAACAGCTTGACCGCATCCGCTTCCAGATTTCGCTTGTGCAGATCGAGCACCGCATCCTGAATTTTCAGGTAGGCATCGTGATACTTCTCGAACGCCGCGAATTCGAGCTTGTCCTCGTCCGTAACCACTGTGCCACGGTAATTAGCCATCTGTTCCTGAAGCCGAGATTCGAAAGCCTTGTAATCGGCCGCGTCTTCACTGCTGATGCCCTGCCCTTCCTTGAGCCCCAGCAGTTCCTGGGTCTGCAGGTAGCTGTCGACCCACGCGCCACGAATCATCGAGCTGTAATAGACGCCGGGAATCGCGTCGTCACGGACGCTGTTTTCACTGGCTTCGATCTTCAGCAGCCGCGAATACGAGACGACCACCATCAGCAGCATGATGGCGATAATCACCGCAAAGCTCGCCAAAATGCGTTGGCGCAACGTCCAGTTCTTCACAGTCAGTCCTCGGGGCGGGTCGAAATGCGGGGGAGTATAGCTGAGGGCGGTGTTTCATTTATAAGACGGTTTGCCGCGCTCTGGCCTTTCGCTCATGAAACGCGATGGGCTCTGGACTGGGACTTTCCGGCAATCGGAGGTCGGCGTGCCAGTGACGCAATGGCAAAAAGGGGCGATGGATTGGTCATTTCAGCTGCTGCAACGAAAGAACCCGCCATCCTGTGCGGGATTGCGGGTTCTGATATCGCTGACAACAGTTTTACTGGGTAGCTACACGGACCTGCTTCTCCAGCTCCACCTTCAACCCCGGCTCCAGCTTCAACTGCCGCGCCAGTTCATCCAGATAGCTCTTCTCCATGAAGTTCTCCTCATCCACCAGCATCACGCTCGCCACGTACATCTCGGCGGCCATCTCCGGCGTACTCGCCGCGCGGGCGACGTCGGTGGGGTCGAGGGGTTTGTTGAGTTCGGCGTGGAGCCAGTGTTTGAGTTCCTGATCGTTGTCGAGCTTGGTGAACTCGCCTTCGATCAGTTGGCGTTCGCGGTCGTCGATGTGGCCGTCGGCCTTGGCGGCGGCGACCAGGGCCTTGAGGATCGCCTGGCTGTGTTGTTCGACTTGCGCCGGTGGCAGGCGATCGAGGGTTTGCGGTTCGCTTTGTGGGGCAGTGCCTTTCTGGGCGTTCCAGTTGCCGTAGGCTTTGTAGGCGATCACGCCCAGTGCGGCGAGGCCGCCGTAGAGGGCGACTTTACCGCCAACCTTGCGGGCCTTTTTACTGCCCAGCAGCAGGCCCATGGCGCCAGCCGCCAGGGCACCGCCGCCTGCGCCTGACAGCAAGCCGCCGAGTGCGCCGTTACTGGAAGATCCGCCCAGCAAGCCGCCCAAACCGCCGGCCGCCGGTTTGTTCTGCGCCCCGCCCGCCTTGTTCTGCAGCAGATCCTGGCCGGACTTGAGGAGTTGATCGAGCAATCCACGGGTGTTCATGTTCCGTCTCCAAACAGGGGGTTATCCGGATCAATAAGGCCCTCAGCCTAGTTCGAAAGTGCCCGTCATTTGGGTGCGAGTGTGCTTCCAGATGTTGCCTGGCTCAGAGCAGCCCTTCGCGAAAATAGATATACACTCGAGGCAATCTATAAAAACCGCCCACTGGGTAAACCTTCCATGATGACCTTGCGTCAGATCCGCCATTTCATCGCCGTGGCCGAGACCGGCTCGATCTCCGCCGCCGCGCAAACCGCGTTCATTTCCCAATCGACCCTGACCCTGGCCATCCAGCAACTGGAGGAAGAGATCGGTGTCAGCCTGTTCAACCGCCACGCCAAGGGCATGACGCTGACCCATCAGGGCCACCAGTTCCTGCGCCAGGCGCACCTGATTCTGGCGACCGTAGACAACGCCAAACGCAGCCTGCAACAGAGCACCGATCAGGTCGCCGGGCAGCTGATCGTCGGCGTGACCAGTCTGGTGGCCGGTTATTACCTGGCGGATTTGCTGACCCGTTTCCAGCGCGCCTATCCCAATGTCGAGATCCGGGTGATGGAGGACGAGCGGCCGTACATCGAGCATTTGCTGGTCAGCGGCGAGATCGATGTCGGTGTGCTGATCCTGTCCAACCTCGAAGACCGCCACGCTTTGCAGACCGAAGTGCTGACCCATTCGCCGCACCGTTTGTGGCTACCGGCCCAGCATCCGCTGCTGGAACACGACAGCATCAACCTCGCCGATGTCGCCCGGGAGCCGTTGATTCAGCTGAACGTCGACGAGATGGATCGCAACGCCCAACGCCTGTGGCGCGGGGCCGGACTGCAGCCGAAGATCACCCTCAGAACTGCGTCCACCGAGGCCGTACGAAGTCTGGTCGCGGCGGGTCTCGGCGTTTCGATCCAGCCCGACATGACCTACCGCCCTTGGTCGCTGGAAGGCGACATCATCGAAGCCCGGCCGATTGCCGACCTCAGCCAGACCCTCGACGTCGGTCTGGCCTGGCGTCGCGGCACAGCGCGCCCCGCGCTGGTCGATCCTTTCCTGACCGTGGCCCGCGAACAGCCCCACGGCGGACGCAAGCCATCTATTTAATCGAATGCCACCTTCAATATTTAGAATTTGTCGACCCCGGAGCCGCGCACTAGTCTTGCTGCATCGATAAGACGGTCGGCTCCCGGAACAGGGAGCAACATGGCCATACAAGAAAAGAGATCACGGAAAATGGCTGGCGCGCAGACCCACATGCATACCGCGTTGCTGATCGACGGCGAACTGGTCGCCGGCCAGGGTTTTGTCGAACCGATCCTCAACCCGGCCACCGGCGAAGTCCTGACCCAGATCGCCGAAGCCAGCACCGAGCAAGTCGAAGCCGCCATCCTCGCCGCCCACCGCGCTTTTGCCGAGTGGTCGCGCACCACCCCGCAACAACGTTCGAACCTGCTGCTGGAAATCGCCAACGCCGTCGAAAAGCACGCTGACCACCTCGCCCGCCTCGAAGCACTGAACTGCGGTAAGCCGCTGCATCTGGCGCGGCAGGACGATTTAACCGCGACCATCGATGTGTTCCGCTTCTTCGCCGGCGCCGTGCGCTGCCAGACCGGCCAGCTCAGCGGCGAATACGTGCCGGGTTACACCAGCATGGTGCGCCGCGATCCGATTGGCGTCGTCGCCTCGATTGCGCCGTGGAACTACCCGATCATGATGGCCGCGTGGAAGATCGCCCCGGCCCTCGCCGCCGGCAATACGCTGGTGTTCAAGCCTTCCGAGCACACGCCGCTGTCGATTCTGGCGCTGGCTCCGGCGTTGGCCGAAATCCTGCCGCGCGGGGTGATCAATATCGTCTGCGGTGGCGGCGAAGGGGTTGGCAGTCACTTGGTCGGGCATCCGAAAGTGCGCATGGTGTCGCTGACCGGCGATATCGTCACCGGCCAGAAAATCCTCCAGGCTGCCGCAAAAACCCTTAAACGCACCCACCTCGAACTCGGCGGCAAGGCCCCGGTGATCGTGTGCAACGATGCGGATCTCAAAGCCGTGGTCGAAGGCGTGCGCACTTATGGCTATTACAACGCCGGGCAGGATTGCACGGCGGCTTGCCGGATTTACGCCCAGGCCGGGATTCACGACAAACTGGTGGCTGAACTCGGCGCGGCGGTCAGTAGCCTGCGCTTCGCCGGCAAACGCGATGCCGATAACGAAATCGGCCCGCTGATCAGCACGCGCCAGCGCGACCGCGTGGCCAGCTTCGTCGAGCGCGCCCTCGGCCAGCCGCACATCGAGCGGGTGACCGGCGCGGCGGTGCATTCCGGCGCCGGGTTCTTCTATCAGCCAACCCTGCTGGCCGGTTGCAAACAGAGCGATGAAATCGTCCAGCGCGAAGTGTTCGGCCCGGTGGTGACCGTGACCCGCTTCGACGAACTGGCGCAAGCGGTGGACTGGGCCAACGACTCGGAATACGGCCTCGCCTCGTCGGTCTGGACCCAGAACCTGGACAAGGCGATGCAGGTCGCCGCACGCCTGCAGTACGGCTGCACCTGGATCAACAGCCATTTCATGCTGGTCAGCGAAATGCCCCACGGCGGGTTGAAACGCTCCGGTTACGGCAAAGACTTATCCAGCGATTCGCTACAGGACTACAGCGTGGTGCGGCACATCATGGCCCGCCACGGCCAGCATCTCTGACTACGCTAATAACAAGCCGCTGACGGCATGCTCCACCGCGTTCACAACTGCCCCGACCATAATTTGAAGAAGAGGGTTCACCATGTTCGTGCACAAGACCGCACTGCTCAGTGCAATCACCACGGCCCTGCTGGCCAGCGCCAGCCTGCAGGCCGCCGAGCCGCTGAAAGCCGTCGGCGCCGGCGAAGGCCAGCTGGATATCGTCGCCTGGCCCGGCTACATCGAACGCGGTGAAAGCGACAAGGCCTACGACTGGGTGACCGGTTTCGAGAAGGAAACCGGCTGCAAGGTCAATGTGAAAACCGCCGCCACCTCTGACGAAATGGTCAGCCTGATGGCCAAGGGCGGTTACGACCTGGTGACCGCGTCGGGCGATGCCTCGTTGCGGTTGATCGTCGGCAAGCGTGTGCAACCGATCAACACCGCGTTGATCCCGAACTGGAAATCCCTCGACCCGCGCCTGAAAGACGCACCGTGGTACGTCGTCAACAACCAGACCTACGGCACCCCGTACCAGTGGGGCCCGAACGTGCTGATGTACAACACCAACGTGTTCAAGACCGCGCCGACCAGCTGGAACGTGGTGTTCGACGCGCAGAACCTGCCGGACGGCAAGCCGAACAAGGGCCGCGTGCAAGCCTACGACGGCCCGATCTACATCGCCGATGCGGCGCTTTACCTGAAATCCACCAAGCCTGAGCTGGGAATCAAGGATCCGTACCAGCTCACCGAAGATCAGTACAAGGCTGTGCTGGAACTGTTGCGCGCCCAGCAGAAACTGATCCACCGCTACTGGCACGACACCACGGTGCAGATGAGCGACTTCAAGAACGAAGGCGTGGTCGCGTCCAGCGCCTGGCCGTATCAGGTCAATGGGCTGATCAACGAGAAACAGCCGATCGCTTCGACCGTGCCGAAAGAAGGCGCCACCGGCTGGGCCGACACCACCATGCTGCACGCCGAAGCCAAGCACCCGAACTGCGCGTACAAGTGGATGGACTGGTCGCTGCAACCGAAAGTCCAGGGTGATGTGGCGGCCTGGTTCGGTTCGTTGCCAGCGGTTCCGGCGGCTTGCCAGGGTAGTGAACTGCTGGGTGCCGAGGGGTGCAAAACCAACGGGTTCGATCAGTTCGACAAGATCGCTTTCTGGAAAACCCCGCAGGCTGAGGGTGGGAAGTTTGTGCCGTATAGCCGGTGGACGCAGGACTACATTGCGATTATGGGCGGTAGGTAGCACTCCGGAACGACTCGGTCTGCCCCCTTTCCCCTCGCCCCCCTGGGGGAGAGGGCTGGGCGGGCGGCGTGCCGATGAGGGGGTAGCTTTTGACTTTGCTTCTGAAATTCGAGCAATGGCCGAAACCGCTGCCCTCACCCCCCGCCCTCTCCCGGAGGGAGAGGGAGCTAAAAGCGAACCGCGTCGCCCTCATCAAAGGTGAGCCAACACGGGCATACACCGCCAAACGATCCAGTTTTTTCAGAAGTCCAGGCAGGGCCGCTGCGACGGCCTTCGCCTTTTCGGAGCACCGCACCATGACGCTTGCAGTCCAGTTCACTAACGTTTCCCGGCAGTTCGGCGAAGTGAAAGCCGTTGACCGGGTTTCCATCGATATCCAGGACGGCGAGTTCTTTTCCATGCTCGGCCCCTCCGGTTCGGGCAAGACCACGTGCCTGCGCCTGATCGCCGGGTTCGAACAACCGAGCGCCGGCTCGATCCGCATTCACGGTGCCGAAGCCGCCAGCCTGCCGCCCTATCAACGCGACGTCAACACCGTGTTTCAGGATTACGCGCTGTTCCCGCACATGAACGTGCTGGACAACGTCGCCTACGGTTTGAAAGTCAAAGGCGTAAACAAAACCGAACGCCACAAGCGCGCCGAAGAAGCCTTGGACATGGTCGCCCTCGGCGGCTACGGTGCCCGTAAACCGGTGCAGTTGTCCGGCGGTCAGCGCCAGCGTGTCGCCCTCGCCCGCGCCCTGGTCAATCGCCCGCGAGTGTTGTTGCTCGACGAGCCGTTGGGCGCTCTCGACCTGAAGCTGCGCGAACAGATGCAAAGCGAGCTGAAGAAGCTGCAACGCCAGCTCGGCATCACCTTCATCTTCGTCACTCACGACCAGACCGAAGCGCTGTCGATGTCCGACCGCGTGGCCGTGTTCAACAAGGGCCGCATCGAACAGGTCGACACGCCGCGCAATCTGTACATGAAACCGACCACTACCTTCGTCGCCGAATTCGTCGGCACTTCGAACGTGATTCGTGGCGATCTGGCGCGCCAGCTCAGCGGTCATCCGCAGCCGTTTTCGATCCGCCCGGAACACGTGCGTTTCGCCGAAGGCCCGCTGGCCAGCCACGAGATCGAAGTCAGTGGTCTGCTCCACGACATCCAGTATCAGGGCAGCGCCACGCGCTATGAACTGAAGCTGGAAAACGGCCAGACCCTGAGCATCAGCCAGGCCAACAATCAGTGGATCGACACCAGCTCGCAGCACCAGACCGGTCAGCGCATCAGCGCGCGCTGGGCGCGGGAAGCGATGATTCCGTTGCACGACACCGTTGCGAGCGGGGTGTGACATGACCGCCCTCGCCCTCCCGCAATCGGCGCCGTTGCGCAGGTTTTCCAACCTGCTCTATCGCAAGCCGAATCTGTATCTGTCGATGCTGCTGGTGCCGCCGCTGCTGTGGTTCGGCGCGATCTATCTGGGCTCGCTGCTGGTGCTGTTGTGGCAAGGTTTCTACACCTTCGACGACTTCACCATGGCGGTCACCCCGGACCTGACCCTGGCCAATTTCGCCGCGCTGTTTCAGCCGTCGAACTTCGACATCATCCTGCGCACCCTGAGCATGGCCGTCGTGGTGTCGATCGCCAGCGCCATCGTCGCGTTCCCGATTGCCTACTACATGGCGCGCTACACCACCGGCAAGACCAAGGCGTTTTTCTACATCGCGGTGATGATGCCGATGTGGGCCAGTTACATCGTCAAGGCCTACGCCTGGACGCTGCTGCTGGCCAAGGGCGGCGTGGCGCAGTGGTTCGTTCAGCACCTGGGGCTGGAGCCGGTTCTGCAGTTCATTCTGGGGATTCCCGGGGTCGGTGGCAGCACCTTGTCGACCTCGCATCTGGGGCGGTTCATGGTGTTCGTCTACATCTGGCTGCCGTTCATGATCCTGCCGATCCAGGCCTCGCTGGAACGCCTGCCGCCATCGTTGCTGCAAGCCTCCGCCGACCTCGGGGCCAAGCCGCGCCAGACCTTCATGCAGGTGATTCTGCCGCTGTCGGTGCCAGGGATTGCGGCCGGTTCGATCTTCACCTTTTCGCTGACCCTGGGCGACTTCATCGTGCCGCAACTGGTGGGCCCGCCGGGCTACTTCGTCGGCAGCATGGTTTACGCGCAGCAGGGCGCGATCGGCAACATGCCAATGGCTGCGGCGTTCACCCTGGTGCCAATCGTGCTGATCGCCATTTACCTGTCCATCGTCAAACGTCTGGGGGCCTTCGATGCACTCTGAAAAGGCTTCAATAGGCTTGCGCATTGCAGCCTGGGGCGGGCTGGTGTTTCTGCACTTCCCGATCCTGATCATCTTCCTCTACGCCTTCAACACCGAAGACGCGGCATTCAGCTTTCCACCGAAAGGCTTCACGCTGCATTGGTTCAGCGTGGCGTTTTCCCGGCCGGACGTGCTGGAAGCGATCAAGCTGTCGTTGCAGATCGCGGCCATCGCCACGCTGATCGCAATGGTGCTCGGCACCCTCGCTTCCGCTGCGCTTTATCGCCGGGACTTCTTCGGCAAGCAGGGCATTTCGCTGATGCTGATCCTGCCGATTGCACTGCCGGGGATCATCACCGGGATCGCGTTGCTGGCGACTTTCAAGACGCTGGGGATCGAGCCGGGGATGTTCACCATCATCGTCGGCCACGCGACCTTCTGCGTGGTGATCGTCTACAACAACGTCATCGCCCGCTTGCGCCGCACCTCACACAGTTTGATCGAAGCGTCGATGGATCTCGGCGCCGACGGCTGGCAGACCTTCCGCTACATCATCCTGCCGAACCTCGGCTCGGCGCTGCTCGCGGGCGGCATGCTCGCGTTTGCGCTGTCGTTCGACGAAATCATTGTCACCACTTTCACCGCCGGCCATGAGCGCACCTTGCCGCTGTGGTTGCTCAACCAGTTGAGCCGCCCACGGGACGTACCCGTGACCAACGTTGTGGCGATGCTCGTGATGCTGGTGACCATGCTGCCGATCCTCGGCGCCTACTACCTGACCCGGGGTGGCGAGAGTGTGGCCGGCAGCGGCGGTAAATGATTTCCCTGACCTTTCCCACCCTGAATTTGCAGTAGAAAGAGGACAACAACATGCAAACCAAACTCTTGATCAACGGCCAACTGGTCAACGGCGAAGGCCCGGCGCAATCGGTGCTCAACCCGGCACGCGGTGACGTGCTGGTGGAAATCAACGAGGCCACCGAGGCTCAGGTCGATGCCGCCGTGCGCGCCGCCGACAGTGCCTTCGCCGAGTGGTCGCAGACCACGCCGAAAGACCGTTCGCTGCTGCTGCTGAAACTCGCCGACGCCATCGAAGCCCACGGCGAAGAGCTGGCGAAACTGGAATCGGACAACTGCGGCAAACCCTACAACGCCGCGCTGAACGACGAGATCCCGGCGATTGCCGACGTGTTTCGTTTCTTCGCCGGCGCCAGCCGTTGCATGAGCGGTTCGGCCGGCGGCGAATACCTGCCCGGCCACACCTCAATGATCCGCCGCGACCCGGTGGGCGTAATCGCCTCTATCGCGCCGTGGAACTACCCGCTGATGATGGTCGCCTGGAAAATCGCCCCGGCCCTCGCCGCCGGTAATACAGTGGTGCTCAAGCCGTCGGAACAAACCCCGCTGACCGCGTTGCGTCTGGCCGAACTGGCGTCGGACATTTTCCCGGCGGGTGTACTCAATCTGGTGTTCGGGCGTGGACCGAGCGTGGGCAGTCCGCTGGTGACCCATCCGAAAGTGCGCATGGTCTCGCTGACCGGCTCCATCGCCACTGGTTCGAACATCATTTCCAGCACCGCCGACAGCGTCAAACGCATGCACATGGAACTGGGCGGCAAGGCGCCGGTAATCATCTTCGACGACGCCGACATCGACGCGGCAGTCGAAGGCATTCGTACCTTCGGTTTCTACAACGCCGGCCAGGACTGCACCGCCGCGTGCCGGATCTACGCCCAGCAAGGCATCTACGACAAGTTCGTCGAGAAGCTCGGCGCAGCGGTCAGCAGCATCAAGTACGGCTTGCAGGATGATCCGTCGACCGAGCTCGGGCCGCTGATCACCGCCCAGCATCGCGACCGCGTGGCCGGGTTTGTCGAACGCGCTGTGGCGCAACCGCACATTCGCTTGATCACTGGCGGCAAGGCGGTGGACGGCAACGGTTTCTTCTTCGAACCGACGGTGCTGGCCGACGCGCAGCAGGACGACGAAATCGTCCGCCGCGAAGTGTTCGGGCCGGTGGTGTCGGTGACCAAATTCACCGACGAAGCCCAGGCGCTGGAGTGGGCCAACGATTCGGACTACGGCCTGGCGTCCTCGGTGTGGACGGCGGATGTAGGACGCGCCCATCGCTTGTCCGCACGCTTGCAGTACGGCTGCACCTGGGTGAATACGCACTTCATGCTTGTCAGCGAAATGCCTCATGGCGGTCAGAAACTGTCCGGCTACGGCAAGGACATGTCCATGTACGGGCTGGAGGACTACACCACGGTTCGGCATGTGATGTTCAAGCACTAAAGGCATCCCCCGGCTTCAAGGCAGAAACCGGCATTACGCACCACCAGGCATTCAAAACAATAACTACCGATCCGGGCGGCGCTCACCAAGCCCCGCCACGGCTTCGGCCATCCGAAATCTGCCGATTTCACGGAGCAAAACACACATGAGTGCATTACCCGATCTCTCAGCCGCCGTTGCCGACAGCGATGCCGAACAACTGCGCCAACTGGGTTACACCTCCAACTTCAACCGCAGCATGAGCCTGTGGGAAAACTTCGCGTTGGGCTTCACTTATCTGTCGCCGGTCGTAGGGGTTTATACCCTGTTCGGCCTGTGCCTGGCCGCTGGCGGGCCGCCGATGTTCTGGGCCTATTTGCTGGTCGGTTGCGGTCAATTGCTGGTGTGCCTGATCTTCGGCGAAGTGGTGTCGCAGTTCCCGATTTCCGGCGGTGTCTATCCTTGGGCGCGTCGCTTGGTGGGCAAGAAATGGGCATGGATGGTCGGCTGGATCTACTCCATAGCCCTGTGCGTGACCATCGCCGCCGTGGCAGTCGGTGCCGGCCCGTACCTCGCCGCCATGCTGGGTTTTGAGCCAAGCAACAACACCAACATCGTCATCGCCCTGGTACTGACCCTGTTCGCCACACTGGTCAACCTCAGCGGCACCAAAGTGCTGGCGCGGATCGCCATGTTCGGCTTCCTCTGCGAACTGGTGGGCGCGGTGATCGTCGGCGTGTACCTGCTGATTTTCGAGCGTCACCAGCCGATCAGCGTGCTGTTCAACACCTTCGATATCAGCGTCGACGGCTCCTACCTGCCGGCCTTCCTCACCGCTTCGCTGGCCGGGATGTTCCTCTACTACGGCTTCGAGGCCTGCGGCGACGTCGCCGAAGAAACCCCGAACCCGAGCAAGAAAATCCCGGTGGCCATGCGCATGACCATCTACATCGGCGGCATCGCAGCGATGTTCGCTTGCCTGGCGCTGATCCTCGCTGTGCCGGACATGCAAGCGGTGATCAACGGCACCGACAAGGATCCGGTCACCACCATCCTCAACAACGCCTTCGGCCCGATAGGCTCGAAAGTGGTGATGGGCGTGGTGATGATTTCCTTCATCTCCTGCGTCATCAGCCTGCAAGCGGCGGCGAGTCGTCTGCTGTATTCCTACGCCCGCGATGAGATGGTCATCGGTAGCCGACTGCTGAAAAAGATTTCTCCTACGACTCAGGTGCCGGTTGCCGCCCTGTTCGTGTCCGGCGTCCTGCCCGGCCTGATCATCGCCCTCGGCTTCTTCCTGCAAGACGCCGTGGCCACCATCGTCAGCTTCGCCGCCATCGGCATCTACCTCGCGTTCCAGATGATCGTCCTCGCCGCCCTGTACGCCCGCAGCAAAGGCTGGAAACCCAGCGGCAAATTCACCCTCGGCGCCTGGGGCTGGCCGGTGAACATCGGCGCGCTGGTGTACGGCGTCGGCGCAATCATCAACATGGCCTGGCCACGCACCCCGGATGCGGCGTGGTACATCAACTACGCGATGGTGCTGAGCACGGCGATCGTGATTGGGCTGGGGCTGGTTTACATGTGGATTGGCAAGCCGTATGACCATGGGAAGGCGCCGGCTGGGGATGCCTGGAAAGTGAGTCACTAAAAGATTTTGGCCTCGGCACCGATAGAGTGCCGGGGTTCAAGAAAGCCGACGCAAAGCATCAAAAGAAAAGCTCGGACTGATCGTATTTCAGCGAGGAAATACGATCGAACAGTTTGATTTTTTCGTTGGCTTTTTGCTTGGCGTGGTCAGACATGAATGCAATCAACTCTTCGAGCTGATTGACGTCTCCCACCACTTTGAATTCCTTCTCCTTGTTGACGAAGACAAGGGACTTCTTCTTTCTCGACAACAGTTCTATGACGTTGCTGAGCGTACCGGTGCTCTTCGCATCCCATATCATCAAGCCGTAGTCAGCGGCTTCGGCCATCACCACGTCTTTCTCGGTGAAGAAGGCCCTCGATCCTTTGGAGTGTTTGGAGTCCACTGTTCTGGCGGGCCACTGTCCGAGGTTGTTCCGCGGTGCTGGACCACTACAGAACACTGTAGTTTTGGATCGCTCAAGACTCAGCAAATATTCCTGAATGGAGGTATCGGCACCACCTGCATCACCAACGACCACATCGAATTCAGACGCAACGATATTACTGATACGCTCCTTAACCTTCGGATCAAGGTTCTTGATATTGATAGAGCCAGCAATAAATACAGTCGTCATTGAGTTCACATCATCTGAAGCAATTCGCGAGATTCAAATGAATAACGTAAAAAATGCCGATTAGGGATGGGGTCGCTGGCTGCAGTAAAAAAACAGGCACGTCCTACAGATACAACCCTCAGAAACCCCCTCTTTTTCCTACGGTGGGTGTCGACAGAACCGACTTGGCAGCACAGGTGGTTACCCAATAGGCTTCCTCTCGGCGGCGAAGTCAGCGGCCCGGTGTCGAGGCCGGAACAGATATCAACATGGCGTGACCGCACTCATTTGAGTGGCGGCTCTTTTCTCAACATTGGAGTCGATAAATGTCTAAACACGTCCAAAGTCTTTCTGAAAGTTCTCCTTTCTTTACTCCCACCGTTTTCACCCGCCACAACCGTTTTCTCCGCGCATTCATGCAAGACCATCAAGTGTGGTTCTGCGTCCAGGATCTTGGTCGCCTGATGGGCTACCCCCTGAACGAACGCCTCACCCTGAAACTAGATCCTGATCAGCGTCGCAATGTCCTCATGCGTAAGGACGGCGAAATAGTCGATTGCGCGATGGTCAGCGAGTCCGGCCTGTTCGCATTGCTCGTCCATCACTTCGTCCCGGAGAACCGCAACCTGCGCCAATGGCTGAGCCACGAAGTCATTCCGATGCTGCGCGAAACCAGCACAATCTCTGAGGAAAACTATCCGAGCCTGAGCTCAATGCATTGGGCTGGCATTACTGTGCCGCTGCTGCATTGGCAGCAACAAGCTTGGGTCAAATGGCGCGACGTCCCCGAGTTAATGCACAGCCAGCGTCCATATCCGGTGTTGGATACCTGTATCTGAGAAGTCGACTCAACAAAAAAAACTGTGGCAAGGGTGGTTGCTCCCTCGCCACAGGTTAAGCGCTGCAAACCCTAACCGAGCTTTATGCAGATGAAAGAGCCAATAATTGAAATGCCGCAGATTCTAGAGACCATCTCGAGAGATGAGTGCCTAGCGGAGGGATACCTGAAGCAAGTCGGCAATGCCGAGCATCTGCACGCAATCCATGTCGGCATCGCCGATGCTGACGCGGGTAAGTTGATTGATCTGGCCACCGTGAAAGCCAAATGGCTTTCACGGTGAACCTCCTGTTTCAAAACCGCGAAACACTCCTCATCGCATCCACCAGATACCGCATCGCAATCCGGTCGCTTTCCGACAACTCCCGGTAACGCTCCACCAGTTTCAGTTCGTCAGGACTGAGCCGGCGTCTTCGCCGGACGTTGGTGAGGCAGGGAAAGATGCCCAGCATTTCGGTGATGCCTTGTCCTTTTGTCATGGACGATGTCCTTTTCCAGTACGTCAGAAATTTTCGATAACCGCATCGCCCTGCTCCTTTAAGCAGCGATTTGAGCCCTGCCGGTCGGATGGGTCGTGACCGGCGATGCCCATAGAATAGAAATTAAATCGGCGCTGAAAAGCTGTTTTTAGAGTAATTAGTCGAAAAAAGCAGATATGCCCTATAAATCAGAAAGGTCTGTGAGATAAATAACCGTAACGTCTTGTTTCATTGAGACGCTGTCGCCGTGCCATCAATGAATTTTGCAAAATCGGCGAACCGATTAAGCTAGCGGGCATCTGTTACTAGTCCGTAGCGTTTGGCCGAAGGCTTGTCCGAACCGTAATTTCTGATCCAGTACGTGCCAGGAACGGCGCGGGATTGTCCACGACAGGTTGTATCTATGCACCGCAGGAATTTGCTCAAAGCGTCCATGGCCATTGCGGCCTATACCGGCCTATCGGCTACGGGCCTGCTGGCCTCCCGCGCCTGGGCCGCCTCTGGCGGTGCCGCCGACGGTGAGGCCCAGGCCTTCGACTTTGAAACGCTGAAGCGCCAGGCCAAGCAACTGGCCGGCAGCGCCTATCAGGACACCAAACAGGTGCTGCCGCCGACCCTGGCGACCATGACCCCGCAGAACTTCAACGCGATCCGCTACGACGGCGAGCATTCGCTGTGGAAGGAGAACAAGGGTCAGCTCGATGTGCAGTTCTTCCACGTCGGCATGGGTTTCCGCCAGCCGGTGCGCATGTACAGCGTCGATCCGAAGACCCGCACGGCCCGCGAGGTGCATTTCCGCCCTCAGCTGTTCAACTATGAAAACACCTCGGTCGACACCCAGCAGCTCAAGGGCGACCTAGGTTTTGCCGGCTTCAAGCTGTTCAAGGCGCCGGAACTGGATCGGCATGACGTGGTGTCGTTCCTCGGCGCCAGCTACTTCCGCGCCGTGGATGCCACTGGCCAATATGGCCTCTCCGCCCGTGGCCTGGCTGTCGACACCTACGCCAAGAAACGCGAAGAATTCCCTGACTTCACCAAGTTCTGGTTCGAGACCCCGGATCAGAACGCGACCCGCTTCGTGGTCTACGCCCTGCTCGACTCGCCGAGCGCGACCGGCGCCTATCGCTTCGACATCGATTGCCAGGCTGAGCGCGTGGTGATGGAAGTCGATGCTCACATCAACGCCCGCACCGCCATCGAACAACTGGGCATCGCTCCGATGACCAGCATGTTCAGTTGCGGCACCCACGAGCGCCGGATGTGCGACACCATCCACCCGCAAATCCATGACTCGGATCGTCTGGCCATGTGGCGCGGCAACGGCGAGTGGATCTGCCGTCCGCTGAACAACCCGGCAACCTTGCAATTCAACGCCTTCGCCGACACCGATCCGAAAGGTTTCGGTCTGGTGCAGACCGACCACGAATTCGCCAACTATCAGGACACCGTCGACTGGTACAGCAAGCGTCCGAGTCTGTGGGTAGAACCTACAACCGCGTGGGGCGAAGGCTCTATCGATCTGCTGGAAATTCCTACAACCGGCGAGACACTCGATAACATCGTTGCGTTCTGGACGCCGAAGAAACCGGTAGCCGCCGGGGATTCGCTGAACTACGGCTACAAGCTCTACTGGAGCGCCCTGCCGCCGGTCGGCACGCCGCTGGCGCGGGTGCATGCGACCCGTTCGGGCATGGGAGGCTTCGTCGAAGGCTGGGCACCGGGCGAGCATTACCCGCCGGTCTGGGCCCGTCGCTTTGCTGTGGACTTCACCGGTGGCGGCCTGGATCGCCTGCCGCAGGGCACCGGGATCGAACCGGTGGTGACTTGCTCCAACGGCAAGGTGCAGGACTTCAGCGTGCTGGTGCTGGATGACATCAAGGGCTACCGGATCCTGTTCGACTGGTACCCGACCAACGACAGCGTGGATCCGGTGGAGCTGCGGCTGTTCATCCGCACCAACGACCGCACGCTGAGTGAGACCTGGCTGTACCAGTACTTCCCGCCGGCGCCGGACAAGCGCAAGTACCCTTGATGCGTTGAGCCGTCAGGCCAACGGGCAGTACATGTGGATATCGTGGGGTTCCAGATCAAACAGCTCGGAATCCGGTTGTTCCAGCAACCGGCAGCCTTGGCGCTGATAGAACTCCACGGTATTGCGCGACTCGGTCGCCGAGACATACAGCGCCTCGGCACCGACCTCCCGGCCATGCCCGCAAGCCAGTGCAAACAATCGCCCGCCCAATCCCTGCCCGCGCCAGGCGCGGCTGATGTGCAGAAACTTCAACTGCCGCATCTTCAAACCCTGATTGTGAATAACCCGGTTATCCACAACCACTGCCGCCACCAGCGTCTCGCCATCGAAAATCCCGTGTAGCCACCCACCGCTGCGCCAGCATTTTTCCAATACCCGCGCATTTTCCTCCGCCTCCCCTTCGGGCCAGCCGCGCATGTCGAAACGCGCCGGATACAGAATCAACTCACCGTTTTCCACGCGATAGCATTCCTCGACCAACTCGCTGCGGTCGATCAGCGCCAGCAGCGGCAAGTCCGATTCAGTCAGCTCACGTTCGATCAACATTGCGATACATTCCTTTGCAATTCCGGACGGCAGGCAAGAAAAAACCCGCCATTTCAATGGCGGGTTTTATAGGCTTTGCGGCGGGTCGGAATCAATCCCGCAGATCAGACTCGTGAATCGGCTGATCCCGATGGGTCGCACGCTGATACTGCGCCGGCCACACCGCTTTGCGTCCCCCCAGGTCATCGTCGGCGTGCAGTGGCCAGTACGGATCACGCAGCAGCTCACGGGCGAGGAAGATGATATCGGCCTGGCAGGTTCTCAGGATGTGCTCGGCCTGAGCCGGCTCGGTAATCATTCCCACGGTGCCGGTGGCGATGCCTGACTCCTTGCGCACCCGTTCGGCGAAGCGCGTCTGATATCCCGGCCCCACGGGGATTTCCGCGTTGGCTGCCGTGCCGCCAGACGAGACATCGATCAAATCAGCCCCCAAGGCTTTCAGGCGTCGCGCCAGCTCCACGGTTTCATCCGGATTCCAGCCGTCCTCGACCCAGTCGGTAGCCGAAAGGCGCACGAACACCGGCAGTTCTTCCGGCCACACCGCGCGTACCGCCTCGGTCACTTGCAGCACCAGACGAATACGGTTTTCGAACGAACCGCCGTACTGGTCACGTCGCTGATTACTCAGCGGTGATAGAAACTGGTGCAGCAGATAACCGTGCGCCGCATGCACCTCGACCACACTGAAACCGGCGGTCAGCGCACGTTTGGCTGCGGCCACGAAATCCTGAATGACCTGGGCGATCTGCCCTTCATCCAGCTGTTTCGGTTGGGTGTGTTGCGGGTCGAAGGCAATCGGCGAAGGCCCCACCGGGATCCAGCCACCGTCCTCCGGTTTGACGCTGCCGTGCTTGCCGATCCACGGCCGATGGGTGCTGGCCTTGCGCCCGGCGTGAGCCAATTGAATGCCGGCCACTGCGCCCTGCGCGTTGATGAAACGGGTGATGCGTTGCAGGGGTAGGATCTGTTCGTCGTTCCACAGGCCCAGGTCTTCGGCGGTGATCCGCCCGTCGGCCGTGATCGCCGTAGCTTCGGTAAACACCAGGCCAGCGCCCCCCACGGCACGACTGCCGAGGTGCACCAGATGCCAGTCATTGGCCAGGCCATCGACGCTGGAATACTGGCACATGGGCGACACGGCGATGCGGTTGGACAGGGTCAGTTGGCGAAGGGTAAAGGGTTCAAGCAGCAGACTCATGGGGCACCTCTCAAATCAGTGGGCAGGCTCCAGGGTTCTGTTTGAAAAGTCGACGAGTGACAGGAAAAAGGTGCAGCACCCGCCCCCGCGGGCAAAAAATTCGACAAGACGTCACAAGGCCAATCAAGCAGTGCTTAGAGCCTAGTCGACATCCGGGGATGAGGGAGGGTTCCGAAATGAAACAGCACAATTGAAGATGCCTGCGCCCTTCAGTAAAGGGCGCAATGATCTTTAGCGCGGCTCGATATGAGCAATCATCAACTGCACGGTCTCATTGCCGCGAAACTCGTTGAGGTCGAGCTTGTAAGCCAGTTCGACCCATTTGATCGTCGGGTTCGGCCAGATATCGCGATCAATCCCGAACGCGATGCCATCAAGCTTCACCGAACCGCATTCGGTTTTCAGCACCACTTTCAGGTGCCGCTCACCCACAACCCGCTGCTCGACCAACTGGAACACCCCGTGAAACAGCGGTTCTGGAAAATGCTGGCCCCATGGCCCGGCGTGGCGCAGGGCACGAGCCAGCTCCAGATGAAACTCCTCGACCGCCAGCGTGCCGTCCGACAGCAGGCGCCCGGTCAGGTCCTCTTCGCGAAGTTGCCTACGCACCTCGGCGTCGAAGGCCTCGGCAAACAACGAAAAATTCTCCTGCGGCAAGGTCAGACCGGCCGCCATCGCATGGCCACCGTACTTGCTGATCAGATCCGGATGTTGTGCCGCGACCACGCTCAGCGCATCACGAATATGGAAACCCTGCACCGAACGGCCCGAGCCCTTGAGCAGGCCGTCGCCGGCATCGGCGAAGGCGATGGTCGGGCGGAAATACCGCTCCTTCATCCGCGACGCCAGAATACCGATGACACCCTGGTGCCATTCCGGATCGAACAGGCACAACCCGAACGGCATCGACTCGACCGGCAAGTCCTTGAGCTGGGCCAGCGCCTCGCGCTGCATGCCCTGCTCGATGGATTTGCGATCCTGGTTCATGCCGTCCAGTTGCGCCGCCATTTCGCGGGCCAGCTCTGCATTCTGGGTCAACAGGCACTCGATCCCGAGGCTCATGTCATCCAGACGCCCCGCCGCGTTCAGGCGCGGGCCGACGATGAAGCCGAGGTCGGTAGACGTAATGCGCGAAGCCTCACGCTTGGCCACTTCCAGGATCGCCTTGATCCCCGGCCGCGCACGCCCGGCGCGAATCCGTTCCAGCCCCTGGTGCACCAGAATCCGGTTGTTGGCATCCAGCGGCACCACGTCGGCAACGCTGCCCAGCGCCACCAGATCCAGCAGTTCACCGATGTTCGGCTGTGGTTTGCTCTCGTACCAGCCGAGGCTGCGCAGGCGTGCGCGCAAAGCCATCAATACGTAGAAAATCACCCCGACCCCGGCCAGCGCCTTGCTCGGGAACTCGCAGCCTGGCTGATTCGGATTGACCAGTGCATCGGCTTGCGGCAGTTCATCGCCGGGCAAGTGGTGGTCGGTGATCAAGACCTTCAGACCGTGACGCTTCGCGGCTGCCACACCTTCTACGCTGGAAATACCGTTGTCGACGGTGATCAACAGTTGCGGCTTGCGAGTCATCGCGACTTCGACGATTTCCGGGGTCAGGCCGTAGCCGTATTCGAAGCGGTTCGGCACCAGATAATCGACGTGCGCCGCGCCCAGCAGGCGCAAACCGAGCACGCCCACGGTGCTGGCCGTCGCGCCGTCGGCGTCGAAGTCGCCGACGATCAGGATCCGCTGCCGCTGCTCCAGCGCTGTCACCAGCAGGTCAACCGCCGCATCGATCCCTTTGAGCTGCTGGAACGGAATCAGCCGCGCCAGGCTCTTGTCCAGCTCTGCCTCGGACTTCACGCCCCGCGCCGCGTACAGGCGGGTCAGCAAAGGTGGCAATTCACCGAGAAACGGCAGAGTGGCGGGCAACGGGCGAGGATCGATACGCATGGGGTGACAGGAGCTTCTCTTGGATACGTGGGATTTTTCCGGAGTAGCGCGGACTTAACCGCGCTCGCCTTGCAGCCAGGTGAGCTGGACTTCGTGCTGGCCACGGTCATCGGTGACGAAGATCGTGCCTTCGCTGATCATTACGTCCCACTTGATGACGCGGGGCATGTCCTTGGCCAGGGTTTCCAGCACTTCCTGCGGGACAGCCGCAATGTTGACGTTCTTCAGGTTCTTGATTGCCGGAATCACTTTGCCTTCCCAGACGCGCAGGCTGCCGTAGGCCAGCAGGCTGGTGCGCTCGGTGCGACGGGAGCACCAGGTCAAGCGGTCCGCGTCCGGTTGGCCGACTTCGATCCAGTGCAGGACACGGTCGTCCAGGCTCTTTTCCCACAGCGCAGGTTCATCCACGTCCGACAGACCACGACCGAACGAAAGTTGCTCGTTGTACCAGAGCGCGTAGGCCAACAGGCGCACGGTCATGCGTTCTTCGGTTTCCGAAGGGTGGCGGGCAATGGTCTGCTTCACGTTCTCGTAGACGCTGCGGTCAAGATCGGTGAGGTTCAGTTCGAATTTGTAGGTAGTGGACGGCTGGGCCATGAACGAGCTTCTTGATACGAGGAAAGTCGGCAAGTCTAACCGATGCTGTAGGCAATCCACGAATTGATGGCGATCAACCTTGCGCGACTGACAGCCGGCTATGTTAAAACGCTGTATCCGCTCAGCCTTGTCCTACAGGATCTCGCATGCCGTTCGCCAACAAACCGCTCAGCGGTCTGAAAGTCATTGAATTGGGTACTTTGATTGCCGGGCCGTTTGCCTCGCGCATCTGCGGCGAATTCGGCGCCGAAGTGATCAAGATCGAGTCGCCGGACGGCGGTGATCCGTTGCGCAAGTGGCGCAAGTTGTACGAAGGCACGTCGCTGTGGTGGTTCGTCCAGGCACGCAACAAAAAGTCCCTGACGCTGAACCTGAAACACCCCGACGGCCTGGCGATCCTGAAAAAACTGCTGGGTGAAGCCGATATCCTGATCGAAAACTTCCGCCCCGGCGTGCTGGAAAAACTCGGTCTGAGCTGGGAAACCCTTCACGCACTCAATCCCAAACTGGTGATGGTGCGCCTGTCCGGTTTCGGCCAGACCGGGCCGATGAAGGACCAGCCAGGTTTCGGCGCGGTCGGCGAATCCATGGGCGGCCTGCGCTACATCACCGGTTTCGAAGACCGGCCGCCGGTGCGCACCGGGATTTCCATTGGCGATTCGATTGCGGCTTTGTGGGGCGTGATCGGCGCGTTGATGGCTTTGCGTCATCGCGAGGTCAACGGTGGTCTCGGTCAGGTGGTCGATGTGGCGTTGTACGAAGCCATCTTCGCCATGATGGAAAGCATGGTCCCGGAGTTCGATGTGTTCGGATTCATTCGCGAGCGTACCGGCAACATCATGCCGGGCATCACACCCTCCTCGATCCACACCAGCGCCGACGGCAAACACGTGCAGATCGGCGCCAACGGCGATGCGATCTTCAAGCGCTTCATGCTGATCATCGGCCGTGAAGATCTGGCCAATGACCCGACGCTCGCCAGTAACGACGGACGCGACACCCGCCGTGACGAGTTGTATGGGGTGATCGACCGCTGGGTCAATTCGCTGCCGCTGCAAACCGTGCTGGACCTGCTGAACCAGGCCGAAGTGCCGGCCAGCCGGATCTTCAGCGCCGAGGACATGTTCAATGATCCGCAGTACCTGGCCCGGGAAATGTTCCTGCACGCCAAACTGCCGGACGGCAAACCCTTCAAGATGCCGGGCATCGTGCCGAAACTCTCTGAGACACCCGGCACGTCCGAATGGGTCGGACCGCAGCTCGGTGAACACAATGCGCAGGTACTCCACGATCTTGGCTACGACGAGAAGCAGATCGCCCGGCTGCGCGAAGACGGAGCCATCTGAGCTGAAGCGCCTGATGCCCTCGGCCTCGAACCGCGCCCACCATTGGTGGACCTGGCGGTTGTTCGGCCTGCTATTTCTGCTGGTGCTGCCGGGGTGGGCACAGGCCAAACCGACGTTGATCTGGCTGCTGCGCGACCTGCCGCCGCTGACGATCTTCGAAGGCCCGAAAAAGGGCCAGGGCGTTATCGATCAATTGATGCCGATGCTGATTGCCGGCATGCCGCAATACGAACACACCTTGATGCGGGTCAATCGCGCCCGTGGCACTCAAATGCTGCATGAACATCCCTTCGCTTGCGACCCGTCGCTGATCTGGAACAAGGAACGGGCACAGTGGATCGCGTTCTCCATTCCCGCGTTCCGTGCTGTCAGCAATGGCTTGGTGGTGCGTCAGAGAGATCGCGAAGTGCTGGAGCCATTTCTGGTCGAGGGCGAAGTCGACCTGTCGGCGTTTCTGGCCAACGGCGAGCGAAAAGTCGGAGTGGTCGCGGAGCGCAGTTATGGCGAGTACATCGATACATTGCTGCATCAGGCACCGAGCGGCGCGCTGACGCCTCACTACGGCAACGATGCGCTCAGCAGTCTGCTGTCGATGCAGCGTCTGGGGCGTTTGCAGGTGGTGCTGGGTTACTGGCCGGAAATCCGTTATCAGGCGCGCCAGGCCAAGATCGCCGAGGACGAATTGCTGTTCTTCCCGATTCGCGGCACGGGCAAGTATCTGTCGGGCCATGTGGGCTGCACCGACACTACCGCAGGCCGGCAGGCAATCACGGAAATCAATCAGCTGTTGCGCACCCTGCCCCACGAACATCTCAACCAGCTCTACGCCGATTGGCTCGACCCCGAGAGGCGCCAGGACTATCTGGAACAGGCGCGGATTTTCTTCCAGCAACAAGCCGCGCAGTGAAATCCGGGCAAAAAGAAACCCCGAGAAGTGGGGAGACGACTCGGGGTTAAACGTGGTCTGTATCAAAGACCCGTAGCAGCAAGCGACAAGCACCGGAGCACAATGCTTGATCCTGCCGTTACGGGGTCTGACTGACCTGGGTGCAGGAAGGTTCCCACAAAAGAAAAATCAGTTTCAGAGGGTCGGGTGCTTGTCGAGGGCCGCGTTTCGCAACGCCGCGATCACACAAGGCTCCAGCCGGCCTTCGGCAATCAGGATGTCACGGTGCAGACCGTCGACTACATCCGTCAGTTGGCGCCTGTCGCTCAATTGCGCCTGATTGAATTCGCGCTCCACCACGATCGCGCCGCTGCCGTTCTTCAAGGTCACCAGGCATTCGCCATGGCGACCGCGAGGGGTCAACGTCACCTGATACGGGCTCAGAGCCTCACCGAGCAATAGACTGATACTTTCCATCTCGATCTCCACTCAATAGTCCGAAAACACAGTGTCTGGGGCGTGTTCACAGTAAATGACCACCGGCCCGAGAGGAAAGTTCTGCCTGCCGCCGGCCTCTCCCGGAGCGTCACCGGCCTATCGGAGCATGCATGGCGAAGATGACAGAAAAATAACCGGCCGCCTCAGGCACTGACCGGATGTCGGGGTGACGACAGGTAGCGGTCCAGCAACTTGCGCATCAGCACGGCCGAAACCGGCGTAGGCAGGCTGCCCAGAAGCCTCACCCCGTCGTCCTCCATGAGCACCTCAAGATCGGCCAACAGGCTGGGGGCTACCATCCCCAGCAAAATCAGCGACCGTGCCTTTTGTCGAGCGACCAGATGCGTGATCAGTGCCAGTCCGTCACCGCCCTTCAGCTGGGGATTGCATATGGCGATATCGACCGCGCCGCGTCGTTCGAGTGAACGCTTTGCCGAACTCAGCGTGGGAGCGGTCAATACATCGTAGATACCGATGGCGTTGAGCATCTGGTGCAACGCCATCAGCTGGAACGGATTGGGTTCTAGAATCAGGATCTTGAGCGAGCGCATGGGACGACCTCTGGAGCGACAATCGCGGATTCACGCCGCAGTGGCCTGTCACTCTAGGGCAGTGGTCCTAAGCCTCCCATCAGAAAAGGAATCGCTGCTTATAGGACTTTTCCCATCTTTAATGCAGACATCGACACCCGCTCTCCTTCCGCCGCTCGGTGATGTCCGTCCAGCCCCCGAGCAGGCCACGCAGCTTTCCGTCGGCACTGTAAAACGGCACCGTCCACTGATAGATCTGACGGGGGCCGCTCTTGAACATCAACTGTCGTTTGCTGAAGCGCGTTTTATGTGTGCCCAACTGCGCCATGAACTCGTCGTGCAGCATCAATGCCGTAGCCTGCGGAAGTGCATCAAACTCGAACAGCATGCGGCCCAGCACCTGCTCCTGCCTGACCGAAAGAGCATCCTCATAACTGCGGTTGCACATGATCAAGCGTCCCTGCAGATCGCGCACGAACACGGGGTCGGGCATCGCATCGATCAGTGCATGTTGAAAGGCCAGTTGATCGCCCAGATCCTTTTCCGCCTCACGTCGCTGTTTTACTTGCGCCGCCAGTCGACGGTTCCACAATAGCGACAGCAGCCCAAACAAACCCACAGCGCCCATTGCCCAGCAGCCCCACTCGATCATGCGTGCCCCGATCGAGGGTGCGGGCACAGGGGAAACGCCTCCCAGCCATTTAAGACGCATGGCCCGCAGTTCAGCCCCCGAGAAAGCACCCAATGCCTTGTTGAGGATGCTCAGCAGTTCAGGCATTCCCTTGCGGACGGCCAGATGATCGGCCTCCCACTTGCCCTCCACGAGACCACCGACCTTGAGCAGCCCTGAGGGAAACAGCTGAGCCCCGATCTCGTTTTCGATAGTGGCGTAGGCCTCGCCACTCTCGACCAGTGCCCGAGCCTCGGCATAGGTCTTGACCGAGCGGATCTGGATCGACGGGTAGTCGCGTCGGATGCTGTCCTCAAGCGCATGCCTGGCCGGCAGCACCAGTACCCGCTTGGTCAGCGTTGCGAGCGACTGTATCGCCGGCTCGTCCGAATGACCGACGAACACCCATCCGGCACCACCGAACGCGTGACTGAAGTCCAGAAATACCTTGCGCTCGTCATTCATTGCCAACGTCGTGCTGATGTCGGCCACGCCACTCTGGAGCCGTTCCAGCATGTGATCGGTGGAAAACGACTCCTGATGGACGAACTGCAATCCGGTCATGGTGCTGATGTGCTTGAGCACATCGTTGTTCAAGCCGCTCCACTGGCCATGCTCGTCCTGAAACAGATACAACGGGTATTGCACCGAGGCAACGACCACTCGGGGATTCTCTCGAATCCACTGACGCTCATGTTCATCCAGCTCGATAAGCTGAACACTCTCCAGCGCCTCGGAATGCTTCGCCAGATGGGCAGCTTCGGCCCACTGCGCCAGCCCGAAGCTTCCCAACAAAAACCACCAGCACAGGGCTGGTTTCAATCCTGAAAAAAACCGCATTGCCACATCCTTCGTCATCGACTCGCCCGTCCTTGGTGGGCGAAACGCGCGCAGTGTGGCATGCAAAAACAAGAAAGCCCGTCAGGAGACGGGCTTCAAAATGTGACAGCTTTGCGCGCTTAAAGAGGCTTGCCGCGGTTGCCATGCTGACTGACAAAGGCCTGCACGGCTTTGAGCTCATTCGGCAGCACAGTGCAGCGCTCTTCTCTCTCAAACAAATCAGAAAGATGTGCAGGTAGTTCGAGAGCTTTTCCTACACCGGCTTTCTCCACCGCGTCCGGGAACTTGACCGGATGCGCCGTGCCCAGAATCACCATCGGGATATCCAGGCTGCGACGGCATTCGCGAGCGGCTTTCACGCCGATGGCGGTGTGCGGATCCAGCACTTCACCGGTCTGCTCGTAGACTTCGGCGATGGTTTCGCAGGTTTGCGCATCGTCCACGGCCAGAGAATCGAACAGCTTGCGTGCTTCGGTCCAGCGTTCCTGGTCGACGCTGAAACCGCCGCCCTGCTTGAACGAATCCATCAGGCCGGCAATCGCCGCGCCGTTGCGACCGTGCAGGTCGAACAGCAGGCGTTCGAAGTTCGACGAGACCATGATGTCCATCGACGGCGACAGCGTAGCGTGCAGGGTTTCCTTGACGTACTGGTTGCCGCTCATGAAGCGGTGCAGGATGTCGTTGCGGTTGGTGGCGACGATCAACTGGTTGATCGGCAGGCCCATATTGCGCGCCAGGTAACCGGCGAAGATGTCGCCGAAGTTGCCGGTCGGCACCGAGAACGACACCGAACGCGCCGGGCCGCCCAATTGCAGGGCGGCGTGGAAGTAGTAAACGATCTGGGCCATGATCCGCGCCCAGTTGATAGAGTTGACTGCAACCAGGCGAGTGCCCTTGAGGAAACTCTGGTCGGCGAAGCTGGCCTTGACCATTTCCTGGCAGTCATCGAAGTTGCCTTCGATGGCGATGTTGTGGATGTTCTCACCGAGGATGGTGGTCATCTGCCGACGCTGCACGTCGGACACACGGTTGTGCGGGTGCAGGATGAAGATGTCGACGTTTTCGCAGTGCTTGCAGCCTTCGATGGCGGCCGAACCGGTGTCACCCGAAGTGGCGCCGACGATCACCACGCGCTCGCCGCGCTTTTCCAGCACGTAGTCGAGCAAGCGACCGAGCAGTTGCAGGGCGAAGTCCTTGAACGCCAGGGTCGGGCCGTGGAACAGCTCCAGCACCCATTCGTTGCCGTTCAGCTGACGCAGCGGCGCAACGGCGTTGTGGGCGAACACACCGTAGGTTTCTTCAAGAATCTTTTTGAAATCGGCGTCCGGAATGCTGCCGGTGACGAACGGGCGCATGACGCGGAAAGCCAGCTCGTGATACGGCAGGCCGGCCCAGGAAGCGATTTCTTCCTGGGTGAAGCGTGGCAGGTTTTCCGGGACGTACAGACCGCCGTCGGTGGCAAGACCGGCCAGCAGGACGTCTTCGAAATTCAGGGCCGGTGCCTGGCCGCGGGTACTGATGTAACGCATGACTGACTCCAATGGACAGTGTTCACGACACCGGCCCCGCTGGCGGGACCGGTGAAGGAGATCGGCTTAGTTCAAGTGCTCGACGCGGATCCGCACAACCGGACCGACCACGCCCGCCAGCGCTTCGAGGGCGGCGATCGCGTCGTTGATGTGCTGCTCCAGCACGCGGTGGGTCAGCAGGATCATCGGCACCAGGCCGTCGTGTTCCTCGACTTCCTTCTGCATGATCGACTCGATGTTGATGCCGCGCTCCGAGAGGATGCTTGCCACCTGAGCCAATACGCCCGGATGGTCCTTGGCCTGAATGCGCAGGTAGTAGGCGCTTTCACAGGCTTCGATTGGCAGGATCGGATGGGCCGACAGCGAGTCCGGCTGGAAGGCCAGGTGCGGCACGCGGTTTTCCGGGTCGGAGGTCATGGCGCGAACCACGTCCACCAGATCCGCGATCACCGACGAAGCGGTCGGCTCCATGCCGGCGCCGGCGCCGTAGAACAGGGTCGAACCGGCAGCGTCACCGTTGACCATCACCGCGTTCATCACGCCGTTGACGTTGGCGATCAGACGATCGGCCGGGATCAGCGTCGGGTGTACGCGCAGCTCGATACCGGCGGCGGTGCTGCGTGCCACGCCCAGGTGCTTGATGCGGTAGCCCAGCGCTTCGGCGTAATTCACGTCGGCGGTGGTCAGCTTGGTGATGCCTTCGGTGTAAGCCTTGTCGAACTGCAGCGGAACACCGAATGCGATCGAGGCCAGGATCGTCAGCTTGTGCGCGGCGTCGATGCCTTCGACGTCGAAGGTCGGATCGGCTTCGGCGTAACCCAGTGCTTGGGCCTCGGCCAGCACGTCTTCGAAGGTGCGACCCTTCTCGCGCATTTCGGTGAGGATGAAGTTACCGGTGCCGTTGATGATCCCGGCGACCCAGTTGATACGGTTGGCGGACAGGCCTTCACGGATCGCCTTGATCACTGGAATGCCACCGGCTACCGCCGCTTCGAACGCCACGATCACGCCTTTCTCGCGTGCCTTGGCGAAAATTTCATTACCGTGAACGGCAATCAGAGCCTTGTTCGCGGTGACCACATGCTTGCCATTCTCGATGGCCTTGAGTACCAGCTCGCGGGCAACGGTATAGCCGCCCATCAGCTCTATGACGATGTCGATCTCAGGGTTCGTGGCCACTTCGAAGACATCGTTGGTAATCGCAATACCGGTCGTCTGGAACTGAGGCTTTGGCGTGCGCATGGCAATTTGTGCCACTTCGATTCCACGCCCGGCACGACGAGCAATTTCCTCGGCGTTGCGCTGAAGTACGTTGAAGGTTCCGCCACCGACGGTCCCTAACCCACAGATGCCTACTTTGACCGGTTTCACTGTGAACTCCCCATAAAACGGCCGACGCGAGGCCGGCCGTGAAAACAACCGCAGGTTCGCGGCTCTCTGTTGATGGCCCGGCAATCCTGCCGCCGGACCACGCTCGTCAACGCCTGAGCGTGACGATGCGAATTACTTCGCGCCCAGCGCCAGTTTGGCGACTTGTGGCGCAGGCTGGTAGCCCGGAATGACTTGTCCGTCGGCCAAAACGATGGCCGGTGTACCGTTCACGCCGATCGTCTGACCGAGGGCGAACTGTTTGGAAACCGGGTTCTCGCACTTGGCGGCCTTGATTTCCTTGCCGTCGACCATTTTGTCCATGGCGGCTTTCTTGTCTTTGGAGCACCACACGGCTTGCAGCTGTTCGTCACCCGGCGAGCCGAGGCCTTGGCGCGGGAACGCGACGTAGCGCACTTCGATGCCGCGCTTGTTCAGCTCCGGCACTTCGGCGTGCAGCTTGTGGCAATACGGGCAGGTGGTGTCGGTGAAAACGGTGATGTGCGACTTGGTTTCGCCCACGGCCGGGTAAACCACGGTCTCGGCCACCGGGATCGCGTTGATCAGTTTGGAAATGCCCAGGCGCTCGGTCTTCTCGGTCAGGTTGACCGGTTTGCCGTCCTTGAGCTGGAACATGTACCCCTGAACGATGTACTGGCCATCGGCGCTGGCGTACAGCACGCGGCTGCCCTTGAGCTTGACTTCGTAAAGGCCCGGCAGCGGGCTGGCGGTGATGGTGTCCACCGGCACGTCGAGCTGGAGGTTTTCCAGGCTTTGGCGAATCGCTTTGTCGGCCGCGTCATCGGCGACGGCAAAGGTGCTGACCAACGCAATGGCTGCGGCGGCGAAAATCTGGGTCAGACGCATGAGAACTCCTGAAGGCGGACAAATGGAACGATCAGAACGCCCGTGCCGGAACACCGGGTCATAACCGCCCATCGTGCAAACCGGCAAAGCCTACCACATAAGGCTGGCGTGGCCGAATGCGCCTGTCGCAAGACAAACGGCGCTCAGCCGCGCGGGTGATGCTTGGCATGCAGATCCTGCAAACGTGCCCGGGCGACGTGAGTGTAGATCTGCGTGGTTGACAGGTCGCTGTGGCCCAACAGCATCTGCACCACCCGCAAGTCGGCGCCATGGTTGAGCAAGTGGGTGGCAAACGCGTGACGCAAGGTGTGCGGCGACAGCGATTTACTGATGCCGGCGACCTTGGCCTGATGCTTGATACGGTGCCAGAAGGTCTGCCGAGTCATCTGCTCGCCGCGCTGGCTGGGAAACAACACATCGCTGGGGCGCCCGCCGAGCAGCTCGCCGCGACCGTCGCGCAGGTAGCGCTCGACCCAGACAATCGCTTCCTCGCCCATCGGTACAAGGCGCTCTTTACTGCCCTTGCCCATCACCCGCAGCACGCCCTGACGCAGGTTGACCTGCTCCAGGGTCAGGCTGATCAGCTCAGTGACACGCAGACCGCAGGCATACAAGACTTCGAGCATGGCGCGGTCCCGCTGGCCGATGGCTTCGCTCAGGTCTGGCGCCTTCAGCAGCGCTTCGACGTCGGCTTCCGACAGGGATTTGGGCAATGGCCGACCGAGTTGCGGCATATCCACGCGCAAGGTCGGATCGACCGAAATCAGTTTTTCCCGCAGCAGGTAGCGATAAAAGCCACGTACACCGGAGAGAAATCGCGCGGTGGAGCGGGGTTTGTAGTTCTGTTCCAGACGCCAGGCCAGGTGGTCAAGGATCAGTTCACGACCGGCATTGATCAGTTCGAGACCTTTATCCTGCAACCAGCCGTTGAACAGCGCGAGATCGCTGCGGTAGGCGTCGCGAGTGTTGTCGGAGAGACCTTTTTCCAGCCAGAGGGCGTCGAGAAACTGGTCGATCAGTGGGTGGTCGATGGCAGGCATGGGCGCTCAAGACACGCAGGCTTGGCACTGCGCGCAAATAAAGAGTGAACGGTTGAAATGGCCGCTAGTCTTTCATAGCCCGCTATTTCAAGGAACAGGGAGCTTCAATGAACGAGCAGCAAATTCTGTTGGCTTTCGGTGGTATCGGTGCCGCCGCGCTGGGCTGCCAATGGCTCGCCTGGCGCCTGAAGCTGCCGGCGATTCTGTTTCTGCTGCTGACCGGCATTCTGGCGGGCCCCGTGCTGGGCTGGCTCGACCCTCAGGAAATGTTCGGCCCGCTGCTGATGCCGCTGGTGTCGCTGGCGGTGGCGCTGATTCTGTTTGAAGGCAGCCTGACCCTGCACCTGTCGGAGTGGCGCGAGATCGGCAGCGTCGTGCATCGGCTGGTGACCCTTGGCGCGCTCTCGACCTGGATCGTGATTGCGGTCGCGACCCACTGGCTGCTGGGCTTCGACTGGTTGCTCGCCATCCTCTTCGGCAGTCTGACCCTGGTCACCGGGCCGACCGTGATCGTGCCGATGCTGCGCGTGGTGCGGCCGAAGGCTTCGATCGCCAATATCCTGCGCTGGGAAGGGATTGTGATCGACCCGATCGGCGCGCTGCTCGCGGTGGTGGTCTACAGCTTCATCATTGCTCGGGCCGAAGGCCATGGCCTGGAACAGAGCCTGCTGACATTTGGCGGGGTGATTGTCTGCGGCAGCGCGTTCGGCGTCGCCGGTGGCTGGCTGCTCGGCACGATCATCCGGCGCCAATGGTTGCCGGAGTATTTGCACAATCTGGCATCGCTCGCCGCGGTGCTGGGGATATTCATCGCCGCCAACCAGGTCATGCACGAATCCGGTCTGCTGGCGGTGACGCTGATGGGCATGTGGCTGGCGAACATGAAGGGCGTGGATGTGCGGCACATCCTGCACTTCAAGGAAAACCTCAGCGTGTTGCTGATTTCCGGGTTATTCATCCTGCTGGCGGCACGACTGGACCTCAACGCGCTGATCGGTCTCGGGCCGCTGGTGTTGATTCTGTTGCTGGTGATCCAGTTGATCGCCCGGCCGCTGAACGTGGTGCTGAGTACCGCCGGTTCGAGTCTGAGCTGGCGTGAGCGTGCACTGTTGTGCTGGATTGCCCCGCGCGGGATCGTCGCGGCGGCGGTCTCGGCGATCTTTGCGATTCGCCTGGATGAAGCGGGCCATGAAGGCGCGCTGTTGCTGGTGCCGCTGACCTTCGCCGTGATCATCGGCACCGTCGTGCTGCAAAGTGCGACTGCCCGGCCCCTGGCCCGACTGTTGAAAGTTGCGGAACCAGCGCCCAGCGGCTTCCTGATCGTCGGGGCGAACGGGCCTGCGCGCCTGCTCGGCAAGTCGCTGCAGCAGTTGGGCAGCCGGGTGCTGCTGACGGATTCAAGCTGGGAAAATATCCGGGCGGCGCGCATGGAAGGCTTGCCGACCTACTTTGGCAATCCGGCCTCGCAGCACGCCGATGCACATCTGGACCTAGTCGGGCTGGGGCATTTGCTGGCGCTGTCACCGTCGGGCGAACTCAATACGCTGGCAGCCATGCGCTTTCGTCATGACTTCGGCCATCAACGATTGTTCGGGCTCGCCAGTGGTCAGGAAAGCCGTCGCAGCGACAAGCACCGCGCCAGCCTCGAACATCGCGGCAATCAACTGGGTAACGAAGCGCTGACTTACGCCAGACTGGCCAGCCAACTGGGTCAGGGCGCCGATCTGTACAGCACGACGCTGACGGACGGATTTGGCTGGGACGATTACCGGGCGCTGCATGGCAACCGCGCGACACTGCTGTTCATGCGCGATGACAGCGGCTGGGTGCATGTCGTGTCGCCGGAAACCGTGCTGAAACCTGGGCCGGGGTGGACGCTGGTGGCGCTGATTCAGCCGGAGAGCGTCAACGCCTGACCGGCCGGATCGCGACTCGGTGCTGGATCAGGCCGCGAAACCCGGCAGCACCGGCACCGGACGCTTGTCATCATCAATGGCAACGAAGCTGAACTGCCCGTGAATGGCTTTCTCACGGCCATCGCAACTCATGCTTTCGACGAACACTTCCACTTCGACCTTGAGGCTGGTGTTGCCAACCTTGATCACCCGTCCGACCAGTTCGACTATAGAACCCGCCGGGATCGCGTGGTTGAAGTCGATACGATCGGTGGACACGGTCACCAGCGGCAAACGGCAAAACCGTGTGGCGGTGATGAACGACACTTCGTCCATCCAGGCCAGCGCAGTGCCGCCGAACAGCGTGTTGTGGTGGTTGGTGGTCGGCGGGAAAACCGCCTTGGTCACGCGGGTCACCGACAGTTCGGTGCGGCGTTCGATTTCTTGCTCGCGAGGGGTCATGGGTCAGGCCTGAAACGGAATGCTGTGGATAAATTGCGGGCAACAAAAAAGCAGCCCGTAGGCTGCTTTTTTCTGCATCGGAAGCTGGACTTAAGCCAGTTTTTCCTTGATGCGAGCTGCTTTACCCGACAGGTCGCGCAGGTAGTACAGCTTGGCTTTACGTACGTCACCGCGACGTTTGACAGCCATGCTGTCGATCTGCGGGGAGTAGGTCTGGAAAGTACGTTCTACGCCAACACCGTTGGAGATTTTACGAACGGTGAACGCACTGTTCACGCCGCGGTTACGCTTGGCGATTACAACGCCTTCGAACGCTTGCAGACGGGAACGATCGCCTTCCTTCACTTTCACCTGAACGACGATGGTGTCGCCCGGCGCAAAGGTAGGGATTTCTTTGGTCATCTGCTCTGCTTCGAGTGCAAGGATGATTTTGTTGGTCATGCTGTGCTCCTAAGGTAAATCGTCTGATCTACCATCGATACGTTGTTAACTATCGTCCCGCTCGCGGATGTATTCCTCGAGCAGCTTCTTCTCTTCTCCAGAAAGCGAGCGGCTTTCCAGAAGATCGGCGCGTCGTTCATAGGTCCGACCAAGGGACTGCTGTAAACGCCAACGCCGGATATGCGCGTGATTGCCACTCAGCAACACGTCGGGAACACGCTGATCCGCATACACCTCAGGTCGGGTGTAGTGCGGGCAATCCAGCAGACCATCCGTAAAGGAATCTTCCTCAGCGGAATCCGCATGCCCTAAAGCTCCGGGCAGCAGTCGTGTAACCGCATCGATCATGACCATGGCCGGCAGCTCGCCGCCAGACAACACATAGTCACCAATCGACCACTCTTCATCGACATGAGCCTCAATAAAGCGCTCGTCAATGCCTTCATAGCGACCGGCAATCAGGATCAATGCATCCGATTTCGCCAGTTCGCGTACCGCCGACTGAGTCAGTTGACGGCCTTGGGGGGACAGGTAAATCACCTTCGCCGCCTCCCCGGCTGCTGCCTTGGCCTGAACCAGAGCATCTTCCAGGGGCTTGATCTTCATCACCATGCCCGGACCACCGCCAAACGGGCGATCGTCCACAGTGTGATGTCGATCCGTCGTGTAATCCCGCGGATTCCAACAGGTCAGCTGCAAGAGCCCCTGTTTGACCGCACGACTGGTAATGCCGTACTCACTGATGGCCGAGAACATCTCGGGGAACAGCGTAATGACGTCTACGCGCAGGCTGGCCATTGCTTAGAAGTCCGCGTCCCATTCCACCCTCATCACGCCTGCTTCCAGGTCGATTGCCAGCACGCATTGCTCCGTATAGGGCAACAACCGCTCGCGATCATCCAGGCTGCCAACGCAGGGCTTGACCACCAATACATCGTTCGCGCCGGTCTCCAACAGGTGATCAACCTTGCCGAACAATTGTTCGTCCTGGTTGATGACGCTCAGACCCTCCAACTGGTACCAGTAGTACTCGTCGGCAGTCAGGTCGGGCAAAAGGCTTCGCGGGATGCAAATCTCGTAACCGCTCAGAAGACGGGCTTCATCGCGATCGTCGAGGCCTTTGAGCTTTACAACCAGATCCTTTTGAGTGGATCGGCCGCTGACCAGCTCGACCTGTTTCACCACGCCTTCGCGCCGAAGCGTCCAGTTGCGATAGCCCAACAGGTTTTCAATCGGATCGGTAAAGGAAAAGACCTTCACCTCGCCGCGAACGCCGTGAACCGAAAAAATCTTGCCGACAACGATCAGGTCATCAGCTTTTTCTGGCGTCGCGCTCATACTGCTCAGGCTGCAGCCTTGGCAGATTCCTTCAGCAACTGAGCAACACGCTCAGAAGGCTGTGCACCAACGCTCAGCCAGTAGGCAACGCGCTCTTGGTTCACGGACAGACGGATTTCCTGACCACGGGCAACAGGGTTGAAGAAACCAACCTGTTCTTTGTGGGAACCGTCACGCGGGTTGCGGGAGTCGGTTACGGTCAGGTGGTAAAACGGGCGCTTTTTGGAGCCGCCAAGGGCAAGACGGATTGTTAGCATGTGAACATCGTTCCTGTAGTCGGTGCTGCAAATCTAAATGCACAGCGGGCATGGGTGCCCGAAAGGCCGCATATTCTAAGGAATATCCGGACTTTTGCAAATGACTTTTTCCGGCGCCTGTGGCATGCCGTGCAGATTTGCATATGGGGCCGTCGTTTAACACGGCCGGTCAGCTCCCGCCGAGTGCGGGTTTGCTGTGGATCCCGCTTCCTTGCGGGACTGCGCCGGTGCGACGACCGGCGAGTTCTTTTACATCTTTGGCATGCCGCCGCCGGGCAACATTCCGCCCATGCCGCGCATCATTTTCGCCATTCCGCCCTTGGCGGAGAATTTCTTCATCATCTTCTGCATCTGCTTGTGCTGCTTGATCAAGCGACCGATGTCCTGCACCTGGGTGCCGGAACCGAGGGCGATCCGGCGTTTGCGCGAACCGCTGATCAGCTCAGGGTCGCGGCGCTCGGCCGGGGTCATGGAGTTGATGATGGCTTCCATCTGCTTGAACTGCTTCTCTGCGGCATTCTGGGCATTGCCCATTTGCGAGAGATTGACGCCGCCGATGTTCGGCAGCTTGTCCATGAGCCCGCCGAGGCCGCCCATGTTCTTCATCTGTTGCAGCTGATCGCGGAAGTCTTCGAGGTCGAAGCCCTTGCCCTTCTTCAGCTTTTTAGCAAGCTTGTCGGCCTTTTCCTTATCGAGAGTCGCTTCAGCCTGTTCGATCAGGCTGAGCACGTCGCCCATGCCGAGGATACGCGAAGCGATCCGCTCAGGATGGAACGGATCGAGCGCTTCGCTCTTCTCGCCCATACCGATGAACTTGATCGGCTTGCCGGTAATCGCACGAACGGACAGCGCGGCACCACCACGGGCATCACCGTCGACCTTGGTCAGGATCACACCGGTCAGCGGCAGCGCATCACCGAAGGCCTTGGCCGTGTTGGCCGCGTCCTGACCGGTCATGGCATCGACCACGAACAGGGTTTCGACCGGGTTGATCGCGGCGTGCAGCGCCTTGATCTCGCCCATCATCTCTTCGTCGATGTGCAGACGACCGGCGGTGTCGACGATGACCACGTCGATGAATTTCAGTTTTGCTTCTTTAATAGCCGCGTTGGCGATGTCGACCGGCTTCTGGCTCAGGTCGGACGGGAAGAACGTCACACCGATGTCGTTGGCCAGGGTTTCCAGCTGTTTAATAGCAGCAGGGCGGTAGATGTCCGCCGACACGACCATGACCGACTTCTTCTTGCGCTCTTTAAGGAAGCGCGCCAGTTTGCCGGCGGTGGTGGTTTTACCCGCACCCTGCAGACCGGCCATCAGAATGACGGCAGGCGGCACGGCGCTCAGGTTCAAGTCTTCGTTGGCCGCGCCCATCAGGCTTTCGAGTTCGGCCTGGACGATCTTCACGAACGCCTGGCCCGGCGTCAGGCTGCGCGACACCTCGGTGCCGACAGCACGCTCCTTGACCGAATTGACGAAGTCCTTGACCACAGGCAGGGCCACGTCGGCTTCGAGCAACGCCATGCGCACTTCGCGCAGGGTGTCTTTGATGTTGTCCTCGGTCAGTTTCGCCTTGCCGGTGACATGGCGCAGCGTCTGCGAGAGACGGTCGGTTAAGTTTTCAAACATTGCGCGATCCTTTCAGGCCCTGTGTAGACCGGGATAATGGCGGCCCAGACCGGAATCAACATGTGCTCGGCGAGCCTGCGGCGTGGGCAGGTCGCGGATTATAGCGAAGACTGCGTCCGGCGGACACCTCGCTGTCAGCTTGCCGGTCTTTCGTGCAACGGCGGTTCTATGCCAAACTCAGCCCCTTTCGGGCTTGCCTAACAGGATTTATGCTCCCCTTGTCACCGAGTTTGCTGACCACCCTCGCCGCCGCCCTTCTCTACGCCGCTGCGACTCTCTATCAGGGCACCCGCCTGGCCACCGGCGCCAAGGCCAACAAGCGCCTGCTGGTCTCGCTCGGCGTCCTCGCCGTGCTGGCCCACAGCGCCAGCCTGCTTACGCATTTATTGACGCCGATCGGTCTGGGCCTGGATTTCTTCAGCGCTTCGAGCCTGATTGCTGCGGCCGTCATCGCCCTGACCCTGCTGGCCTGCTCGCGGATCCCGGTGGAAAACCTGCTGGTGCTGCTGTTCCCGCTGGGTGCGATCACCGTACTGCTGGCGCAGTTCGCGCCGGCCGGCACGGTGCAGATCATCGACGAGGAACCGGGCATCCTCGCGCACATCCTGTTGTCGATCCTCGCCTACGGCATGTTCACCATCGCGGTGTTCCAGGCCCTGTTGCTGCTGGTGCAGGATCATCAGCTCAAGCACAAGCATCCGTCCGGACTGATCAAGAACTTCCCCCCGCTGCAAACCATGGAAAGCCTGCTGTTCGGCTTCCTCTGGGCCGGCTGGACGCTGCTGTCGCTGTCGCTGATTTCCGGCTGGCTGTTCGTCGAGAACCTGTTTGCCCAGCACCTGGTGCATAAAACCCTGCTGGCCTGCCTGGCCTGGGTCGTGTTCAGCGTCCTGCTGTGGGGCCGTAACCGCCTCGGCTGGCGCGGCCACAAGGCAATCCGCTGGACCCTCGCCGGTTTCTGCCTGCTGATGCTCGCGTACTTCGGCAGCAAACTGGTTCGTGAATACATCCTGCACATCTGACGGGCGGCATAAATGGACGGTTTGCCCATAGGGCCGATGCTCGCGGTATTTGCCCTGCTGATTCTCTGGTCGGGGCTGTTTACCGCCGTCGAAGCGGCGCAGCAGTATCTGCTCGCGCAACGCACCGCATCCCGCGCCAGCGACAAGCCGCTGGCGAAGCTCAACTTCCCGCTCGACAGCCTGATCCTCTGCAATACCCTGTGCCGCGCCCTCGCCGTCATTCTGGCCACCCTGCTGGCAATCTTTCTCTGTGAAGAAAATGGCCCCTGGGCCGCCTGCCTCGGCGCCGGTGCCTTGCTGCTGGTTTTTGCCGACTATTTCCCCCGCGCCCTCGCCCAGCGTTATCCGGATGCGGTGCTGTCGTTCGGCAATACGCTGCTGGCAGTACCGCTGAAAGTGGTTTACCCGCTTGCCTGGCTACTCAGCCGCACCAGTGGTTTGCTGATGCAACCGTTCATCCGCAAGGCCCAGGTGGTGCAACAGAGCGAAGACGATGTGCCGGCGGAGCGTCATGACGACCCGGATCATCCGGTGCGCCCGCACCCGGTTTCAGGCATCCATGCGCTGGACAACATCACGGTCAACGACATTCTGGTGCCGCGCAGCGATGTCGACGGCATCAACCTCGACGACCCGATCGAGGAAATCATCGAGCAATTACGCAAGAACCAACGCACTCGCCTGCCGGTTTTCCACAGCGATATCAATCAGGTCGAAGCGGTGCTCAATACCCGGCAGATTCGTCACCTGCTCGACAACGGCAGCCTGACCCGCGAAGCCTTGCTGGCGGCCAGTTACGAGCCGTATTTCGTCCCTGAAAGCACCCCGCTGCAACTGCAACTGCTGAACTTCCACAAGCAGCAACGGCGTCTGGGCATGGTGGTGGACGAATACGGCGAAGTGCTCGGCATCGTCACCCTGGAAGACATTCTCGAAGAAATCGTCGGCGAATTCGAAAGCGAGCACAGCCTCGACAATCCGCACATCCACCCGCAGGCCGATGGCCGCATGGTGATCGATGGCGCGGCGTCGATCCGCGAACTGAACAAATGCCTGGGCTGGCACCTGCCCAGCGACGGCCCCCGGACCCTCAATGGCCTGGTGACCGAAGCGCTGGAAACCATCCCGGAAAGCGCGGTCTGCCTGAAGATCGGCCGCTACCGGCTGGAGATTCTCGAAACCGAAGAGAACCGGGTCAGCAAGGTCCTGATCTGGCACACCACTTCGGCCCCGACGCTGGCCACGGCCCGCTAGCCAGCCCCTTGTTCAATCGTTAGCCACCTTCCTATAATCGCGGTGCTCACCCAAGCCCCGCCGAACCGTGTGCTTACCCCGCACCCGACAAGTTCCGGCCGGTTCATCGGCAATATCCGCATCACACCGACGACTGTTCCTACCTGAAGCAGCGATCGCGCCTCATCCCACATCCCTGGGTGTTCGACCATAATAATTCGCTCCAACGGAGCTCATGACTGTCAGGGATCACCGCATGACGACCAGTACCGCTTACAGCGACACCACGCCTGCCCAACCGACCAACTCCGCCACCCGCGTGGCCACGGCAAGCTTCATCGGCACGGCCATCGAGTTCTACGATTTCTATGTCTACGCCACCGCCGCTGCGCTGGTGATCGGGCCGGTGTTTTTCCCGCAGACTTCCGGCACGGCGCAGATGCTTTCGGCATTTCTTACCTTCGGCATCGCCTTCCTGGCCCGACCGCTGGGCTCGGCGCTGTTCGGCCATTTCGGCGACCGGATCGGGCGCAAATCGACTTTGGTCGCTTCGCTGCTGCTGATGGGTGTCTGCACCACGCTGATCGGCGTGCTGCCGGGCTACGACAGCATCGGGGCCTGGGCGCCGATCCTGCTTTGCGTACTGCGTTTCGGCCAAGGCCTGGGATTGGGTGGCGAATGGGGCGGTGCAGCGCTGCTGGCGACCGAAAACGCGCCGAAAGGCAAACGGGCGTGGTTCGGCATGTTCCCGCAACTCGGGCCTTCGATTGGTTTTCTGGCCGCCAACGGTCTGTTCCTGACCCTTGCCATGAGCCTGAACGACGATCAGTTCCGCAGTTGGGGCTGGCGGATTCCGTTCCTGCTCAGCGCTGTGCTGGTGATGGTCGGGCTGTACGTGCGCCTCAAGCTGCACGAGACCCCGGTGTTCGCCAACGCCATCGCCCGTCAGGAGCGAGTGAAAGTGCCGCTGGTCGAGCTGTTCAGCCAATACTGGGCACCGACATTGCTTGGTGCCGCTGCCATGGTGGTGTGCTACGCCCTGTTCTACATCTCGACGGTGTTTTCCCTGAGCTACGGCGTATCCACATTGGGCTACAGCCGTGAGACTTTCCTCGGGCTGCTGTGCTTCGCAGTACTGTTCATGGCAGCCGCGACGCCGTTGTCGGCGTGGGCAAGCGATCGTTACGGGCGCAAGCCGGTGCTGATCGTCGGCGGTGTGCTGGCGATTCTTTCCGGGTTTCTGATGGAGCCGCTGCTGACTCAGGGTTCGACCTGGGGCGTGGCCCTGTTCCTGTGCATCGAGCTGTTTCTGATGGGGGTGACATTCGCCCCAATGGGCGCGCTGCTGCCGGAGCTGTTTCCGACACACGTCCGCTATACCGGTGCATCGGCGGCCTACAACCTCGGCGGCATTGTCGGAGCCTCGGCGGCGCCATTCTTTGCGCAGAAACTGGTGGCGATGGGTGGTTTGAGTTACGTCGGCGGGTATGTGTCTGCGGCCGCGGTGCTCAGCCTGATCGCTGTGCTGTGCCTGAAGGAAACGCGCAATAACGATTTGAATCAGGTGTCGTAAATGCCCTGATCGCTCCCGCCCGATGCGGGAGCGATCAGGTTGCGAGATTACAGCTCTACAACGACAGCCTGAGAAGCACGGGTCGCCTTGGCACGAGCGGCCTCGATCGACTCGTCACGGGCCAGTGCAACACCCATGCGACGCTGGCCATTGACTTCAGGCTTGCCGAACAGACGCAGCGCGGTATCCGGTTCGCTCAGTGCAGCGCCGAGGTTGGCGAATGCAGTCTGGGTCGACTGGCCTTCCACCAAAATCACCGCCGAAGCCGATGGGCCGAACTGACGGATCAGTGGCACCGGCAGGCCGAGGATGGCTCGGGCGTGCAGGGCGAACTGCGACAGGTCCTGGGAAATCAGGGTTACCAGACCGGTGTCGTGTGGACGTGGCGACACTTCACTGAACCACACCTGATCGCCCTTGATGAACAGCTCGACGCCGAACAGACCACGACCGCCCAACGCTTCGGTCACGGCTTTGGCTACACGCTCGGATTCAGCCAGCGCCACCGGGCTCATGGCCTGTGGCTGCCAGGATTCCTGATAGTCGCCCTTCTCCTGACGGTGGCCGACCGGCGCACAGAACGTCGTGCCGCCGACGTGACGCACGGTCAGCAGAGTGATTTCGTAGTCGAAATCGATGAAACCTTCGATGATCACGCGACCTTTGCCGGCGCGACCGCCCTCTTGGGCGTAATCCCAGGCTTTCTGCACGTCATCGGCGCTGCGCAGCAGGCTCTGACCCTTGCCCGACGAACTCATCACTGGTTTCACGACGCACGGAAAGCCGAGGTCCTGAACGGCCTTGCTGTAGTCCTCGAAGGTGTCGGCGAAGTGGTACGGCGAGGTCGGCAGGTCCAGCTCTTCGGCAGCCAGACGACGGATGCCTTCGCGGTTCATGGTCAGTTGCGCGGCGCGAGCGGTCGGGATCACAGTGAAGCCTTCGGCTTCCAGTTCGACCAGCGTGGCAGTGGCGATGGCTTCGATTTCCGGCACGATGAAGTGCGGCTTCTCGGCTTCGATCACTGCACGAAGGGCGGCACCATCGAGCATGTTGATCACGTGGCTGCGATGGGCAACCTGCATGGCCGGCGCGTTGGCGTAACGGTCAACGGCGATCACTTCAACGCCCAGGCGTTGCAGCTCGATCACCACTTCCTTGCCCAACTCACCACAGCCACACAGCAATACGCGGGTCGCGGTCGGCGACAATGGAGTTCCGATACGGGTCATCTCAGGTCCTCAAAGAAGCGGATCATCGAGGAAAGCAACGCCGGACGCGCTTTCCATGGGGAGAAAGCGCGGCATTTTACATGAACCTGAGGGTTTGGCTTCAGCCGGCGACAGCCTGTTTGCGTTCGCGCCAGGCCATGATCAGCCAGACCGCAGTCACGCCGGCGAACTTCGAGGCCAGCGCGGTGATAAGCACTGGCGGCGTCAGCAGGTCGATCATGCCAAAGAAGATGAAGGTATCGAGGGGAATGCTCAGCGCCGAGCTGATCCACAACCGGTCGCGCAACGGGCGCCTGGTGATGGTGAACACCAGCCAGTCGATGCACTCCGAGACCGCGAATGCCGTGGCACTGGCCAGCGCAATCGACGGATCGGACGTGACATAGGACAGCACCAGCGCCGCCAGCATCGCCACGATCGCGCCGTGGCCGAAACGGATCTGCACCATGTCGCGCAACACGAACACCAGCCCGCCCCAGGCCGACCAGATGATGTCCAGGTGCGGCGCGGTGGAGAAGGCGAAGTTGATCAGCACGACGCTGCTGATGTAAGCGATGAGGAAAATCATGGGCGTGACCTGTCAATTTGGCGCACAGGTTACTTCAGCCCTTCGATGACGCCAATCAAATCGGCTATTGCCCCGGCGTTTTGCCGATCATCCAGACCAGGCCACTGGCCTTCGCCCGCTCATGACAGAGCCCGAGAACAACCCGACGTTCATCATTGGTCATCCGGCTCCAGCGAGTAATTTCCTCGACCGTGCGCTGGCAACCGGTACAAATGTCGTCTTCGTCCAGTGCGCAAATGCTCACGCACGGCGAGGCAACGGGTCTTTCCGGGGTTGTCATTCTTCCTGCTCGACCAGATCGCGCGCATAGCGCTGAGAGTTATGCACATAATGCGCGGCACTGGCTTCGAGCATCTTCTTCTGTTGCTCGGTCAGTTCGCGCACGACCTTGCCCGGCGAGCCCATCACCAGTGAACCGTCAGGAATTTCCTTGCCTTCGCCGATCAGCGAATTGGCGCCGATGATGCAGTTCTTGCCGATCTTCGCGCCGTTGAGGATGACCGCGTTGATGCCGATCAGGCTGTAGTCGCCGACCGTGCAGCCGTGGAGCATGGCGTTGTGGCCGATGGTCACGCCGGTGCCGATGGTCAGCGGATAGCCCATGTCGGTGTGCATCACCGTGCCGTCCTGCACGTTGCTGTTCTTGCCGATCAGGATCAGTTCGTTGTCCCCACGCAGCACGGCGTTGAACCAGACGTTGGCGCCCTCTTCCAGTCTGACCTTGCCCACGAGCACGGCGTTGGGGGCGACCCAGCTCTGCGGATGGGTTTCGACGCGGGCGTCGCCCAGGCGGTATTTCATCTTGTTTTCCTCAGGGCTCACGATGGCTGGCCATTCGAGCGATGGCTTCAGGTGTTGATAAAGCTTTTAGGCGGCTGATGCAGGCTGATTTTGGCGTCATAGAGCAGGTTGATCAACTCGACGATCATGATCGCCGTCAGCCCCCAGATCTTGTAGTCACCGTAACGGTAGCTCGGCACGTACCAACTGCGACCCTGGTAGTCGATGCGATGAGTGTGTTCGCGCGGATCCTTGCGGAAGAACTCCAGCGGCACACTGAACACCGCAGCAATCTCGGCATCATTGGCCTGGTATTCGACAAAATCCGGAATCACCCCGACATACGGCGTGACCTTGATGCCATGCAGGGAAATCAGCGGGCTGAGCGGACCGATCACTTCGACCAGTCCCGGCGGCAGGCCGATTTCCTCTTCGGCTTCACGCAGGGCGGTGAACACCAGATCCGGGTCCTCGGGATCGCGTCGCCCACCGGGGAAGGCGACTTCGCCGCCGTGGGTCGAGAGCCCGCTGGCGCGCAGGGTGAGGACAAGTTCGGGTTCGTCACTGCGAGTAATCGGCACCAGGACAGCGGCCTCGGGGAAACGCGTGTCGGTCTCCAGCGTGCGCGGCGTGTGATTGCTTACCCGGTGCAGTAGCTCGTCCAGCATAAGTGTTCTCGATCGGTGCCTTACCCTGCATCATGCACCAATCATTGCGACCGCCCAAGCCCCGAACGGCCGTCATGTCGCGAAACGACAACTTGCCGACTGACACCGCTGCACGCCAAGATAGGCGCAGCATTCAGGAACCCCAGCATGAAATTTTGCAGCCACTGCGGCAACCCGGTGACCCAGCGCATTCCCGAAGGCGACTCGCGGCTGCGATTCGTCTGCGACAGCTGTCAGACGATTCACTACCAGAACCCCAATATCGTGGCCGGTTGCGTACCGACCTGGGGCAGCAAAGTCCTGCTGTGTCGCCGCGCCATCGAGCCACGCCTCGGTTACTGGACGCTGCCCGCCGGGTTCATGGAGAACGGCGAGACCATCGAACAGGCCGCCATCCGCGAAACCGCCGAGGAAGCCTGCGCCCGGGTGCGCAACCTGAGCATCTATACCTTGATCGACGTGCCGCACATCAGTCAGGTGCATGTGTTTTTCCGCGCCGAGCTGGCGGATCTGGACTTCGCCGCCGGCCCCGAAAGCCTGGAAGTGCACCTGTTCGACGAGGAAGACATTCCCTGGGACGAACTGGCTTTCCGCACGGTGGGCCGTACCCTGGAATGCTTCTTCGCTGACCGGCGTGTCGAGGTTTATCCGGTTCGCTCCGAATCGATCCCGCCACTCGCTCAACCGGCCATCACTTGATTTCGACGGCGGCCGGCCGATAACCGGCTGACGCAGACCGCGACAGCGCCTGCACACTATCTATAAATAAAGTATCTGCTTCATTTCTGGGGAATCGTTTCAATGCGCTGGTTGCTTGCCCTGTTCTGCCTGTCGTTCGTCACCGTCTCCCAAGCGTCATTCGTGACCACCGTGACGCCTTCGAACACCCCGCTCATCGAAAAAGTACTGGTGCTCAAATCGGCCCATCAACTGCAGTTGATCGCCGACGGCAAGCCCCTCAAGAGCTATCGCATTTCCCTGGGCAAAGGCGCGAAAAAAGGCCCGAAGCTGATTGAAGGCGACAAACGCACACCGGAAGGTTTCTATTGGATCGACTGGCGCAAGACCAGCGAAAAATTCAACCTGTCGATGCACATCTCCTACCCGAACATCAGCGACTCCGCCCGCGCCCGCCGCGAAGGCGTCGAGCCTGGCGGAATGATCATGATCCACGGCACGCCGGACTCCGAGGACAACCCCGAACAACTGTTCCACACCCTGGACTGGACCGACGGCTGCATCGCCATGCGCAACGTCGACATGCGCGAAGTCTGGAACCTGGTGCCGGACGGCACGATGATCGAAATCCGCCCCTGATTCTGTCATCCAGGGAGCACGCTCCCGAGGGGCCTTAAAACGGCCCTTTCTCCTGACCATTGGTCGCCCGCAAAAAATAAATCAAAAAGATCGCAGCCTGCGGCAACGCCTGAACAGTGATACCACTTTCACCCGCCAGAACTGCCGCAGACTGCGATCTTTTGCTTTCCAGCGCCCAGCGCTAATACCACTTGAAACCACCGAGCCTGAAACACCCGATTCCAAAGGACTACAGGCCTTTCCGACGCGTTGACATGGTATGCAAGTGGTATTAGGTTTCGCCCGACTACCGAGCGACAACAATCCTATATCAGCGCCGGAAATGCCTTACATGAATGACCTCCACGCCCTACGCCCCGACGATTCCCAGCCGACGCCGCTGTACCTGCAACTGGCGCGCAACCTGGAAGCCGCGATCCATGCCGGCCAGTGGAAAGCCGAACAGGCGATGCCCTCGGAGCGCAATCTCAGCGAGATGCTGGGGATTTCCCGGGTCACCGCGCGCAAAGCGCTGGAAGTCCTGCTCGATCAAGGTTTGATCCGCCGCCTGCAAGGCTCCGGCACCTTCATCACCCCACGCCTTGAACAACCGCTGTCGCGCCTCTCGGGTTTCAGCGAAATGCTCCGTCTCAAGGGCTTCGTGCCCAGCTCGCAATGGCTGGAGCGGGAAATCACCCTGCCGACCCACGAAGAACTGATCCGCCTCGGCCTGTCGCCGAACGACAAGGTCGCGCGCATGAAACGCCTGCGCAAGGCCGACGACACCGTGATGGCCATCGAGATGAGCACCCTGCCCGCCTCGATCATGCCCAAGCCACAGGTGGTGGGCGATTCCCTCTACGAACACCTCGACAGCATCGGCAAGCCGATCGTGCGCGCCTTGCAGCACATCCAGGCGATCAACGCCTCGGACGAGTTCGCCGCACTCGTCGGCATCGCCCCCGGCACCGCGATGCTGCTGATGACCCGGGTCGGCTACCTGGAAGACAACACGCCGATCGAAGTCACCGACACCTATTGCCGCAACGACTACTACGACTTTGTTGCAGAGCTTCGCCGCTGATCAGCAGCCAGGCCAAACGAGAGAAGCGAAATGTCCGAAGACAACATCCTCACCGCTGACGGCTGGATTCGCGGCCGGCTGATCCACGAACACGGCAGAGTCGTGTCGATCGAAGGCGAGCCTTGCGATCCGGCGACCAATGACTTGCCGTATCTGCTGCCGGGTTTCATCGACCTGCACGTCCACGGCGGTGGCGGCAAGGACATCATGGAAGGCGCCAGCGCGTTCGAGACCATCACCAAGACCCACGTGCGCTTCGGCACCACCTCGCTGCTGGCCACCACGATGACCGCGCCGAGAGCCGAGATTGCCAGCGTGCTCAAGGAGGTCGGCGAGTTCTGCGAGCAGCGTCCGAAAGGTGCTGCCCGAGTCCTCGGCGTGCACCTCGAAGGCCCGTACATCAATCCCGGCAAACTCGGCGCCCAGCCGAACTTCGCCCACACCGCGTTGATGGCCGAAGTTGAAGACTATCTGGCGCTGGCGCCGATCCGGGTGATCACCATCGCCCCGGAAATCGCCGGCCATGACGGATTGATTCGTGAACTGAGCCGCCGTGGCATCCGCATGCAGATCGGTCATACCCTCGGCAGTTACGAGGAAGGCGTCGCCGCCCTCGAAGCCGGCGCCACCAGTTTCACCCACTTGTACAACGCCATGAGCCCGCTGCATCACCGCGAGCCGGGTATCGTCGGTGCGGCGCTGGCCCACGCCAAATTCGCCGAACTGATTCCGGACTTGCTGCACGTGCACCCCGGCGCGATCCGCGTGGCTCTGCGCTCGATTCCGTGCCTGTACTGCGTCACCGATTCGACCGCCGCCGCCGGCATGCCCGACGGCGAATACAAGCTCGGCAGCCACACCGTCACCAAATGCCTGGGCGGCGTGCGCCTGCCCGATGGCACCCTGGCCGGCAGCACCCTGACCATGGATCAGGCCCTGCGCAATCTGGTGAAGATCGGTTTGCCGATCGCCGAAGCCTCGCAACGTCTTTCGCAATTCCCCGCCGACTACCTCGGCATCACCGAACGCGGGCGCCTTGCACCTGGCGCCTGGGCCGACTGCGTGCGGCTGGATCGCTCACTCACACTGACCGCCGTCATGGTCGAAGGAGAAGACATTGACTTCAAAAATGCTTGAGGAGGCGCTGTCCTCGTTCGAGGCCGTGCAAGCCCAACTGCAACAGCTCGACCCGCCAATGATCGAGATCGCCGGACGCCTGCGCCGTCAGCCACCGCAAGTGGCGATGACCGTTGCCCGTGGCAGCTCCGACCATGCCGCGAGTTACTTCGCCTACCTGACCATGCAGCAACTCGGCGTACCGGTGGCGTCGTTGCCGATGTCAGTGGTGACCATGCAACAGGCGCCGTTGAAGGTCAGCGGTCAGGTCGCGTTCGCCTTCTCGCAGTCGGGCCAAAGCCCGGATCTGGTCAACAGCCTGCGCCTGCTGCGCAAGCGCGGCGCCCTGAGCGTGTCGATGGTCAACGCCGCCGATTCGCCGCTGGAAGCCGCCTGTGAATTCAGCCTGCCGTTGCTGGCCGGCACCGAAAGCAGCGTCGCCGCGACCAAGAGTTTCATCGCCACCCTCAGCGCCAGCGCCCGTCTGATCGCGCACTGGAAAGAGGACGCCGAATTGCTGGAGGCGCACAACGCCCTGCCCGAAGGCCTGCGCGAAGCTGCGCAACAGGACTGGAGCCCGGCCATCGACGCCCTGCGCGATTGCGAGCGGTTGATGGTGATCGGCCGTGGCGCCGGTTTTGCCATCGCCCAGGAAGCCGCGCTGAAATTCAAGGAAACCTCGGCGATCCAGGCCGAAGCCTTCAGCAGCGCCGAAGTCCGTCACGGCCCGATGGCCCTGATCGACGAACACTACCCATTGCTGGTGTTCGCCCCGCGCGGCGCCGAACAGGCCGGTCTGCTGAGCCTGGCAGCCGAGATGCGTCAGCGCGGTGCCCGCGTGTTGCTGGCTGCGCCGGATGACGTGAGCGAACGCGACCTGACCCTCAGCCGTGCCGAACACCCGGCCCTCGATCCGATCCTGGCGATCCAGAGTTTCTACGTGATGGCGGCCGGCCTGGCCGTGGCCCGTGGCATGGACCCGGATCAGCCGCGACACCTGAGCAAAGTCACCCGTACGCACTGAGTCCGAACCGAACGTTTTCCTGATGAGACCGAGCCATGCACAACAACAATAAAGAGCTGACTTTAAGCGCCCCGCTCAGCGGCCCGGTGCTCACGCTCGCCAAAGTCCCGGACGCGGTGTTCGCCAGCGGCGCGATGGGCGACGGCATTGCCATTGATCCGCTGAACGACACCCTGTATTCGCCCTGCGCCGGGGTGGTGATCCACGTCGCCCGCACCGGCCATGCACTGACCGTGCGCGCCGACAACGGCGCCGAGCTGTTGCTGCATCTCGGTCTGGACACGGTGGAGTTGCAGGGCGAAGGCTTCTCGATGCTGGTCAAGGAAGGCGCGCGGGTCAGCAATGGCCAGCCGCTGCTGCGCTATGACCTGGACAAGGTCGGCCGCCAGTGCAAAAGCCTGGTCAGCCTGCTGATCCTGACCAACAGCCAGGATTTCCAGGCGCGCCCCATCACCCTGAAAACGGTGAAGGTCGGCGAACCGCTGCTGCACATCGTCGCTCGTCACAGCGCAGCGGCGAATACAGAAGAACTCGGCGGCCCGGAAGTTCACGGTCACGTAAAGGTCGCCCATCGCGGCGGTCTGCATGCGCGCCCGGCGGCGTTGATCCGTCAGACGGCGCAAGGGTTCAAGAGCCAGTCGCAGCTGCATTTCGCCGGCAAATCGGCACCGTGCAACAGCCTCATCGGTTTGATGGGCCTGGCGATTGGCGAACAGGACGAAGTGCAGGTCCGTTGTCAGGGTTCCGACGCGCAAGAGGCACTGCAAGCCTTGCTCGCTGCACTGGCCACCGCCCTGCCAGAGGATCATCACGCCGCTGCACCGCTTGCCGCCACTCCACGCAATCGCCCGGCCGAGGCCGGCGTGTTGCACGGCGTGTGCGCCGCACCGGGTCTGGTCGGCGGGCCGCTGTTTCGCCTGAACGCGATCAGCCTGCCAGCCGACAGCGGCAATCATCAGCCCGAGCAACAACTACAGATTCTCGACACGGCGCTGAATCAGGTTCGCAGCGAAATCGACGGCACCCTCGCCCAGGCGAAAAAACAGCGCAATGCCGACGAAGAAGCCATCTTCGCTGCGCACCTGGCCTTGCTGGAAGACCCGGCCCTGCTCGACGCCGCCCGGCAATCGATTGAAACCGGCACGGCGGCGACTCACGCCTGGAGCCAGTCCATCGACGCGCAATGCCAAGTGCTGCAAAACACCGGCAGCCCGCTGCTGGCCGAGCGCGCCAACGATCTGCGCGACCTCAAGCAACGGGTGCTGCGCGCCCTGCTCGGCGAAGCCTGGCATTACGACGTGCCGGCCGGCGCCATCGTCGCCGCTCACGAACTGACACCTTCGGATTTGCTGCAACTGAGCGCGCAAGGCGTCGCCGGTTTGTGCATGGCCGAAGGTGGCGCGACTTCCCACGTGGCGATTCTGGCCCGGGGCAAAGGCCTGCCGTGCATGGTCGCACTGGGCTCGGCGCTGCTCGATCAAGCGCAAGGTCAATCGGTGGTCCTCGACGCCGACGGCGGTCGCCTCGAACTGACGCCGAATGCCGAACGTCTGGCCGAAGTCCAACAAGCGCAAATCGATCGCCAACAACGGCGCGATGCCCAGCAGGCCCAGGCCCATCTGCCAGCCGAAACTCGCAACGGCGTGGCCATCGAAGTGGTCGCCAACGTCGCCTCCAGCCATGAAGCGGCGGATGCGTTTGCCAACGGTGCCGACGGCGTCGGCCTGTTGCGCACCGAGTTCCTGTTCGTCGATCGCCACACTGCGCCGGACGTCGAAGAACAACGCGCCGCCTATCAAGCTGTGATCGATGCCATGGGCGACAAGTCGGTGATCATCCGTACCATCGACGTCGGTGGCGACAAACAACTCGACTACCTGCCACTACCGGTGGAAGCCAACCCGGTACTCGGCCTGCGCGGTATTCGCTTGGCCCAGGCCCGCCCGGAAATCCTCGATCAGCAACTGCGTGCGCTGCTGCAAGTCAGCCCGTTGCAACGCTGCCGGATCCTGCTGCCGATGGTCACCGAAGTCGACGAACTGCTGCACATCCGCCAGCGGGTCGATGCGCTGTGCCTGGAACTGGGCATCAATCAACGTCCGGAAATCGGCGTGATGATCGAAGTCCCGGCCGCTGCATTGCAGGCTGAACAACTGGCCGAGCACGCCGACTTCCTGTCCATCGGCACCAACGACCTGTCGCAATACACCCTGGCCATGGACCGCGACCACGCCGGCCTCGCCGCACGGATCGATGCCTTGCACCCGGCGCTGCTGCGCCTGATCGCCATGACCTGCGAAGGCGCGGCGGTGCATAAGCGCTGGGTTGGCGTATGCGGAGCCCTGGCTTCCGACCCGCTGGCGACGCCGGTGTTGATCGGCCTGGGCGTGACCGAATTGTCGGTGAGCCCGGTACAGATCGGCGAAATCAAGGACCGCGTGCGCCAGCTGCACGAAGCCGAATGCCAACGCCTCGCCCGGGACCTGCTCAAGCTGAGCAGCGCCGCCGCGGTGCGTCATGCCTGTCATCAACATTGGCCTCTGCGCTAACAAAAACAACAAGGACAAACGCCATGTACCAACTCTTCATCGAAGGCCTGCAACGCCTCGGCCGTGCGCTGATGCTGCCGATCGCGATCCTGCCGATCGCCGGCCTGCTGCTGCGCCTGGGCGACACCGACCTGCTGAACATCGCGATCATCCACGATGCCGGTCAGGTGATCTTCGCCAACCTGGCAATGATCTTCGCCATCGGCATCGCCGTCGGTTTCGCCCGGGACAACAACGGCACCGCCGGCCTCGCCGGAGTGATCGGCTACCTGGTGATGATCTCCACCCTCAAGGTGCTCGACGCCAGCATCAACATGGGCATGCTCGCCGGGATCGTCAGCGGCCTGATGGCCGGCGCGCTGTACAACCGCTTCAAGGACATCAAGCTGCCGGAGTACCTGGCATTCTTCGGCGGCCGGCGTTTCGTGCCCATCGTCACCGGGTTCAGCGCAGTCGGCCTGGGCGTGCTGTTCGGCTACATCTGGCCGCCAATCCAGCACGGCATCAACAGCTTCGGCACCCTGCTGATGGAAAGCGGCAGCTTCGGCGCGTTCGTGTTCGGCGTGTTCAACCGCCTGCTGATCGTCACCGGCCTGCACCACATCCTCAACAACATGGCGTGGTTCGTGTTCGGCAACTTCACCGACCCGACCACTGGCGCGCTGGTGACCGGTGACCTGTCCCGCTACTTCGCCGGCGATCCGAAGGGCGGGCAGTTCATGACCGGCATGTTCCCGGTCATGATCTTCGGCCTCCCCGCCGCCTGCCTGGCGATGTACCGCAACGCCCTGCCGGAGCGGCGCAAAGTCATGGGCGGGATCTTCCTGTCGATGGCCCTGACCGCATTCCTCACCGGCGTCACCGAACCGATCGAATTCGCCTTCATGTTCCTCGCACCGCTGCTGTTTTTGCTGCACGCGCTGCTGACCGGGTTGTCGATGGCAATCACCAACGCACTGAACATCCACTTGGGCTTCACCTTCTCCGGCGGCTTCATCGACATGGTGCTGGGCTGGGGACGCTCGACCAACGGCTGGCTGGTGGTGCCGGTAGGCCTTGCATATGCGGTCATCTACTACGCGGTGTTCGATTTCTGCATCCGCCGCTTCAACCTGAAAACCCCGGGACGTGAAGACGTCGCCACTGCCGAGAAATCCGTGCTGACAGAAAACGAGCGCGCCGCTGCGTACATCAAAGCCTTGGGAGGTGCCGAGAATCTGCTCACCGTCGGCGCCTGCACCACGCGTCTGCGACTGGAAATGGTCGATCGCAACAAAGCCTCCGATGCGGACTTGAAAGCACTGGGCGCAATGGCCGTGGTACGTCCGGGCAAGGGCGGCAGTCTGCAGGTAGTCGTCGGGCCGCTGGCCGACAGCATTGCCGACGAAATCCGCCTGGCGATGCCCGCATTGGGTCGAGCCGCAGCGACTACTGCTCCTGTCGCCGTCGTCGAAACCAGCGAGCCCGTTGCTATAGCCGCACCGCAGGCCCAGCAATGGCTGAACGCCCTGGGCGGCAGCGACAACGTGCTGCAACTCGACTGCATCGCCACGAGCCGGATACGCCTGCAACTGGCCGATGGCAAAGCGCTGTCGGAAAGCCGGTTGAAAGAACTTGGATGTTTGGGTGTGAGCGCGCTGGAGGATGGCGTGTGGCACTTGCTGGTAGGTGAGCGGGCGCAGAGTTTGAGTGTGGCGCTGGAAGGGTTGGTTAATCGGAGTGAGGTGAGTGCGAAGGTCTGATGGTCGCCATCCAGTTTTGACGTGAAGCGGTTACAACCAGGGAACCCGGCCTAGGCCGGGTTTCCTGTTCCATTTGAAGCAACCACCGCATGACCGGAGCTTGCGAGAGGCAAGCTCAAACCAAATGGGAAGATTCGGTAAATCCCACACATCTTTAAACATTCGAAAATGGAACGCGGAGCGTCCCAGGCTGCATTCCCACGCGGAGCGTGGGAACGATCAAGCAGTACACAGCTAACTTTTGCTTCCTGCTTCCTGCTTCCTGCTTCCCACCACTCAACATGATGAGCGTTAGCTCAAGTACCGCTTTTGACGTGCCGGCCCCATCGGCAGGCTGAGTGGAGGGATTTATCCGGGGGTGGGAGCGCAGCGACCGTGCGGCGCAGCCGCATGCATCGAGAGGAGGTGCAGCGAAGCAAACCGTAGGCGATGCCCCCGGATGAATCCCGGAACGAAGGAACACCGAGCCAAAGCGAGGTGCCGAACGCCGGGGCCCAGCGTTTTTGGTTACTTTTTTCTGGGCCGGCATTCCGGGCGTTTGAAAAAAGTGACTCGCCGTAAGGGCGAAACCATAAGAAGCCATTACCGCAGCAACGGATATTCACTCAATCCAAACCCAAGCCCCAAAAACCAAAAAACCCGCTGAAATCACTCTCAGCGGGTTTTCCATTTCAGCAGCCAAGGAAGATCAAAAATCCTCCAGCCGCCACACTTCATAAGCCGGCGTCTCGTAGGGATGGCTCAACTTAAGAGCCGCCACTACCGAGCGAATCAACTCATCGCCAACGACAAGCTCGACCTTCCACTCCTCGACCCGCTCAACCTGCCCAGCCTGACCAATGAACGGCTGACTCCCGTCCAGAGGCCGAAACTGACCAGAGCCAAGCACCTGCCAAGCACAGTGGTCATAGTCACCGATCCGCCCGCCACCAGCAGCGAATACAGCGTCCTTGACCACCTCGACATGGCTGTCGGGAACAAAAAACGCGAGCTTGTACACAGCGCTTAGTTCACCCACACACGCGCGTTACGGAACATACGCATCCAAGGTGCGTCTTCGTTCCAGTCTTCCGAACGCCACGAGTTCTGCACAGCGCGGAACACACGCTCCGGGTGCGGCATCATGATTGTCACGCGACCGTCGCGGCTGGTGAGGCCGGTGATCCCGCGCGGCGAACCGTTCGGGTTGGCCGGGTAGGCTTCGGTGACCTTGCCGTGGTTGTCGACGAAACGCATCGCCACGCAACCGGACAGATCGGCTTCGAGCAGTGCCTCTTCGCTTTCGAATTCGGCATGGCCTTCACCGTGAGCGATGGCGATCGGCATGCGCGAACCGGCCATGCCCTGCAGGAAGATCGAGTTCGATTCCTGAACCTGAACCATCGCCACGCGCGCTTCGAACTGCTCGGAGCGGTTGCGTACGAAGTGCGGCCAGAACTCGCTGCCCGGGATCAGCTCGTGCAGGTTGGACATCATCTGGCAACCGTTGCACACGCCGAGGGTGAAGCTGTCGTTACGCTCGAAGAAACCCTGGAACGCATCGCGGGCACGGCTGTTGAACAGTGCGGACTTGGCCCAGCCTTCACCGGCGCCGAGTACGTCGCCGTAGGAGAAACCACCGCATGCCACCAGACCTTTGAACTCGTTCAGGTCGACACGGCCGGCCAGAATGTCGCTCATGTGCACGTCGATCGCGTTGAAACCGGCGCGGTCGAACGCCGCCGCCATTTCCACCTGACCGTTGACGCCCTGCTCACGCAGCACGGCAACCTGTGGGCGAATGCCTTTCTTGATGTAAGGCGCGGCGATGTCCTGGTTGACGTCGTAGCTCAGCTTGACGCTCAGGCCCGGGTTGTCTTCTTCCAGCAGCGCATCGAACTCTTGCTCGGCGCAGTCGGCGTTGTCGCGCAGACGCTGGATCTGGTAGCTGGTCTCGGCCCACTGACGTTGCAGCAGACGACGCTGGCCTTCGAACACGGTGTCACCGTTGAAGGTGATGTTGATCTGACCGTTGTTGATCGGCTGGCCGATCACCGACACGCAGTCGCCCAGACCGGCAGCGCTGAATTGGGCGAGGATGTCCGGGGTCGCGTCCTGGCGAACCTGGATCACGGCACCCAGTTCTTCGTTGAACAGGATGGCGGCGATTTCAGCGGAGCTTTCGGCAACGCTGTCCAGGTTCAGGCTCAGACCGCAGTGACCGGCGAAGGCCATTTCCACCACGGAGGTCAGCAGACCACCGTCGGAACGGTCGTGGTACGCCAGCAGGTGACCGTCGGCGTTGAGGCCCTGGATCACCGCGAAGAACGCTTTCAGGTCTTCGGCGTCATCGACGTCCGGAGCCTGCTTGCCGAGCTTGCCGTGAACCTGCGCGAGGATCGAGGCGCCCATGCGGTTCTGGCCGCGACCGAGGTCGATCAGGATCAGGTCGGTGGTGCCCTTGTCCATGCGCAGTTCCGGGGTCAGGGTCTGACGAATGTCAGCCACTGGCGCGAAACCGGTCACGATCAGGGACATCGGCGAGGTGACGGTCTTGTCTTCGCCGTTGTCGTTCCAGCGGGTGGCCATGGACATCGAGTCCTTGCCGACCGGGATGGTGATGCCTAGCTCAGGGCACAGTTCCATGCCGACCGCTTTCACGGTGTCGTACAGACGCGCGTCTTCGCCGGGGTGGCCGGCAGCGGACATCCAGTTCGCCGACAGTTTGATGTCGGAGAGCTTGTTGATGCGCGAGGCGGCAATGTTGGTGATGGTTTCGCCGATGGCCATGCGGCCCGACGCCGGTGCGTCCAGCAGCGCCAGCGGAGTGCGCTCGCCCATCGCCATCGCTTCACCGGTGTAGACGTCGAAGCTGGTAGCGGTGACGGCAACGTCGGCCACCGGAACCTGCCATGGGCCGACCATCTGGTCACGGGCCACGAGGCCGGTGATGGTGCGGTCGCCGATGGTGATCAGGAAGCTTTTGCTCGCCACGGCCGGGTGGTGCAGAACGCGCTCGATGCTTTCGCCGATGTCGAGGTTCGACGGATCGAAGTCATCGCCCAGCTCGGCTTCGCGAACCACCGAACGGTGCATGCGCGGCGCCTTGCCCAGCAACACTTCCAGTGGCATGTCCACCGGGTTGTTGCCGAAGTGGCTGTCGGTCACGGTCAGTTGTGGTTCGGCAGTGGCTTCACCGACAACGGCGAACGGGCAACGCTCACGTTCGCAGATCGCCTTGAAGCGTTCGAAGTCGGCCGGGCCGACCGCCAGAACGTAACGCTCCTGGGATTCGTTGGACCAGATTTCGTGCGGGGCCATGCCCGGCTCGTCGTTTGGAATGTTGCGCAGTTCGAAACGGCCACCACGGTCGCCGTCGTTGACCAGTTCCGGGAAGGCGTTGGACAGACCGCCCGCACCCACGTCGTGGATGAAGCTGATCGGGTTCTTGTCACCCAGCTGCCAGCAACGGTCGATGACTTCCTGGCAGCGACGTTCCATTTCAGGGTTTTCACGCTGAACCGAAGCGAAGTCCAGATCCGCCGAGCTGGTGCCGGTGGCCATGGAGGAAGCAGCGCCGCCGCCCAGACCGATCAGCATCGCCGGGCCACCGAGGACGATCAGCTTGGAGCCGACAACGATCTCGCCTTTCTTGACGTGCTCTTCACGGATGTTGCCCATGCCGCCAGCGAGCATGATCGGCTTGTGGTAACCGCGAACTTCGTCACCGTGCGGAGTGGTGATCGATTGTTCGAAGGTACGGAAGTAGCCGGTCAGGGCCGGACGACCGAATTCGTTGTTGAACGCGGCGCCGCCCAGCGGGCCTTCGATCATGATGTCCAGCGCGTTGACGATGCGCTCAGGCTTGCCGTACGGCACTTCCCACGGCTGTTCGAAGCCAGGGATCTGCAGGTTCGACACGGTGAAACCGGTCAGGCCGGCTTTTGGCTTGGCGCCACGACCGGTTGCACCTTCGTCGCGGATCTCGCCACCGGAACCGGTGGACGCGCCCGGGAACGGAGCGATCGCGGTCGGGTGGTTGTGGGTTTCAACCTTCATCAGGATGTGCACAGGTTCCTGCACCGCACCGTACTGGCGGGTTTCCGGATCCGGGAAGAAGCGGCCGGCGACGTTGCCGACGATCACCGAAGCGTTGTCCTTGTAAGCGGACAGCACGCCTTCGCTGTGCATCTGATAGGTGTTCTTGATCATGCCGAACAGGCTTTTTTCCTGGCTCTCGCCGTCAATATCCCAACTGGCGTTGAAGATCTTGTGGCGGCAGTGCTCGGAGTTGGCCTGGGCGAACATCATCAGTTCGATGTCGTGGGGGTTGCGCTTGAGACCGTTGAAGGCGTTGACCAGGTAGTCGATCTCGTCTTCGGCCAGGGCCAGGCCCAGTTCGACGTTGGCCTTCTCCAGCGCGGCGCGACCACCGCCGAGGATGTCGATGGCGGTCAGCGGCTTCGGTTCGGCGTGGCTGAACAGACCGGCGGCCTGCTCGAGGTTGGCCAGAACGATCTGCGTCATGCGGTCATGCAGTACGTCTGCAATCTGTTGCGCTTCGGTTTCGCTGAACTGGCCGGCGACGTAGAACGCGATGCCGCGCTCCAGACGCTGGATCTTGCTCAGGCCACAGTTGCGGGCGATGTCGCTGGCCTTGCTCGACCATGGCGAGATGGTGCCGAAACGCGGCAACACCAGGAACAGACGACCGGTCGGCTCTTGAACCGGAACGCTTGGACCGTACTTCAGAAGGCGCGCAAGCACCTGCTGTTCGTCGCCGGTCAGGACGCCGGTGACTTCGGCGAAGTGAGCGAATTCAGCATACAGGCCACTGACAGCTGGAACCTTCTGGCTCAGTTGCTCAAGGAGTTTGCTGTGGCGAAAGGCAGAAAGGGCAGGAGCGCCGCGCAGGATCAACATCTTCGGGACAGCCTCGGGAAGGGGTGTGCTTTGAGGCCGTGCATTCTAGCCTAAACCGCCCTCAACATCACCCGAAACGCTACGCACGGTTGCACCCGGATGTCGAGTGGTGTTCCTGCCTTGAGGGTCAAATTTATGGGGTGCTGCAAGGCGGGTTATTTTTTCTGTCACAAAATACCTTTCGGGCCCGTTTCTGCGGGGTTTCGCGCGGTTTTGTGATGCCTAGCAGACAACCCCGCCACTGTCGAGATATGGCGCCCGTTGTCCTTTGCGTATACTGCGCACATGTTTTCCCCAACGGCTTTGCGTCCGCGATACGCCAAATGGCTGATCGCTACCGGACTCTTCCTGATGCTCAGTGGCTGTGTTGATAAACCCAACACACTCGAGCGCGTAAAGGAGGATGGCGTGCTGCGGGTGGTCACCCGAAACAGCCCCGCCACCTACTTTCAGGATCGCAGCGGTGAAACCGGCTTCGAATACGAGCTGGTGAAGCGCTTCGCCGACGATTTGGGGGTCGAGCTCAAGATTGAAACCGCCGACAACCTCGACGACCTGTTCAACCAGGTCGGCAAGCCGAACGGCCCGGTACTGGCGGCTGCCGGTCTGGTCAGCAGCGAACAGCGCAAGAAACAGGTGCGCTTCTCGCGCTCCTACCTAGAAGTCACCCCGCAGATCATCTATCGCAACGGCCAGTCACGCCCCACCGACGCCGGCGATCTGGTGGGCAAGAAGATCATGGTGCTCAAGGGCAGCACTCACGCCGAACAACTGGCGGAGCTGAAACAGAAATATCCTGGCATCCAGTATGAAGAGTCCGACGCGGTTGAAGTGGTCGACCTGCTGCGCATGGTCGATGAAGGTCAGATCGACCTGACCCTGGTCGATTCCAACGAAGTGGCGATGAACCAGGTGTACTTCACCAACATCCGCGTGGCCTTTGACCTCGGCGACGCGCGCAGCCAGAGCTGGGCCGTGGCCGCCGGCGAAGACAACAGCCTGCTCAACGAGATCAACAGTTATCTGGACAAGGTGCAGAAGAACGGCACCCTGCAACGCCTGAAAGACCGTTATTACGGCCATGTCGACGTCCTCGGCTACATGGGCGCCACCACCTTCGCCCAGCATTTGCAGCAGCGGTTGCCCAAGTACGAACAGCATTTCAAGGCCTACGCCAAGAAAGAGAAAGTCGACTGGCGCCTGCTGGCGGCGATCGGTTATCAGGAATCGCTGTGGCAACCGGCGGTCACGTCGAAGACCGGCGTGCGCGGGCTGATGATGCTGACCCAGAACACCGCCCAGGCCATGGGCGTGTCCAACCGCCTCGATCCGAAGCAAAGCATCATGGGCGGTGCCAAGTACCTGGCCTACATGAAGGATCAGCTCGACGAGTCGATCCAGGAGCCGGATCGCACATGGTTTGCCCTGGCGGCCTACAACGTCGGCAGCGGTCATCTGGATGACGCACGCAAACTGGCTGCCAAGGAAGGGTTGAACCCGGACAAGTGGCTGGATGTGAAAAAGATCCTGCCGCGCCTGTCGCAGAAGCAGTGGTACAGCAAGACCCGCTACGGCTACGCCCGGGGCGGCGAACCGGTGCATTTCGTGGCGAACATCCGTCGCTACTACGACATCCTCACCTGGGTGACCCAGCCGCAGCTTGAAGGCGATCAGGTGGCCGAGGGCAACCTGCATGTGCCGGGGATCGACAAGTCGAAACCCGCTCAAGAGCCCGCCCCGCTTTAACCCATTCCAAAACACATGTGGGAGCAAACTCGCTCCCACAAGATGTTGAGACTTAGTGCCTGGCAGCCGCCAGAATCAGCGTCTTCATCTCCGACACCGCCGACTTGAAACCTACGAACAATGCGTGCGCCACCAGTGCGTGACCGATGTTCAGCTCGTTGATGCCCTTGATCGCGGCAACCGCCTCGACGTTGTGATAGTGCAGGCCATGGCCGGCATTGACGATCAGGCCCTGGGCCAGACCGAAGGCCACGCCGTCCGCCACACGCTTGAGTTCTTCAGCCACTTCGGTCGGCGTTTCGGCATCGGCGTAACGCCCGGTGTGCAATTCGATGGCCGGCGCGCCGACGCGCTTCGACGCAGCAATCTGCCGCTCGTCGGCGTCGATGAACAGCGACACTTCGCTGCCGATCTTCGACAAACGCTCGACCGCCGCCCTGATCCGCTCTTCCTGCCCCGCCACATCCAGACCGCCTTCGGTGGTCAGCTCCTGACGGGTCTCTGGCACCAGACAGATGTGCGCCGGACGGATGCGCTCGGCGAACGCCATCATTTCTTCGGTGACGCCCATTTCGAAGTTCATGCGGGTTTGCAGCACATCCTTGAGCAGCAGCACGTCGCGTTCCTGAATGTGCCGGCGGTCTTCGCGCAGGTGCACGGTGATGCCGTCGGCACCCGCCTCTTCCGCGTCCAGCGCAGCCTTGACCGGATCCGGATAGCGCGTACCACGGGCCTGACGCAGGGTGGCGACGTGGTCGATGTTCACGCCAAGAAGAATGCGATTGCTGATGGTCACGGATGCGCTCCTGAAGGGAAAGATTCGGCGCACAGCATATCAGGGCTTGCGAAACAGCTCTCGACTGACGAGGGGACGACCGCCCAGATGCACCGCCAAGGCTTGACGCATCAGGCGCTTGGCGGCGGACAGTGCGCCCGGTGCCGACCAGTCGGCTTCGGCCATGGCCAGCAGTTCGGTGCCGTTGAACAGACCGGGTTGCAGCAGGTAGACACGCTCGAGTCCGGCATCCACCTGCAAACGGTAGAGACCATCAACAGCAACGGGCTCGTCGTTGATGTCGGTGTTCAGGGAAAAACCGTAACCGAGGTCATCAAGCAGCCGCCACTCGAAGGAACGCAGCAACGGTTCCAGCGGCCGGCCTTCGGCCAATGCCAGCAAGGTCGCGGCGTAATGATCGAACACCGCCGGGTGCGGGTCTTCGGCAGGCAACAGGCGAATCAACAGTTCATTGAGATACAGGCCACTGAACAGCGCCTCGCCGACCATCCAGGTCGCGTTGCCGACGCTTTCCATGCGCCCGACATTCTTCAACTCACCCTTGCCGCGAAACTCCACTTCCAGCGGCACGAATGGCCGCGCCAACGTCCCGGCCTTGCCCCGCGCACTGCGCAACACCGCCCGCAGCCGACCTTGCGGCGTGAGGAAGTCCACCAATGCGCTGGTTTCGCGGTAGGCGCGGGAGTGGAGGACGTAGGCGGGTTGGGCGGGAGGCGGGCTTTGCGACATTGAGTTCTCGATGACGAAACGCAGTTTTACACACAAACCCAAAACTACTGTGGGAGCGAGCCTGCTCGCGATGAGGGTGTATCAGACAACAAGGATGTCGACTGAAATACCGCTATCGCGAGCAGGCTCGCTCCCACAGTGGGTATCGGTGTTCTCGGGATCAGCGCTTACAGGTCGCCGTAACCCAACGAACGCAGCGCACGCTCGTCGTCGGACCAGCCGCCCTTCACCTTGACCCACAGGTTGAGCATGATCTTGGAGTCGAACAGCAGCTCCATGTCCTTGCGCGCCTCGGTGCCGATGCGCTTGATGCGCTCGCCCTTGTCGCCAATGATGATTTTCTTCTGGCCGTCACGCTCGACGAGGATCAGCGCATGGATGTGCAGCGTCGCACCCTGCTGCTTGAACTCTTCGATTTCCACGGTGATCTGGTACGGCAGCTCGGCGCCGAGCTGGCGCATGATCTTCTCGCGCACCAGTTCGGCGGCGAGGAAGCGGCTGCTGCGGTCGGTGATCTGGTCTTCCGGGAAGAAGTGATCGTTCTCCGGCAGATGATCGGCGATAACCTTTTCCAGCGCGTCGAGGTTGTGCCCCTGCTGCGCCGAGATTGGAATGATCTGCGCGTTCGGCAGCTGTTCCTGCAACCACGACAGGTGGGGCATCAGCTCGGCCTTGTCTTCGATGCGGTCGGTCTTGTTCAGCGCGACGATCAGCGGGCCGGTCACGTACTGCACGCGCTCCAACACCATCTGATCTTCTTCGGTCCACTTGGTGCGATCGACCACGAAGATCACCACGTCGACGTCTTTCAACGCCGCCGAAGCGGTCTTGTTCATGTAGCGGTTCAGGGCTTTTTCGCCACCCTTGTGCATGCCGGGGGTGTCGACGTAGATCGCCTGCACGTCACCCTCGGTCTTGATCCCGAGCATGTTGTGGCGAGTGGTCTGCGGCTTGCGCGAGGTGATTGCCAGCTTCTGGCCGAGGATGTGGTTCAGCAGCGTGGACTTGCCCACGTTTGGACGGCCGACGATGGCAACATAGCCACAGCGCGTTGCGTTTGTATCAGTCATTGCCATTCTCCACACCCAGGGCAATCAGTGCTGCGGCGGCCGCTACCTGTTCGGCAATACGACGGCTCACACCCTGACCCCGGCTTTTTTCATTCAATAGGACAACTTCGCACTCGACGAAGAAGGTACGGCAGTGCGGCTCGCCCTGGATGTCCACCACTTCGTAGCGCGGCAGTTCGCAGCCGCGCGATTGCAGGAATTCCTGCAGGCGCGTCTTCGGATCCTTGTTGGTATCGACCAGCGTCAGGCCTTCGAACTCGCCGGCCAGCCAGGCCAGTACGCGTTCGCGGGCGACTTCCATGCCGGCGTCGAGGTAGATCGCACCGATCAGTGCTTCAAGGGCGTCAGCCAGAATCGATTCGCGACGGAAACCGCCGCTCTTCAACTCGCCGGAACCCAGACGCAGGTAATCACCCAGATCGAAACCGCGGGCCAGCACCGCCAGCGTCTCACCTTTTACCAAGCGCGCGCGCAAACGCGACAACTGGCCTTCACGAGCCAGCGGGAAACGGTCGAACAGGGCTTCGCCGGCCACAAAGTTGAGGATCGCATCGCCGAGGAATTCCAGACGCTCGTTGTTGCGTCCGGCAAAGCTGCGGTGCGTAAGGGCCAGGACCATCAGTTCCTGGTCCTTGAAGGTGTAACCGAGCTGACGCTCGAGACGGCTTAGAGAAACGCTCACGGTTTACCCACGCTGAGTTCGTGGCTGGATTCCACTGCCATCGCCGGGATACGGCGCAGGCCTGGGACAATTAACGCTGTGTTCAAAAATGACGTCCTGAATATCGTGGCTTCATGCCCCGGAGCCGGTTGTGCCGACGCCAGAAATGCATTCGGCGCTGTGGTCAACAGCGCCGTGTTTGTTTACTTGATCAGGCCGACCCGCGAGAAATTCGGCAGGTGGCTGAGTTTCGGTTCCGGCCAGCTCATCCAGACCGCGAAGGCCTTGCCGACGATGTTCTGGTCGGGAACCATGCCCAGCAGATCCTTGGGAATGTTCGGATCATCCCAGTAACGACTGTCGTTCGAGTTGTCGCGGTTGTCGCCCATCATGAAGTAGTGCCCGGCCGGCACGGTCCAGGTATGGTCCGGCGTGGCGCGGTAGCGGCTCATTTCCTTGCGGATCAGGTGCTCGGCGACGCCGAGTTTTTCCTTGTAGAGTTCCGCGCTGCCCAGCGTGCCCGGCTCGGAGCCGACCAGTTGTTCGGCAATCGACTCGCCGTTGACGAACAGACGCTTGTCGGCGGTGTACCGCACGGTGTCGCCCGGCAGGCCGACTACACGCTTGATGTAGTTGACGTTCGGGTCGCTCGGGTAGCGGAACACCATCACATCGCCGCGCTGCGGGTCACCGACTTCGATGATCTTCTTGTCGATCACCGGCAAACGGATCCCGTAGGAAAACTTGTTCACCAGAATGAAGTCGCCGACGTCCAGGGTCGGTTTCATCGAGCCGGACGGAATCTGGAACGGCTCCACCAGAAACGAACGCAGCACCAGCACGATGAACAGCACCGGGAAGAACGACTTGCCGTACTCGACCAGCAGCGGTTCCTTGTTCAGCTTCTCGACCACCACCACATCAGGCTGGCTGACGCTGCCCTGATAGGAGGCGATGGCGGCACGCCGACGCGGTGCCAGGATCAACAGATCGAGCAACGCCAACAGACCGCAGACGAACACGGCAATGACCAGCAACAGCGGGAAATTTAGTGACATAGGACCTGACTATTCCAACCTGAGCACGGCGAGGAAGGCTTCTTGTGGAATTTCCACGTTGCCGACCTGTTTCATGCGTTTCTTACCGGCCTTCTGCTTCTCAAGCAGTTTTTTCTTACGGCTGACGTCGCCGCCGTAGCACTTGGCCAATACGTTCTTTCTGAGTGCCTTGACGGTTGTCCGGGCGACGATCTGACCGCCAATGGCAGCCTGGATGGCCACGTCGAACATCTGACGAGGAATCAGTTCTTTCATCTTCTCGGTCAACTGGCGACCTTTGAAGTGCGAATTGTCACGGTGCACGATCAGCGCCAGAGCGTCGACCTTGTCGCCGTTGATCAGCACGTCCAGTTTCACCAGATTAGCCGATTGGTAACGATCGAAATGGTAGTCCAGCGAAGCATAGCCGCGGCTGGTGGATTTCAGACGGTCGAAGAAGTCCAGGACCACTTCGTTCATCGGCAAGTCGTAGGTCACTTGCACCTGATTGCCGAGGAACAGCATGTCGACCTGCACACCGCGTTTCTCGATGCACAGAGTGATGACGTTGCCCAGGTGTTCCTGCGGTACCAGGATGTTGGCGCGCACGATCGGCTCGCGCATGTCTTCGATCGACGAGACGTCCGGCAGCTTCGACGGGTTGTCCACGTAAATCGTTTCACCGGTTTTCAGCACCAGTTCGAAGATTACGGTTGGCGCCGTGGTGATCAGGTCCAGGTCGTATTCGCGCTCCAGGCGCTCCTGGATGATCTCCATGTGCAGCATGCCGAGGAAGCCGCAACGGAAGCCGAAGCCCAGTGCGTCGGAGCTTTCCGGGGTGTATTGCAGCGACGAGTCGTTCAGGGTCAGTTTCTGCAACGCTTCGCGGAAGTCCTCGAAATCGTCGGAACTGACCGGGAACAGACCGGCGTAAACCTGCGGCTGGATGCGTTTGAAACCTGGCAGCACCGGAACGTCCGGAGTGGAGCTCAGGGTCAGGGTGTCACCGACCGGCGCACCGTGAATGTCCTTGATGCTGGCGATGATGAAGCCCACTTCGCCGGCCTTCAGGTCAGCGGTGGCGGTGTGTTTCGGGTTGAACACGCCGACGCTGTCGACCAGATGCACTTTGCCGGTGGACTTCACCAGGATCTTGTCGCCCTTCTTCACGCGGCCGTGACGCACGCGCACCAGGGAGACTACGCCCAGGTAGTTGTCGAACCAGGAGTCGATGATCAACGCTTGCAGCGGATCTTCGATGTTGCCGATCGGCGCAGGAATGGTAGCGACCAGACGCTCGAGTACTTCATCGACACCCAGGCCGGTCTTGGCGCTGCAAGTGACGGCGTCGGTGGCGTCGATGCCGATGATCTTCTCGATCTCGTCCTTGACGCGATCGGGCTCGGCCTGTGGCAGGTCGATCTTGTTCAGCACCGGCATGACCTCAAGGCCCTGCTCGATGGCGGTGTAGCAGTTGGCCACGGACTGGGCTTCAACGCCCTGCCCCGCATCGACCACCAGCAACGCACCTTCACAGGCCGCCAGGGAACGGCTGACTTCGTAGGTGAAGTCGACGTGACCCGGGGTGTCAATGAAGTTCAGCTGGTAGGTGACGCCGTCTTTGGCCTTGTAATAGAGGGTGACGCTGTGGGCCTTGATGGTGATCCCGCGTTCGCGCTCCAGATCCATGGAATCCAGTACCTGGGCTTCCATTTCACGCTCGGCCAGGCCGCCGCACATCTGGATGAAACGGTCAGCCAGCGTCGACTTGCCATGGTCAATGTGGGCGATGATGGAGAAATTGCGGATATGACTCAAATCACTCACGGATCAACACTCAAAAAGGCTGCAGGCTTGGCCCGCCGAAAAATAGCCGGGAATTGTACCTGATACACGGCGCAAGCGTCACGTTCGCCTGTCACCCGGATTGCATGCAAAAACGCCCCGGTCTGGCGACCGAGGCGTTTTCAAAGCTAAAGCGTGGGTGAAACCTTATTCATCAACCGGCTCGACGCAACAGCCAGACACCCGCCAGCGCACACACGCCAGCCGGCACCAGCACCGCGAACAGCGGCGAGAAGCCGAACACCAGACTGGATGGGCCCAGCAGATCCTGAACGATGCGGAAGGTGAAGCCCACCAGCACGCCGGTGAACACCCGCTGACCGAGGGTCACCGAACGCAGCGGACCGAAGATGAAGGAAATCGCCATCAGTACCAGCGCAGCGGTCACCAGCGGCTGCAACACCTTGACCCAAAATGCCAGCCAGTAACGACCGTTGCTCAGACCCTGATCGGCCAGATAGTGGATGTAACCCCACAGACCGGTGATCGACAGCGATTCCGGCGCCATCACTACAGTGCTCAGCAATTGCGGGCTCAGCGAGACATCCCAGCGCTCGACCGGCGTATTGACCACTTCGGTGCTACGCTCGTGAAATTTGGTGGTGGTCACGTCGGTCAGCTGCCAGTGATCGGTGTCGAACTCGGCGCGCTTGGCGAAGCTCGAACTGAGCAGATGGCGTTCTTTGTCGAAGTGATAGCGGGTCACACCATACAGACGACCGTTGGGTTGCACGGAGTTGATGTGAATGAACTCGTCACCCTGGCGGTGCCACATGCCGTGCTTGGCGCTTTGCGCGTCGCCGCTGCCTTGCGCCAGCGAACGGTTGGCCTGGGCCATGCTTTCGGTGGCTGGGGCCACGTATTCGCCGATCAGCACACCGGCCAGCATCAGTACCAGCATCGGCTTCATCACCGCCCAGACGATACGCCCGATGGAGACACCGGCAGCGCGCATTACGGTCAACTCACTGCTGCTCGCCAGACTGCCAAGGCCGATCAGGCAACCGATCAGCGCCGCCATCGGCAGCATGTCGTAGAGCCGGCGCGGGGCGGTCAGGAGCACGAAGCTCAGGACATCGACCAGGGTGTAGGTATCACTGACATCGCCCATCTCGTCGATGAACGCAAACAAGGTAGCCAGGCCGAGAATGATCGCCAGCACCGCGATGATCGCGATGAACACGCTGCTGCCGATGTAGCGGTCGAGTTTAACCACGGGCCACCTCCAGCGCTGCGCTGCGACGGCTGGCCAGCTTCAGGCGCAAAGGCTCCCAGTACAACAGACCGAGACCGATCGTCAGGAAGATCGCATGCACCCACCACAAGCCGAGCGCCGGTGGAATCTTGCCTTTCTCGAGGGCGCCGCGGGCGGCAATCAGGATGGTCAGGTAAGCCATATAAAGAAGAATCGCCGGCAGCAGCTTGAGGAAACGCCCCTGACGCGGATTGACCCGCGACAGCGGCACCGCCATCAGGGTCACGATGAACACCAGCAACGGCAGCGACAGGCGCCATTGCAGTTCGGTTTTCGAGCGAATGTCGTCACTGCCGAGCAGGGACGAGGTCGGCATGGCGTCACGGTCGGTGACTTCCTCGCTGACATCCGGCTTGGGCAGCAGCACGCCGTAGGTTTCGTAGTGGATGGCGCGATAGTTGGCCTGACCCGGGCTGCCGTCGTAGCGGTAGCCGTTGTCGAGGATCAGGTAACGGTTGCCGTCGGGACGCACTTCCTGACGACCTTTCTCCGCCACCAGCACGGAAATCCCGCGATCCTTCTGGTTGGCACCGAGGTTCTTCTGCGAGATGAATACGCTGCCGAGGTTGACCCGGTCATCGCTGAGGGTTTCGGTGTAGGTCACCCGCGTACCGTCGCGCAAGGCCTGGAAACGGCCCGGCTCGAGGGTGTCGAATTCGGTCAGGGCATCCTGTTTGTTCAGCAGCAGCTGGAACTGGTTGGCGCCTTGCGGTGCCAGGCTCAAGCTCAGCCAGGCCACCACCACAGCTACCAGGGTGGCCGGAAACAGGGTCATGCGGAACAACCGCTGCTGACTCATGCCGGTGGCCGAAAGCACGGTCATCTCGCTTTCGAGGTACAGCCGGCCGTACGCCAGCAGAATCCCGAGGAACAGCCCCAGCGGCAGGATCAACTGCATGAAGCCCGGCAGGCGATAGCCCATGATCAGGAACAGCGATCCCGGATCGAGCTGGCCCGCGGCGGCCTGGGCAAGGTATTTGATGAAGCGACCGCTCATGATGATGACCAGCAGCACGGCGCTTACCGCACTCAGGGTCAACAGGACTTCGCGGGACAGATAACGGAAGACGATCAAACCAGACACTCCAGAGTTGTCAGGCTAAGGCGGCCAAACAAGCAAACGTATCGACGGGCCCGCAAGGCAGAGCCGTCGAAAAAAGATGCGGCATTATCCTGTGATTGAGGGCGCCTGTCACTGCGCGCACACACGCAAGCGTGCAATCGGTTGAAGATCGTACAACCGAGGGTTGTCAGGCGCGGTGAGCGAGGTTCAAACTGCCGCCTCTGTCGCAGGCACTGGCCTGCGCCTCTTCTCTCTATAAGCAGGCGACGGCGGACACGTCGAACGCCTGTGTGTTGACCATTCATTCAGGGATCCGGACATGGAACTGGTTGTAAAAAGCGTTAGCCCAGAAACGTTGAAAACCGCCACCCTGGTGGTTGCCGTCGGCGAAGGCCGCAAACTCGGTGCCGCCGCCAGGCAGGTCGACGAACTGAGCGGCGGCGCCATCAGCGCCGTGCTCAAGCGTGGCGACCTGGCCGGCAAGGTCGGCCAGAGCCTGTTGCTGCACAGCCTGCCGAACCTGAAAGCCGAACGCGTGCTGCTGGTGGGCGTGGGCAAGGATGAAGAACTGGGCGACCGTCCGTTCCGCAAGATCGTCGCCGGCATCCTCAACACCCTCAAAGGCCTGGGCGGCAGCGACGCCGTACTGGCACTCGATGAAATCATCGTCAAGAACCGTGACAGTTACGGCAAGACCCGTCTGCTGGCCGAAACCCTGGTCGACGGCGAATACACCTTCGACCAGTTCAAGAGCCAGAAAGCCGAACCGCGCGCCCTGAAGAAAATCACCCTGCTGACCATCAAGGCCGCTCAGGCCGAAGTGCAACGCGCCGTGAACCACGCCACCGCGATCGCCAACGGCATGGCATTCACCCGTAACCTGGGCAACCTGCCGCCGAACATCTGCCACCCGACTTTCCTCGGCGAGCAAGCCAAGAACCTCGGCAAAGAGTTCAAGGATCTGAAAGTCGAAGTCCTCGACGAGAAGAAGATCAAGTCGCTGGGCATGGGTTCGTTCTACGCCGTCGGCCAGGGCAGCGCCCAGCCGCCGCGCCTGATCGTCATGCAATACAACGGCGGCAAGAAATCCGAGAAGCCGTACGCACTGGTCGGTAAAGGCATCACCTTCGACACCGGCGGCATCAGCCTGAAACCGGGCGCCGGCATGGACGAGATGAAATACGACATGGGTGGCGCGGCCAGCGTGTTCGGCACCCTGCGCGCCGTGCTGGAACTGAAACTGCCGATCAACCTGGTGTGCATTCTGGCCTGCGCCGAGAACATGCCGAGCGGCACTGCTTCGCGTCCGGGCGACATCGTCACCACCATGAGCGGCCAGACCGTGGAAATCCTCAACACCGACGCCGAAGGCCGTCTGGTGCTGTGCGATGCACTGACCTACTCCGAGCGCTTCAAGCCGCAAGCGGTGATCGACATCGCCACCCTGACCGGTGCCTGCGTCGTTGCCCTGGGCGCCCACACTTCGGGCCTGCTGGGCAACAACGACGAACTGATCGAGCAATTGCTGAGCGCCGGCAAGGCTGCCGACGACCGCGCCTGGCAACTGCCGCTGTTCGATGAGTACCAGGAGCAACTGGACAGCCCGTTCGCCGACATCGCCAACATCGGCGGTCCGAAGGCCGGCACCATCACCGCCGCCTGCTTCCTGTCGCGCTTCACCAAGAACCTGAACTGGGCGCACCTGGATATCGCAGGCACCGCCTGGACCAGCGGCGGCAAGGACAAGGGCGCAACCGGCCGTCCGGTTCCGCTGTTGACCCAATACTTGCTGGACCGCGCCAAAGCCTGAAACCGATGACTGCGAGCGGCGCCTCTCTTGAGGGGCGCCGCTCGCAGCTCAGGAACCGCAATGACCAAAGTCGACTTTTATATCCTGCCCAGCGCCGATCCTTCGGCTCGCCTGGACTTTGCCTGCAAGCTCACCGATAAAGCCTGGCGCATGGGCCATCGCATCTACCTGCATTGCAGCGATGCCGCCCAGCGTGATGATCTCGATGCGCGCCTGTGGGCGTTCAAGGGTGAAACCTTCGTGCCTCACGGCCCGGCTGAAAGCGAGCCGGAAGGTTTGATCGTATTGGGAGTGGGCGAGGACTGTGGCCAGCACACAGACTTGCTGGTCAACCTCGACCTGAAAGTCCCGGTTTTCGCCAGTAAATTCGCCCGCGTTGCCGAGGTGGTGGTGGAAGATCCGGCGATCCGCACTGCGGCGCGGGAGAGTTTCCGTTTCTACCGCGAACAGGGCTATCCTCTGCAAGACCACCGTTTACAGCGACTCTGAGTACGCCGATGGACACTCCAAAACCGCTGCAAAAACCCGCGCACCTGCTGGATGACCTTGAGTCGATCCGCCAGTTGCTCGGCGATGACAACCTGCAACCGCCGCTGTTGACCGACACGGTCGATGATGGCGAACAGGAACAGATTCCGATGTTGTTCGACTCGGTCGGCACTGAGCCGCCCGCCGTCGTACCGCCTCCCGCCCCCGTCGTGAAGCCCGCCACTGCGCCCGTCGCGCCTGTGGATAAAGGCCCCGACGCCCTCCTGCACCTGGACAGCGAACTGCGCGCCGCTGCGCAACTGATCATGCAGGACGTGATCGACGATTTCGCGCCGCACATCGAAACCGAAATAAAACGCCGCCTCGAGGCGCGAATGGAACGGCTTCTCGGCCAGTACGAATAATTCCCTGATCTCCTGTGGGAGCTGGCCTGCCAGCGATAGCATCACTGCGGTTTTCCTGAAAAACCGTGGCGCCTGCATCGCTGGCAAGCCAGCTCCCACATTTAAGTCTCCACCCGGCCCGCCCCGCTCGCCCTGCGCCCCATGCCCCGCTATACTTCCCGGCTTTTCCTGAATAAATGCCAATAGGGTCCCGCCGCGCATGGATAAGACCTACCAGCCGCACGCCATTGAAACTTCCTGGTACAACACCTGGGAGTCCGAGAACTACTTCGCCCCGCAAGGCGCGGGCGACTCCTACACCATCATGATCCCGCCGCCGAACGTCACCGGCAGCCTGCACATGGGTCACGGTTTCAACAACGCGATCATGGACGCCCTGATCCGTTTCCGCCGCATGCAGGGTCGCAACACCCTGTGGCAGCCGGGCACCGACCACGCCGGTATCGCCACGCAGATGCTGGTGGAGCGTCAGCTCGAAGCCCAGGGCCAGAACCGCCACGATCTGGGCCGGGAAAAATTCCTCGAGAAAGTCTGGGAATGGAAGGATCAGTCCGGCGGCAACATCAGCCGTCAGATCCGCCGTCTCGGCTCGTCCGTGGACTGGAGCCGCGAGCGCTTCACCATGGACGACGGCCTCTCGGAAGCCGTTAAAGAAGCCTTCGTGCGCCTGCACGAAGACGGTCTGATCTATCGCGGCAAGCGTCTGGTCAACTGGGACACCAAACTGCACACGGCGATTTCCGACCTCGAAGTGGAAAACCACGACGAGAAAGGTTTCCTGTGGAACCTGAAATACCCGCTGGCCGACGGCGCAAAAACTGCTGAAGGCAACGATTTCCTGATCGTCGCGACCACCCGTCCGGAAACCATGCTCGGCGACTCCGCCGTCGCGGTGAACCCGAACGACGAGCGCTACAAAGCCCTGATCGGCAAGTTTGTCGAGCTGCCGCTGGTCGGCCGCCGCATCCCGATCATCGCCGACGATTACTGCGATCCTGAATTCGGCACCGGCTGCGTGAAAATCACCCCGGCCCACGATTTCAACGACTACGAAGTCGGCAAACGCCACAACCTGCCGCTGCTCAACATCTTCGACAAGAACGCCAACGTGCTGCCGGCAGCGCAAGTGTTCAACCTCGACGGCACGCTGAACGAGAGCATCGACGGCAAGATTCCGGCCGAGTACGCCGGTCTCGAGCGTTTCGAAGCGCGCAAGCAGATCGTGGCCGCGTTCGACGCCGCCGGCCTGCTGGTCAGCGTCGACGACCACAACCTGAAAGTGCCGAAAGGCGACCGCTCCGGCACCGTCATCGAGCCGTGGCTGACCGACCAGTGGTACGTGTCCACCAAGCCGCTGGCCGAGCCTGCGATTGCTGCCGTCGAAGACGGTCGCATCCAGTTCGTGCCGAAGCAATACGAAAACATGTACTTCTCGTGGATGCGTGACATCCAGGACTGGTGCATCAGCCGTCAGCTGTGGTGGGGCCACCGGATTCCTGCCTGGTACGACGAGTCGGGCAAGGTCTACGTCGGTCGCGACGAAGCCGAAGTGCGCGCCAAGCACAACATCGGTCCGGACGTTGCGCTGCAACAGGACAACGACGTTCTCGACACCTGGTTCAGTTCGGGCTTGTGGACCTTCTCCACCCTGGGCTGGCCGGAAAAGACCGAGTTCCTGAAGAAATTCCACTCCACCGACGTGCTGGTCACCGGTTTCGACATCATTTTCTTCTGGGTTGCCCGGATGATCATGCTGACCATGCACCTGATCAAGAACGAGGACGGCACGCCGCAGGTTCCGTTCAAGACTGTTTATGTGCACGGCCTGGTGCGTGATGGCCAGGGCCAGAAGATGTCCAAGTCCAAGGGCAACGTCCTGGACCCGCTGGACATCATCGACGGCATCGAGCTCGAAACCCTGGTGCAGAAACGCACGTCCGGTCTGATGCAGCCGAAACTGGCGAAGAAGATCGAGAAGCAGACCCGCGAAGAGTTCGCCGACGGCATCGCCAGCTACGGCACCGACGCCCTGCGCTTCACTTTCTGCTCGCTGGCGTCCACCGGTCGCGACATCAAATTCGACATGGGCCGCGTCGAAGGCTATCGCAACTTCTGCAACAAGATCTGGAACGCTGCGCGTTATGTTCTGGACAAGGGCGAAGACTGCGGCCAGAACGGCGAAGCCTACGAGCTGTCACTGGCGGATCGCTGGATCATCTCGCAGCTGCAACGCACCGAAGCCGAAGTGACCCGCCAACTGGATCAGTTCCGTTTCGACCTGGCGGCGCAAGCGCTGTACGAGTTCATCTGGAACCAGTACTGCGACTGGTACCTGGAACTGTCCAAGCCAGTGCTGTGGGACGAAAACGCGCCGGTCGAGCGTCAGCGCGGCACTCGCCGCACGCTGGTTCGCGTACTGGAAGTGGCGCTGCGTCTGGCGCATCCGTTCATGCCGTTCATCACTGAAGAAATCTGGCAGCGCATCGCGCCGCTGGCCGGCATTCAGGGCAAGACGATCATGCTGCAAGCGTGGCCGGTGGCCAACGAAGAGCGCATCGATCCGGCGGCCGAAGACGATATCGAATGGCTCAAGGGCCTGATGCTCGGCACACGCAACATCCGTGGCGAAATGAACATCGGCCCGGGCAAACCGCTGCCGATCTACCTGAAAAACGTCAGCGCTGAAGACCAGCGCCGCCTGACCGAGAATGAAGCGCTGCTGAAGAAGCTGGCGCGTCTGGAATCGATCACCGTGCTGGCGGCCGGCGAAGAAGCGCCGCTGTCCGCTACTGCGCTGGTTGGCGAAATGGAAGTGCTGGTGCCGATGGCCGGTCTGATCGACAAGGGCGCCGAGCTGGCGCGTCTGGACAAGGAAATCCTGCGTCTGCAGGGCGAAGTCCAGCGCGTTGGCGGCAAGCTGTCCAACGCCGGTTTCGTTGACAAGGCTCCGGCCGAAGTCATCGAGAAGGAACGCGCCAAACTGGCCGAAGCCGAACAGGCTCTGGCCAAGCTGGCCGAGCAGCACGCGCGGATTGCCAGCCTGTAACGGCGAATCGCACTGAAAAAGGGAGGCCCGCAACGGCCTCCCTTTTTTGTGCCCGGCACTTTTCCGGCCAACAACGCAGCGCCCTGTGGGACAATAGCCGCCACTTTCAGCCCTACCCGAATCGACCACGCCCATGAACGCCCCACGTACACCGAAACCTGCGCGCAAGAAGCCTGACTCCGCCACCCCGGCCAAGCCCGTGGAGCCGCGTAAAGAAGCCAGCCTGCACCCGCGCAATCGCCATCAGGGTCGTTACGACTTCCCGGCGCTGATCAAGACCACTCCGGAACTGGCGAAGTTCGTGATCACCAACCCGTACGGCAAGGAAAGCATCGATTTCGCCAGTCCCGATGCGGTGCGTGTGTTCAACCGGGCGCTGCTCAAATCGTTCTACGGCATCCAGCATTGGGACATCCCGGCCGATTATCTGTGCCCGCCGGTGCCGGGCCGTGCCGACTACATCCACTTTTTGGCTGACCTGCTGGCCAGCAACAACGACGGCGTGGTTCCGCGCGGCGCCATCGTCAATGTGCTGGATATCGGCATGGGCGCCAACTGCGTGTACCCGCTGATCGGTAACAGCGAATATCGCTGGCACTTCCTCGGCTCGGAGATCGATCCGACCGCCGTGGCCGCTGCCAGGGCCATCGTTCAGTCCAACGACCTGAACAAGGTCATCCAGCTGCGCCAGCAGGAGAACCGCAAGCACATCCTGATCGGCCTGCTGGAGCCCGGCGAACGCTTTGACCTGACCATGTGCAACCCGCCATTCCATGCCTCGATGGAAGAGGCCACCAAGGGCAGTGAGCGCAAATGGCGAGCCCTGGGCAAGGCCGACCCGAAGCGCAAATTGCCGGTACTGAACTTCGGCGGCCAGTCGGCCGAGCTGTGGTGTGAAGGTGGCGAGGCGCGTTTCGTGACGCAACTGATCGCCGAAAGTGCGAACTTTGCACACAAGGTGCTGTGGTTCAGCACCCTGGTCTCGAAAGCCTCGAACCTGCCTGCCATCGAAACCGCGCTGAAGAAGGCCGGTGCGCTGGAAAGCCAGGTGGTGGAAATGTCCCAGGGGCAGAAGCAGAGCCGCTTCGTCGCCTGGACCTTCCAGACCAAGTCCGAGCAGCAGATCTGGCGGCGCGAACGCTGGGTGCGCAAGTAATACGTTTCAACCTGGGCGGCGCTTGACCGCAAGCAGCCGCCGCTACTGCTGAAACACAAACAGCAGGCACAAAAAAACCGTGCCCGGATCGCTCCGGTGCACGGTTTTTTTATCGCTGCGTCTTACTTGTTCACAGCGTCGGTCAGGCCTTTGGCCACAACCAGCTTGATCACTTTCTTGGCAGGGATTTCGATGGCAGCGCCAGTCGATGGGTTACGGCCAGTGCGGGCAGGACGCTCGGTCACTTTCAGCTTGCCGATACCTGGCAAGGTGATTTCGCCGCCGTTTTCCAGCTGATCGGCAACGATTTGGCCCAGTTGGTCCAGAGCGTTACGCGCGGTGGTTTTCGGCGCGTCGATAGCTTCAGCGATGTCGGCGATCAGTTGGTCTTTAGTAAGAGCCATGTAGTGTTCCTTCCCTATCAAATTCATATGGATTGCAGAGTGCAGTGTCAGCCATCGAGCCCGATCTTCTGGATCTGGCACCCTCGGCGATAACCACGACGAGTCGGGGTTATAGATGCCGAAATCAAGGTTTGGTTCGACCTGACAAAAGCTGAATGCATGCTTGTCGCGGTGACTTCGCACAAGACCGGGCAAAACTAGCACAGAGACAAGGAAATATCCGCCTCTAGCTAGCCAAATGGTCAGGTTTATTGCGCTAAATCGGTAAATAAATGCATAAGGGCAGTCGGGTGACCCGGATTTGCCCTTCACCCCGCGCCAAATCCAGTGGTTGCGGTACACTGGGCGCTTTTTCGGGGGAGCCCGCCCTCCTCCCTTCCACCAGCCGAGAAGCCTATGCCGATCCGTCATTGCATCGTCCATTTGATCGACAAAAAACCCGACGGCACACCCGCAGTCCTGCACGCCCGTGACTCCGAACTGGCTGAGTCCGCAGCCATCGAGAACATGCTCGCCGATCTCAACGAGAGCTATAACGCCAAACAGGGTAAAGCCTGGGGGTTGTTCCATCCGGAGTCCGGTGCGTTCCCGTTCAGCGGCTGGCTGAAGGAATACATGGAAGGCGGCAAGGACTTCACCGCGTTCAGCAAGGTCGCGGTCGAGCACCTGCAAAAGCTGATGGAAGAATCGAACCTGTCGGTCGGCGGCCATGTGCTGTTCGCCCACTATCAGCAAGGCATGACTGATTACCTGGCCATCGCCCTGCTGCACCACAGCGAGGGCGTGGCGGTGACCGATCAACTGGACGTGACGCCATCGCGCCACCTCGACCTCGGTCAACTGCACCTGGCGGCGCGGATCAACGTCTCCGAGTGGCAGAACAACAAGCAGTCCAAGCAGTACATCTCGTTCATCAAGGGCAAGAACGGCAAGAAGGTCTCGGAGTACTTCCGCGACTTCATCGGCTGCCAGGAAGGCGTCGACGGCCCGGGCGAAACCCGCACCCTGCTCAAGGCCTTCAGCGACTTCGTCGAGAGCGAAGACCTGCCGGAAGATTCCGCCCGCGAGAAGACCAAGACCCTGGTCGACTATGCCAGCAGCCAGGCCAAGCTCGGCGAACCCATGGGGCTGGAAGAACTGTCTGAGCTGATCGACGAAGAACGCCCGAAGGCCTTCTACGATCACATCCGCAACAAGGATTACGGCCTGTCGCCGGAGATCCCGGCGGATAAGCGCACGCTCAATCAGTTCCGTCGCTTCACCGGTCGCGCCGAAGGCCTGTCGATCAGCTTTGAAGCGCACCTGCTGGGCTCGAAAATCGAGTACGACGAAGAAGCCGGGACCCTGGTCATCAAAGGCCTGCCGACCTCGCTCACCGATCAGTTGAAGCGCCGCAACTGATGCTCGGCAATGTGCTGAAAAAGGTTCTGCTGGTTCTGCTGGTGGTCGTGGTCTATCAGAACTGGGGCAAGATCGAGCGGGTGTTCAACCCGTCGCAGATGGCGTCCGAGCAGGTTCGCGCCAACGCCAGGGTTGTGCTGTACGCCACAGACTGGTGCGGCTACTGCAAGCAGACCAAGCGCTTTCTCGATCAGAAAGGCATTGCGTTCAAGGAATTCGATATCGAGAAGGATGCCGAAGCACGCAAGGCGTATGAAGCGCTGGGCGGACGCGGGATTCCGCTGATCGACGTCAATGGCACGTTGATCCGCGGGTTTGATCCCGACGAGATTCTCGCTGCACTGAAATGAACGAGGGAGCCAATCGGCTCCCTCAGTTGTTTCAGCGTTTCTCGATCCGGAAACCGAAACGCGGGAAGTGCACATGCACCACTCCGCCGCGTTCGTCTTCACGGCGCAGGATCAGCTCCTCGCGACCGGCAAACACCAGCTCACCGGCCACCGGATCAACACCGTAGTCTGTCGCTGCGATCAGCACCTGTTGACCTGCCACGAACCCGTTCGGATCAGTGAACACCTCATCCGGCAACGCTACGGGCTTAGAGCTGCGCGCGATCTCCAGTGCTTCCTCCGAACTCATCTCGCTGGCCACGCCATGGCCAAAACCGAGCACCCGACCCAGCCACGCCGACACTGCCGGATAAGCATCCACCAACGGCGCCGTCACGTGCGTGGCCTTGAGAAACCACAGTGGATGGGCCATGGCGAAGTCGGCAATCGAAGGCTCACCGAGCAGGAAGTCACCGTCTTCACGCTGCAACTGCTGCTCCAGACGCGCCATGAGGGTCGGCCAATTGTGCTTGGCCTGTTCGGCTGAAAGCTTGGTCGCGCTGCCACCACTGAACAGTCCGGCACGATCGGCGAGGAACGCCTTGATCGCTTCCGGCGGCAACTTGCCGAAACGCACCGCCACCGACTCCGGCTGAAAAACGAGGCTCACCGCATGCTGGAACACCACCGAATCGGCCCAGGCGGCGAAACTGGCGGCGATCATTTCCTGACCTTCCGGGAAGAACGAAGGTTGGGCCTTTTCCTGCTCGAGGCGACGGGCGATCAGCGCGGTGTCGCAATAGATATCAGCGCCGATCTGTAGCACCGGGGTCTTGCGGTAGCCGCCTGTCAGGGCGGTCAGATCCGGCTTCGGCATCACCGGCGAAATGTGCACCGAGCGCCAGGACAAGCCCTTGAAACCCAACAGCAGCCGGGCCTTTTCGGCAAATGGAGAGGTCGGGTAATGATGCAGAATCAACTCGGACATGCTCGGCTCCGCCGCACAGAAAGTGAGCCAGCAGCTTAGCGCGCAATTCGTTCGCAGCCTACGGATCCGGCTGATGGGAACTGATCAGTCAGGTTGATAAGGCACTAAAAAACCGCCTCAGCCAAGGCCGAGACGGCTTCCCACTTCAATGAACCTACATCAGGTCATCGAAGTGATCTCGCAGGAACTCGTAAAAGCGAAACGCTTTGAACGACCTCCATACGAGGCTCAGAGTACGTAGCAAAAGCTTCATACATTTTGGCCTCCGGTTGGGGGCCAAACCTCCAGCGTGCTTACCGGACCACGTACGCCTTCGGAATACACGCTAGTGTGTCCATTGAGATGCAGTAAACCCGGCCGCAAACCGGCGTTTACAGAAAAAACCGCTCCGCAAAGGCGGTTTTTTTTCGCCTGTTGTGTGCCCGAGGCAGTGCTTCGACATCCAGTGATTTTACCGTTTGCACCTGCTCAATCAGGCCGATAAGACGCCACCAGACACTCCTTCGCACTCTTCCTGAGCTTCTTGATCAACCGCTCCTGACGCAAAGCATCACCCTTGTCGCGGCAACGCTCGGTGTAGACCAGCGCCATCGCCGGGCTTGAAAGAAAGAACCGTGCGCCCTTGCCGCTCTGGTGCTTGGCGAAACGGCGCACGGGATCATCGCTGATCCCGCAGTACAGCGAACCGTTGGCGGCGCGTACGAGGTAGACGAACCAGGATTTGCTCACTGGAACGTCGGCATCGAGAGGATTTTCGCTGAGGCTGTTCACGGGACAATTCAGGCGTAAGAAAAACAGGTGGCGATCTTATCAGCGACTCGCCTGAAATGCCTTCAGCCCTTTCAGCGCCTGAGCACGGACAGCGTTGCGCACCAGAGGCGTCCAGCCCAACAACACCCCCTTGAAACCCAGCGCCTGACGCGACCAGCGCCACAGGTCGAAGTGGTCGTGGTGTTCACAGATCTTGCCGTCACGGAAGACGAAGCGCGCCTGGATGTCGTTGATCACGACATTGCCGGTCTGGCTGAACAGGTAGGTCGCCACCCAGTGGGCGCCGCCGCTGCGCTCGTCGGCGCGGACGTTGTTGAAGGTCAGGGAGAAGTCCTTGGCGCGAGTGGTGAGCATGCGCCACATGTCGCCGGCATCACGACCGCGCAGCTCGCCGAAGGCCGGATCGCTGAACACCACGTCGTCGGTGTAGCAGGCGGCCATGGCCTCGGCGTCGAGGCGCTGGAAGGCCTGGTAGAAACGGGTGATCAGGGCGCTGTGGGCTTCTTCACTCATGGGCAATCTCCAGGAAAGGTACAGATTGCCAGCACGATAATCCGCAAACGCCTGAAACACTATCGGCATTCGCATTTCGAATACCGACAGTATGTGCGCATCAGACCTTTTCGCTGACCACCTGCACGTACAGCGCACGTCCGGCACCGAGGCCAGCGAGGATTGCACCCGCACCAATGATGCCGAAAATCCAGCCTACGGCGTTCCAGCCACCGGTCCAGTCATGCACTACGCCGACCGCGAACGGCCCCATCGACGCGAGGGTGTAGCCAAAGCCCTGGGACATGCTCGACAGGTTGGCCGCGACATGGGAATCCCGCGAGCGAAGCACGATCAGGGTCAGCGCCAGGCTGAACGTGCCGCCCTGCCCCAGGCCCAGCAGGATCGCCCAGCCCCACAGGCCTTCGATCGGCGCGAAGAGGCAACCGAACAGGCCGCCCAGGGTCAACGCCATCACCACCACGATCGCCAGCCGCTGATCTTTGCCACGTGTGGCCAGCCACGGTGCCGCCAGGGAGCTGGCGAGCTGGATGATCACCGATCCGGACAGCACCAGCCCGGCCTGGGTCGGCGTCAGCCCGCGACCGATAAGGATCGACGGCAGCCAGCCGAACACGATGTAGGCCAGCGACGATTGCAGGCCCATGTACAAGGTCACTTGCCAGGCCAGCGGATCCCGCAGCAAACCGCGCACCCGGTAGGCAACGTTGTGTGCACCATGCTTCTGGCCGATTTGCGGGAGCCAGAACACTGCCGCCACCAGCGCCGGAATCACCCAGAAACCCAGGCCCATGGCCCAGCTGTGGTCAAAGTGTTCGCTCAATGGCACGGTCGATCCTGCCGCCATTGCCGCGCCCAGGCACAGGGCCATGGTGTAGACGCCGGTCATGGTGCCGGCGTGTTTGGCGAAGTCGCGTTTGACGATGCCCGGCAGCAACACGCCGATGATGCCGATGCTCGCGCCACCCAGCACGCTGCCGGCGAACAGACCGATCTCACCGAAACTGCTGCGCAGGATGATGCCGCCGGCCAGTGTCAGAAGAATCCCCAGTACCACCCGTTCGGCACCGAAACGCCGTGCGAGCAATGGGGCCAGAGGTGCGAACAACCCAAGGCAGAGCACTGGCAACGTCGTCAGCAACCCCGCTTGAGCAGCGGACAAACCGAGACTTTTCGACACTTCACCGAGCAACGGCGCCATGCTCGACAGCGCCGGACGCAGGTTCAACGCCACCAGGATCAGCCCCAACAGCAACAGCCACGGACGCCGCACCAGCGGATGGCTTTGCTGCACCTGCTCGTCATCGGCTTCGGCGTCGATCAACAACTCTTCGAGCTCGGCCTTGCGAACGGGTGCTGGGGAAACTTCTGGGCGGGACATGGTTTTCTCGGTTTCAAGGTTCATTGATCAACTGCCTCGACAGGGCTTTGGCCCGCTCCGGATCGCGCTGCTCGACAGCCTCAAGCAAGGCGACGTGCAAATCGAAGACTTCCTGTCGACGGGGGACGATGTTCAGGGTCTGGCGCAATTGCGCGCCGACGATGCTGGAAAAATAGCGATACAGCTCGCTGAGGGTGGGGTTGTGCGCGGCGTCCACCAGACGGCGGTGGAACACCAGATCGCAGCGGATGTAACTGTCGAGGTCGCCGTGGTAGTGGCTGCCGGCAACACCCAGCGCCTCGCGCAACGCGACGAGGTCTTCATCGGTACGACGCAAGGCCGCCAGGCCAATGGCCTCGACTTCAAGGATGTGCCGGGTCTCCCGGGCCTGGTCCAGCGAGCATTTGGACAGCGCCTTGAGCGTGTCCATCGGATCGACCACCGCCCGCAGGTAACTGCCGTCACCTTGACGGATCTCGATCAACCCGGAAAACGCCAGCACCCGCATCGCCTCGCGAACGGTGTTGCGGCTGATGCCCAGTTCGGCGCACAGCTCGGACTCGGTCGGCAATCGCTGACCGACTTGCCACGTGCCGTCGGTAATGCGCTGGCGCAACTGATCCAGGGCTTGGTCGACCAGGGATCGCTTAATGAGTGGAGAAATGTCTGACATAGGATTCGCCCCTTCATCCAATCATGGGATGAATTTTCTGACATGTTAGTCAGCTCCTCGTAGGACAGCAACCACCTAGGGTCAGAGAGAGGCAAATGGAGCGGGATTTTCGATTGGTCAAAATTACCCTTTAAGGGTAATTTCAGGGACAGGGTTTTGGTTTCTTATGGAAAAGAACACACCCCATTACGACTTGGCGGTGATCAAGGCGGATGTCAGGCGACTCGGTTGGAAGGCATTCACGCACACGGCGAGAAAGACTGGGACTGCACTCGAACTGAGTCTCGCAGAAATGCAGGAAATCGTTCTCAGACTGCAGCGCGGCATGCTGTACAAATCGATGACGACTTATGACGACCATCGTATCTGGCAAGACGTCTATCACATCCAATCACATGGTTTGGAGATTTACATCAAGGTGTCCTATCACTACGACAGGCGCCCACCCGTGATCTCCTTCAAGGAGAACAATTCATGAACACGCAGCAGTGTTTCAGTTGCGGCGCCCCGGAAGGCATGGTGCATTTCAAAGGTCGAGGCGAAACCTTGAGCGCCAAGGGAATGGAGCGTCGCATCGACGACTTGTCGGGCTGGGAGTGCCAGAAGTGCGGCGAGGTCGAATTGGATGACGAGTGCGGGCAGCGCTATTCGGATGCATGCGATGAACTCGTTCTCGCCTGTAGAAAAATGATAGGTAACGAAATGAAAAGGATCCGCCGCAAACTGCATCTGACGCAAAAGGAAACGGTGCAATTGCTTTCAGGAGGCGGGCACAACGCATTTTCACGATACGAACGCGGCGAGGTACTTCCGCCGAAAGCATTGATGCTACTTATGCGTCTGCTGGATCGCTATCCACACTTGCTTGCCGATGCGAGAAACCTGGCCGAAGGGGCTGATTTGAGGGGGGCTTTCAAGTTCACCGAGCACAAAGAACAAGAAGCCCTCACCGCCTCCTGACCCACAAAAAACAAACCCGGCACAAGGCCGGGTTGTTTTTACTCATCAGATCTCAATGCAGGATCTGACTCAGGAACAGCTTCGTACGATCATTCTGAGGATTGTCGAAGAAGTCGTTCGGTGTCGCCTGCTCGACGATTTCGCCCTTGTCCATGAAGATCACGCGGTTGGCCACGGTGCGGGCGAAGCCCATTTCGTGGGTCACGCAGAGCATGGTCATGCCGTCTTCGGCCAGGCCGATCATGGTGTCGAGCACCTCTTTCACCATCTCCGGGTCGAGTGCCGAGGTCGGTTCGTCGAACAGCATGATTTTCGGTTTCATGCACAGTGCGCGGGCGATCGCCACACGCTGCTGCTGACCGCCGGACAGTTGCCCCGGGTACTTGTGCGCCTGCTCCGGAATGCGTACGCGTTCCAGGTAATGCATGGCGATTTCCTCGGCCTTGCGTTTGGGCATCTTGCGCACCCACATCGGCGCCAGGGTGCAGTTCTGCAGGATGGTCAGGTGCGGGAACAGGTTGAAGTGCTGGAACACCATGCCGACTTCACGGCGGATCGCTTCGATCTGCTTGAGGTCGTTGGTCAGCTCCACGCCATCGACCACGATGCGGCCCTGCTGGTGCTCTTCCAGACGGTTGAGGCAGCGGATGGTGGTGGATTTGCCGGAACCCGACGGGCCGCACAGCACGATACGCTCACCCTGACGCACGTTGAGGTTGATGTCTTTCAGCACGTGGAACTGGCCGTACCACTTGTTCACGCCCTGCATCTGAATGATGCCTTCAGGGCCCACTGGCTTTTTGATTGCTTCGCTCATCGAAAAAACTCCTAACGCTTGTGGCCAGTGTCGAGCTTGCGTTCCAGGTGCATGGAATAGCGCGACATACCAAAACAGAAAATCCAGAACACCAGGGCGGCGAACACGTAGCCTTCGGTGGCCATGCCCAGCCATTTTGGATCGGCAGCGGCTTGCTTGACGCTGTTGAGCAGGTCAAAGAGGCCGATGATGATCACCAGGCTGGTGTCCTTGAACAGCGCGATGAAGGTGTTGACGATGCCGGGAATCACCAGCTTCAGGGCTTGCGGCAGAATCACCAGGCCCATGGCGCGCCAGTAACCGAGGCCCATCGCGGCCGCGGCTTCGTACTGGCCTTTGGGGATCGCTTGCAGACCGCCGCGCACCACCTCGGCGACGTACGCCGACTGGAACAGGATCACGCCGATCAGCGCCCGCAGCAGCTTGTCGAAGTTCATGCCTTCGGGCAGGAACAGCGGCAGCATCACCGAGGACATGAACAGCACCGTGATCAACGGCACGCCGCGCCAGAACTCGATGAAGGTCACGCAGACCACACGAATCGCCGGCATGTTCGAACGCCGGCCCAGCGCCAGGACAATCCCCAGCGGCAACGCACCGGCGATGCCGACAGTGGCGATCACAAGGGTCAGCATCAGACCGCCCCACTGGCTGGTCGCCACGGTGTCGAGGCCGAAGACGCCGCCATGCAGCAGGCACCAGGCAACAATCGGGTAGACCACCAGGAAGCTCAGGCCGTACACCGCCTTGTGCGCCACGCGCTTGATGAACAGTGGCGCCACGCCGATGACCGCCAGCCACACGGTCAGGTCCACGCGCCAGCGCAGTTCCGGCGGGTAGTAGCCGTACATGAACTGGCCGAAACGCTGCTGGATGAAGACCCAGCAGGCGCCTTCCTTGGTGCAGTCGGCACGGGTGGTGCCGACCCAGTTGGCATCGATGATCGCCCAGCTGAGGATCGGCGGAATCACCAGATAGATCAGGTAGAACGCGAACAGGGTCAGCAGGGTGTTGAGCCAGCTGGAGAACATGTTCGCGCGGATCCACGCCATCGGGCCGAAGACCTTGGCCGGCGGTGGCATGTCGGGTTTGAAAGTATGAGTACTCATGCGCTATTCCTTACCGCTCGATCAGCGCGATGCGCTTGTTGTACCAGTTCATCAGCAGGGAAATGCTGATACTGATCGCCAGGTACACGCTCATGGTGATGGCAATGACTTCGATCGCCTGACCGGTCTGGTTCAGCACGGTGCCGGCGAACAGCGAAACCATCTCCGGATAACCGATACCGGCCGCCAGCGAGGAGTTCTTCGCCAGGTTCAGGTATTGGCTGGTCAGCGGCGGGATGATGACCCGCAGCGCTTGCGGAATGATCACCTTGCGCAGGGTCGGGCCGTTGCGCAGGCCGAGCGAATGCGCCGCCTCGGTCTGGCCATGGCTGACCGACTTGATGCCCGAACGCACGATCTCGGCGATGAACGCTGCGGTGTACACCGTCAACGCCAGGGTCAAGGCCAGCAGTTCCGGAATCAGCACCCAGCCACCGACGAAGTTGAAGCCTTGCAGCTTCGGCATTTCCCAGTGCACAGGTGCACCGAAGATCAGCGCGCACAGCGCCGGGATCACCAGGAACAGCGCCAGGCCTGCCCAGAACTTGTGGAATGGCTCGCCGGTGGCTTCAAAGCGCTTGTTGGCCCAGCGGCTCATCAGCACGATGGCGACGATGGCCACCACGATGCTGACCACAAACGCCCAGAAGCCGTCGGCCATTTGCGCGGCCGGCATGTTCAGGCCACGGCTGCTGACGAAGAAGGTATCGCCGAAGTTGTGGCTGTTGCGCGGCCCCGGCATGGTCAGGAACACCGCGAAGTACCAGAAAAGAATCTGCAGCAGTGGCGGGATGTTACGGAAAACCTCCACGTACACCGTTGCCAGTTTGGCAATGATCCAGTTCTTCGACAGACGTGCCACGCCGACGATGAAGCCGAGGATCGTGGCCAGGATCACACCGATGAACGTCACCAGCAGCGTGTTGAGCAGGCCGATGACAAACACCCGGGCATAACTGTCCGCTTCGGTGTAGGAGATCAGGTGTTGAGCGATGCCGAACCCGGCACTGCGCTCGAGAAAGTCGAACCCCGAAGTGATACCCCGGTGTTGCAGGTTGGTCTGGGTGTTATCGAACAGATACCAGCCCAGGGAGACCACCGCCACGATGGTGATGATCTGAAATACCCACGCACGCACTCGTGGATCGCTGAGGCTGAGCCTCTGCTTTGGTGCGCCGATTGAATTTTGCATGAAGTGCCCCGGAAATAATGGAACAGAACGTCACCCGGCAGTTGGCCTGCCGGGTGACAGAACCATCAGCGCACTGGTGGTGCGTATTGAATGCCGCCGTTGTTCCACAGCGCGTTCAGGCCGCGGTCGATTTCCAGCGGAGTGCTCTTGCCGAGGTTTTTCTCGAAGATTTCGCCGTAGTTGCCGACTTGCTTGACGATCTGTACGACCCAGTCCTTCGGCAGTTTCAGGTCTTTGCCGTATTCGCCGTCTGCGCCGAGCATACGAGCGACATCCGGGTTCTTGGTGGATTTGGCTTCAGCTTCGACGTTCTTCGAAGAGATGCCGGCTTCTTCGGTGTTCAGCAGCGCGTAGCCAACCCAACGCACGATGGCCAGCCACTCGTCGTCGCCGTTACGCACGACCGGGCCCAGGGGTTCCTTGGAAATGGTTTCCGGCAGAACCACGTAGTCCTTCGGCGAAGCCAGCTTGCTGCGCTGGGCGAACAGCTGGGACTTGTCGGAGGTCAGCACGTCGCAACGACCGGATTCCAGCGACTTGGCGCTTTCATCGGAGGTGTCGAAAGTGATCGGGGTGTATTTCAGACCGTTGCCGCGGAAGTAGTCGGAAACGTTCAGCTCGGTGGTGGTACCGGCCTGGATGCAGATGGTTGCACCGTCCAGCTCTTTGGCACTCTTCACGCCCAGCTTGTTGTTTACCAGGAAGCCGATGCCGTCGTAGTAGGTAATGAAGCCCGGGAATTTCAGGCCCATGCCCGCGTCACGGGAGCTGGTCATGGTGGTGTTGCGCGACAGAATGTCGATCTCGCCCGACTGCAGCGCGGTGAAACGCTCCTTGGCGTTCAACTGACTGAACTTGACCTTGGTCGCATCGCCGAACACGGCAGCGGCCACGGCGCGGCAGACGTCAGCATCGATACCCACGATCTTGCCGGTGGAATCCGGAACCGAGAAGCCTGGCAAGCCATCGCTGACGCCGCACTGCACGAATCCTTTCTTCTTCACTGCATCCAGGGTTGCACCCGCCTGAGCGAACCCGCTGACACCCAGTACTGCAGCAGCAGTCACGATCGCCAGCGTGGATTTCAACATCTTCATTCAAACCTCCAGTTTTGCTCTTGTTGTGTCGGAGCTTGAGTCCAGTCGCACCCTTTTGAGGCGTTGTTGACCCGTGTTGGCTTTTTTTGGGGTCAACCGACGCAGGACCTTCGCTATGAGTCTAGTAGGAGACAATCCACATCATGGACAACTCACTTCTCACCAGTCGGCCGAACGGGCGGTAGCCCTTTCACGTTCGCTAAGCCCGTTGCGGCCATTGGCGAACATCCATCACCGGATTCTTTGCTATCCCGTCGCCAGGCGTTCACTGATAGTGTTACCGCCAGGCGCGAGATCGATTGCACGACTACCTCATAGCAAAGCCCGTACCACACCGGCTGCTGAAGCGATTGAGTGACACGTCAATAGCAAAACTTGCAGCCTTGCGACATCTTCTTAACGGATCAACCGGGCGCGCACGCAAATCACGCACTCAATGAGAGCGCCCGCACACAATTGGAGCAGCCATGACCGAGCCCTTGATTCTTCAGCCTGTTAAGCCCGCAGACGCCTGCGTGATCTGGCTGCACGGCCTCGGCGCCGACCGCTACGACTTTCTGGCGGTGGCCGAAGCGCTTCAGGAAAGCCTGCTGAGCACGCGTTTCGTCCTGCCCCAGGCGCCGACCCGTCCGGTGACGATAAATGGCGGATATGCCATGCCGAGCTGGTACGACATCAAGGCGATGAGCCCGGCCCGGGCGATCGACCGCGATGAGCTGGAAGCGTCTGCCGATCGCATCATCGAATTGATCGAAGAACAGCGAAGCAGCGGAATAGACGCCTCGCGGATTTTCCTCGCCGGTTTTTCCCAGGGCGGCGCCGTGGTCTATCACACCGCATTCCTGAAGTGGCAAGGGCCATTGGGTGGGGTACTGGCACTATCGACATACGCGCCGACCTTCAGTGATGAACTGGAGTTGTCCGCCAGCCAGCAGCGGATTCCGGTGCTGGCGCTGCACGGCCAGTTCGACAACGTGGTGCAGAACTCGATGGGACGCACGGCTTATGAGTATCTCAAGGCCCATGGTGTCACCGTGACATGGCAGGAATACCCAATGGAGCACGAAGTGTTACCCGAAGAAATTCGCGACATCGGCACATGGTTGAGCGAACGCCTGCGCTGACAATTGCGACAGGGGTCGCCCTTTGATCATCCCACTACGCCGCGCCCGTTTCTTGCATTACACTGGCCGGCGTACATTCCTTAACCAATTGATGAGATGACCGTGCTCAAAGCACTCAAGAAAATGTTCGGTAAAAGCGAGGCTGAGCAGCTCGCGCCAGTCCCCACTGCGCCGTCGCACGCCGCCGGTCATCGCAACGATGCCAGCAAGGCCGACCGCCAGACGCCCGCCACGCCCCCAAAGCAAGAACCGAAACCCGCTCCAGCTGCCGCGCCCGCCACCGAGCCGGCCCGCAGCGAAACACCGAAACCGGCCAGACCACGTCGCGAACCCAAGCCCAAGGCGCCGGTGATTCCCTGGAAACTCGAAGACTTCGTCGTCGAGCCCCAGGAAGGCAAGACCCGCTTCCACGATTTCAAACTCGCCCCGGAACTGATGCACGCCATCCACGACCTGGGTTTCCCGTATTGCACACCGATCCAGGCCCAGGTGCTGGGTTATACCCTCGCCGGCAAAGACGCCATCGGCCGCGCACAGACCGGCACCGGCAAGACCGCCGCGTTCCTGATCTCGATCATCACCCAGCTGCTGCAGACCCCGCCGCCGAAAGAGCGCTACATGGGCGAACCACGGGCGCTGATCATCGCGCCGACCCGCGAGCTGGTGGTGCAGATCGCCAAGGACGCCGCCGACCTGACCAAGTACACCGGTCTCAATGTCATGACCTTCGTCGGCGGGATGGACTTCGACAAGCAGCTCAAGCACCTCGAAGCGCGCCATTGCGACATCCTCGTCGCGACCCCGGGCCGCCTGCTTGACTTCAACCAGCGCGGCGACGTGCACCTGGACATGGTCGAAGTGATGGTGCTGGACGAAGCCGACCGCATGCTCGACATGGGCTTCATCCCGCAGGTCCGGCAGATCATTCGCCAGACCCCGCCGAAAAGCGAACGCCAGACCCTGCTGTTCTCCGCGACCTTCACCGATGACGTGATGAACCTCGCCAAGCAGTGGACCACTGATCCTGCGATCGTCGAAATCGAGGTCACCAACGTGGCCAACGAAAACGTCGAGCAGCACATCTACGCGGTGGCCGGTGCCGACAAATACAAACTGCTCTTCAACCTGGTCAACGACAACGGTTGGGAGCGTGTGATCGTGTTCGCCAACCGCAAGGACGAAGTGCGTCGTATCGAAGAACGCCTGGTGCGTGATGGCATCAACGCCGCGCAGCTGTCCGGCGACGTGCCGCAGCACAAGCGGATCAAGACGCTGGAAGGCTTCCGCGAAGGCAAGATCCGGGTGCTGGTCGCCACCGACGTGGCCGGTCGCGGTATCCACATCGACGGCATCAGCCACGTGATCAACTTCACTCTGCCGGAAGTCCCGGACGACTACGTGCACCGCATCGGCCGTACCGGTCGCGCTGGCGCCGACGGTGTGTCGATCAGCTTCGCCGGTGAGGACGACTCCTATCAGTTGCCGTCCATCGAAGAAAAACTCGGTCGCAAGATCAGCTGTGAAACACCGCCGACGCATCTATTGCGGGCGGTTGAGCGCAAGCGTCCACAGTAAGCGCCGCCAAAACTAGAAGCGCAGCCGGCAACGGACTGCGCTTTTTTTTCGCCCGGATATTGTTCAATAATACTAAAAGTCCATAATAGACAAATTAGTTTATAAACAGTCTTCGGAGTCCGGCATGTCCAGTACGCCTTACGTGATCGACCAAACCCAGGCCCGCGAGCTGCTGGCCCGAATCGATGTGCCGCAGATCCTGCGCAAGCTGTTCCGTGATCTGGCGGCCGGAGACGCGGTGCAACCAGCACAGCAACTGGTGGAATTCCCCCAGGGTGCCGGGGATTTCATCAACTATCTGGGCGTATTGGCACAAGACGGCGTGTACGGGGTCAAGACTTCGCCGTACATCGTTCGCGAACAAGGCCCGCTGGTGACGGCGTGGACGCTGCTGATGTCGATGCAGACCGGCCAGCCGCTGCTGCTCTGTGATGCCGGCGAACTGACCACTGCCCGTACCGCTGCGACCACGGCCGTGGCGGTCGATGCCCTCGCCCCGTTGAACGCCACGCGTCTGGCAATCATCGGCAGCGGCAAGGTCGCCCAGGCGCACCTGCATTACGTCAAGATGTTGCGCGACTGGCAGAGCATCAGCGTGTACTCGCCTACCTTGAGCGAAGACCCGGCAACCATCCGCCAACTGCAAGCCCTCGATCCACGTGTGACCATTGCCGACAGCCGTGAAGCCGCCATCGCCGAGGCCGACGTGATCATGCTCTGCACCTCGTCCGCAGGGCCTGTGATCGACCCGGCAAACTTGAGCAAACCGGCGCTGATCACCTCGATCAGCACCAACGCACCGCGCGCCCATGAAGTGCCGCCACAGAGCCTCAACGACATGCAGGTGTTCTGCGACTATCGTCTGACCACCCCGGGCTCGGCCGGCGAGATGCTGATTGCCGGCGAACAGCATGGCTGGGACAGCAGCGCGATCCTCGGTGACCTGGCAGATCTGCTCAGCGCAAAAGTGCAGCGCCCCGATTACCACCGCCACGTGTTTTTCCGCTCCATCGGTCTGGGCCTGGAAGACATCGCCCTGGCCAACGCCGTATACCAATTGCAGCGCTGACACCGGAGATTTTCATGAGTCATGCAGATTTCATCATCATCGGCGGCGGGATTGCCGGCGCGTCCACCGGTTTCTGGCTGTCGCAGCACGGCAAGGTCGTGGTGCTGGAGCGCGAGTCGCACCCGGCTTATCACTCGACCGGGCGTTCGGCTGCGCTGTTCACCGCCGCATACGGCACTCCGCAGGTTCGGGCGCTGACCCAGGCCAGCCGTGAATTCTTCGACCATCCGCCCAGCGGCTTCTGCGAACACCCGCTGCTGACTCCACGCGGAGAAATGACTGTCGACTTCACGGGTGACGCCGCCGAGCTGAACAATCAGTACCTCAGCGCCAAAGCCACGGTGCCGGAAATGCAGCTTCTCAGCGCGGATGAAGCCTGCGCGCGGCTGCCGATCCTGCGCCGGGAAAAAGTCCATGGCGCGATCTACGACCCGACCGCCAGCGACATCGACACCGACGCCCTGCATCAGGGTTATCTGCGCGGCATCCGTCGCAACAACGGCCAGGTGCAGACCGATTGCGAAGTGCTCGGACTGAGCCGGGACGCCGACGGCATCTGGCACGTGCAGACCAACGGCCAGACCTTCAGCGCGCACATCGTGATCAACGCAGCAGGCGCCTGGGCCGACAAGATCGGTGCCCTCGCCGGCGCCAAGCCGCTGGGCCTGCAACCGAAACGCCGCGCGGCGTTCATCTTCGCCGGCCCGGAAGGCGTGGACATTCATCACTGGCCGATGCTGGTCAGCCTCGACGAATCCTTCTACATGAAGCCCGACGCCGGGATGTTCCTCGGCTCCCCGGCCAACGCCGACCCGGTGGAGCCCCACGACGTGCAGCCGGAAGAACTGGACATCGCCATGGGCATTTACCAGATCGAGGAAGCGACGACCGTGACCATCCGCCGCCCGACCCGCACCTGGGCCGGGCTGCGCAGTTTCGTCGCCGACGGTGATTTGCTGTCCGGGTTCGATCCGCAGGTGCCGGGGCTGTTCTGGGTCGCGGCCCAGGGCGGTTACGGTATCCAGACCTCACCGGCCATGGGCATGGCCAGCGCGGCGTTGGTGCGTGGCGAATCGCTGCCCGACCATCTCAAGCAGTTCGGCCTGACAGCCGCCATGCTCGCCCCTGCCCGCCTGGCCTGACCGTCCACCCGGATGACGCGCCCGACGGATTGCGGCACACTCGCAACGCCCCTGGATCACGGGGGCGTTGACGTTGCCTGGAGCTACACAGTTATGACCGCCCCCGAACACACGCCCGAGTTGCATGACGCCGCGCTGGATAACTACCACGCCATCGCCGATGCCATCGCTACGCTGTTCTTTCCCCACGCCGAAGTGGTGCTGCACGACCTGCGCACGCAGAAGGTCGACTACATCGCCAATAACCTGTCGAAACGGGTGATCGGCGATGAATCATCGCTGGAAGACATGCTCAGCGACGACGTCAGCGAACGGAACATCGGCCCGTACGAAAAGCTCAATTGGGACGGTCAGAAGATTCGCAGCCTGAGCACCGTGCTGCGCGACAGCGAAGGTCATCCGCTGGCGGTGCTGTGCATCAACCTGAATATTTCGCTGTTCGAGAATGCCAAGGCTGCGCTAGACCTGTTCCTCTCGCCGAGCAAACTGATCCCGCAACCGGACTCGCTGTTTCGCGATGACTGGCAGGAGCGCATCAACACTTTCCTGCACGCCTGGCTACGCGAGCGGCAACTGAGCCTGAACCTGCTGACCCGCGATCACAAACGCGAACTGGTATTGGCGCTGCACGCCGAGGGGGCGTTCAAGGGCAAGAGCGCCTCGAACTATGTGGCCAATGTACTGAACATGGGGCGGGCCACGGTGTACAAGCATTTGAAGGAATTGAAGGGCTGAAACCGTGCAGCCTGCGAAGGCTGCACGGTTTTCAGATTCAGTCGCCGTAGATATCGGACTTGAAGTACTTCTCGGAAATCTTCTGGTACTCGCCACTGGCGCGAATACCGTCGATGGCAGTGTTCAACTGGCTGACCAGTTCTGTGTTGCCCTTGCGCACCGCAATCCCCGCGCCCTCGCCCACGTACTTCGGATCCTTCAGCTCAGGCCCGACAAACGCGTAACCCTTGCCGCGCGGCATCGACAGGAAGTCGGTCAACGGGATGGTGTCGGCGAAGATCGCATCGAGACGCCCGGCCGCCAGGTCCATGTAGATTTCTTCGTTGTTGCCGTAACGCTTGACGTTGATGCCCTTGGGCTCGAACACCTCGGTGGCGTAACGGTCGGTGGTGGTCGCACGCTGCACGCCGACGGTTTTGCCCTTGAGGCTGGCGTACTGGTCATCGACGCTCGCGCCCTCCTTCATCACCAGCCGCGACGAGGTGAAATAGTACTTGTGGGTGAAGTCCACCGACTTCTTGCGGTCTTCATTGATGGTCATGGACGACAGCGCCATGTCGATTTTCTTCACTTTCAGGGAAGGAATCAGACCGTCGAACTCACCCTCGACCCACACGCACTTGACCTGCATTTGCGCGCACAGGGCATTGCCGATGTCGTAGTCAAAACCGACGATTTCACCCTTGTCGGTTTTCGAGGCGAAGGGCGGATACGCCGCTTCGATACCGATACGCAGGGTTTTCTCGGCGGCGAACGCGCTGCTGCACGCCAACAGGCTCAGCGCCAGACCGGTAATGAGGGGGAATTTCTTCATGTTCGTTCTCTCGCGGGTTGTTGTTGGTTTGGCAAGACAGAAGAAAAAGCTGAAACGGGAACAGGCCTTTTTTGTACTTGTAAATCCATACTGGACTTTTACGTACAAGCCGTCAATTGAACAAACACCATCGGCGTCAGCCGATGGTCGGGAGTCGAGGGGAGATTGATCGGGGGGAGGAATTACTGCTTCCAGCGATCCGCCGCCGCATGATCGCTGTCACGGCCTTCGACCCAGCGCGGGCCGTCGCTGGTGTTCTCTTTCTTCCAGAACGGCGCGCGGGTTTTCAGGTAATCCATGACGAAGGCGCAGGCGTCGAACGCCGCCTGGCGGTGGGCACTGGCGGCGGCGACAAACACGATCGGTTCACCCGGTTCCAGCGCGCCGATGCGGTGCAGCACTTCCAGCTTCAACAGCGGCCAGCGCTGCTCGGCCTCCAAGGCGATCTTGCCGAGGGCCTTTTCGGTCATGCCCGGATAGTGTTCGAGGAACATCCCGGCGACATCGAGGCCATCGTTGAAGTCGCGCACGTAGCCGACAAAACTCACCACCGCGCCGACGCCGACATTCGCCGCGTGCATCGCGTTGACTTCAGCGCCAGGATCGAACGGTTCGGACTGCACCCGAATGCCCATGGCTCAGCCTCCGGTCACGGTGGGAAAAAACGCCACTTCGTCGCCGTCCACCACCGGCTCGTCGAGCTGGCAGAGGTCTTCGTTGCGTGCGCACATCAGGTTCTGTTCGCTCAGCACCTCGGCGCCCTCACGCTGCGCCAGCAACGCACGAACATCATCGACGGTGGCGAAATCACCCTCGACCTTCACCGAATCCACGCCCAGCGCCTCACGGTAACGGGCAAAAAACTTCACGGTCAGGTTCATGGCTGCTCCGCCTGGAAATGCCCGCTCTTGCCGCCGACTTTCTCCAGCAGGCGCACACTTTCGATGGTCATGCCGCGATCCACGGCCTTGCACATGTCGTAGATCGTCAGCGCGGCGACGCTGGCGGCGGTCAGCGCTTCCATCTCGACACCGGTCTGCCCGGACAATTTGCAGCGAGCCACGATGCGTACCGTGTCATCGCCTTCGGCGCTGAGTTCGACCTTGACGCCGGTCAGCATCAACGGATGGCACAGGGGAATCAGGTCACTGGTTTTTTTCGCCGCCTGAATGCCGGCAATGCGCGCCACGGCGAACACGTCGCCCTTGGGATGGCCGCCGCTGACGATCATCTGCAGGGTGTCGGGCAGCATGCGCACCAGCGCTTGGGCCGTCGCTTCACGGAACGTCACGGCTTTTTCGGTGACGTCGACCATGTTGGCGCGACCTTGGGAATCGAGATGAGTCAGCACGGGATTACTCCTGATCAGGAGCGTCGATTGTAAACCTGGGGGTCAGAATTGCGCACATAAAAAACCGGGCGACTTTGCAGTCGCCCGGTTCGGTTTGACGGTTACAGATGCGATTCGGCGTATTCGGCCAGGATCGAGCGAGGCACCCCTTGCAGGGTGATGTGCACCCCGTTGGGGAAATCCTTGAAGCGTTCGGTCAGGTAGGTCAGCCCGGAACTGGTCGCGGACAGGTAAGGGGTGTCGATCTGTGCCAGGTTGCCCAGGCACACCACTTTGGAACCGGCGCCGGCCCGGGTGATGATGGTTTTCATCTGGTGCGGCGTGAGGTTCTGGCATTCGTCGATCAGGATCAGGCTCTGCTGGAAGCTGCGACCGCGAATGTAGTTGAGCGATTTGAACTGCAACGGCACTTTGCTGAGGATGTAGTCGACGCTGCCATGGGTGTTTTCGTCATCCATGTGCAAGGCTTCGAGGTTGTCGGTGATGGCGCCCAGCCAAGGCTCCATTTTTTCCGCTTCAGTGCCGGGCAGGAAGCCGATTTCCTGGTCCAGGCCCTGCACGCTGCGGGTGGCGATGATGCGGCGATAACGCTTGCTGACCATGGTCTGCTCGATCGCAGCGGCCAGCGCCAGAATGGTTTTACCCGAGCCGGCGGCGCCGGACAGGTTGACCAGGTGAATGTCCGGATCCAGCAGCGCGTACAGCGCCAGGCTCTGATAGATGTCCCGTGGCTTGAGGCCCCAGGCTTCCTGATGCAACAGCGGTTCCTGGTGCAGGTCGAGGATCAGCAGCTTGTCTTCTTCGATTTCCTTGATCCAGCCGACGAAGCCCTGCTCATCAATGATGAACTCGTTGATGTGCACGGCGGGCAGGTTGTCGATCAGTTGGACCTGATGCCAGGTGCGGCCGTGGTCCTGACGGGTTTCGACCTTGCTCACGCGGTCCCAGAAAGAGCCGGTCATGTTGTGATAGCCGTTGGGCAGCAGGGACACGTCGTCGACCAGTTGGTCGGTGCTGTAGTCCTCGGCGTCGATCCCGCAGGCGCGCGCCTTGAGGCGCATGTTGATGTCTTTGGTGACCAGCACCACCGGTTTGCTCGGTTCGCGGGTGTGCAGGTCGATCAGCTGGTTGATGATTTTGTTGTCGTTCAGATGCTCGGGCAGAATCAGGTTCGATTCGGCCTGTTTGCTCATCAGAATCGACAGCAAGCCCTTCGGGCCGCCCTTGCCGCGCTGGATCGGCACGCCCTGTTCGACGTCATCGGGTGAGGCATCGCCCAGGGTCTTGTCGATCAGCCGGATCGCCTGACGGCACTCGGCGGCCACGCTGTGATGCCCGCTCTTGAGCTTGTCCAGCTCTTCAAGCACGGTCATCGGGATCGCGACATGGTGTTCTTCGAAATTCAGCAGGGCGTTCGGATCGTGAATCAGTACGTTGGTATCGAGTACATAAAGGATTGGCTGGTTGGAGGAAGGGCTACGTCCGTGATCATCCATACTCGGTCACCTTTGTGGGAGCCATTCGACGCAATACCTCGGCGGTGCTGCGCCTCGAAGTGACTGCCGAATCCACCTGCACAGCTTTTGTCGGGATAGCAGGTGAACCGCACACAAAATGGGTCTTGGAAGACGCCACCTGTGTTGCAGGTTTCGGCGGTCTGACTTCGTAATACTCCAAAACCCGTGACAGAAAAAAGCACTTTGACGCTTTTTTGAAGTTTATTTTGCAAAGTGACGAAAAGCCCTTGGCGGACCGCCCTGCCCCCGTTAGAGTCGGAAGTCCGCCTGCATCAAATTCCGCAAAAAAATCACCCCAAGCCCAATGTTTCCGGGCTCTTGCCGTTTTTCAGCGAAACGCGTCCTGACAGTCTTCCCAGCCGATACCGCTTTGCGCGGTTTGTGTGATCAGCCACGGCAACGCGGTCTTCACTGCATCCTGTTTCATGTTGAAATTGATCACCCCGTGCCGCCACAGCAGCATCAGGGTCAGCACCCGCTGCGCGCTCGGAGCGCCCTTGAGCTTGCCGGCGCCGTCCTGGGCATCGATGTCCCACAGCGCCACTTGCAGGCCCTGACTGTTGAAGAAACTACGGGCATCGCTGCGTCGTTGGCCTTCCGGCGGACGGAACAGCGGCACGTAGTTTTCCGGCAGCTTGTTGCGGACCAGATCGGCACTGCGCCGCACCGAATCCTGCCAGTCCTGCCAGTGGCTGTGGGAACGGAACTCCCAGCCCTGCACGCCGACGCACTGCTGCGAAAACGCCGCTTGCAGACTGCTGACGGAACGATCGGCCAGCCGCGCCTGAACATCCTTGCCCAGCATGAAAAAGGTGCCGCTCAGGTTCGACTTGCGCAGGTACTCGGCGAGCCAGTCGGTGTTGTCCGGTTGCAGGTTGGCGGCGCTGTCGAAACTCAGCAGAAACAAGCGATCGTGCATGTCGTCGCCGTTGCGCTCGTAGTCTCCGAAATGATCGAGTTCGCTGCTGATCTGCGGCGAGAGCGCAGCCTTGCGCATCAGCTCATCAAGGTATTGCAGGTGGAAGATCCGGCTCGGTTCGGCCCACCTGGTGTAATAGCTTTCGTCGCTGACCACGAATTTGGCAGCCTGCTCGCGCAGGGTCGGCAGGTCTTCGACGAGGAAGCAGAACGAGGCATCCTGATCGCAGCTTTGTTGGGCAAAGTTGTAGTTGGCGAGCAAACGCTGCCACAGGCGCTCGCGCAGGCTGTTGATGGCGTCCAGATTCACCGTGCGCAGCCCCAGACGCTGGGCCAGCGCCGCTTCGTCCGGCGCTTCGGTGCCGAGCAGGCCGCGGGCGAACATCAGGATTTCCGCCCGCGAGGCGACGTCGAACAGGGTCGGATTGTCGAGTTTTTCCGGCCAGGTGCTGCGATCCAGCGTCGCGATATCGCCCGGCGCCGCAACGGCACCGACGCTCAACAGCCACGCGGTGAAAAAAAGAACAATGCGCAAAGGGTGTCTCCATAACAAAACCCGCGCCGCACTATAGCCGATCCGGCTGGCAAACCGCCGATCACCTATGCACGCGATAGCTGGAGTCATCCGCCCCAACCCCCTAGAATCGCCCCCACGATTAAAGGAGACGACTTCATGCTGATGGTGATTTCCCCCGCCAAGACCCTCGATTACGAAACACCGCCGGCGACCCAGCGCTTCACCCAGCCGCAATACCTCGACCATTCCCAGGAACTGATCCAGCAACTGCGCGAACTGAGCCCGGCGCAGATCAGCGAACTGATGCACGTGTCCGACAAGATCGGCGGTCTCAACGCCGCGCGTTTCGGCAGCTGGACACCGGCGTTCACGCCGGAAAACGCCAAACAGGCACTGCTGGCCTTCAAGGGCGACGTCTACACCGGGCTCGATGCCCAGTCGTTCAGCGAAGCCGATTTCGACTACGCGCAACAGCACCTGCGCATGCTCTCCGGCCTTTACGGCCTGCTGCGCCCGCTCGACCTGATGCAGCCGTATCGCCTGGAAATGGGCACCAAACTGGCCAACGCCCGAGGCAAGGACCTGTACGCGTTCTGGGGCACGCGCATCAGCGAATGGCTGAATGAAGCGCTGGCCGACCAGGGCGACGACGTGCTGCTGAACCTGGCGTCCAACGAATACTTCTCGGCGGTCAAACGTACAGCCTTGAATGCGCGGATCATCAACACCGAATTCAAGGACCTGAAAAACGGCCAGTACAAGATCATCAGCTTCTACGCCAAGAAAGCCCGGGGCCTGATGAGCCGCTTCGTGATCCAGGAAAAAATCAACGATCCGGCCCTGCTCAAACAGTTCGATGTGCAGGGTTATCGCTACAGCGCCGAGCAATCGAAACCGGATAATCTGGTTTTTCTACGCGATCACGCCCCCGAATAAAGCATGCCTAATGCACGACTCTTTATATGAAGAGTCGTGCAGCTCGCACGATGTCAAAAAACCCTCGCCACATTTCGCCATTTTACTGGCGCCAGAAAAACCTCCCTGTCTTTTCTAAGATTAGTTTCACTCGACACTGATCATTTTTTTCAGTAGTGGCACCTAAATTTTTTCACCGTAGTGGCACAAAACTATCTAACGTGATTTTTCGCCTGTTATTAAAGGTCGAAAACGAAATTGCTATCAAATTGATACTGGTGCCATCTCTGACAATATTTCAAGAAATTTCAGATTTCGCGATGAGCGGACAGGAACTTCGTCCGAATGCATAGCTCATACCACCGGTAACGATTCTCGCCGAGTTTGTACGAGATAACTTACGCGGAGCAGATAGCCATGTAACCAAGTTGTCACAGCAACTTGCCTAGATGACTAACTAGTCTCAAAACAGACGATGGACAGGAGATACGCACCATTAATATCCCCTACAAAGGCCATGGCCGCGCCCTTATAAACGTGCTCGCCTGAGCACCCAACCGCTTGATTTACGGGACTTTAATCCTGACATCGAGCGCGCAAGACGATTGCACAAGAGTCTTCTCCAAAGAAGATCGGCTGCATAACAGGGCACGTCATAATAACAAGGCCTGGTTACGCACATCTTGAGTGCACTTATTTAGACACTCGAAACTTAGTATGCCTGCACACGGCATTGTGGCGCCTGTATGCCGCACTTTCGAGTGCACTAATGAACGCTGAACACCATTAACTCCGGCCCTCTAAGGCCTGATATATACAGAGGTAATTGCGATGCGCATCAGCATATTTGGTTTGGGTTACGTTGGCGCAGTATGTGCCGGTTGCCTGTCTGCTCGGGGCCACGACGTGGTGGGCGTCGATGTTGCCAAAGACAAGATCGACATGATCAACGCTGGCAAATCTCCCATTGTTGAACCGGGCCTGGGTGAGTTGCTCGCACAAGGTATCCAGACCGGTCGTCTGCGCGGTACGACCAACTTCGCCGAAGCGATTCGCGACACCGACCTGTCGATGATCTGCGTCGGTACGCCGAGCAAGAAGAACGGCGACCTGGAACTGAACTACATCGAAGCGGTATGCCGCGAGATCGGTTTTGTCCTGCGTGAAAAGTCCACCCGTCACACCATCGTCGTGCGCAGCACCGTTCTGCCGGGCACCGTGGCAAACGTTGTCATCCCGATTCTCGAAGACTGCTCGGGCAAGAAAGCCGGCGTTGATTTCGGTGTTGCCGTGAACCCTGAGTTCCTGCGTGAATCCACCGCGATCGCTGACTACGACCTGCCACCGATGACCGTCATCGGCGAGTTCGACAAGGCGTCGGGCGACGTTCTGCAGTCGCTGTACGAAGAACTCGACGCACCGATCATCCGCAAGGACATCGCCGTCGCCGAGATGATCAAGTACACCTGCAACGTCTGGCACGCCACCAAAGTGACCTTCGCCAACGAGATCGGCAACATCGCCAAAGCGGTGGGCGTCGATGGCCGCGAAGTGATGGACGTGGTCTGCCAGGACAAGACCCTCAACCTGTCCCAGTACTACATGCGCCCGGGCTTCGCCTTCGGTGGTTCGTGCCTGCCGAAAGATGTGCGCGCCCTGACCTACCGCGCCGGCTCCCTCGACGTCGAAGCGCCGCTGCTCAACTCGCTGATGCGCAGCAACGAATCGCAAGTGCAGAACGCCTTCGACATCGTTGAAAGCCACGACAAACGCAAAGTCGCCCTGCTCGGCCTGAGCTTCAAGGCCGGCACCGACGACCTGCGCGAAAGTCCGCTGGTGGAACTGGCCGAGATGCTGATCGGCAAGGGTTACGACCTGAGCATCTACGACAGCAACGTCCAGTACGCCCGTGTCCACGGCGCGAACAAGGACTACATCGAGTCGAAGATCCCGCACGTATCGTCCCTGCTCAATTCGGACTTCGATTCGGTGATCGACAACTCCGACGTGATCATCCTCGGCAACCGCGACGAGAAGTTCCGCGCCCTCGCCGAAGAAGCGCCGCAGGGCAAGCAGGTGATCGACCTGGTGGGCTTCATGTCCAAGGCCACCAGTGCCGGTAGCCGCACCGAAGGGATCTGCTGGTAACGCAGCAGCAAGCCTCGAGCTTCAGGCCGCACGCCGTGAATCGGCGGGCGGCTTGAAGCCCCCATCACCTTCGGATGACGGTCATGTCCAAGCTCAAACATTTTTTTCTGCAATCCGCCGGCTGGCTTTTGTTTCTGAGCCTGCTGATGGGCCTGGCCCTGATGCTGCCCACGTCCACATTCGACTCCGAGTCGAAGGACTTCATTTTCCTGATTGGCGCCGTGGGTATCTGGCGCTATTCGATGGGTGCCACGCACTTTGTGCGCGGCATGATTTTTCTCTACATCGTCTACCCGCACCTGCGCCGCAAGGTTCGCAAGCTGGGTAAAGCGGCGGACCCGTCCCATGTGTTTCTGATGGTCACCAGTTTTCGCATCGACGCGTTGACCACCGCGCAGGTCTACAGCTCGGTGATCCGCGAAGCCATCGACTGCGAACTGCCGACCACCGTGGTCTGCTCCATCGTCGAAATGTCCGATGAGCTGCTGGTCAAGGCACTGTGGGCACGGATGAATCCGCCAGACCGGGTGAAACTCGACTTCGTACGCATTCCCGGCACCGGCAAACGCGATGGCCTGGCTTATGGTTTCCGCGCGATCTCCCGTCACTTGCCGGACGACCGCGCCGTGGTGGCCGTGATCGATGGCGACACCGTGCTCGGCGAAGGCGTCGTGCGCAAAACCGTGCCATGGTTCCAGATGTTCGGCAACGTCGGCGGCCTGACCACCAACGAGTTCTGCGAAGTGCGCGGCGGCTACATCATGAGCGAATGGCACAAGCTGCGTTTCGCCCAGCGCCACATCAACATGTGCTCGATGGCCCTGTCCAAACGCGTGCTGACCATGACCGGGCGCATGTCGGTGTTCCGCGCCACCGTGGTCACCAACCCGGAATTCATCGCCGACGTCGAAAGTGACTCGCTGCAACACTGGCGCCTGGGCCGTTTCAAGTTCTTGACCGGCGACGACAAGTCGAGCTGGTTCAGCCTGATGCGTCTGGGCTACGACACCTTCTACGTGCCGGACGCGGCGATCAACACCGTTGAACACCCGCCGGAAAAGAGCTTCATCAAGGCCAGCCGCAAACTGATGTTCCGCTGGTACGGCAACAACCTGCGCCAGAACTCGCGAGCGCTGGGCCTGGGTGTGAAACGCCTCGGCGCCTTCACCTCGGTGGTGCTGTTCGACCAGCGCGTATCGATGTGGACCTCGCTGCTCGGCCTGACCGTGGCCATCATCGCCAGCTTCAAGTACGGCACCGCGTTCATCCTGGTTTACCTGCTGTGGATCGGCATCACCCGTCTGATCCTGACGCTGCTGCTGTCCTGCTCAGGCCACCGGATCGGCCCGGCTTACCCGGCAATTCTCTATTACAACCAGATCGTCGGTGCGCTGGTGAAGATCTACGTGTTCTTCCGCCTCGACCAACAATCCTGGACTCGCCAACCCACTTCCCTGACCCGTGATCTCGCCAGCTTTCAACGTTGGTTCAACACCTGGTCGTCTCGGACCATGACCTTCTCCGCCGGCAGCATTTTCGTCGCCGTGCTGCTGATGATGGTCTGACCTGCCCCTATTGAATTAACAAGGAAATCGCCCCCATGAATACCGCCGTCAACGCCAACGTAGTGCATGAATCCGAAGCCCAGCGTCAGCACGCCCGGGTCAAAATCCCGGCCAAGCTGCGTTTCTTCGGCCCCGACCGGACTCCGGTTGAAGCGCGGGTCCTCGACCTGTCCGCCGGTGGTCTGGCGTTCAACGCCGGACAACTGCCGCTGACCGTCGGCGAGGTGTACAAGGCGCGTCTGCAGTTCGTCATCGACAACCTCGGCCTGGCCATGGACGTGGAGTTGCAAGTGCGCTCCTTCGACCGCCAGACCGGTCGCGCCGGTTGCCAGTTCCAGAACCTTGAACCGCAGGACATTTCCACCCTGCGCCACCTGATCACTTCGCACCTGGCCGGCGACATCGTCAGCATCGGCGAAGTGCTGGCGACCCTGCAGCGCGACAACTTCACCAAGGCGCGCAAAGTCAAGGACAGCGACTCCGGCATGACCCCGTTCGGGCGCCTGAAAGCCGTGACCTTCAGCGCCGGTATCTTCGCGGTCGGCCTGGTGGCGGCGGGTTTCATTTTCAAATCGGTGTACAGCATGTACTTCGTCAGCCATGCGCAGGCCGGTCTGGTCAGCGTGCCGGGGATGAACATCACCATGCCGCGCGACGGTACCGTACAAAGCCTGGTGAAGTCCGACGGCGTCGCCGCCAAAGGCGCTCCACTGGCAACGTTCAGTACCAGCATGCTCGACGTACTCAAAGGTCACCTGGAAGAAGATCAACTGTCTCCGGCCAAGGTTGAAGAACTGTTCGGCAAGCAAATGACCGGCACCCTGACCTCGCCGTGCGATTGCACCGTGGCCCAGCAACTGGTGGCCGACGGTCAGTACGCGAGCAAGGGCGACGTGATCTTCCAACTGGTGCCGCGCAACACCCAGGCCACCGTCGATGCGCGCTTCTCCTATCGCCAGTTCGGCGACGTGCGTCCGGGCACCCCGGTGAGCTTCCAGATCGCCGGCGAAGACAAGACCCGCACCGGCAAGATCGTCAGCAGCACCAGCCTGAAAAGCGCTGACCTGTCCTCCGACATCCGCGTGCAGATCCAGCCTGACGAGCCGCTGGACAGCCGCTTCGCCGGCCGCCCGGTGGAGGTGAACAGCGACCGCGGTCCGAACCTGAACTGGCTGATCGACAAAGCCATGGCAGCCGGTCTTTAAGTCGAGGACATGCCCGTGACGAGCCCTATCAGAATCCTGCCGGTCCCGCTGACCCTGGCCATGGCAATCGCCCTGGCCGGTTGCGCCGGCCTGCCCGACCAGCGTCTGGCCAACGAAGCGCTCAAGCGCGGTGACACCGCAACCGCCGCGCAAAACTACCGTGCGCTGGCCGATCTGGGTTACAGCGAAGCCCAAGTGGGTCTCGCCGATATTCAGGTCGACAGCCGCGACCCGGAACAGATGAAACAGGCCGAAGCCACCTACCGCGCCGCTGCCAGTGTTTCGCCGCGTGCCCAGGCCCGACTCGGTCGTTTGCTGGTGGCCAAGCCCGGCTCCACCGAAGCCGAGCATCAGGAAGCCGAAAGCCTGCTGAAGAAAGCCGCCGCCAGTGGCGAAGGCAACACGCTGATCCCGCTCGCGATGCTGTACCTGCAATTCCCGCACAGCTTCCCGAACATCAACGCCCAGCAGCAGATCGATCAATGGCGCAAATCCGGTTACCCGGAAGCCGGTCTCGCTCAGGTGCTGCTGTATCGCACCCAGGGCACTTACGACCAGCATCTGGATGACGTGGAAAAGATCTGCAAGGCCGCGCTCAACACCACCGACATCTGCTACGTCGAGCTGGCCACGGTCTATCAGAAACGTGGCGCGCCGGAGCAACAGGCCGAGCTGATCAAACAACTGCAGGCCGGTTACAGCCGTGGCACCGTCAGTGCTCAGCGGGTGGATTCGGTGGCCCGTGTGCTGGCCGATTCGACCCTGGGCAAGACCGACGAAAAAACCGCGCAGTCGCTGCTTGAGCCGATCGCTCCGGGTTATCCGGCCTCGTGGGTCACCCTCGCGCAGCTGCTGTATGACTTCCCGGAACTGGGCGACATCGACCAGATGATGAAATACCTGGACAACGGCCGCGCCGCCGACCAGCCGCGCGCCGAGCTGTTGCTGGGCAAGCTCTACTACGAAGGCAAACTGGTCCCGGCCGACGCGAAAGTCGCCGAGGAACATTTCCAGAAAGCCGTCGGCCGCGAAGTCGCTGCCGACTACTACCTCGGCCAGATCTACCGCCGTGGCTACCTGGGCAAGGTCTATCCGCAGAAGGCCCTCGACCATCTGCTGACCGCTGCGCGCAACGGCCAGAACAGCGCCGACTTCGCCATCGCCCAGCTGTTTTCCCAAGGCAAGGGCACCAAGCCCGACCCGGTCAACGCCTACGTGTTCAGCCAGTTGGCCAAAGCACAAAACACCCCGCAAGCCGATGAGCTGGCGACCACCCTCGCCGCCCAGCTGCCGCCCGAGCGCCTGGCCGAAGCCCAGCGCCTGCTGCAACAGGAACAGGCGACCCGTGGCGCCCTGAACCAGAACACGCTGCAACTGCACGCCCTGCAAGAAGAAGACGGCGAGGAAAAATTATGAAATTGAATCCCTTTGTGAAGGCCGGCATTGGCCTCACGTTCGCGCTGATCTGGTCTTGCCCGACCCTGGCCGCGATGACGGAATCGAAAAACTTCGGCCTCGAAGTGAAAATCACCGGTCAGTCCGAAGACGACCGCGACCTCGGCACCGCCAGCGGCGGCGACGTCAACGGCCTCGGCCTTGATCTGCGTCCGTGGGTCTACGGCGAAAGCGGCGCGTGGAGCGCCTACGCCATGGGCCAGGCCGTGACCTCGACCGACATCATCGAGACCGACACCCTGAAGCAGTCCGACGGTGAACAAACCACCGACAACGGCGACCGCAAGACCAAGAAAAACTACCTGGCGATGCGCGAGTTCTGGGTCGGCTACAGCGGCCTGACGCCCTACCCCGGCGAGATCCTCAAGTTCGGTCGCCAGCGCCTGCGCAACGACGACGGCCAGTGGCGCGACACCAACATCGAAGCCTTGAACTGGACTTTCGACACCACCCTGCTGCGGGCCAACGCCGGTGTCGCCGAACGCTTCAGCGAATACCGCACCGACTTGAAAGAGCTGGCGCCGAAAGACAAGGATCGCCTGCACGCCTACGCCGATGCCGCTTACCAGTGGACACCGGGCAACTGGGTCGGGATTCGCGGCCACCACACCCATGACGACGGCAAGCTCGACTATCCGGAGCCGGGCGTGGCCGGCGACTCGCTGGACAAGAAAGAAAACGGCGACATCAGCTGGCTCGGCCTGACCGCTGACAGCGACGCCTACAACTGGCGCAACACCAACACCGTCAACTACTGGGGCAGCATCACCGGCATGAGCGGCGACCGCGACACGGTCAACGCCCTCAACGCCGATGGCACTCGTCCGGCGCAAGCCAAGCGCAGCGACAACGTCGACGGCTGGGCCACCGACATCGGTGTGCGTCTGCGCCTCGATCCGCAGTGGCAGATCGGTGCGGCGTATGCCCGTGCCAGCGCCGATTACGAACAGAACGGCCTGGAAAGCAACCGCTCGAACTACACCGGTACTCGCTCGCGGGTTCACCGTTTCGGCGAGGCCTTCCGTGGCGAAATGAACAACATGCAGACCGCCACCCTGTTCGGTTCGTGGATGCTCAACGACCAGTACGACGCCAGCCTGATCTACCACAAGTTCTGGCGCGTGGACGGCAACAAGCCGGTTGGCAGCAACGGCATCAACGCCGTGGAAAACAACACCGACGACGTCACCGGCGCAATCCTTTCCAGCACCTCGCTGCCATTGCAGGACGGCAACAAGGATCTGGGCCAGGAAATGGATCTGGTGGTCACCAAGTACTTCAAGCAAGGCTTGCTGCCGGCGGCGCTGAGCCAGTCGATCGACGAGCCGTCGGCGCTGGTACGTTTCCGTGGCGGTGTGTTCAAGCCGGGTGATGCCTACGGCAGCCAGGTTGATTCGTACATGCACCGCGCGTTCATCGACGTGATCTGGCGCTTCTGATGCTGACCGCCAAGGGAGTGCCCGACATGAACAGTGCCCGCAAAGGCTCACTCAGCCTGCTGGCCGGCGCTATGCTGCTGGCCTCGGCCGGCGCCTTCGCCAGTGTGGAACCCGCCAAACCCGCGACCACCGCCAAGGAGCTGCAACAGGCCAAGACCTACACCGTCAGCAGCGCGCCAACCGAAGCGCTGGAACTGGCCAAGCCGAAATTACCCGACCTCTCCGGCTACACCGCCGAAGCCGCCGCCGCGAAAATCGTGCGCAGCAAACCGGGCAAGATCAGCGTGCGCCGGATGATGCAGGAAGACGCCCTGAAGGACTTCATCGGCGGCGACAACAAGATGGCCGAATGGGTGGTGCGTCAGCACGGCATCCCGCAGGCGATCTTCGTCGACGACGGCTACATGAACCTGAAAGAGCTGGCGCAGAAACTGCCCAAGCAGTACTTCAGCGAAACCTCGCCGGGCGTCTACCTGGCGAAGTTGCCGATCGTGGTCGGCCGTAAAGGCATCCTCGAAATCGACGGCCAGACCCAGGAGCTGCGCCTGTCCCAGGAGGCCGGTTCGTTCCTGGTCAACGACGGCCAGCTGTTCGTGCGTGACACCAAAGTCACCGGCTGGCGCGAGAAGGAAAACGGCCCGGCAACCTTCCGTTCGCCGAAGGAATTCCGCCCGTTCCTGCTGGCCTGGGGCGGCACCGAGACCTACATCGTCAACAGCAAGATGGCCAGCTTCGGCTACGCCAACAGTAAGTCATACGGGGTGAGTATTTCCCAGTACACGCCGAACATGGCCAAGGTGCTCAAGCGTCCCGAGCCGACCGGCTGGATCGTCGGCTCCGAGTTCTCGGACATGTGGTACGGCTTCTACTGCTACGAGACCCGCGACTTCGTGGTCAAGGGCAACACCTACAAGGACAACATCGTCTACGGCATCGACCCGCACGACCGTTCCCACGGTCTGATCATTGCCGAGAACACGGTGTACGGCACGAAGAAGAAGCACGGGATCATCATTTCCCGTGAGGTGAACGACAGCTTCATCTTCAACAACAAAAGCTACGACAACCACCTCTCGGGGCTGGTGATCGACCGTAACAGCGTCAACAACATCATTGCCTACAACGAGATCTACAAGAACCACACCGACGGCATCACCCTCTACGAGTCTGCCGACAACCTGCTGTGGGGCAACAAGGTCATCAGCAACAAGCGCCACGGCATCCGTATTCGTAACAGCGTGAACATTCGCCTCTACGAAAACGTCGCCATGGCCAACGGCCTGACCGGTGTCTACGGGCACATCAAGGACCTGACCGACACCGACCGTGACATCAAGCTCGACCCGTTCGACGCCCAGGTCTCGCTGATCGTGGTCGGCGGTGAACTGGCGGCCAACGGCAGCGGCCCGATGGCTATCGATTCGCCCCTGAGTGTCGAGCTGTATCGCGTGTCGATGCTGGCGCCGACCAAATCCAGCGGCATCAGCTTCAACGGCATCCTCGGCGAGCGCCAGGATGAGATTCTCGACCTGCTGGTGCGCCAGCAGAAAGCCGTGCTGATCGACCCTGTCGAACGCCAGACCGAATTGCAGGACTGAGGATAATTTTATGCACCCACACCTGATCAAATTACTCAGCCTGTCGGCCCTGACCGTGGGCATCCTGGCGGCCAGCAACGGCGCCCGCGCCGATGAAGTCCAGCCGCCGAAATTCACGGCCGAGCCTTGCTGCAGCCTGTGCCCGGCCGCCCACGACGCGAAGAACTACACCACGCGCTACCAGCAGAACTTCACCACTCTGGTGCAGGCGCAGGGCGACTGGCTGTTCCGGACCCAGGAAGACTTGCGCACCGAGTTCAACACCACCCCGGCCGGCTACAAGCGCCTGCAACAACTGCACGATGCGTTCAAGGCCAAAGGCGTCGAACTGGTGATCGTCTACCAGCCGACCCGTGGCCTGGTAAACCGCAACAAGCTCAACCCGGCGGAAAAAGCCGCGTTCGATTACGAGAAAGCACTGGGCAACTACAAGACCATGCTCGGCCGCTTCGCGAAGATGGGTTACGTGGTGCCGGACCTGTCGCCGCTGACCAACGAATCGCTGCCGGACACCCTGCCTGCCCACGACTTCTACTTCCGCGGCGACCAGCACTGGACCCCGTACGGCGCCCAGCGCACGGCGAAAATCGTCGCCGAGAAGGTCAAGCAGATCCCGGCCTTCGCCGACATTCCCAAGCGTGAGTTCGAAACCAAACGCTCCGGGCGCATGGGCAAGACCGGCACCCTGCACAACATGGCCGGGCAACTGTGCGGCACCAGTTACGCGATCCAGTACATGGACCAGTTCACCACCGAGCCGAAAGGCGAGGCTGGCGACGGCGATCTGTTCGGTGATTCCGGCAATCCGCAAATCACCCTGGTCGGCACTTCGCACAGCGGCAAGAACTACAACTTCGCCGGCTTCCTCGAAGAAGCCATCGGCGCCGACATTCTCAACGTCGCCTTCCCCGGCGGCGGTCTGGAAGGTTCGATGCTGCAGTACCTGGGCAGCGACGAATTCCAGAAGACGCCGCCGAAAATCCTTATCTGGGAATTCTCGCCGCTGTACCGCCTCGACCAGGAAACCATCTATCGCCAGATGATGGCGCTGCTGGACAACGGCTGCGAAGGCAAAGAGGCGCAAATGTCCGCCAGCACCACGCTCAAGCCGGGCGGCAAACAAGAACTGCTGGTCAACAGCAAGAACCTGAACCTGCAGAACAGCAGCCATCAGGTCGACATCCGCTTCGCCGACACCTCGGTGAAAACCCTGCAAGCCACCCTCTGGTACATGAACGGTCGCCACGAGGACATCAAGATCGAGAAACCGGAAACCTCCGACACCGACGGTCGTTTCGCCTTTGAGTTGCGCACGGACGAAGACTGGGCCTCGCAGAACCTGCTGGCGGTCGAAGTCCAGGGCCCGGAAGCGGGCACCGCGCCACAGAAAGTCGAAGCGAAAATCTGCAAACGCAACGTATTCCCGGGCGCTGGGCCACAAACCGCTCAGGTCGGGCAATGAGGTCTGCTATGCGAAATCCGAAACTGAAAACTCTTTTGGCGCCGACACTGCTCGGGCTGGCGATCTTCGCCGGCACCGCGCAGGCCGCCGCACCACTGCGTCCTCCTCAGGGCTACTTTGCGCCTGTGGATAAATTCAAGACCGGTGACAAAAGCGAAGGCTGCGATGCGATGCCGGCGCCCTACACCGGGCCGCTGCAATTTCGCAGCAAATACGAAGGCTCGGACAAGGCCCGCGCGACGCTGAACGTGCAGTCGGAAAAAGCCTTCCGCGACACCACGAAAGACATCACCACCCTGGAGCGCGGCACCGCCAAACGGGTGATGCAGTTCATGCGCGACGGTCGTCCTGAGCAACTGGATTGCACGCTGAACTGGCTCACCGCGTGGGCCAAGGCCGATGCGTTGATGTCGAAGGATTTCAACCACACCGGCAAGTCGATGCGCAAATGGGCGCTGGGCAGCATGGCGTCTTCGTACATTCGCCTGAAGTTCTCCGACTCCCATCCGTTGGCCCAGCATCAGCAAGAGGCACAGTTGATCGAGGCCTGGTTCAGCAAGATGGCCGATCAGGTGGTCAGCGACTGGGACAACCTGCCGCTGGAAAAAACCAATAACCACTCGTACTGGGCCGCCTGGTCGGTGATGGCGACATCGGTCGCGACCAACCGCCGCGACCTGTTCGATTGGGCAGTCAAGGAATACAAGGTCGGCGTCAATCAAGTCGATGCCGACGGTTTCCTGCCGAACGAACTCAAGCGCCAGCAACGCGCCCTCGCCTATCACAACTACGCCCTGCCGCCGCTGGCGATGATCGCCAGTTTTGCTCAGGTCAACGGTGTGGATCTGCGTCAGGAAAACAACGGCGCGCTGAAACGCCTGGGTGACCGGGTGTTGGCCGGGGTGAAAGACCCGGATCAGTTCGAGAAGAAGAACGGCAAAGAGCAGGACATGACCGACCTGAAAGAGGATATGAAATTCGCCTGGCTTGAACCGTTCTGCACCCTCTACACCTGTTCGCCGGATGTGCTCGAGAAGAAGCACGGCATGCAGCCGTTCAAGACCTTCCGCCTCGGTGGCGACCTGACCAAGGTCTACGACCCGTCCCATGAAAAGGGCAACAAGGGATCGTAAGGCAGAACACAAAACCCTGTGGGAGCTGGCTTGCCAGAGATTGCAATCCGACATTCAACACTGATGTCGACTGACCCGACGCCATCGCTGGCAAGCCAGTTCCCACAAGAGTTGTGGTGAATCTGGATGCAATACATCCCCCGGACTTTTCATGGGGGGTTTGGGGGGGCTTTGGCCCTTGACTGTTGGTTCAAACATGGAGAGATCGGGATGGTATTTTCATCCAACGTGTTCCTGTTTCTGTTCTTGCCGATCTTTCTCGGCTTGTACTACCTGAGCGGGCAACGCTATCGCAACCTGCTGCTGCTGATCGCCAGCTACGTGTTCTACGCGTGGTGGCGGGTGGACTTCCTGGCGCTGTTCGCCGGCGTCACCCTGTGGAACTACTGGATCGGCCTGAAAGTCGGCGCCGCCGGCGTGCGCAGCAAACCGGCCCAGCGCTGGCTGCTGCTCGGCGTGGCGGTCGACCTGTGCATCCTCGGCTACTTCAAGTACGCCAATTTCGGCGTCGACAGCATCAACGCGATCATGACCTCGATGGGGCTCGAGCCGTTCATCCTGACCCACGTGCTGCTGCCGATCGGTATCTCGTTCTACATCTTCGAGTCGATCAGCTACATCATCGACGTCTACCGCGGCGACACTCCGGCCACCCGCAACCTGATCGACTTTGCAGCGTTCGTGGCGATCTTCCCGCACCTGATCGCAGGTCCCGTGCTGCGTTTCCGTGACCTGGCCGACCAGTTCAACAACCGCACCCACACCCTCGACAAGTTCTCCGAGGGCTGCACGCGGTTCATGCAGGGTTTCATCAAGAAGGTATTCATCGCCGACACCCTCGCCGTGGTGGCCGACCATTGCTTCGCCCTGCAAAACCCGACCACGGGCGATGCCTGGCTCGGCGCGCTGGCCTATACCGCGCAGCTGTATTTCGACTTCTCCGGTTACAGCGACATGGCCATCGGCCTGGGCCTGATGATGGGTTTCCGCTTCATGGAAAACTTCAAGCAGCCGTACATCAGCCAGTCGATCACCGAGTTCTGGCGCCGCTGGCACATCAGCCTGTCGACCTGGCTGCGTGACTACCTGTACATCACGCTTGGCGGCAACCGCAAAGGCACGCTGATGACCTATCGCAACCTGTTCCTGACCATGCTGCTCGGTGGTCTGTGGCACGGCGCGAACATCACCTACATCGTCTGGGGTGCGTGGCACGGCATGTGGCTGGCGATCGAAAAAATGCTCGGCCTCAACACCGCGCCACGCAGCCTCAATCCGATCCGCTGGGCGCTGACCTTCCTGCTGGTGGTCATGGGCTGGGTGATCTTCCGTGCCGAAAACCTGCACGTTGCCGGCCGCATGTACGGCGCGATGTTCAGCTTCGGCGACTGGTCGCTGTCGGAACTCAATCAGGCCAGCCTCACCGGCCTGCAAGTGGCGACCCTCGTTGTGGCTTACGTGACCCTGGCGTTCTTCGGCCTGCGTGATCTGTACACAAACCAGCCGCCAGCCAAGAGCAAACCTGAGGTCAACGTCGAGGCCAACGGCCCGGCCACGGCGACGCCGGGAATGATCAAGGCAGCCCCGGGCGAAAACCCGGCGAGCATCCACGAGCCTGGCTACACCGTCGGCGTCGAGGCCCAGGTGCAACCGGCCTACTGGACCGCGGACTGGTCGCGCTACGTGATGCGCGGGTTGATCCTGCTGCTGTTCATCGCCTCGATTCTCAAACTCTCGGCGCAAAGCTTCTCGCCGTTCCTTTACTTCCAGTTCTGAGGGATCTGACATGACCCGCTCATTACGCATCTTCTACATCGCGCTGTTTCTGGTGACCCTGCTGGTGCTCGGTCTGTGGTCGGTGCGCAGCTTCTTCGGCTTCAGCACCAACGCCGACGCGACGGTGCTCAACGGCCGCTGGACCAAAGCCGTGGAAACCCACTACGACGATGAATTCCCGATCAAGCGCCTGGGCACCAACCTCTGGGCCGCGCTGGATTTCAAACTGTTCAACGAAGGTCGTCCGGGCGTGGTGCTCGGTCGCGATCAGTGGTTGTACAGCGATGAGGAATTCAACCCGATCGTCAACGAAGAGCTGAACCTGCAAGGCAACTATGCGCTGGTCGAAGGCGTGCGCCAGACCCTGAAAGAGAAAGGCGTGAAACTGGTGATGGCGATCGTGCCGGCCAAGGCTCGCCTGTACCCGGAACACCTGGGTGAAGTGAAACCGGCGAGCATCCACGCCAATCTCTATCAGGACTTCCATGCCCGTGTCGCGGCGGACAAGATCCTCGCCCCCGACCTGCTCGGCCCGCTGCAAAAGGCCAAGCAGAACGGTCAGCAAGTGTTCCTGCGCACCGACACTCACTGGACACCTGAAGGCGCGGAAATCGCCGCCAACACCCTGGCCAGGACCATCTCCGACAAATTCCCGCTCAGCGGCGAGCCGCAAAACTTTGTCACCACACCGGCGGAGAAAGTCACGCACAAGGGCGACCTGCGTCTGTTCCTGCCGCTGGATCCGCTGTTCGAAAACCTGATGCCGGCCAAGGAACCGCTGCAAAAGCGCAACACCGTGGCCGTCGAGCAACCTGCCGGGGACGACGCGCTGTTCGCCAACAGCGAAGTGCCGGTGGCCCTGATCGGCACCAGCTACAGCGCCAACCCGAACTGGAACTTCGTCGGGGCGCTCAAGCAAGCGCTGCACAGCGACGTGGTCAATTACGCCGAAGACGGCCACGGCCCGATCCTGCCGATGCTCAGCTACCTGAAAAGCGATGACTTCAAGAACAGCCCGCCACAGGTGCTGATCTGGGAGTTTCCTGAACGATATCTGCCTGTGAACAACGAAATCGGCGACGCCGACCCGCAGTGGGTCGCAGAGCTTAAACAAGCCGGTGCTCGCCAACAAAACGTAGCCATCAACACTAAATCCGAGACGCCCGATCGGGCGCAAAACTGAAAGAGAGGTAACACCATGACTTTCACTACTACTCCTCGTCGTCTCGCCAAACGCTTCGCTCTGGTTGCGGGTCTGAGCGTGCTGTCGGTCCAGGCCTTCGCCGGTGGCGACGCTGCGCTGTACGGCCCGACTGCACCGAAAGGCTCGACCTTCGTACGGGTCTACAACGCCAGCAACGCTGAAGTCAGCGCCACCGTCGGCAGCACCAATCTGAGCGACGTCGCGCCGCTGGCCAGCAGCGACTTCAGCTTCATGCCGGGCGGTGACTACAGCGCCAAGGTCGGCAGCCAGACCCTGCCGGTCAAACTCGCCGGTGACCATTACTACACCCTGGTCAACAACGCCTCCGGCGCGCCGCAACTGATCGAAGAACCGCCGTTCAAGAACAAGCAGAAATCCCTGGTGCGCGTACAGAACCTCAGCGACAAACCGCTGACCCTGAAGACCGCCGACGGCAAGACCGAGGTGGTGCCGAACGTCGCCGCCAAGGGCCGTGGCGAGCGTGAAATCAACCCGGTGAAAGTCAGCCTGGCGCTGTACGAAGGCGACAAGAAAGTCGGCGACGTGAAACCGGTCGCCCTGGAGCGCGGTGAGGCAGCGGTGCTGTACGTCACCGGCAACGGCAGCAACCTGTCGCCAGTCTGGGTGAAACGCCCGGTGTCGACCCGCTAAGCACATGAAACCGGGCAGCCGTCGCTGCCCGGTACGGAACAACAACAAGAGTGAAACGACACAACGTTCGTGGCTCTGACCCAATCGATTTTATGGAGTAAACAATATGATTCCGGTGATCTTGTCAGGTGGTAGCGGCTCACGTCTTTGGCCGCTTTCGCGCAAGCAGTTTCCCAAGCAGTTCCTCGCCCTGACCGGCGAACACACACTGTTCCAGCAAACCCTCGAGCGTCTGGTGTTCGAAGGCATGGACACCCCGATCGTGGTCTGCAACAAGGATCACCGCTTCATCGTCAACGAGCAGTTGGCCAGCCGCAATCTGGAATGCCAACGCATCCTGATGGAACCGTTCGGGCGCAATACCGCGCCGGCCGTGGCGCTGACCGCGATGATGCTGGTCAATGAAGGTCGCGACGAACTGATGCTGGTGCTGCCGGCCGACCACGTTCTGGAGGACCAGAAAGCCCTGCAACGCGCCCTGGCCCTGGCCACCGTCGCCGCCGAAAACGGCGAGATGGTGCTGTTCGGCGTACCGGCCACCAAACCGGAAACCGGTTACGGCTACATCAAGTCCACCGGTGATTCGCTGCTGCCGGAAGGCGTCAGCCGTGTTTCGCACTTCGTGGAAAAACCCGACGTCAAACGCGCCACCGAGTACGTTGAGTCCGGCGGTTACTACTGGAACAGCGGCATGTTCCTGTTCCGCGCCAGCCGCTTCCTCGAAGAGCTGAAAAAGCACGATCCGGACATCTACGACACCTGCCTGCTGACCCTCGAGCGCAGCCAGCAGGATGCCGACACCGTCACCCTGGACGAAGCCACCTTCGCCTGCTGCCCGGACAACTCCATCGACTATTCCGTGATGGAAAAAACCCAGCGCGCCTGCGTGGTACCGCTGACCGCCGGCTGGAGCGATGTCGGTTGCTGGTCGTCGCTGTGGGAGGTCAACGAAAAGGACGCCAACGGCAACGTCAGCAAGGGCGACGTGGTGATCCAGGACAGCAAGAACTGCATGATCCACGGCAACGGCAAACTGGTGTCGGTGATCGGTCTGGAAAACATCGTCGTCGTCGAAACCAAGGACGCCATGATGATCGCCCACAAGGACAAGGTTCAGGGCGTGAAGCAGATGGTCAACACCCTCAACGCCCAGGGCCGCAGCGAAACCCAGAACCACTGCGAGGTGTACCGTCCGTGGGGCTCGTACGACTCGGTGGACATGGGCGGCCGCTTCCAGGTCAAGCACATCTCGGTCAAGCCGGGCGCGTGCCTGTCACTGCAGATGCACCACCACCGCGCCGAACACTGGATCGTGGTCAGCGGCACCGCCGAAGTGACCTGCGACGAGAACGTGTTTCTGCTCACTGAAAACCAGTCGACCTACATCCCGATCGCCTCGGTGCATCGCCTGCGCAACCCGGGCAAGATCCCGCTGGAAATCATCGAAGTGCAGTCGGGCTCGTACCTGGGTGAAGACGACATCGAGCGCTTCGAAGATATCTACGGGCGCTCGACCCCGATCGAACGCGGCGTGTCGGTGAAAACCATCGCGCAGTAAGCGTTCCGTAAAACAAGAAGCCCCCGTCCAGCCCGCTGTGTCCCCTATCCGCAGCGGGTTGGGCGGGGGCTTTTTTTACTTCAGCCAAACGACTGCTGCCTGGAAGGGGAAGACTTCGCTCCCGCCCCTCGTTTGAGCGAGTGCCGTTTGCCGGCATAGGGCGTCGGCGCAACCAGCGCGATGAAGTCCTGATTCCTGTTCAGCGCCTGAACAACGACCGGAGTTTGCGCCGACAGCTCGGAAACCTTTTCGAAGACCTCCGCCGTTGCATCATCGGATACCGCCACTTCGTCCTTGATCGCCTGTGTTCTGAATTCCAGCATGTCGATCACCGCTAGCGTATGTTCGTGGGCTTCACTCAGTGTCTCTGCATCCAATCCTTGCGAGGCATGGTAGAACTCAATCCCCGTTCTTATAAAGCCCGGCGCCTCCGAGCCCAGCTTGCCACCCACCTTGTCAATGGCTTTATCGACCACCACTCTCGCAAGTCGGGCGCGTCCTTCGGGTGTACGAGGATCCGATGCCGCGAGCTCGAATCCCAGCGTTGCCAGGCCCGGCCTCTTTTTCGGCTCGACGCTTTCGATGAAAGCCTTGGGATTCATTTCATTGCCTTTGAAATTGATCGCGCGATCCAGTTGATAGGCGTCCACCACTTTAGACACAAGGCGGTCTGCTGCCATTGACGCAGCCTTTTCCCCGGCAGCGGCACCCAATTTCGCACCACCCGGACCCAACAACCCGCCAATGCCGCCCCCAGCTGCGGAGCCTGCCGCGCTGGCGCCGGCGCTGAATGCGGAACTGCCCAACTGCGTGATGATGCGCCTGCCCAGTGCCTGAAAACGTTGACGGGCATACAGGTGATTCATGATGGAGTTGCGGGTGTTCGCAGCGGCCGATGAGACTGCTGACAACAAGGCCTGCTGTTTGTCCACGCTATTGTTCAATTCAGCGGCTTCGGTTTTGCCTCCACCGTCGCTGTCGAAAAATGTGACCGGTGAATTGGCGACCATACAGTACAGATTGAGCCCATCGATCATGCCTTTAGGGTCCGGATTCAACCAATGCTGCAACCACGGGATGTAGTAACGCAGATCAAAGTAGTCAAGCCCGGTCGCATCACGCTCCTTGCCTGAGTAACGGATGTATTTGTAGCTGAATTCGCCGTCCTGCCAGGCACTGGTACCGAAAGGGTGAAACGTTTCCCGGCTGATCATCGCACCGTCATCGGCGGTTTCCAGACTGACCGAGCCCAGGTGATCGACATGCTGGTATCGATATTGAATGTTGACTCCCCAGGGCGGTGGGCTTTCCCAACGCAGTACCCGAATACCGTCGGCCGTGATGACCTGCAACCGTTCGCCGGTGCCGTTGTCGGTGCGCAACTCCAGTCCAGGCAAATAGCGCACATCGGCAACCAGGGTCCGGGCATTGGTTAACAAGGAGCGGATCTTGCGTACCCGCTGACTGCTGCCATCGTAGAGATAGGTCTCGCTGTCATTGATACCGGAAACACGCTCCACCGGGCTGACCGATTGCAGTTGATTACGCAGGTTCCAGCTCAACAACCACCCCGGTTCCAGCTGCAGCAAGTTGCCTCTTCGATCGTATGCAGCTTCGATTTGTGCATCGGTAGGCGGCGTGACTTTGTATGGCAGACTGCGGTTGCTGTAGCTCGCCGGTCGCAGTTTGCGCCCATGATCTTGTGGGCCAAGGTGAATCAATTCGCACAGATTGCCGTCGGCGTCATATTTGTAAGTCTGCTGATAGTTGCTGATCGCCGCAGGATCGACTCGCCCCATGGATTGCGGGCCCTGACTGGCAGTGCCGGCTTCCCAGCCGCAAGCCTTGGTCAATCGGTAAAGACTGTCGTAGAAAAAACGACTGACCGGCTCGATGCGCTGATTGGCGAAATAACGGGTCGGCAATGCCCTGTCTTCGATACTCAGGACATTGCCCGTGCTGTCGTATCCATACATCAGATGTTGCAGCACTCCACCGTCAGCATCTTCGGTCCGGCGGTCCAGCAGGCGACCGTCTTCAGGGCGGTACGTCCGGGTGGTTTGCACACCGTTGCCGGCGGTTTCCCGCGTGACACTGCCTTGCGCGTTGTAGCGGATGTCAGTGACCAGGGTTTGCTCAGGCTCATCCTTCAACTGCAAACGGCGCTCGCGCAAACGGCCATCAACGGTCAGCTCGAACGTATGCCGGTTGTCCCGGGCATCCGTCTGTTGCAGTACATCCCCCAGCGCACCATGGCGCCACCGCGATGTCGCACCAACACCAGGCTCCAGCAGCCGAAGACGATCCGCCTCCCGCTCCGGCCAGTCAGGTGCCAGCAGTTCCAGCGTGAAGTGGCGGGTGTCTTCGGTGCATGCGCCGATGATTGCAAACGCGGTGAACAGCACGCTGCCCGCCGGATGATCATGACGAATCAGCTGCCCGAACTGGTTTCGCGACTGATCCCCGCTGCCGGGATGACCGTAGGTCAGGCGCTCGACACAACGCCGAGGCACGCCTGTTCCTTCTTCGAATATCGCCACGGGGCGCAGCAAATTGTCGTGCTCGATCTCGCGCCGCGTCTGACGGCTGTCCCAACTGAACAGCGTTTGTGCAGCGAGTCCCTTCAGTTCGATTTGCGTACCGGCATCGACGCTGTCCGAGCGAATCACCGTGGCGTCCAGAGCAAACACCTGCGTCAGATTGGCCGGCGTCAGCCGGTCGTCGGCCTGCGACAGCCAAAGTCGCGGGTCCCACTGTTTCATCGCACGCCCGGCAGCGTCATGCAGGGTGCGGTTGATCCGGGACTCGACCGGTCCGTCCTCGATGTCTCGGCAATAGTCGACCGTGCGCACCGGCAAGCCGCGCGGGTCGAACACAGACATCCTCGGCGTATTGATGTGCACACTCATGGAGCCCGTTCCCCGCGCGACCGGCATTTCTTGCCTCGGGTAGCGGAGCATGCGCGGCGCTCGTGCGGCTACTGTCAGAAATTACAGTCCCGACCAACGGCACCTGCGCGCAATCCGTGAATGTCCATTCCCGCGCCCCTTCGGTAGGATGGTCATCACGAGTTCAAGGAGTGTTAGAACATGTTTATCGGCGTCTTGCTGGTCATCACCTGGCTGATCCTGCTGTTGCGCTACCCGGCCAAGGCCTTGCCGGTGTCGATGGCTGCCGCTGTCGGCCTGGGGCTGGTGGCGATGTGGGTGGTGTGGCTGGACAACCGCGAGGTCAAGCAACTGGCGCGCCTTGAACTGCGCATCGTTTATGCCCCCGAACACTGCCCTGCCGACCGTCCGCTGTTGCTCAAGTTGAACAATGGCAACGACGTGCCGCTGACCGAACTGCGCTGGCGCATTGCCGCGTACGCGCCGGGCGATACCGTGAACCTGGCCGACAATCAATACGCCGCCCCACGCTATCGCGGCCCAGGCGAATTGCAGGCGGGCGGCAACTGGGAAGACTGCCTGCCGATGCCGCCGTTGCGCCCCGGTTATCGCCCGCAAACCCTGGAGTTTCGCGCCGAGCGCTTGCAGGGCAGTTTCTCCGACTGATCCCCTCTCCCACTGTTTTGCACAAGGAATGCGCCATGCCCGTTGCGTTGATTACCGGTTGTTCCAGCGGCATCGGCCGCGCCCTCGCCGATGCCTTCAAAAATGCCGGCTACGAGGTCTGGGCCAGTGCACGCAAAGTTGAAGATGTCGCGACACTCGGCGCTGCCGGATTTACCGCCGTGCAGCTCGACGTCAATGACAATGCCGCGCTGGAACAGCTCGCCGAGCGAATCAATCAGCAACACGGCGGCCTCGATGTGCTGATCAACAATGCCGGTTACGGCGCCATGGGGCCGCTGCTCGACGGCGGTGTTTCAGCCATGCAGCGCCAGTTCGAAACCAACGTGTTTTCGATTGTCGGCGTGACCCGTGCGCTGTTCCCGGTGCTGCGCCGGGCCAAAGGCCTGGTGGTGAATGTCGGCAGTGTTTCCGGGGTGCTGGTCACGCCATTTGCCGGCGCCTATTGCGCCTCGAAAGCGGCGGTGCATGCGTTGAGCGATGCGTTGCGCATGGAGCTGGCGCCGTTCGGAATTCGCGTGATGGAAGTGCAGCCGGGGGCGATTCAGTCCAGTTTCGCCAAGAATGCCGGGCATGAGGCCGAACAATTGATCAACGAACAATCGCCGTGGTTTCCGTTGCGCGAAGGCATCCGGGCGCGGGCTAAAGCGTCCCAGGACAAACCGACGCCGGCCAGCGACTTTGCTTCGGAGTTGCTCAAGGCAGTGCAGCAGAGCAAACCTCCACGGCTGATCCGCATCGGCAATGGCAGTCGGGCGTTGCCGTTGCTGGCGACGTTGTTGCCGAAAGGTTTGTTGGAGTCAACGTTGATGAAGCGCTTCGGCTTGCGCCGGCAACTCTGAGACAGAGTCAGCGCCGGCCCTTCATGAAATCAATGAACGCCCGCACCTTCAGTGGCAGGTGCCGGGTGTCCGGGTAAAGCGCATAAACCCCTTGCTGAGCGAAGCGGTAATCCGGCAGCAAGCGCTGCAATCGCCCGGCATCCAGGTCTTCCTGAATCAGCCACTGCGGCAGAATCGCGACGCCTTGCCCGGTCAGCGCAAAGGCGCGCAGGGTCGCCGAGTTGTCGGCGACGATGGCGGTGGTTCCCGGTTTTGGCTGGTAGATATGCTCGGTGCCGGCCGGGTCGCTGACCGTCATTTCCGGCACTCGACCATGCCCCAGCGTCGGCATCGACTCCAGCACCGCCAGCGTATCGACCGGCGCAAAACGCTCGATCAGTCCCGGCGCCGCCACGGCAAACACCTCGAATGTCGACAACTGCACCGCGCGCAGATTGGAGTCGAGCATGCGTCCCAAACGGATCGCCAGGTCGAACCGTTCGGAGATCAGATCGGCGTGGGTCGAGGATGTGGATAAGTGAATATTCAGTTGCGGCTGCTGTTGTCGAAACACTTCCAGCGCCGGCACCACCTGCGCCAGCGCAAACTCCACGGTCGTGGTGATGCGCAGGGTGCCTTTGAGTTGTGAGTGTTCCGAGCGCGCTTCCTCGACGGCCAGCCGTGCTTCGTCCAGCGTGCGCAGGCAGCGCCGATAAAAACGCTCTCCGGCATCGGTCAGGGCCAGTTGCCGGGTGTTGCGGGTGAGCAAGGTGACGCCCAGCTCCTCTTCCAAGCGCTTGAGGTTGAAGCTCACCACCGCCCGCGTTTGCCCCAGCGTGTCAGCGGCTGCGGTCAGCGAGCCGGCCTCGACCACGGCTTTGAAGGTATCGAATCGATCCAGGCTGACCATGTTCGCAGCGCTCCGGTGTCAAAATAATTTTGACAAACTAGCAGCCAAACCAGCGTATTTCTATTACCGCCAGCGCCCTACCCTGCACGCCTCATCACAGGGAAGCTGCCATGGCCTATCGCTCGAAAGTCGCGCTGGTGTATCTGTTGGGGTTCGCCCTCGACCTGCTGAACATGTTCGCCGCGAGCATCGCCTACCCGGACATCGCCACGCAGTTGCACGCTTCGGTGACGCAACTGGCGTGGATCACCAACGCCTACATGCTCGGGCTGACGCTGATCATTCCGATGAGCGTTTGGCTCGCGGCAAAGGTTGGCGAGCGGCGGCTGATTCTTGGTTCGCTGCTGGTGTTCGGGATTGCCTCCGGGCTTATCGCTCAGGCGAGCTCGATTGAAAGTCTGATCGGCTGGCGACTGCTGCAAGGGCTGGGTGGCGGGTTGCTGCTTCCGGTTGGTCAGGCGCTGGCCTATCGAGAGTTTCCGGCGACACAACGCGCGCACTTCACCGGTGTGGTGTTGCTGGTGGCGCTGATGGTGCCGGCGCTGTCGCCGGCGGCTGGAGGCTTGATCGTTGAGGCATTGTCGTGGCGCTGGATTTTCCTTCTGAACATGCCGGTGGCGCATTTCGCTTTCGGTCTGGGCCTGCGCTGGTTGAAAGCGGATCAGGCTGCGAGTGAGCGCCCGAAACTGGACGCTCGCGGCCTGCTGCTGGCGGTGGCCGCGCTGAGTCTGTTGCTGATGGCCGTCAGTCTGGCGAGCGCCCCCGCAACCCGACATCTCGCCGGCGGTGTCCTGCTGCTCAGCGTCATCACCTTGTGGATCTACCTGCGCGATGGCTGGAACAAACCGGGTGCCGTCCTTGATCTGCAACTGATCAGGAACCCGTCATTGCGCCTGGCGATGCTGATCTACCTGTTCGTGCCCGGCATCTTTACCGGCACCAACATGATTGCCGTGTTGTACCTGCACGATCTCGGTTTCGGCGCAGCACAAACCGGGGCGCTGATGCTGGCCTGGGCGGCGGCCTCGGGCGTGGCGATCATGCTGGGCAAACGCCGCTTCAACCGGATCGGCCCCAAGCCATTGCTGATCGCCGGCATGTTGCTGCAATGCCTTGGCATCGTTGTACTGATGCAGATCGATCAACCCGCCAGCGGCCCGTTGATCCTCGCCTATGCCCTGATGGGTTTGGGCGGCAGCCTGTGCAGCGTCACCGCACAAACTCTGGCATTTGTCGGCATCACGCCGGAAAAAATGGGTCACTCCAGCGCTCTGTGGAATATCAATCGCCAACTCGGTTTCTGCCTCGGCGCGGCACTGCTCAGCTCCCTGTTGGACGCTTTGGGCGCCAACGGATTCAAATACTGCTTTCTCGCCGCTGCACTGCTCACGCTGTTGCCGATGGCCGCCGTGTTGCGTTTCGACTCGACAAAAGTGCTAGCCCTTCTGCGCTCACCTCACCTTCAGGAAAAATCCACATGACTGACTACGCCGACTATTTTGACGAAGTGATCCAGGCCCATGAGGCCATCGAACGATGGTTTGCCGTTGACGAGGAAGAGGCAGCGCTTGAACGATTGCTGGCGCGTTTTTCGTCACGGTTTTCCATGGTGACGCCGCTGGGGCGTGTGCTGGATTTCGAGGCTTTGCGTGCGCTGTTTCAAATGGCGGGCGGCAAGAAGAGCGGGTTCAGGATCGAGCTCGGCGAGCTTCAAGGGATTGCCTTGCATGAGCACGGCGCGACAGTGAGTTATCGCGAGCAGCAGACCGATGCGAGCGGCTTGCACACGGATCGACGTTCAACCGTGGTGTTCGAAAAAGCCGAATCCGGACGGGTGATCTGGCGGCATGTGCACGAAACGTTTTGCCAGGGCTGACACCCTCCGGTTCTGGCGAGGGAGCCTGCTCCCTCGCCATCGGATTACTCGACAACGTCCTGCTTCACAACAACGGTGCAGGTAATCCCCGCCGCCAGCAACACACCCTCCGGCACTTCATCGATGTGAATCCGCACCGGCACCCGTTGCGCCAGGCGCACCCAATTGAAGGTCGGGTTCACATCGGCAATCAGCTCGCGGCTTTCAGGGTTGTCACGGTCGTAGATGCCGCGGGAAATACTTTCCACATGGCCCTTGAGGACTTCGCCGCTCATCAGCTGCATGTCGGCTTTATCGCCGACCCGCACGTGAGGCAGTTTGGTTTCTTCGAAGAAGCCATAGACCCAGAACGAGTTCATGTCGACCACGGCCATTTTCGCTTCGCCAATACGAGCGTAATCGCCGCGATGGACGTTGAGGTTGGTCACGTAGCCGTCCACCGCCGCGCGCACTTCGGTGCGTTTGAGGTTGAGTTCGGCCGCTTCCAGTTGCGCCTGGGCCTGTTGGTAATCGGCCAGTGCGGAGTCGGCGATGTTGCTGGCGTCGTCGCGGTTTTCCTTGGAGATCACCAGGTTATCGAGGTCGGCGCGGCGATGGGCGTTGACCTTGCGCATCTCCCACGTGGCCTTGCGCGAAGCGACCAGCGACTGCGCCTGTTTCACCGCCAGGCGGTAGTGCTCGGGGTCGATCTGCATCAGCAGATCACCTTTCTTCACCAACTGGTTGTCGCGGACCGGCACGTCGACCACTTCACCGGTGACGTCGGCGGCAACATTGATGATGTCGGCGCGCACCCGGCCGTCGCGGGTCCACGGGGTGTTCATGTAGTGCTCCCACAACGTGCGGCCGATCCACAGCGCCAGGGCCAGCACCAGCAGGGTCGCGAGCAGGCTGAAAAACTTTTTCATCAGAATGTTCTCAACGGTAGACAGTCAGCGCCATCGCGCCGAACAGACAGGTAAACAGGCTCAGGCGCAGCAGCGCCGGGTGCCAGAAGAAACGGTACAGATCGAACCCCGAGAGGAACCGGTCCAGCGCCCAGGCCAGTGCCGCGGCGACGAAAAACATCAGGGTCATGGTCGGCATGTACACGCCGTGGAAGGCGATTTCACGAGGCATGGGCAAGTCCTTCGGGCTTGGCGATGGCGTAGGCAGCAAGGGGCGATTGCGGGTCGAGCAACGAGGTGCGGATGAAGTGCAGGTAGCTTTTCACCCGCCGCAGCGCCGAGGTATCGAAGTGCGGTGCGAACGGTTCGTCAGTGGCGGCGACCCGGCTGATGGCGTGATCCACCGCGACCAGTGCGCGTTCCAGATTGCTCGAATTCGGCTGCAGGAACAGCCGCACCAGCGAGCGCCCCATGACCCGGATTGCCTGGCGCCACGGCTGGGATTCGGCATACGCCGGGTGCACCGGCAGGATCGCCTGTTCCTTGCGCAGCTCGATGATCGCGTGGCCGACTTCCAGCACCACGAACATCCAGCGCAGCAGGTTTTTCTGCACCAGCGGCTGACCGGCCGCCAGGCCATAAGCCTGATGCATCAGGTCGCGGGTACGGCTTTCGAAACTCGACGCCAGGCCCTTGAGTTTGCCGCTGATCGCGTACACCACTTGCCCGCGCAGGTCCTGCTCCAGGCGCTGCCACAACCAGCGGCTGTTCGGCGGCAGAATGATCGCCCCCGCCGCCGCGCAGACCAGCATGCCCATGACCATGGCGATGTAGTCGTTGATGAAGGTGTAGGGGTTGTAGATCGTCAGGTTGTCCGGCACCGAACCGGTGCTGAAAAAAATCAGCAGGCCGAGACCGACACCGGCGTATTGCGGCCGCGAGGTGAGGAACGAGCCGAGCACGATCACCGGCGCGAGCATCACGCACAGCAGCGGGAAGCCATCGATCCACGGGAAGATGAAAAACATCTCGACGAAGCCGATCAGCGCTCCGAGGAACGTGCCGCAGGCCATCTGGAACGCCATGCGTTTCGGGTTCGGCGTGGCGGCGGACAGGCCCACGGTAGCAGCGGCGATCAGGGTCATGGTCGAGCCGCTCGGCCACGCGGTGGCGACCCAGTAACTGCCGAGCACGATCAGGATGAATGACGCACGAATCCCCGAAGCCGCTGCGGCCCACCAACTGGTTTGCGGGGTGAACGGCTCATCCCAGCGCTCGCGTTCGTGGCGGTGATCGGCGAGCGAGGCGTGGGTCTGTGCATAACTGTGCAGGTCATCGACGAAGCGATAGAGCAACTCGTATGCAGTGTGGAAATCCAGCTGCTCGGCGTCGCTCGGCTCGCTCTCCTGAAAGAGCGCCCGCAGGCTGCGCACCCGCGCCGGCAAGCCTTCCTTGTACGCCGCCAGCGCCAGCACCAGACGCGCCGCATCCGGGCTGGTCAGGGCACGCCCGCTGAAGCCGTCGAGCACTTCGGCCAGATCCTGCAGGCCCGGCTTGATCGCCGCGTCCACGTGATCGGCACCGTTGCGGCGCAGGCGTTCGAGCAACTGGTGCAAGGCGTTGAAACGGGTGGTGATGCCCATGAACTCGCTGTTCAGGCGACTGAGCCGACCATTGCGCCGGCGCATGTGCGGGTCTTCGAACACGGTCACGCTGCGCAGCCCTTCCAGCCCCACCGCTTCGGCGATGAAGCGCACGTTGCTCGCCTCGAACGCCTCCGGTTTGCTGCGCCCGCGCAGACCATCGGTGACGAACAACGCGAACACACCGAAGCGCTGATACAAGGCGTTGCGCATCGCGGCGCTGGCGGTTTGCGGCAGGATCGCGGCGCTGACCAGGGTCGAGCAGAGAATCCCCAGCGAGATTTCCAGCACCCGCCACACCGCCGCCATGAACGCACCGTCAGGATGGGCGAGCGCCGGCAGGCCGACCATCGCGGCGGTGTAGCCGGCCAGCACAAAACCGTAGGCGCGGAAGTTGCGGCAACGGGCGGCGCCGGCCGAGCAGATGCCGACCCAGATCGCCAGCGAACCGAGGAACAGTTCGGTGTTCTGGGCGAACAGGGAAATCAGCGTGACCATCATCGCCGACCCGGCCAGGGTGCCGAGGAAGCGATAGAAACTCTTGGCGAACACCTGGCCGCTCTGCGGCTGCATGACGATGAACACGGTAATCATTGCCGTGCGCGGTTGCGGCAATTCCAGGCGCATCGCCAGCCACAGCGTCAGGAACGCAGCGATCAACACCTTGAAGATGTAGACCCAGGTCACGCCGTCGCTGCGCGCCCAGTCGAAGAAACCCCGGCGCCATTCCAGGGAGTAGAGCCAGCGCAAAGGTGCGGGCAAGGGAGTCATTAAGGCTTGCTCAGTGGTCGAGGGCTTGAAGAAGGGCCGGGGTTTTCGGTGCGGCGGTCTGCTCAAAAGTCGGCACGTCGTTACCCGCACCAAGCCCACCGCCCAATGCCGTCACCAGTTCCGCATGAGCACTCAAACGCGCCGCCTGCACCTGCTGTTGAACCTGCTGCTGTTTGAACAGCAGGGTCTGGGCGTTGAGCACGTTGAGGTAATCGGTGAGCCCGCGCTGGTAGGCGATCATCGCGATGTCGTAGGTCTTCTGCGCCGTGGCCACGGATTCGGCGGCGAACGTCTGCTGCTTGTCCATCGACTCGCGGCGGATCAACTGATCCGAGATGTTCTTCAGCGCATTGACCAGGGTCTGGTTGTAATGCGCGACGGCAATGTCATAACCCGCCGAGGCTTCACCCAATTCGGCGCGCAGTCGCCCGCCGTCGAAGATCGGCAGCGAGATCGCCGGCCCGACGTTGTAGTTGAGCTTCTTGCCGGTCAGGAACTCCAGCGCCCCGCCGCCGGTGGCCATGTAGCCGAGGCTGCCGACCAGATCGACGTTGGGGTAGAACCCGGCATGCGCGACATCGATCCCGCGCGCCTGCGCCGCCACTTGCCAGCGACTGGCGACCACGTCCGGACGCTGGCCGAGCAATTCGGCGGGCAATGCCGACGGCAGTTTCAGTGCCGCGCCGAGGGACAGGGTCGGACGCTGCAACTGCGCGCCGGCGCCTGGGCCTTTGCCGGCCAGTGCGGCGATCTGGTTACGGCTCAGGGCGATCTCTTCGTCCAGCGCATCCAGTTGCCGATGGGTTTCCGGCAGCGGGGTTTCGGCCTGGCTGACTTCAAAGTGGGTGCCGATCCCGCCGTCCAGGCGTTTCTGCGCCAGCTCAAGAATCTGCTGTTGCTGCTTGAGCGTCGCCGCGACGATGTCGCGCTGAGCGTAATGCAGCGACAGCTCGATGTAGGCGCGCACGATGTTGTTCTGCAATTCGAGCTGCGCCTGACGCGCCTCGGCCGCGCTCATGTGTGCCATATCGACGGCTCGCTCAGTGCTGTTGCTTTCACGGCCCCAAAGGTCGAGGGCGTAACTGAAACCCAGCGCGGCGTTGTTGTCCCAGGTGGTGCTGTTGGCCAGCTCACCGGGGCCGTAGAACGGGTCGGTCGGCCAGTTGTGGCGCTTGAGGGTCGACTCGCCATTGATCTGCAACGACTCGGCGGCTTCGGCGACACCGGCCAGTGACCGGGCCTGACGCACGCGTGCGGCGGCCATGGCCAGGGTCGGGCTGCCTTGCACGGCGAGGTCGATCCAATGGTTGAGTTGCGGGTCACCGTAGGCTTGCCACCATTGGGCGGTGGGCCAGTTTGCGTCACGGGCGGCGTGGGCGATGGCCTCGTCGGTGGCCAGTTCATTAGCCTCCAGAGCCTTGCCCTGCGGGGCAATTCCTCCGGTTCCAATGCAGCCGCCGAGACCTAACGAAAGAGCCAGAACACTGAGCGGCAAAAGCGCTCTGTTGATGCGACGCGGCACTGCTGCGAATTCCTGAGGTGGGAGATGTTTCGAGGTGGGCGCAATTCTAGGGGGGCGTCATTACGGCGATAAGCTGGGAATCCTGTGAATCTTTGTTACCGTTAACGAGATAATCCCTTGGTCGGGGGTCTCAGCCCCTGAAACTTCGTGTCACAATTTGCCATCTCCCTTGAGAGCACCCCATGGACACTTTGCAAAACATGCGCGCCTTCAGTTGTGTAGCGGAAGCCGGCAGCTTCACCGCCGCTGCCGTGCAGCTCGACACCACCACCGCCAACGTCTCGCGCGCGGTCTCCAACCTTGAGGCCCACCTGCAAACCCGCCTGCTGAATCGCACGACCCGCCGCATCGCGCTCACCGAAGCCGGCAAGCGCTACCTGCTGCGCTGCGAGCAGATCCTCGCTTACGTCGAAGAGGCCGAAGCCGAAGCCAGCGAAGCCCACGCGCGCCCGGCCGGACAATTGAAAGTGCACACCATGACCGGCATCGGCCAGCACTTCGTGATCGACGCCATCGCCCGTTATCGCAAGACCCACCCGGACGTGACCTTCGACCTGACCATGGCCAACCGCGTGCCGGACCTGCTCGACGAAGGCTACGACGTGTCCATCGTCCTGGCCCGCGAATTGCCGGACTCGGGCTTCGTCTCGCAACGTCTGGGCATCACCTACAGCATCGTCTGCGCCTCCCCGGCCTACGTGAAAGCCAACGGCTGCGCACAAAAACCCAGCGACCTGCTGAACCACGCCTGCCTGCGCCTGGTGAGCCCGGTGATCCCCCTTGAAAAATGGGCCTTCGACGGCCCTGACGGCCAGGAAATGGTCACCATCAACAGCTCGCCTTTCCTGGTGAACTCCGCCGACGCGATGAAAAGCGCGATCACCAGTGGCATGGGCGTCGGCGTGTTGCCGGTGTACGCCGCGATTGAAGGCTTGCGCAATGGCTCGCTGGTGCGGGTCATGCCCAACTACCGCTCGCAGGAACTGAACCTGTATGCGATCTACCCGTCGCGGCAGTATCTGGATGCGAAGATCAAGACCTGGGTTGAATACCTGCGTGGGTCGTTGCCGGAGATATTGGCGGGGCATCAGGCGGAGTTGGCGGCTTATGAGCTGAGTGGGAGCCTGGCGGGGGTGCGAGTGGCGAATTGAGTTGGCCGGTCTGAAAAATGGGGGAATACGGAGGGCGCCAACCCCTCACCCTAGCCCTCTCCCAAGGGAGAGGGGACCGACCGAGTTGTTTGGGAGAGGTACGCCGACGTGAAATACCGAGGTGAACTCAGGTTCTAAAACGCACATAACTCCGCTTCCGCGTCCCCCACTCAACACAATGAGCGTTAGCTCGAGTACCGCTTTTGACGTGCCGGCCCCTTCGGCAGGCTGAGTGGAGGGATTCATCCGGGGGGTGGGAGCGCAGCGACCGTGCGGCGCAGCCGCATGCATCGAGAGGAGGTGCAGCGAAGCAAACCGTAGGCGATGCCCCCGGATGAATTCCGGAACGAAGGAACACCGAGCCAAAGCGAGGTGCCGAACGCCGGGGCCCAGCGTTTTTGGTTACTTTTTTGGCGTTTGAAAAAAGTGACTCGCCGTAAGGGCGAAACCCTAAGAAGCCGTTACCGCAGCAACGGATATTCACCCAAAACCCCAAGAGCCTGGTCGGCCCAGAGGCCGCCAAGACAACCTCAAACAGAAAATGTTAGCTTGCTTGGCAATCACATCAGCCGCCAAGCCCGAGCCCAATGCCAATGAAAAAAACAGTCCTGGCCTTCAGCCGCATCACCCCGCCCATGATCGAACGCCTGCAACAGGACTTCGACGTCATCGTCCCCAACCCGAAAAACGGCGACATCAACGCCCAGTTCAACGAAGCCCTGCCCCACGCCCACGGCCTGATCGGCGTCGGTCGCAAACTCGGCAAGGCCCAACTGGAAAACGCCGCGAAACTCGAAGTGGTCTCCAGCGTCTCCGTCGGCTACGACAACTACGACCTCGCCTACTTCAACGAACGCGGGATCATGCTCACCAACACCCCGGACGTCCTGACCGAAAGCACCGCTGACCTGGCCTTCGCCCTGATCATGAGCAGCGCCCGCCGCGTCGCCGAACTGGACGCCTGGACCAAGGCCGGCCAATGGCAGGCCAGCGTCGGCGCACCACTGTTCGGTTGCGACGTACACGGCAAGACCCTGGGCATCGTCGGCATGGGCAACATCGGCGCCGCCGTCGCCCGTCGCGGACGTTTCGGTTTCAACATGCCGATTATCTACAGCGGCAACAGCCGCAAGACCGAACTGGAACAGGAACTCGGCGCGCAATTTCGCAGCCTTGACCAACTGCTGGCCGAAGCCGATTTCGTCTGCCTGGTGGTGCCGCTCAGCGACAAGACCCGCCACCTGATCAGCCATCGCGAACTGGCGCTGATGAAACCTGACGCGATTCTGGTGAACATCTCCCGTGGCCCGGTAGTCGACGAGCCGGCACTGATCGAAGCCCTGCAAAACAACCGCATTCGCGGTGCCGGCCTCGACGTCTACGAGAAAGAACCGCTGGCCGAGTCGCCGCTGTTTCAGTTGAAAAACGCTGTCACCCTGCCACACATCGGCTCGGCGACGAATGAAACCCGCGAAGCCATGGCCAACCGCGCACTGGCCAACCTGCGCAGCGCGCTGCTCGGCGAACGGCCGCAGGATCTGGTCAATCCACAAGTCTGGCGCGGATAAAAAAGTACGGGCAAGTGCATGACTGCACTTGCCCGTTAGTTACGCCATACACAAATTGAAATTGAACAGCAAACCAATTCAAACAACAGCATTATAAGCTCTCCCTGGCTGCCGAATTATCGACAAACGCTATGGAGAACTTAAATCTTGAACATCCTGACGACCGACAAAATCATCCGCTACAGCAAAGTCATATTAATGGCTTACATCAGTTTCTTTGGCGTACTGGTGATGATCCACAATTTCACCGACTATGACTCAAACTACACTTACGTTTCCCATATCCTGAGCATGGACACGACCACCAGCAGTGAAAACATCAAGTATCGAGCCATTGACTCGCCAATGATTCACCACCGGATCTACTGGTTCATCATCACGATGGAAGTCACCTATACGGTGCTGTGCCTGATAGGCACCTATCAGCTATATCGAAACATCAACGCCTCGGCAGAGTTATTTCACGAGGCAAAAAGTTTCTCGATCATGGGAATACTGGCCGCAATATTCATTTACTACGTCTGCCTGCAAACTGTAGGTGTGGAATGGTTTGACATGGACACCTCTCAATCCTGGAATGCCAAGGACTGGGCACGGCATATTGTTGACTTTATATTCCCGGTGATGATTTACATCACATTGAAAGTCGAGCGCTGAAGTTCAGCGCTCGTTTATCTCACGCCAACTTTCCTTGTACCGGCGACACTAGCGCCTTCGGTTTACGAAACACCAACACATTGCCCAGCATCACCAGCACCAGTCCCGCCAACGCCGGCGCCGTCCATTGATAGCCTTCGGCAAAGGCCGATACGTTCAGCGCCACCACCGGAAACAGCACCGTGCAATAAGCCGCGCGCTCTGGTCCCATACGACCGACCAGTGTCAGGTACGCGGTGAAGCCGATCACCGACCCGGGAATGACCAGGTACAGCAAGGCGCCGATGTAGCGCGACGTCCATTCCATCTCGAACGGAATGCCCTTGACCAGGCACCACACCGACAGCATCGCTGCACCGTAAGCCATACCCCACGCATTGGTCGTCAGCGGCTTGAGGCCAGCCTTCTGTTGCAGGCTCGAGAGCATGTTGCCCGCCGAGAAACACAAGGTGCCGCAGAGTGCCAGGCCAAGGCCGAGCAGAGTTTGCGGACTGGCGTGATGCCCGGCCAGCTCAGGCCAGAACAACAGGCCCAGACCGCCAAGTCCCAGCGCCCCGCCCATCAGCACATTACGCGCGATACGCTGGCCGAAGAACACTCGCGCATTCAGCGCATTCCACAAGGTCGCAGTAGAGAACACCACCGCCACCAGACCGCTGGGAATCCATTGGCTGGCAGTCAGAAAGCACATGAAATTGACGCAGAACAGGCACAAGCCCTGCGCGACACAGATCAGATGCCCGCGCCGGTTCATCGGTTGCAGGCGCCGGCTGATCAGCAACAGCGCAAACAGCACCAGCGCGGCGAGACCGAAGCGATAGACGATCGACACCGGAATCGCCACCACGCCCAGCTGCCACTTCAAGGCGATCCAGGTGGTGCCCCAGATCAGCACGGTCAACAAATACAACGACAGGTTCATGGCAGACACTCCTCGATTGGGTTTCAGTGTCTGCTGAGGACGACCTTTCACGCTTGCAAAAAATTGCTCTTTTTAACTACCCGCACTGCACGAAGTATTCAAGACTGCGGGGATGTGAGAACAGGCGGTGAGTCTCAACGAGAACATCACCAGAAAGCCCGGTACCAATACAATTTGCGCAACAACGTTGCAGACCGACTGGATCTGCAACGTTCTGGGCCATCCGAAAAACTATACTTTCCACGTATAACCTTCAAAACCATCGACAGTGGGGCCGGAATAATCGAGTGTGTAAAACATAGACAACCAACCAATGCTGTCCCACTGACTATCACGAATTGAGTAGTCGAACTGACCGTCACTCACGTTGATTTCATCCACAAATCGACCATCCTGATTGAAAATCTGGACAACTGCGTTGAACGTGGAAATCAATTTGCATCTGATGCGCAGAATTCGCTCCTCCGATTTCAGGGTAACCTTCATTTGTGCGCGCACACCTTCGGACATGGGGTCACCAGAAAACTCAAGCACATTGCCTAGGAATCCAGCGGCAGTTTCCGTCGGTGTAGCATTACGACAGTTCAATGGAACATCTGCAGCTCCCCATGTCGTTTTTAGTTCAATATCAAAATGGGCAAGCTTGAGGATCTGATGCCGGCCTGGAGTCACGCCTTCAAATCCTTCCTCCCACAATTTTTCTTCCGCCATGATGTTTCACCTTTTAGACCTGGATCGTGAACCCACATCTAATGCTTATTCACCGCATCTACCAACTGTCAGTTCTGACAGTCTCAAAGTACTAAACGCACTAAAAAACCAACCGTTGATACTTTTTTCATGACTTGCGAAAACTTGCGGTTTTTAAGAGGCACAGGCTGGCAGCGCAGAATCTACGGAGTAGGATGCAAGGCGTTGAAGAGAACCGACCATGGCCGCCATCGATACCCTGCAAGTCTTTCAAGCCCTCAACAATTCGCTCAATGCACGCCTGGTGCACAGCGCCGAGTTGGGTGACGGCCTGTCTGCAGCTTTGTGGACCAATCACCACGACGCCCAGGAATACGAAGCGCCGAGCCATCACACCCTCTCCTGCTACATCGCCGGCGGCACCGGCACCTTCCGTCGTGGCGAACCCGGCCACAAGGGCGGCCCGGACAAGCTGTGCATCCTGCCGGCCGACCACGAATCGGGTTGGGTCATTAACGGCGACATTCGTCTGGCTCACCTGTATTTCAGCGCCGAACAATTTGCCCTGGGGTGCGTCACGCTGCTGGATCGCGAGCCCCGGGAAATGCAGCTTCGCGAACAGACGTTTCTGGAAGATCCACAACAGGCCCAACGGTTTCGCCAGTTACTGACCTTGAACTGGGACGAACCCGGCGAACGTCTGCTGACCAGCAGCCTGGCCCACGAACTGATCAGCCATACCCTGTTGAGTCAGGTCGGGGTACGTCAGGGCTTGCGTCTCAAGGGTGGACTGGCGCCGCATCAACGTCGGCAACTGGTGGAATTCATCGACAGCCAACTGGCCGAGCCGATCAGCCTCGGGCAACTGGCCGGGTTGTGTGCGTTGTCGGAATACCACTTTGCGCGGATGTTCCGGGTGAGCTTCGGTCTACCGCCGCATCAGTATGTGTTGGCACGGCGTTTGAGCCGGGCCCGGGAGTTGTTGCGCGGGACAGCGTTGCCGTTGGGCGAGATTGCCCTGGCGTGCGGATTTGCCAGTGCCAGCCATTTCACCAACCGCTTTCGCCAGGTGCTGGGTGGAACGCCCGGCGAGTATCGCCAGGCGTTTTTGCGCTGATCAGAACTCCAGCGTGCTCGACAACGAAATCTGCCGCGAGTCGCCCATCGACACAAAGAACCGGCTCGCCGCCGAGGTGTAGTAGGTGCGGTCGAACAGGTTCTTCACGTTGAGCTGGAACTTGACCTTCTGCCCCTCAACCTTGGTGTCGTAGGTGGCGAACGCATCGGCCACGGTGTAGCTCGGCAGATCGAAATCATTCACTGCGTTACCCGCTCGTTCACCGACATAGCGCGCACCGGCGCCGACCCGAAGTTGATCGCCACCGATCACGCTGCCGAAGTCGTAGACCGCCGACAGCGAGCCGGTATTTTTCGCCACGTTCTGCAGCCTGTTGCCTTTGTAGTCCGGATCTTCCGTAACCTCGGCGTCGGTGTAGGCGTAACTGCCGATCATGCTCCAGCGGTCGCTGAGCTGGCCGGTCAGATCCACTTCCAGGCCACGGGAGCGCACTTCACCGGCGGCGCTGTAGATCGTGGTCGGGCCTTCGGCGTTGGCCACCAGCACGTTGCGTTTCTTGATGTCGAACAGCGCGATGTTGCCGGTGATGCGACCCGGCATGTCGAGGCGTGCGCCCAGCTCCCAGGACTTGGCCTCTTCCGGCGCAATGCTGCCGTCGAGCACGGTGCTGCTACCACTCAACGGAGCGATGGTCGAGTTCGGTTTGAACGATTCGGTGTAGCTGCCGTAGAACGACAGTTCGTCGGTGTAGCGATACACCAGACCCGCGCGCGGCACCCACTTCTGGCCGTTGCTGTCGGTGTTGGCCTTGAACGGCACGCCTTTTCCGGCGTACTGGTCGTACTCCTGGAAGCGCCCGCCGGCCACCAGAATCCACTGGTCATTGAGGTGGATCGAGTCCTGCAGGAACACCGAATCACTGCGCAGCAGATCGGTTTGCGCACTGTCCGCCGGGCTGACGGTGGTGCCTTCGACTTCGCGGCCGTAGACCGGATTGACGTAGCTGAAGGTGCTCAGGCTTTTCTGACGGATCAGGTCGGCGCGGTAGATCTTGCGGTACTCGTCGTCGACGCCGAACACCAGGTCATGCTGCATGCCCAGCACGTTGACCTTGCCTTCGAGGCTGGCGGTGGTGAAACGGTCGGTGCTGATCGCGCCCTGGGTGCCGTCCATGCTGCGGGTCAGGGTGCCTTTTTTGGTGTCGATCGCGGTTACACGGACCTGGCTGGCGTCGTAGGTTTCGCGGTTCCAGCTGTAGCCGAAATGGGCTTTCCAGTCGTCGTTGAGTTCGTGGTCGGCCTCGAAGTGATACAAATCCGAACGCCCTTCCATGTCGTTGAATTTCTCGTCGAGACGTTCGTTGCGCGAGATATCCAGCGGATGGTTGGTGCGCGGATCGATCAGGGTTCCACGATCGAATGGGGTCAGGAATTCACGGTGCTCGTAGGCAAACAACAGCTTGGTGCGCTCGCCATACCAGGCCAGCGACGGCGCAATCAGCGATTCACGGTGAGTACCGAAGTTGCGCCAGTAATCTTCGTCTTCGTGGTCCAGCACCATGCGATACGCGAGACCGGAATCCCCCAGCGCACCGGTGCTGTCGAAGGAGCCGCCGCTGCCATTCTTGCCGTCACCGTAGGTCGAGCCGCGCAGGGTCAGCGCGTTGTACTGAGTCAGCTCAGGCTTCTTGCTGACCATGTTGACCACGCCGCCCGGGTCCTGAATCCCGTAAAGCAGCGAGGCCGGGCCCTTGAGCACTTCGACGCGATCCACGGTCGCGTTCATGCCACGGCCCTGCACCACCGGCATGCCGTCGCGCATGATCGAGCCGTTGCGGTTGTCGCCGAAGCCGCGGGTCATCACCGAATCCTGGGTGCTGCCCAAGGTGTTGCCCTGGGTGATGCCGCTGACGTTGGCCAGTGCATCATCGAGATTACGCGGAGCCTGATCGCGAATGACCTGGGCCGGAATCACGTTGACGGTCTGGGGGATTTCCTGAAGCGAAGCGGAAGAGCGCATCACCGAACTGGTTTCCGGTGGCTGGTAGCTCATCGGCTGGTTGGCCACCGAGGTGATGGTGGTCGCACCGAGGTTCAATGCGCCAGCGGTCGGTTGCGGCTCAAGCGCCAGGGTGTGGCTGTCGGTGCGGCGGAAGGTCAGGCCAGAGCCGGTGAGCAGACGTTGCAGCGCCTGTTCGGCACTCATCTGGCCGTTGATCGGCGGTGCGGTCAGGCCGTAAGGGGCTTCATCGGTGTAGACCACGCTCTGCCCGGTCACGCGACTGAAGTCGCTCAGGGCTTGCGGCAGCGGTTTGGCAGCCAGAGAAAAACTGAATTGCTTTTGCAGCTGACTGCTGACGGATTCAGCGGCCAGCGCCACACTCAGCGGCAACAGGGCCAATGCCGAAAAACTCAAGGCCGAAACGCCTAACCACTGTTTGACCGAACCCGATTTTGCCCTGGACTTCATTGCTCATGACCTGTGTAGAACCGCAACGGATGCGAATGACTCGCAGTTTCAGTCACTACACGGATGGCGTCGGGATTTACCTCACCACAAATTTGAAAATATTTTCAGCGCAGGATAATCAGCTTGTTCAGCACCTGATGCTGCTCGAATCCCAGAACCCCCTGCAGCGAATTCAGCACGGCTTGCGGATCCTTGCTCGGAAAGCTGCCGCTGACCTTGCGCGCGCCCAGTTCGTCGTTGAGCAACACGATTCGCCCGGGGTAATAACGCCGCAGATCCTGCACCACATCGGCCAGTGTCGACTTGTAGTAAGTCAGCCAGCCCTGACGCCACGCCAGTTGCGCTTCACTGTCCACGGCGTGGAGTTTTTCCGCGGTGCCTGCGCTGTACGCCACTTGCTGGCCAGCGGTCAGAACCTGCTGTTGGCCATCGCGGGATGGCGTCACGCCGACGCGTCCGGCCAGCACTGTCACTTGGGCACCTTGCGGTTGCAGGCGCACTTCGAACTGCGTGCCCAACACTCGCGCCTGGCCTTTCTCGGCCTCGACCACAAAAGGATCGCCCGTGTGAGTCACGCTGAAAAATCCGGCGCCCCGGCGCAGTTGCACATGCCGCTCGCCGTGACTGAAATCCACGGCGATAGCGCTGTCGGCGTCCAGCGTCACCTGCGATTGATCGGCGAGGATCACGGTGCGGATCTCGCCCGGTGCCGACACGTAATCGGCGCCCAGATCATCGATCCAGCGCTGCGGCTGCCAACCTGTGCCGAGGCTGATCATCAACAACAGGCAGGCCGCCATGGCCAGCGCGCCGGCCCAACGCCGGACCTGCGGACGACGCGGCCGGTCCATCACATTGAGCAAACCCTGCAACGCCAACGCGTCTTCATCGGCCAGAGTGCGCGCCGGCCCTTCGCTCAACTCCCAGACCACTTGCGCCTGGGCGTAGGCCTCGGCGTGAGCCGGATCGGCATGCAGCCATTGACTGAACGTCAGTTGATCGCCGGCGCTGGGGTGGTCGTGCAACAGGCTCAACCAGGCGAAAGCGGCCTGTTCCTGAGCAGGCGTCGGAATGACGCGTTCGATGTGATTCACGGTGCTTTCCCTGGCGTGCGTGGCGCGGGTTCGCGCAGGCTGGCCTTGCAGGCCTCGAGGGCGCGCATCATATGTTTTTCCACGGCGCTTTGGGACAGGCCCATGGCCTTGGCGATCTCGGCGTACTTGCGCCCGTGGATGCGATTGAGCAAAAAGATCTGCCGCGTGCGCTCGGGCAGCGCGCGCAACGCCGCCTCGACGTGGCGCAAATCGTTGCCCGCTTCGAGCGCCGCCTGCGGTTCGCTGGCGCTGCTGTCCGGCTCGTCCGGTTGCCAGCCTTCGGTGACTCGAACTCGCGCGCCTTCGCTGCGCAAATGATCGATGGCGATATTGCCGGCGCAGCGCAAAAGATAAGTGCTGAGTTCTTCGACCTGCACCAGCGGCCGACGCCAGAAACGCAGGAACAGGTCCTGCACCAGATCCGCCGCGGTCGCCCGGCAACCGACGCGCCGGCTCACCAGCGCTTCCATCTGCGAACGCTGGGACAGGAACACCTGAAGAAAATGCGCACGGGCGCCATGGGGTTCGTCGTCGCGGTGCTCGGGGGGATGGCCGATCAGCATGTCACCACCACGCCCATGCGGCGACGGGCGCAGCCAACAGGCTCAACGCCGCCAGCGCCAATGCCAGTTTTGGTCGGTACGGCATCAGCAGCACCAGCAACAATGCGCTGAACATCGACACGGCGAACCAGTCGACCAGACCAAATCCCCAGTCTTTGGCAGCCACGGCGGCCCAGAGTGAAAGGCACAGCAGCAACCAACCGGCGAGCTTCAGATTTCTAACTCGTCGGGATGAGGGCTTGCGACCCAGCAGCTCATCGTGATGCCGTGGCATCGACAGGCACAACGCTGTGAATCCGACGTAACACAGCAACAGCGCCAGCAACATCAGCGCGTCCCCTGCTCAAGCGTGATCGGCCGGGTCGTTTCACGACGTGTTTTTTCCACTCGGACGGTGTGAGCGGCACGCTGCATTTTCCAGGCAGCCCACGCCAGAAGCAGACCGGCAGCAAGACAGGTCAGGTCGAAACCGGCCAATGCCCAGTCCTTCTGCGCCAGCGTGACGCCGAGGTGATGCGCAGTGGTCAACGCGTTGAGCAACGGCACCGTGGTGAACAGCAGCGCTGCCAGCGTCAATTGTTCGACCCAGGCTTTGCGACCGGGCCGGAGCAACGCATGCACCAGGCTCAATGTCCAAGCGATGAAGAATGTGTTCACTTCCCAGTTGGCCCGGCCGTCGAGACTCAGTGGCAACAGACGGTTGGCCCAGAAGAACGCCGCCACCGCACCGATCAGCCCGGCCATGCTGGCGATGTTCAGCACTTCGACCAGCCGCAGTTCGAACAGCATCACCCCGGTTTTGGCGTGTTTGAGCTGACGCTTGCCGAGCCAGATCACCAGTCCGGTGCCGATCATTGCCGTGCCGGCCAGGCCGCAGATGAAATACAGCCAGCGCAGCACCGGGCCGGCGAAGTGGCCGATGTGCAGACCATAAAAACTGCCGGCAATCGCCATCGGCAGCGGCTTGGCCGGAGTCGCATCGAGGATTTGCCCGCTCACTCCATTGAAGGTCACGTCGTTACCGTATTCGTAGGTGATCCTGTCGGAGCTGGCACGCGCCACCTGCACGGAGGCATTGGTGTCGCCGGGGTTGATCACGGTCACCCGCGCAACATTACCACCGCCCAATTGTTCGCTCGCACGCGCTAGCAGCGGCGCCATTGCAGGTAATGTGGCGGGTATGCCTGCGCGCTCCGGTGTGGGCGCTTCGGGAAACACTTCGTCGTAAAACGCACTGCGATCGCTGCCATAGGACACCAGGAGGCTCGCCGGCATCACCATCGCCATGAAGATCACCAGACTGCTGTAGGTGATCATCAGGTGAAAAGGCAGCACCAGCACGCCCACCGCGTTATGTCCGTCGAGCCAGGAGCGCTGGCCTTTGCGCGGACGGAAGGTAAAGAAGTCCTTGAAGATTTTCTTGTGGGTAATGATGCCGGTGATCAGTGCGATGAACATCACCATCGCAGCGCTGGTCGCCAGCCAGCGACCCCACGGATAAGGCATTTGCAGCTGGAAGTGAAAGCGGTAGAAGAACTCGCCGCCAAAGCTTTTGCGCACGGGCACTTCGGCACCGGTCTGAGCGTCGAGGATCTTTTCGGTGAATCTGCCGCGCTCGCCGGGTCTGGCCGGGGCTTGCTGCCAACTTACAGATATTCCGGGATCGCGCGCATCGGGAAGCGTGATCTGCCAGCTCGGCGCGTCGGGTGCACGCTGCTGCAGATAGGTTTGAGCAAGCGTCAGGCTCGCGGCGGCATCGAGCGGGCGTGACGGGATTTCCGGCTGCATCCAGTGATTGATCTCGTCCTTGAAATAGGCCAGCGTCCCGGTCAGGAAAATCGCGAACAACAGCCAGCCGAAGACCAGCCCGGTCCATGTATGCAGCCAGGCCATCGCCTGCCGAAAACCCTCTTTCATGCCAGACCCAGACCGCGCGCAGCCCCGGAAACAGTCGCCAGAATCACGCTCGGCACCAGCAGACCGACCCACGCCGACCACGCCGTGCGACAGGCGAAACACCAGAGCACCGCCACCAGATAGACCAGAAACGAAACGGTCATGCCGGTCACCACCGCCTCGGCACGGTTCAGCGGCAGCCACAGCGTCAGCGTGACACTGGCCAGCGCCGCGACCAGATAGCCGCCAAACACCGCCGCGAGCACCCGCGAAGTGACGGCCAGACGATAGGACATGGGGAGTGCGGCGAGTTTGGCTTTCATGTTTCGACCCTGAAACGATTAACGTCCGACCAAGACGCCGAACGACAGGTGAGCAATATTAATGATAAATATTCTCATACGCAAAAGAGTCTGATTGCCGGGCATCCCTGACAGCCCTACAATGCGAACCATTCTTGTTCTCTAACGCATCCCGCATGCGCCCGGAGTGATGCCGTTGTCGTCCGCCCATCCTGTCGAATCGCTCTACCAGGCCCACCACAGCTGGCTCACCGGCTGGCTGCGGCGCAGACTCGGCTGCCCGGACAGCGCCGCCGACCTGGCCCAGGACACCTTCATTCGGCTGCTGACCGCCCGCGAGCCGGCGGTGATCATCGAGCCGCGCGCATTCCTCACCACCTTGGCCAAGCGCGTGCTGTTCAACCATTACCGCCGCCAGGACCTGGAGCGCGCCTATCTCGACACCCTCGCGCAGATGCCGGAAATGGTCGCGCCTTCAGAAGAAGAGAAAGCGATCATCCTGCAAACCCTGATGGAGCTGGATCAGTTGCTCGATGGTCTGCCGCGCGCCGTCAAACGCGCATTTCTGCTGGCGCAGGTCGATGGCCTGACCTATCCGCAGATCGCCACCGAACTGGGCATTTCCGTCGCCACGGTCAAACGTCATCTGAATAAAGCGGCGATGCGCTGCTACTTCGCCCTGTGAACCCGCCGATGGATTTTTCCGCGCAGGTCGCCGAACAGGCGGTGCACTGGTTGCTGGAAATGCAGCAGGGCCCCTTGAACCCGCGTCAGCAACAAGCCTGGCAGCAATGGATCGACGCCCACAGCGAACACCGCAGCGCTTGGGAGCACATTCAGCGAGTCAATTCGCGGTTGCGCGGGTTGTCGTCGCCACTGGCCCACGCCGCGTTGAATGCGCCGAAGTCCGGCAGCCGTCGTCAGGCACTCAAATTTTTGCTGATTCTCGGCGCTGGCTCGGCGGTGACCTGGGGCATGCGCGAGCACAATCCTCTGCCATCGCTGCTGGCCGATTACCGCAGCCCGATCGGTCAGCGACGCAAGATCTCGCTCGGCGCCGGCGGCCAATTGCAGCTCAACACCGCCAGCGCGGCGGATGTCCGGGGCGATGGCCTGATCCGCCTGCTCGAAGGCGAAATGCTGCTGACCGCCACTCAATCCTTCGAAGTGCAAACCGCCCAAGGCCTGTTGAAAACCCAGGGTGCGCGGATCAACGTGCGGCAGTTTGCCGACCGTACACAGATCGCACTGTTTGAAGGTCGGGTCGAATTGAACGCGCAAGGTCGCGCGCCGATGCTGCTGCCGGTCGCCCGACAACTGAGTTTCAGCGCCACCTCCATCATTGACGCCAAACCACTGGACGCCAACAGCGGCGCTTGGGCCGACGGCATGCTGGTGGCCGCGCACATGCGTCTTGGCGACTTTCTCGACGAACTCGGCCGCTACCGTCGCGGGCAGCTCCATTGCGATGCGAAAGTCGCTGATTTACTGATCTCCGGGACTTATCCACTGGACGACAGCGAGCGGATTCTCGACCTGCTGGAAATCAGCCTGCCGGTGAAAGTGAAGCGTTTTACTCGCTATTGGGTGACGGTCGAAGCCAAGGTTTGATCAAACGCAAAAATAAATGAGCCGTTTTTCAGATCTGGCGTGACAGAGAAGGAAAGCCCCCTTGATTCAACCTTCTCAGGACTGTCCTTCATGCAACCCACCCGCCTCACGCCGCTGGCCCGAACCCTGCGTAACCTCGTCCTCGGCGCCAGCCTGAGCTTCAGCGCCCTGCCCCTTGCGCAGGCTGCCGACACCAAGGCTTATCACATCGCCCCGTCGTCGTTGGAGAACGCCCTCAACCAGTTCGGCCGTGAAGCCGGTGTGCTGATTTCGTTCGGCTCGCAAGTCACCAGCGGCGTGCAGAGCCGTGGCCTAGAAGGCAGCTACACAGCCGAGCAAGGTCTGAACGCGCTGCTCGAAGGCACTGGTCTGCAAGCCCGCGCCGAAGGTGGCAATGCCTTCAGCCTGCAACCGTCGAACGACGGCGCACTGGAGCTGGACACCTCGAGAGTGGTCGGCGACTGGTTGGGTGAAGCGGCGCAGGTCAACGTCTTCGAACATCCCGGTGCCCGTGACGTGATCCGCCGCGAAGAATTCGAACGCCAGGGCGCGACTCAGGCCCGCGATGTGCTCAACCGCATTCCCGGGGTCAACGCGCCGGAAAACAACGGCACCGGCAGCCACGACATGGCGCTGAACTTCGGTATTCGCGGTCTCAACCCGCGCCTGGCCGCACGTTCGACGGTGTTGATGGACGGCATTCCGGTGCCGTTCGCGCCTTACGGTCAGCCGCAGTTGTCGTTCGCGCCGATCAGCATGGGCAACATGGATGCGGTGGACGTGGTGCGCGGCGGCGGCGCCGTGCGTTACGGCCCGCAGAACGTCGGCGGCGTGGTCAACTTTGTGACCCGGGCGATTCCGGACGAGCCGACCGTCAAGGGCGGCTTCCAGACCGAAACCAGCCCATCGTCCAGCCACGACGGCTTCAAGACCAGCGCCAACCTGCTGGCCGGCGGCACCAATGCCAACGGCCTGGGCGGCGCTCTGCTGTACTCCGGCACTCGAGGCGGCGACTGGCGCGAACACAGCGACACGGAAATCGACGACCTGATCCTCAAGGGCAAATACCAGCTCGACGAAGCCAACAGCTTCAACGCCATGGCCCAGTATTACGAAGGCAAGGCCGACATGCCGGGCGGCCTGAACGTCGCCGATTACGATGCCGACCCGTATCAGTCGACCCGGCCGAAAGACCAGTTCTGGGGCCGTCGCACGATGTTCAATGTCGGCTACCGCTATCAGGAAGACCGCCGCGAATTCACCGCCAATACTTTCTTCACCAAGACCCTGCGCAGCGGTTATCTGGACCAGGGCACCTTCCTCTCCCTGTCGCCGCGCGAGTATTGGGTTCGCGGTCTGGAAACCCGTTTCGCTCAAGGCTTCGACCTCGGCGCCACCAGCCATGAAGTCGGCGTCGGCTATCGCTATATCAACGAGGCCGGCCACGAACTGCGCTATCGCACGCCGATCAGCAGCAATGAGTACCCGACCACCAATAGCCGCAATGACCGCGACACGCGCGGCGGCACCGAAGCCAATGCGTTTTTCGTCGATGACCGGATCGACATCGGCAAGTGGACGATCACCCCGGGTGTGCGCTACGAGATGATCGAATCGCAACAGACCAACAACCTGACCAACGTCAAATACAAGGGTGACTACAACACCGCGCTGCCGGCGCTGAACGTGCTGTATCACCTGTCCGACAGCTGGAACCTGTACGCCAACACCGAAGGTTCGTTCGGTAGCGTGCAATACAGCCAGATGCCCAACCGCGTCAGCAGCGGCGAAGTGAAACCGGAGAAGGCCCGCACCTGGGAACTCGGCACCCGTTACGACAACGGTGCGCTGCGAGCGGAGATCGGCGCATTTCTGATCAACTTCGACAACCAGTACGAAAGCAACCAGACCAATGATTCGGTAATCGCCCGTGGCGAAACCCGGCATCAGGGCATCGAGACCAGCATCAATTATGCTCTCGACGACTTGAGCCCGGCGCTGGCCGGCTTCGATGTTTACGCCACTTACGCCTATGTGAACGCGACCATCCGCGAAGACGGGCCGAACAAGGGCAATCGTGTGCCGTTCTCGTCGAAACACAAAGGCACGATCGGCGTCGGTTACACCGAAGGGCCATGGAAACTCAACCTGGACAGCAGCTTCCAGAGCGACCAGTTCGCCGACAACGCCAACACCTCGAAAGAAAGCGCCGACGGCAGCACCGGCAAGATCCCCGGCTACATGCTGTTCAGCAGCCGTGCCGGTTATGACTTCGGCCCGCAGCTGTCGGACCTGAACGTGGCGGTGGGGGTGAAGAACATCTTCAACACGCAATACTTCACCCGCTCGTTCGATGACAACAACAAGGGCAAGTATGTCGGCGAGCCGCGCACGGTGTACGTGCAGACCTCCGTGGCTTTCTGATCCTGTTGAAAACAGAAAGGGCCTGCAATTGCAGGCCCTTTCTCATTGGGTGGCTTGGAAAATCAGCGCATCAACTGTTGATCGCTGCCTGTTCGTTCTCGTCAAACTCCTCCGCCAATAGCTTGTCATTGGCTTTGCTTGTGAATGGCACCACAGCGGCTCGCGGTTTGCCGCGCAGTTTGCCAAACAGGTGCTCCAGCGCGTGCTCCAGTTTTTCGGCTGCACCATCGATCGCCTGTTCCAGCGAATCGGCTTTGTGGGTGACGGAAATCGGTTGATGGCCTTTTGGCCGCGCTTCCAGTTGGCAGCGCAAATCATGAGGACCTGGTTTGTCACCGTTCTCGTCGCTCAGGTGGACTTCGACACGGGTCAGGTCTTCCTCATAACGGTCGAGCGTGCTCTCAATTGTGGTGCGTACCCACTCCTCCAGTCGTTTGCTGCTTTGAATATGGTTGTCGCTGTTGACTTGGATTTGCATAGTTCATCCCTTATTTCAGCTAGCTCGCAAGAGGCCTGGAACAGGATTTCGTGACCTCTTGATTACAACAATCGGCCCGCCGGACGAACATTTCAACCCCTGAAAAAAGATAAATATTCATTCGCAAAAAAAGCCGGACAACCGAGTAAAGCGCTGGTAAGGTCGGGAGTTGGGTTGCCCCGCCACCCCGAAAAATCTGCTCACAATTGGCCATCACCCAACGGGTGCAGGCTGCGAAAAATCCCCGCCTCTTCCACCAGCCAGTCATGCACCGCCCGCACCCCCGGATGGCTCAGGGCCCCCGGCGCATAAAGCAAGACATAGCGCTTGTGATTGGGCACCGAAATCCCGAACGGCACGATCAACGTCCCCCGCTCCAGCTCATCGTTGAGCAACGTGCGTCGGGCAATCGCCACGCCCATGCCGGCAATCGCCGCTTCGATGGTCAGGTGGTTGCGATTGAACGTGTGCCCGCGCCGCACATCGGCACCCTCGAAACCGATGGCATGCAGATAAAACTCCCACTCCGCGTATTCATAGCTGCCGCGCCAGGCGGTGATGTCATGCAACAGCGGGAAGTGCACCAGATCCGCCGGCCCGTGCAGCGGCGGCCGTCCGCGCAACAGGCCCGGTGCGCACACCGGAAATATCTGCTCGTCGAGCAAGGCTGTGGATAACAGTCCCGGATAACTGCCGTCGTTCAGGTCGATCGCCAGGTCGAAATCCCCCTCATGCAACGGCACGCTGCTGTCCTCGGCCACCAGCCGCAGCTGGATGTCCGGGTAACGCTGTTGCAGGCGCGGCAGGCGCGGGGTCAGCCATTTGCTGAGGAACGATGGAATCGAGCGCACCCGCAGAATCCCGCTGATCATCCCCGCATCCAGCCGACGCAATTCCGCGTCGATGCTGCCGTAAGCCTCGTTGACCGTGATCGCCAGTCGCTGCCCTTCCGCGCTCAACTCCACGCCTCGCGCACGGCGATGAAACAGGCGAAATCCCAGCCGCTCTTCCAGCTGTCGGATTTGCTGACTCACCGCCCCCGGCGTGATGTGCAGTTCTTCGGCACAACGGGTGAATGACAGGTGCCGCGCGGCACAGGAAAACACCTGCAGCCAGACGTAAGTCTGGGCATGCAATTGACGACTCATGGTTTAGTCCTGCTAAAGGCTTACTTAGGAAGTTTCGTTAGTCACGTCGAAGCGAGGTAGGCAGTATCGCCGACATTGCGCTTGTCCTACAAAAAATGGCAGCGATTCCTACTCCATTGCTTGTAAGGGTTTAGCATGGCTATCAGTGTTTTCGATCTATTCAAAGTCGGCATCGGCCCGTCCAGTTCCCACACCGTCGGCCCGATGCGCGCCGCCGCGAGCTTCGCCCAGGCGCTGATCGACCAGCATTTGCTGAACGATGTGCAGCGGGTGGAAATCCGTTTGTACGGCTCGCTTTCGGCCACCGGTGTCGGCCATGCCACTGACCGCGCGACGGTCATGGGTTTGATGGGCGAATGGCCGGACAGCATTGATCCGTCGACCATCGAGCCTCGTATCCAGCAACTGCGCGAAACCGGCCAACTCTCTCTAGCCGGTAAACGCTCAATCGCCTTCAACTGGCAGCACGATCTCCTGCTGCTGGACGAGAGCCTGCCCTACCACCCCAACGCCATGTCGCTGACGGCCTTCGGTGCATCCGGCCAACTGTTCGAGCAAACGTACTACTCCGTCGGCGGCGGTTTCATCATCGAAGCGGCCGAAGCCGAATCCGGCGTAGCGCCGGCCGGCGACGTCGAGTTGCCTTACGAATTCTCCAGCGCCGTCGAACTGCTGGCGCTGTGCAAGCAACACAACCTGCGGGTTTCAGAACTGATGATGGCCAACGAACGGGCCTGGCGCAGCGACGCCGAGATCCGCAAGGGCCTGCTGCACATCTGGTCGGTGATGCGCGAATGCGTCGAGCAGGGCCTGCGTCACGAAGGCATCCTGCCTGGCGGTCTGAATGTTCCCCGCCGCGCTGCGAAATTGCACCGTAGCCTGCTGGAAATCGGCAAGCCGAACGTCATCAGTTCGACCCTGTCGGCGATGGAGTGGGTCAACCTGTTCGCCCTCGCCGTCAACGAAGAAAACGCCGCCGGCGGGCGCATGGTGACCGCGCCGACCAATGGCGCTGCCGGGATCATTCCCGCCGTTCTGCACTACTACATGAAATTCAACCCGGACGCGTCCGACGACGACGTGGTTGCGTTCTTTCTGGGCGCTGCCGCCGTCGGCATCCTGTGCAAGAAAAACGCCTCGATCTCCGGTGCCGAAGTGGGCTGCCAGGGTGAAGTCGGTTCCGCCTGCGCCATGGCCGCTGCGGGTCTGGCCGATGTGCTGGGCGCTACGCCCGAGCAACTGGAAAACGCCGCCGAAATCGGCCTTGAACACAACCTCGGCCTGACCTGCGACCCGGTCGGCGGGCTCGTGCAGGTGCCGTGCATCGAGCGCAACGCCATCGCTGCGGTGAAGGCGATCAACGCCACGCAAATGGCCCTGCGCGGCGACGGCAAACACTTCATTTCCCTCGACCGGGTGATCCGCACCATGCGCGATACCGGCGCCGACATGCATGACAAATACAAAGAGACTTCACGGGGCGGCTTGGCCGTGAGCTGGGTGGAGTGCTGAGGAGCACTCCCTGACCGCCCGTAACACGTGAGCCCGAGCAAGAATAATAACGAGGCAAAAACGATGACCGATGTACGCACACCTGCTGCCGAAAATCCCGCTGTAGACCGCACACGCAATAACGAAACAGCCCACAAGGGCTGGAGCAAATTCGACACCACCTGGATGCTCGGCCTGTACGGCACGGCCATTGGTGCCGGCACCTTGTTCCTGCCGATCAACGCCGGTGTTGGCGGCTTCTGGCCGTTGCTGATCCTGGCGTTGCTGGCGTTCCCGATGACCTTCTTCGCGCACCGTGGCCTGACCCGCTTCGTACTGTCCGGCCGCTCCGGTGACATCACCGAAGTGGTGGAAGAACACTTCGGCATCGGTGCCGGCAAGCTGATCACGCTGCTGTATTTCTTCGCGATCTTCCCGATCCTGCTGGTGTACAGCGTGGCGCTGACCAACACCCTCAGCAGCTTCCTCGAACACCAGTTGCACATCGCCCCGCCACCGCGCGCGGTGCTGTCGCTGGCGCTGATCCTCGGTCTGATGGCCATCGTGCGCTGCGGTCAGAGCGTGATCGTCAAAGCCATGAGCGTGCTGGTGTATCCGTTCGTCGCCGCGCTGCTGTTGCTCGGCTTCAGCCTGATTCCGAACTGGAACGGCGCGTTCTTCGCCAGTGCTCAAGAACCGATGGAAATGTCGGTGTTTCTCAAGACCCTGTGGCTGGCGATCCCCGTGATGGTGTTCTCGTTCAACCATTCGCCGATCATTTCCGCGTTCGCCGTCGAGCAGAAACAACGCTACGGCGACCAGGCCGAACGCAAGAGCAGCGGTATCCTCGCCATGGCCCACGGCATGATGGTGGTGACGGTGATGTTCTTCTGCTTCAGCTGCGTGCTGGCGCTGTCGCCGGCAGACCTGGCAGCGGCCAAGGCGCAGAACATTTCGATCCTGTCGTACCTGGCCAACCACTTCCAGACTCCGGTCATCGCTTACGCCGCGCCGCTGATTGCGCTGGTGGCGATCACCAAATCCTTCCTCGGCCATTACATCGGCGCCAGCGAAGGCTTTCAGGGCATGATCGTCAAAAGCCTGCGCAGCCGTGGCCGAGTAATGTCGGCGAGCTGGCTGAACCGTGCGACCGCGCTGTTCATGATCCTCAGCTGCTGGGCCGTGGCGACCTTCAACCCGAGCATCCTCGGCATGATCGAAACCCTCGGCGGGCCGGTGATTGCCTGCCTGTTGTTCCTGATGCCGATGTACGCAATCCGCCGCGTTCCGGCCTTGCGCCAGTATTCGGGTCAGGTGTCGAACGTGTTCGTGGTGCTGATCGGCCTGATTGCACTGTCAGCGATCATCTACTCGGTTCTGCCCTGAAACGGGCCGTAAACGAAGAAGGCGAGCCATGGGCTCGCCTTCTTTTTGGCCGGTTTCATTGTTCGACAATATTCCCGGCATGTCCCTTGCTACATCGCTGAAGGAGACAGGACCACGGAAGGGCCGATGGTCAGGTTTGGCGAACCAACCCGATCAAGGCCGGTCAACAACTGCACGTTCAATCAGGCGGTGACGCATCATGGACAATCCTTTTCAGATCATTACCGATGCCTTTGCGCCGGACTATCAGATCAACCTGAGCATTCAGGGCCTCGACGGCAGCATCATGCTGACCCTCTCCAATGGCGGCCGGATCGTCGCCAAACGGATGATCAGCGCCGAACAGCGCAATGATCCCAAGCGCCTGAAGCGCCTGGTGCAAAGCATTCAATTCGGCATCGCCATCGAGCAGGGCCACAGCGCCATGGCGATCCTCGATGCCATGACCCGCGGCGACGGAATCGCTCCGCCACCGCGTCAGGCCAAACATCAGCCCCGGCCAGCCGCTGGCGTTTAAAGTTCGCCCTTCTCCACTTCCGGATGTTCACTGGAACCCGTGCCGATCTTGCGGTGCGGGTTCTCGATTTTCACCGAAGGAAACTGCGAGGAGGCGTAACGCACCACCAGAATCGAGAATGCGAGCAGCAGAATCCCGCCGCACAGGTAAATGATCCCCATGTCCGGCGGATTGTGGTGCGAGACGTTGGAGATCAGCAGGCGCGTCAGTGCCGTAATCGCCACGTAGATCAGGAAGCGCACCGGCATGTGGTTGGTCTTGAAGTAAATCCCGACCATCGCCCCCAGTTCCAGGTAGATGAACAGCAGCAGAATGTCATCGATCTTGATGTGCCCTTCCTCGAGCATCCCGAGAAATTCCATCACCGCCGCCCAGGCGGTTACCGCACCAATGGCGAATAGCGCCAGGTAATGGAAGGTCTCGACGAACAGGTTGCCCAGGGACTCGGCCAGTTGATGCACGTTTTGCCGCAGTTTCTCGGCCCAGTTGATTTTCACGATGAAGGTTCCTTAGCCCGGTTCGAGCGGATGTTGCTTGCTGGACGTGACGGTTATTGCGCACGTACGCAGATGCATGCAGAAAAGAGGCCACGCCATCATGGCGAGCCGCCGCGAAACCCGCGCCGTGGCGTTTGGTCGCACCTGTGCGCAGGCGTCGGGCTGACAAAATCCGAATCCGGTCTACATTGAAAAGCCACTACCCAAAGCGCAGGGATTCGCTTATCCTTTTCGCTGTATATAGATACAGTAGTCGCGAAGACAACTTAATGTGAAGGCATGTGAGGTGGTGAATGGCCGTCGAAGTGGTATACCGCAGCAGCCGAGATCTGGAGCGCTTGTTCATGGATAAAGCCGAAGCTGACCGTCATGACAAAATGCTCGAACTGGCCGAACTATTGGCCGAAGTGCTGGAAAAAGCCGTTCCATCGTTGAGCGAGCAGCAAGTGGAAGAAGTTGGGATCTTCATGGCGAAGAACCGCGATGTATTCGCCCGGGCGTTCAAGAGCCAGCCTGATGCCCTGTCGGAGCTAATCAACGCACCGGCTGCACCGGTTGTGGCAACCGAGCCAGCAGACGTGGCTGAACCGGTAGAAGCGCCAGCCAAACCTGCCAAAGCGGCAAAGGCTGCGAAGTAATTGAAGCCTCTGAATTGAATAGCCCCTGAGTTGAAAGACTCAGGGGCTTTTTCATGCCCGGACGAATCTCAGCGGTACAACACCTTTTCCGCCAGTTCGTCAGCCACCCGCGCGGGTGAACGTTTTTCCGCCTGGGCGTGGGCGAAGACTTCGGTAAGGCGCGAGCTGATCTTCGACAGGTGCGCAGTGATGGTCGTCAGCTCTTCGCCCCGATGCTTGAGGGAAACGTAGATCAGCCCGCCGGCATTGATCACGTAATCCGGCGCATACAGGATGCCGCGCCGTTCCAGTTGATCGGCGACGTCCAGGTGCGTCAGCTGATTGTTGGCCGAACCCGCCACCGCCGAGCAGCGCAACTGGGTGACCGTGTGGCTGTTGAGCACACCGCCCAAACCGCACGGCGCGAGAATGTCGCATGGCGTGCTGAGCAACGCGTCGTTGGCGATCGGATGGGCGTTGAGCTGCTCCATCGCCAGTTGCACTTTGCCGTGGTCGATGTCGCTGACCAATAGTTCGGCACCGGCAGCGTGCAGCTGTTCAGCGAGGGCATAACCGACGTTGCCCAGCCCCTGAATCGCCACGCGCAAGCCTTCGAGGTTGTCGCTACCGAGCCGTGCCATCGCAGTGGCGCGAATCCCGGTGAACACGCCCATCGCCGCATGCGGTGCAGGGTCGCCGGCCGAGGTGGTACTGGTGACATGCTGGGTCTGCTGGGCGATGCAATCCATGTCCGCCACCGAAGTGCCGCTGTCGATGGCGGTGATGTAGCGCCCGTCGAGCTGATCGATGCAACGGCCGAAGGCTTCGAACAGTGCGGCGCGGTTTTCCACGTGGGCCGGCCGCACGATCACGGCCACCCCACCGCCTTGGGCGAGACCAGCCAATGCGGCCTTGTAGCTCATGCCCTGGGCCAGGCGTATGGCATCCTCGACTGCGGATTCGTCGTTCGGATAGGCAAGATAACGACACCCGCCCAGGGCTGGCCCGAGGCGACTGTTATGGATGGCAATGACCGCCTTCAATCCGGACACCGGATCAACGCTAAGGTGCAGCGATTCCAGGCGAGTGCTTTGCATGAGAGCGAACATCGGCAGGCTCCCGAATCACTTCTGGTAGACGCCAGTATAGGCTTGCGCCCGAAAATTGCTGAAGCGCACCGGAATAAGCGCCGCCACCGATTACAGGGTTGTGGCATAACCCGATGGCAGCGCGGCCCGGCACTGGACGAATGGCAAAGACGGGGCTAAAACGAGGCATGCCCCGGAGATTTAGATGAGTCCGCGCCAACGTTTCTTCGATTGTCTGCACCGTTCACCGCCCGCGCTGTTCGAAGCGGCGTTGTGGATGGCCGCCGAGCACGACAAACAAGCCGATCCCGAAGCGCTGTTGCAGGAATTCAAGGAACTGCAGCAGCGGGTCAGCTATGGCTTGCCGTTGCTGCCGGTCAGCGAGCTGGCGCAACCGCTGCTGCGGCGCATGACCGATCTGGGGTTTGCCCAGGATGATTTCGTACCGTTGCGCCCACAGGCAGCGATGGTGCACAAAGTCATGCAGACCAAACGCGGCCAGCCGCTGGCGCTGGCACTGATCGCTCTGGAACTGGCCCGTGGTCTGGAGATTCCGCTGGTTGGCGTGAACTTCCCCGGGCATTTCCTGCTCAAGGTTCCCGGGGCCGATCACCTGCTCGATCCGTGCGGCGGACGACGTCTGTATCCGAACGATTGCCGCGAACTGCTGCATCGCCAGTACGGCCATCAGATGAAACTCAACGCCGACCACCTGCTGACTGCCACTCCTCTGCAAATGCTTCAGCGTCTGTCACGCAACCTGCGCCAGTTGCACCTGACCCACGACGACTTCATCGCGGCGCTGATCGATGCCGAGCGCGTGCTCGAGCTGGGCAACGCCAGCGCCGCCGACTACCTGGCGCGGGCCAGTCTGTACCAGCGTCTCGATTGCCCGAACGCCGAGCGTTTCGATCTGGAGCATGCGCTATTGCTCAGCGACGACCCGATTCAGCGACTTCGCCTGACGGAACGGCTGGGCCATCTGCCACCGAACGCGGTTGTCCACTGAACAGCGCAGTGGCTGGCGAACGCACCTGAATGATCAGCAACGCCGCAATCACCGCCGGAATCGCGCAGAAGAAGAAAATCTGCTCCACCGGAATGTGCGTTGCCAGCAACAGGCTGCCGAACAGCGGCCCGAGAATCGAGCCGAACCGCCCTACTCCCAACGCCCAACCGGTGCCGGTGGCGCGCACGTGGGCCGGATAGAAATTGCTGGCGAACGCATTAAGCGTCAGTTGCCCGCCGATGATGCAGAACCCCGCCGCAAACACACAGGCCACCAGATAGCGCGGATTGTCATGATTCAGGCCCAGCAGGATCGTGCACACCGCCGCGCCGGCCAACACGCCGGACAACAGAAGCACCTTGCTCTTCAGCCGGTCGGCGAACCACGCCATGCAGATCGCCCCCAACGTGCCGGCGAACAGGAACATCGACGTCACCAGGTTCGCTTCATTGAGTTTCAGGCCACTTTCCAGCAGCAGCGACGGCAGCCAGCTGATCATGAAATACAGCAGGATCAGGCTGACGAAAAACGTCGCCCAGATCAGCAAGGTCGGACGTGCGTAACCATTGCGGAACAACTCCATCACGGTCAGTTTGCTGCCCTGCTCGCGCTCATTCTGCTCGACCGATGCGGCGGGCGGTTGCCAGTCTGGCAGCATTCGCGCGGTGACTTTGCGCAGGCGCGCATAGGGTGGTGCGTCACGCAGCAGTCGTGGCAAGGATTCCGGCAGCATCCACCAGAGAAACGGGAACAACAGCAACGGCGTGACACCGCCGGCGAGGAACACCGCTTGCCAACCGAAACGGTCAATGAAACCGGCCGCGACAAAACCACCCGCCGCACCGCCGAAAGAAAAACCGCAGGCCGCCAGCGTCACCATCAGCGTACGCAGGCGTGGCGGTGAATATTCCGACATCAACGCCATGGCGCTGGGCATCGCGCCGCCCATGCCGATGCCGCAGATGAAACGCGCGATCATCAGGGTATTCAGGGAATCGGCGAACACCATCAGCACGGTGAGGCTGGCGTAGATCAGCACGCAGGCGAGCAGAATCCGTCGAACGCCGAAGCGATCGGCCAGCGGCGTCACAGCGAGCGAACCGAGGGTCAGGCCCAGAAGGTTGGCGCTGAATACCGGACCGAATGCGGATTTTTCCAGGCCCCAGTCCTGCGCCAGTGCCGGCACCACGTAACCGAGCACCTGGGCGTCATAGCCGTCGGTGACCAGCAGCAAGGCGAGAAGAATCAGGAGCAACCACTGAAAGCGGGACACAGGACGGGCGTCGAGTGCCGCCCGAAAGCTGGCAATCTGGTTATGCATCGCAAGGTACCTGTTTTGTTTTTATGATTTTTTGCGGGTAACCGTAATGGCTCCCGTGCGCTGCACGAGAGCCATCAAATGCTACTTCGGCGTGTCCGGCTGATTCGCCGGATGCGCCGCAATGAACGCCGGATGTTCAGCAGCCAACGCAGCCACCCGACGAATCCGTGGATACGCCTCCAGCGAAACATTGAAACGCTCGGCCGCGTACAACTGCGGAATCAGGTACACGTCCGCCACACACGGCCACTCGCCGAAACAGAAGCCGCTGTCGCCGATCAACTGCTCCACCGTCGCCAGCCCCTGACTGATCCAGTGGCCGATCCACTCGTTGACCTGCGGCTCGTCATGCCCCAGACCGCGCAGGCGATTGAGCACGCTGACGTTGTGCAGCGGATGCACGTCGCAGCCGATCACCGCCGCCACACCGCGCACCCGGGCGCGGGCAACGAGGTCTTCGGGCAACAACGGCACCTGTGGATAACGCTCCTCCAGATACTCGATGATCGCCGGCGACTGAATCAGCAACTTGCCATCGTCAGTGCGCAGCGCCGGCACCCGGCCCTGGGGATTGATCGCCAGGTACGCCGGTTGCCGATGCTCGCCACCGGGCGGTGCGATCAGGTTGACCGGCAACGCCTGATAGTCGAGGCCCTTGAGCGCCAGCGCAATCCGCACCCGGTACGACGAGGTGGAACGGTAATAGGTGTAGAGATCCATGAGCCGCTCCTGTCAGCGCGCCGCCAGCACGGTGCCACGGCATTCGCCGAAACCGATGGAGGCAAAACCTTCGCGGGCGCAGCGGGCGCGCAGGATGATTTCGTCGCCGTCCTCAAGGAATTTGCGCACCTCACCGGAGGCCAGTTCGATCGGCTTTTTGCCGCCCTCGGTGATTTCCAGCAGGCTGCCGAACTGACCGTTCTCAGGGCCGGACAAAGTGCCCGAACCGAACAGGTCACCGGCCTGCAACTGGCAGCCATTGACGCTGTGGTGCGCGACCATTTGCGCGACGGTCCAGTACATGTAACGGGTGTTGCTCAGGGTCAGGCGATGGGCCGGCAGGTTCTGCTCGCGCATTTTCTCGGTGAGCAGCAGCACTTCCAGCTCGATGTCAAAGCCACCACCCTCCTGATCGCGCTTGTCGAGCAGGTACGGCAGCGGCTGCGGGTCACCTTGCGGACGCGCCGGCTGCGCGGTACGGAATGGCGCCAGCGCTTCGGCGGTCACCACCCATGGCGAGACGCTGGTGATGAAGCTCTTGGACAGGAACGGGCCGAGCGGCTGGTATTCCCAGGCCTGGATGTCACGGGCCGACCAGTCGTTGAGCAGGCAGAAACCGGCGATGTGTTCGGCGGCATCACCAATGGCGATCGGCTCGCCCATCTCGTTGCCCTGACCGATCCAGATCCCCAGTTCCAGCTCATAGTCCAGCCGCGCGCACGGGCCGAAGGTCGGCTCGGTTGCGCCGGCCGGCAGGGTCTGGCCTTTAGGGCGGCGCACGTCGGCACCGGAAGCGCGCACAGTGGACGCGCGACCGTGGTAGCCGATCGGCACGTGTTTGTAGTTCGGCAGCAACGGGTTGTCCGGACGGAACAGTTTGCCGACGTTCTGCGCGTGTTCGATGCCGACGTAGAAGTCGGTGTAGTCACTGATGCGCGCCGGCAGGTGCAGCTGGCAATCGGCGGCCAGTGGCAGCAGTTTTGCGCCCTGGGCTTCAATGTTGCCGCGGTGAGTGCTGCCTTCGCTGAACAGTTCCAGCAGACGCTCGCGCAAGGCAGCGCGGGCGTCGCGGCCGAGTTCGAAGAACGCGTTCAACTGACCGCCGCGCATGGCTTCGACTGCACTGCGCGCGGCGCCGTCGAACAGACCGGATTCCAGCGCCACTTGCAGATCGAAGATGTGTTCGCCAATCGCCACGCCCGCGCGCGGTGCCGAACCGTTGGTGCTGAATACGCCCAGCGGCAGGTTCTGCAATGGGAAATCCGCGTGACCGTTGGCCGAGGCGACCCAACTGCGGGTGATGGAATTCTGAGTCATGGGTTATCTCCGGGTCGGATCGAACGTGGCGGGCAGCGTGGCCCAGCAGGCGTCGTAAGTGGATTGCAATTGCGGGCAGTCGAGGGCGAAGCGGCTTGGGCGCAGCACCTGGCTGGTCTCGAACATGAAGGCCATGGTGTTGTCGATCTTCGCCGGTTTGAGGTCCGCGTTGATAGCTTTGGTGCAGGTCTCGCCGTCCGGGCCGTGGGCGCTCATGCAGCTGTGCAGGGACGCGCCGCCGGGCAAGAAACCTTCGGCCTTGGCGTCGTATTCGCCCTGGATCAGGCCCATGAATTCATTCATCAGGTTGCGGTGGAACCACGGCGGACGGAAGGTGTTCTCGGCCACCATCCAGCGCGGCGGGAAGATCACGAAGTCGAGGTTGGCCAGACCGTGGACGCTGGTCGGCGAGGTCAGCACGGTGAAGATCGATGGGTCCGGGTGATCGAAACTGACGGTGCCGATGGTGTTGAAGCGGCGCAGGTCATACTTGTACGGCACGTTGTTGCCGTGCCAGGCGACCACGTTCAGCGGCGAGTGATTGAGTTCGGTACCCCACAACTGGCCGAGGAATTTCTGCACCAGGGTGGTCGGTTGTTGCAGGTTTTCGTAGGCGGCGACCGGGGTCAGGAAATCCCGTGGATTGGCCAGGCCGTTGCTGCCGATCGGCCCCAGGTCCGGCAGGCGCAGTGGCGCGCCATGGTTCTCGGCGACGTACCCGCGTGCTTGCGGGTCGAGCAGTTCGACGCGGAATTTCAGGCCCCGTGGCAACACGGCGATTTCCAGCGGCGCCACGTCCAGCACACCCAGTTCGGTGGCGATGCGCAAGCGACCCAGTTGCGGTACCAGCAGCAGCTCGCCGTCGGCGTTGAAGAACACGCGCTCCATCGAACGGTTGGCGCCATAGTGATAGATGCTGATGCCGGCCGGTTTGTCGGCGCCGGAGTTGGCCGCCATGCTCACCAGACCGTCGATGAAGTCGGTCGGTTCGGTCGGGAGGTCCAGCGGGTTCCAGCGCAGGCGATTGGGGGTCACTTCACCCAACGGGCCGCCCGCCAGTTGCCGCTCCAGTTTGACGAATGCCGGGTGATTGGCCGACGGCTGGATCCGGTACATCCACGTACGCCGCGCTTCGCTGCGGGTCATGGTGAACGCGGTGCCGGAGAACAGTTCGGTGTACAGACCGTACGGGGCTTTCTGCGGGGAGTTCTGGCCGACGGGCAGTGCGCCGGGCAACGCTTCCGAGCTGAATTCGTTGCCGAAACCGGACTGGTAAGCCAGGGCTGAATCGAGGTTCATGGAGCCTCCTGAACAGGGCGTCGGCATGGCCGGACGCTCTGGATCAGAGGTCTTGGCACGCCGGGGTTATTTTTATCGTAATTCAATTACGCATAACGTAATTTGCTCGCTATCCAGCGTCAAGCTATAAAGACGCCCATTCGTTCCGGGACACGGCAGCACCATGGAAAAGACCAGCGACAGCAACGGCAAACAGAAAGTCCGCTCCGCCGAAGTCGGCACCGACATCCTCAAGGCCCTGGCCGAGTTGTCGCCGTCCACTTCGCTGTCGCGTCTGGCCGAACATGTGCAGATGCCGGCGAGCAAGGTTCACCGTTATCTGCAGGCCTTGATCGCCAGCGGTTTCGCCGAACAGAACACCGCCACCAACCATTACGGCCTCGGCCGCGAAGCGCTGCGCGTGGGCCTGGCCGCACTCAACAGTATGGACGTGCTGAAAGTTGCCGCCCTGCCGCTGGCCGAGTTGCGCGACGAACTCAACGAAACCTGTTTCCTCGCGGTGTGGGGCAATCAGGGCGCGACCGTGGTGCACATCGAACCGGCGGTGCGCGCGGTAACGGTAGTGACGCAACTGGGCTCGGTATTGCCGCTGCTCAGTTCCTCCACCGGTCTGGTCTTCGCCGCGTACCTGCCGCACCGGGAAACCGATGAATTGCGCGAACAGGAAATCGCCAGCGGCGGCCAACCGCTGGCGGACGAAAAAGCTTATGAGGCGTTGTGCGAACAGATCCGCGAACGCGGTCTGCATCATGTCCACGGCTTGCTGATGCCCGGTGTGGACGCCTTGTCGGCACCGGTGTTCAACGCCCTCGGACAGGTCGCTGCGGTGTTGACCATCGTCGGCCCGACCTCGCTGTTTCATGCCGACGAAAACGGCCCGGCGGCGCAGCGGTTATTGGCTGCGACGCGGGCCGTGAGCTGGCGGATGGGTCATGAGCCTCAAGCACTAGACGCTTGAGGCTCGATCCGCCTGTCACAGGACGGTGGTCTGACTCCTGCGGCTCTGATGATCCTTCATCAATTGCTCGATGATTTCGATCAGGCGCTTTTCTCCCAACTTCTGCCCTGTGGCCTGGGCCATCCAGCCCACCACGGTCCTGGCATCCTTGCCCAGGTCAAACAAACTCTTCTGAGCCTGTGTCACCTTGACCGGTTTGCCGGCTGCGGCTGCCTTTCCGAGACTCACCAATCCGATCAGCGCGGATTTTCCGTGGCCAAAGGCGGATGAGTAATCACCCTGCTCATACGCTCTGGCACCGTCATAAAGGCTCTTGAACACTTCCACGGCGGTGACCACTACTCCAACGGGAGGAATCACAAGACTGATAATGTTGGCGGCAAAAATCACATTGTCATACACCAGACCGGCTATGACCTCATTCAGACTTGTGGTTCGTGCGTCAATATCGCTGAGAACGCGATAGATACTGTCGTCATGAAGCATAGAGAGACCCAGCAACCGTACCTGGCCTTCGGGTTGAGGTGGTGCGACGGCATTGACCGTGGCAACAAGGTTGTCGAAGTAATCATCCACAACCTTGCGGTCGTCAATCTTCACCCTCGCCGTGTAGTAATCACGGAAAGGCCCATAACGGTAACGAATGGAGCCGACAAACTCGTTGAGCGAACGGAAACTCACACCGTCAGGCGCATTGGGCGTGTAAAGATAGTCATGGAATTTTCCATTAATGGACATCCGGAAAATATAAACACCTTCGACGATTCGCCGGCTCAGCAGGCGGAACTTGTAGATCCCCTCGTTTGTATTCGATGGAAACGGAGAGCCATCCGTGCCGGCGGTCTCGCTCAGGTTGTCGACCAGGCGTTGAATCCCTTTGAAGACTTCCGTAGAGAGGTTCCCGGAGAAATACTGATGACAGGCGTCGAAGTGCATCTCGCAGCGGATTTTTGTGGCATGCACAGCCCGCTTGAACTCATAGCCCGGATGTTTCCGGTCCAGATAGTCGTTTTGCAAAAGACGGGTGTAGTGATTCCCAGGACGCAAGGTTTCCGACCAGCTGGAAAGATCCCTGATATCCAGTTTTTCAATCGAAGGGTGTCCACCGGTCACGTAGAACTTCGGATTCTCATCAGGCGTCCGACCGGGCGTCTCGGGGACGTCGAAGTTATGGCCTTCAATCAGGACAGTGGTCAGATCCAGATGAAAATCGTCGGTCTGAATCATGATTTTATCGGGATCGACTTGAACCGTCTGACCACGAGAAAGCAGTAATTCTTCAATCCTTTGTTTGATCAGGGCACGGGTAAATTGCTCAAAAGTCGGAAAGCCATTATCCCGGGAGTTCACCATCGACAATGCCCTGAGTTCAGTACTGAGGCGCACATATCTTTGCCGCGCCGCTATTCCCGCATAGGTGTAGGCTGGAGGTGCCAGCGCTCGAACACGGCCTGCTTCATTCGCATAAGCCACTTCGCTATAACCGAATAACGGCTCACCCGCCTTCAGAGCCATGTAACCCGGCAAAGGATCCAGTTCATACATGTAATGCAGTGCGGTAGATCCTCCTCCCATCAGTTGGCCGGCAGTGGCCAGGTCGTCAGGCGGGATCAATGATTCGGCATACGCGCGATTATCCGACAACATAGACTCCAGCCAGCGATTGAACTGGTAAATGTCGGCAAACTTCACGAATTCGAATTGACCATGGGGCATTTTCATCAACGCGTAACGAGTACTTGTTGTGCGCGAAACGAACAACAGCACGTCTTGCAAAATCGAAGGTCGAGATTTCAGTTTCACTCCGCGAATTTCCACGGAAGGGTCACCCTGCAACGTGCGTTTGATCAATGCAGCATCTGCTTCATTGAAAACTGCAGAATGTTGGGCAACGAACAGTGCGAACTCCGCCTGACTGTGCAGATAATTGAAGTAGGACTCGCGAAACATTTGCGGACTGTCGGACGGCAGGGAATTGCTGAACTCCACGCGCAGGTCCCGATTGGATAACCAGCCTTCCAGTCTGGCGACGGTCAACCCGCTATCTGCCGGAGCACCCTCTATGCGCAGGCTCGCGCGGTTGCCGGCATCCTGCAGGCCGATAACGATGAACTCGGTCAGGGTGCAAGTGTCCTCCTGCTCGATCGTGCGTCCGCCGACCTTGATCCGGTGCAGGCTGTGGACCTTGATCGCATCCGGGTCCAGACGCATGCCCAATGCGCTTTCACACCAGGCACCGAAATGTTCTACGGCGAAATGACGCAGTGAGAACAGCGTATCGAATACCTGGGCGTGCTCGAATTCATACCCTTCTTTCGAAGCCTCCAGGGTTTCGTAAGCATGACCTACAGACTCACCGGCCGATTTTAACCAGTCTGGCCACGTCAGACGCTTGACGAGTACGCGCAGAGCGCCGATCCGTTGGTTCAGATCCGAATGCATCGCAAAGACCTGATGAATTTTTTCCAGTTCCTGGACAAATCCTTCCTGGCGTTGCTCACCGGATCTGAGCCGTGCAGCAAAGTGTGTCTCCTGCTCCTTGAGCCTGCTGTCCACGCAGTGTGTGAACAGGCTGACTGACAATGCCGGATACCTGATGGCATCAGGCGCGACTGCCAGTCGGCTGCACAGTGCTGCATGCAAGTCGGAACTGCTGGAGAAATATTCGAAACCCTTGTCCGGGGTATAAAGGAACCAGCCATAAGCATCGCTGGACAGCTTGACCTCAGAATCTGCGATGCTGGAATAGGACATGACAAAGCCAGACGCCAGATCCCGCGCAATACCGGATGTCGCGCGAATACTGATTTTATACGCACCGGGCGAGTCCATCCTCAACATCTCCCTGGCACGCAGTGCCTGATAACTCTTGAGCGAACCTGCTACTTCCGTCAGAGCCAACTCGGCCCGCAATGCTTCGGCAAACGCCGCTTCCAACAATACTTTGTGAGTTGTCAACTCCCCGGACTGGCTGCGAATTGAACTGCTCCAATATTGACGCGAGGCGCTCGCCTGATCACTGGCCAACTGTTGTAACGCCTGAGTCAAAACGTCCTCGACGTCGACAATCTTTAAACTCTCGATTTTCAAGCGCGCATCTGTTGTACCCGGGCTCAAATAGACAAAGTCATGATTCTGGATATAAGACGGATAAACAGCACGCTTCAGGAGATCAAAAAAAACATCAAGTATGGAACCGGACGGCCTGCTCTCGATTTCATATTGATCAGAACCGGCATTGATATACAAACGCTCCACATCAAGAGACTTCCCCAATCGTTCGAATCGTTCCGAAAGCCTTTTTCGTACAACTTCTCTCAGGGAAGGAGAACGTTCCAGCATCCCCCTCAACTCTTCTCCCGCACGCCGTGCGTCATCCAGCGCAACTTGCCCATCCGGATTATCCAAAACAGCGTCAACCATTGATTCTTTAAACATCATTCCCATTGGGCACATCCTGTATGTCATACAAAACGAAAGCAACTCAATGTCACTTTCACTGTAGCGAAAATGCCCCATCCAATTAAAAAATCAAAGACGCCATATATTTCAACAAGTCTAAATATCAAGGCGAGACTTAAACAACTCAACACAAATTCAGCAACTTGGCCTTCGCCACCGCCTGAGTTCGGCGCTCAACACCCAATTTGCTATGTATACGACGGACATGAGTTTTTACTGTATGCAATGAGATGAACAACTTCTCGGCAATTTGTAGATTGGAATCGCCGAAGGCAATCAGTTGCAGGACTTTAAGTTCTCGCTGACTGAGAGGGTTGATCGTCGTAGATTGTTCGTCCACCTGTTCCGCTGCTTCATCAATGCGCCAGCGCGAGGGCATCTCCACGCATCGGATATAGAGCTCAGCCAGCATTTGCTGCAGGCTGCAGCGCGTTATGATCTGGCAACCCTGATCGAAGAAACTCCTGGCTTGATCTGGCTCGCCCAGGATCAGCGCCACTTCGGTCAGCGTCAACAGTAACTCGGCCTCCAGCCTCACCATTCCTCGAGCCTGTGCCGACGTCAGCAAGGCACGCAGGCGAACCAGAGAGATTTGCATCTGATGCAAGCGGGTCTCGGACAGAATCAACAAACACTCGATGCGCGGAACCAGTTCCAGCGTCGCCGGCGGGGCCTGCCGTGCGCGCGGGCCACGATAGTGCCTGAGCACGCGACTCAATGCTTCGCGAGCCAGTTCTGGTCGCCCTTGTTGCAACCAGAATTCGCTGCTGACCTGCAGCAGAACGCCGCGATAAACCGTGTCGGGAATCTGCCGCTGTTGCATGAGCCGCTCTGCATCACGCAGACGCATGAATGCCCGCGGATAATCGCCCTGATCGGCGGCCAGTTGTGCCTGTCCCAGAAAGCCGTACAGCACTCGTTTGTCATAGCTGCGCAGGCAGTCGTCGAGCCCTTGTTGAAAGAACACGGCCGCCCGGCCTTGCTGCCCCATGGTCAGTGCCAGCCGCCCTCGACGCAGGGCGATGCGCCCCAGCATCGGCGTCGGTCGCTCGACGGACGCGCCGAGCATTTCGCAAAGACCGGCCAGCAAGTCTTCGGCGCGAGCCGTCGCCCCCCGTTGCTCCAGCAGCTGGGCGTGATCCAGCTCCAGCAACGCCTCGAGCAGCAATGACCCCTCGGCCCGGGCCAGGCACAACGCTTCACGATTGATCGAATGCGCCAGCTCCAGATCACCGCACAGCAACGCTTGCTGAGTGCGGCCCGACAGGCACAGCAGGCGCGCCGTCCAGGCCTGCGGCGAAAGATCGTTCAAGGCTTGCTCGAAATGCGCGCGCGCCTCGTCCATGTGCCCCTGCAAATGCAACAGCCAGCCTTGCTGAGCCTGCCAGCGCGCGATCAATTGCCGTTGCTGACCCGCCGACGGTGGCGGAAGAAAACGCGACAGTTGCCCGATGCAATCCGCCGCCTGGGCAAAACGCCCGGCAAACAACAGCGCTGCCGTGATCAGCCCGACCAGTTGCGCCGAACCCAGCAGCAATTCCTCGCCTCGCTGCTCGTAGAGGCGCAACAACAGCACAACCGTCTGCTCCTCGAACAGATGCTCGAACGTAAAGTGCTGCAGCAGGCTCACCGCGACTTCGTACTCTTCGGCCAGCAACGCCTGTTCGAAGGCGCATTTCCAATGCTGGCCGGCAGCAAACCACTGGCAGGCCAGGCGATGCCAGGAACGTCCGGCCGACCAGGGTTCGTCGCGCATCAAACGCGACAGCGGAGCACACACCTGCAACCAGTCCGGCGACCCTTGCCAGGGTTCGATAAAACACCCGAGGGTTTGTAGCGTGCGCATCCACTGCGCCCCTTCGCCGGCACCGAACAGGTGATCGCACAGACTGGCGTTGAACCGCGGCAAATGCGCCAGCACCCGCCAGGCGTCGGCCAGCTCCGGGCTCAAACCGTTGAACAGTTCGTGTTGCAGATAGTCCAGCAGGGTATCCATGCGTTGCTGCGGCAAGGTCTTTTGCGACCAGTCGCATTTTTGCATCAACAGTATCCGCACCCCGGCGCACCAGCCACCGCTGCGCTGGAGGATCCGCCCGGCCACGTCGCCGGCCTGGGCTGGCGGCAGGTGCCGCAACAGTTGTGCAATCTCGCCGCGACTCAACGCCAGCGCCGCGCTTTCGCACTCGTACACGGCGTCATCAAGCAGCAGGCGCGGCCAGTTGCATTGCGGGCGTCGACGGGTGCCGATCCACCAGGTGACGGCGGGACTGGCAAGCGCCAGCATCCGGTCGAGCAATGCATCCAGCGCGGGTTCTTCAACACGGCAGTAATCGTCGAGAAACACCCACACCGGCGAGGACCGGCGCGCCAGCTCATGCAGCAGCGACGACTCATCCGCCGCTGCCAGCCCCAATGCCTGCGCCAGCCGCTCGCAAAATGCCGCGACACTCATCGACAGGCCCGCCAGCGGCAGCCAGCACACCGTACATTCGGCGGGCGCCTGCAGCAGGCATTCGGTCAACAGCGTGCTTTTGCCACTGCCGGCCGGTGCACAGATCAGCCGGACCCGTGCCGCAGACTCGAGCAGTGATGCAGTCAGATGTGGACGTGGAAGATGATGAGCTGAGAGTCTGGGCAGAAATCCCGGGCGATCCGGAGCGTGGGTCATGGCGGTCATCGGGTACGCCTTTTTATCGTTGTACGCTCACCCTAGCCCTCTCCCCGGCGCTTGTTGACGAGTATTCAGTACGCTGATTGGTGCCCATAAAAAAGGCGACCGTACGGTCGCCCTTTGCCTTGCAAATGTATCGAAACCCTTACCGTACGCCCTCGGCACGCAGGGCCGACGGGGTGTAGTCGGCGGCCTTGGCTTCGAAGCCGAACTCGAAGCTGTGCTTCTCTTCGTTCTTCATCCCCAGAGCAATGTAGCGGCCGGCGATGATGTCGTAGAGCGCCTCAAGGGTGTAGGCCTGCGCCTGGTGATCGTAGTAGTACTGAGCGTGTCCTTCGGCCACTCGCCACAGTTGCCCGCGACCGTCGTAGTGGTCGGCCAGTGCCACTTGCCAGCTGTCCTCGTCGATGTACATGTGGCGTTTGGCGTAGATGTGCCGCTCGTTCGGTTTGACCGTACCGACCACTTCCCAGACCCGGTGCAGTTCATAGCGGGTCAGGTCCTGGTTGATGTGCCCGGCCTTGACGATGTCGTCGTACTTGAGGCTCGGCGAGTCGAGCTTGTAGCTGTTGTACGGAATGTACATTTCCTTCTTGCCGATCAGTTTCCAGTCGTAGCGATCCGGCGCGCCGGAGAACATGTCGAAGTTGTCCGAGGTGCGCAGGCCGTCGGCGGCGGTGCCCGGCCCGTCATAGGCAACCTGCGGCGCACGCCGTACCCGGCGCTGGCCGGCGTTGTAGATCCACGCCAGGCGCGGCTCTTTCACCTGATCGAGGGTCTCGTGCACCAGCAGCACGTTACCGGCCAGACGCGCCGGGGCGGTCACCGACTGTTTGAAAAAGGTCAGGACGTTGGCGGCTTTTTCCGGATCGAGATCCTTCATCAGTTGCGGCACCGCGATCTCTTCTTCGAAGCGGATCGGCGTGTAGCTGCCGTTGGTCTGCGGGGTCACCTGAGTGATGATCCGTCGCAGATTGCCGCCGTGATAGCGGGTGATGTGATTCCACAGAACCTCAACGCCATTCTTCGGAATCGGGAAGGCGTAGTAGCGATTGCCGGTGAAGTTGGCCAGACCGTTGCCGTCGTTGATCGTGGTGACGTTGAGCGCACTGCGCTTGGCCGACTCGTAGATTTCCGGTGGCACGGCCACGGTGCGGTGGGTCGGGTAGACCGGAATCTTGTAGGTTTCGGGATAGCGCTTGAACATCGCCACCTGCCCGTCGGACAGCTTGTCCTTGTACTTGTCGACGTTGGCGGCGGTGATGGTGAACAGCGGTTTTTCGCTGGCGAACGGGTCAGCCAGGAAGCCCTTGCTGTCGACCGCCCCGGCGTTTTTCGGGATACCGCCGGTCCAGGCCGGAATCGACCCGTCGGCATTGCCGGCCTTCTCGGCCCCCAGCGGTGTCAGGCTGGTGCCGAGCTTGTTGGCTTCGTCCGGCGACACCGCCGCGATCACGTTGGCGGCCAGCAGGCTCAGGGCCAGGACACCGCATTGCAGAATCATCTTGCGCATTGCACTCATCCTTCTCGGGCAGATCAGAAGTTCACACCGAAGCTCAGGGCCACGAAGTCACGGTCTTCGAGGGTGTTGTAGTCACCGCCGAAAAAGTCGGTGTAACTCAGGCTCGCGGTATAGGTGTTGCGGTAGTCGGCATCGACCCCGACGCTGACGGCCTTGGCGCCTTCGTTGAACAGACCGTTGGGGCCATAACCGGCGACGTCGTGGGACCAGGACAGGTTGGGCTTGAGGTTGATCCCGCCGATCACGTTGGCGTAATCGAGGATCGCCCGTGCGCGATAGCCCCAGGAGGTGGAGGTGACGAAGCCGTCGGTGTCACCGCCGAAACCGTACTGGCCGTAGACCGAATCGCGGCCGTAACGCAGCTTGCTGCGCGACTCCAGCCCACCGACCCGGACCACCGCCGCTTCACCGACCAGGGTCAAACGTTGAGCGCCCCAGACCTGATCGAAAAAGTGCGTCAGCGTGCTCTGGATCTGCGTCACTTCCTTGCGCCGGTAGCCCTTGTTGTCGGCCCCTGGCGAGGTGACCAGCGGCGACGCAGCACCGCCGGCAATCGGATTGAGCAGCGCCAGGGTCAGGTCGTTGGTGTTGACCTGCACCGGCGCATTGGGCCGATAGCTGATCTCGCCGGTCCAGGCGGTGCCGGTCGGCAACGTGGTGGAGAAACTCGCGCCGTACAGGCGAATGTCTTCCGGGTATTCGAGGTAGTACTGACCACGCCCGAGCATCACGCTTTGCGCCAGTCCCGAACCACTGCCGGGTGCCAGCCGGTTGGCGATCCCGACCATGCCCGGCAATGACGCCAGGGTCGACAGGCCGGCGGTGCTGGTGCCAACGGTCGGCGTGCGGCTGTGGTAGTTCATGAAGTAGAGGCCGTACTCGGTGTCATCGCCGAGCCAGCGCAGTGCCGTACCCCATTGTCCGGAATCCCGCGCATCGCGGTCGCCGCCACGGGGCACGATCACACCTTCGCGGGTGACCTGGATCGGCTGACCGAAGGCTGCCGTCAGCGGCGCCAACGGAGCGATCGCCGGGCTGCCGACGGTGTAGCCGTTGTTGCAACCGTCCGCCGCCACGTCGACACCGAAGAAGGTGCCGCAGTTGTCGAGGACGGTCTGATCCCATTCCAGTTGATAGAAGCCCTCGACCGTCAGTTGATCGGTGAGCCCCTGAGAGGCGAACAACATGTTCACCGGAATCAGCCCCTCCTTGATCTCCGCACCCGGCCGACGGAACGCCGAAACGTCGATCGGGTTGATGCTGTTGATCGAGTTGCCGATGAAGGTGCTTTCGCCCCAGCTCACCACCTGTTTACCGGCGCGAACCGTGCCCGGCAGATCGGCGATGGAATAGTTGTGATAGACGAACGCATCGAGAATCTGCGCGCCCGAAGACTTCGCGCCCTCCTTGCGGCCCTTGTCGCTGATCGGTTTGAACTCGCGGTCTTCGTCCTTGAGTTCGAAGTCGTACCAGTACTTGCCGCGCACGAACACACCGGTGTCGCCGTACTTCAGTTCGAGGTCGTGGATGCCTTTGAAGATCTTGGAAAAGGTCTCGCCCTTCTTGAAGTTCAAACGCCCGTCATCACCGGTGGACGACTGGCCCGTCCCGCCGTTGACCGTACCCACCAGCGACTTGTCGGCATCGCGCATGCCCCAGCTCGCACCGACCGACAGCGACGAGTCGAACGTGCCTTCGATTTCCCCGATATTGAAAGCGACCGCGTGCGCCTGGGCACAGCAACCCAAAGCCACCGCAGCGGCAAGCGCCTGCGGAGTGAAGATGGCGCGCATTGTTGTTTTTGTCATGCGTCTTCCCCGGTGAGTGACAGAAGGCCTCACCCTACTGCCGCCACACGGGGACGATAAGCGCACCAAGGAGGTATTCACGCTGTCGCTCGAAAGGATGAATCCCCGCCTGCGACAAGGGTTTGCGCCCACCATGAACAGGCTGGATGGACCACTATCAACGCAGCGGATAATGACCACCCCGGTGCGCGCCACTGTTACACGCCCCGTAACAGTGCATGTCCGGAATCGCTATTTTTCCCCGAGGCGCCAGCCCGTATTCTGAGCGGGCTTTCACGGCAGACCGCCAGAAAGCCCGAAGTCCGCGACCTAGTCGTCGGCAACCGATTTCTGATGGACCGAAGCGTTTTTCGACCCATCGCCCCGGTGTTCACTGACGTTGATTTGTAGCTCCTTGATCCAACGTCTTACCTTGGCCGCTGCGTTTGCAGCGGCCTTTTTTATGGGCGCTGGTTTACCGCATTGAGCCAGTAATCAGTCACTCCCCCCCGCCACTGTCAGATGCTTCCTGAATCCTTTTCGGAAACTTCCTTATTGAAATAACGAACAACTTCTATTCGTTATTTATCACCGAATTTTCTGCCGCGCTCCTCTGTAACTGCCTACAGGACTCTCGGACCCGCGCCCGGCGTTTCACCTGTAACTTTAAATGGCAGAACAACTCATCACTTTTAAACAACGCACATTCAAAAGGATATGAATATGCAAAGGCCTCCAGCATTGGAGCTGACTGAACCTGTCCACACGACAGCGGTAGCGCCTCCCGGCTACAACCCGTTACCGGCAACTACATTTGATGTCAGCAGCAGCGGCGCCTTTCAAAGGCCGCCTGCCTTTGCGGGCAACGTACATATCGTGAAAGGCACCGCTCAAGTGCTGGATCAGGAGTTTCAGGCCAGAGCCAGTCAACTTGCACAAACCCTCGAACATGAACTTGCCGCCGCCAGACTCGAAGTTTCAACTCACCCTCTGCCGCCCGCCGAGGCAATCATTCGTGAACTCGGTGTTCGCAATACGCTGATGGCGCGCAAGACTGCCGAGTTTCATCGCCAGACCGCCTTGGGCAACACGTTTTATGGCAGCGATCCCCTGAACCGGCCGTTGAACGATTTCACCGCGCGAGCGCGAATGATGGAGCGCCCTCTCAAGCCTGATGGCATTGCCTTTCAGACCTGGTCGTTCTCATACCGGGCCGCTCACGAAGCGAGGCTGTTGTCGCAATCGCTGCAGTTGCTCAACCAGCAGCAAGTCAATGTGCTCAACTGGCTGGCGACCGTTCAGGCCAACGATCAAGCGCGAATCGCCGCCGAGCAACAAGCGCAGAGAGCTGCTGCCGAACTGGCGCGGATCAATGAACAAGCTCGACTTGAAGCGCTGGCACAAGCTGCACGTGTAGTGGCCGAGCGAGAGCGCGTTGCCGCCGAACAACACCGTCAGCAAGCACTCGCAGAGGCGGCACGGCAGCAAAAGGAACAAGAGGAAATCCAGGCTCGTGAAGAGGCGCGCCTTGCAGCGCTGGCTGAAGCACAACGGCTTGCTGCTGAGCAGGCGCAAATCGCCGCCGACGCTGCAGCGCAACAGATTGCTGCCGAACAGGCACGTCTGCAAGCGCAAGCCGATGCTCAGCGCCGCAATGAAGAGCGCTGGCTGCTGGCTGAAAAAACACGGCAGGAAAAACAGCAGAAAGCGCTGCGAAAGGCACAGAAAAAACGCCGTAAAAAAGCGCGCAAGATCGCCAGGGAACAGGCCCGACGGCAAGCAGAAAACGCCCTGAGCGGACAATCTCCCGTCTTTGCCAATGCCGGATCGATGGCTGCAATCGGCCCGACCTTTACCGGGCCTCTCGGTGTTTTTGGCAACAACCCGGCAACCACGCTGGCACTCAGAACATCGCTGCGAACGGCGGTGTCCCTGGCGCTGGCGGCCATATCCACAGCGGCGGCGCCGGTGATAGTCGGGTTCGCCGCTTTGCTCGTTCCCTCGGAACTTGGGAACGGCGACCTGTTTGCTGCAAGTGTCCCGCTATCAGAACTTGCGCCTGATTTGGACACCGACCTGTACGAACTGGCGACGACCGGCGGTGAAGTCGATCTGCCGGTCAGGCTTGGCTCCAGAACGTTCGGTAACACAGTCGAAGTTGTCGTCGTCAGCACCGATGGCGTGACAGTCCCCAGCAAAGTGCCGGTGGTACTCGCACGCTTTGACGTACAGAAAAACACTTACATTTCCACTGCTAAAGCGACTCCAAAGGCCCTGTCGTCACTTGGACGCCGTTGGTAAAACCGCTGAATCCTTCGACAGATTTGCCAGTCGCCGACACAGACTTGCCGAACTACGAAGGCGCCGATGTCACGCCTGACAGCGGACGGATCGATCCATTTCCTCAGCTTGATCAGTATGGGTTTGATGGGTGGGTTACGGTTTTCCCGATCGACTCTGGAATACCGCCGATTTTCACGATGTTTCGGGATCGGCGGCAGGATCCCGGTATCGCCAGTGGGATAGGGCAAACGGTTTCAGGCAATTGGTTGGGAACAGCTGCGACGCAGCAAGGTGCGCCGATTCCGACGCAAATTGCGGATAAGCTCAGAGGTAGGGAGTTTTCGAGTTTCAGGGCATTTCGCAAGGCGTTTTGGAAGGCGGTAGGGGATGATCAAGCGTTGTTTGAACAATTCACCACTTTCAGTAAATTTGACATAAAAAAGGGTCTTTCACCAACAGCTCCCAGGTCAGAACAAGTGGGTGGAAAAACAAAACTGGATATACATCATGTCGTACCTATCGCTGAAGGTGGTTCGGTTTACGATCTAGACAATCTTCGTGTATTAACTCCAAAACGACACATTGAAACCCATTCCGAAATGAGAAAACAAAAAAATGAAATTCAAGAATAAATTTGAGGAATATACGGAAGCCGAATATGTAGCACTTATTAATCGGCTGGTCGAAGGTGATTACTCATCAGAAAAAGAGCATGACGCTATCGTCGACAACATTGTAAAAACCTCGGAGCACCCAAATGGAACGGACGTTCTTTACTACCCGGAAGAGGATACGGACGACAGTCCGGCAGGAGTTTTAGAAACCATCAAGGCTTGGCGCGCTGCCAACGGAAAACCCGGATTTAAAAACGAAGAATAGAAAGCAAACAACGAGCAGGCAACTCATGCCTGCTCGTCTCTTTATGTATTACAACGAATACTTCTGCAAATTCCCCATCATTTCCTTCAGCGCCTCGATATTGTCCTTCGGATGCGCCGCACCTTCGAAATCACAGATCTGCTGCCAGTGCGCCGCGACGTCTTCCGGGGAAAACCCGACGCGTGGATCGAAGCCGGCGCCCAGGCTGCGCTCCCAGCGCACCTTGCCCATCCAGCCGCCGCCGACTTCGAACAGGCCCGAGGTTTCCTGGCACTGTTCACTGGCCAGGTACACCACCAGCGGGCTGACCAGTTCAGGCTTGAGTTGTTCGAACACTTGCGGCGGAATCAGGCCTTCGGTCATGCGGGTGCCGCCGGTGGGAGCGATGGCGTTGACCAGGATGTTGTTCTTGCGACCTTCGATGGCCAGGGTGCGGGTCAGGCCGTAGAGGCCGAGTTTGGCCATGCCGTAGTTGGACTGGCCGAAATTGCCGTAGATGCCCGAGGTCGAGGCGGTGAAGATCACCCGGCCGTAATTTTGCTCGCGCAGATGGGGCCAGGCGGCGCGGGTCACTTTATAGGCGCCTTCGACGTGGACGCGGTAGACCAGATCCCAGTCGGCGTCTTCCATTTTATGGAAGGTCTTGTCGCGCAGGATCCCGGCGTTGTTGACCACGACATCGACGCGACCGAACACGTCGAGGGCGTTCTGTACCAGTTTGTCGCCGTCGGTAACCGAATCGTGGTTGGCTTCGGCGATGCCGCCGGCCTCGCGGATTTCCGCCACCACGCGGTCGGCGGCCGAAGCGTTGGCGCCTTCGCCCTGAGTCGAGCCGCCGAGGTCGTTGACCAGCACTTTGGCGCCCTGTTTGGCGAACAGCAAAGCGTGAGCGCGTCCCAGGCCACCACCGGCTCCGGTGACGATCACGACTTTATCTTCGAAACGCACAGACTCATTCATCGGGGCAACTCCAGCAGACCTGAGGGACAGTGTCCCTGAGTGTCAGGCACAGAGCGTGCGGTCACAACGAACACGGCTGGGGCTGAATGGTGCGCGATAAGGCTGAAGGATGATGAAAACGTGCCGAGGCGCCAAGCGCGTTCGGCACGAACTCAGGAACACGCTACCTTGCGCGGAGGCAGCACGAAGTGATCGCGAAATTCGAGGTAGTGCCTGAGCACCTGCACCGGCGCTTCTATTTGCGGGTAGTGACCGATGCCCGGCAACTGCACCGTGTCGGCGTCAGGGATCAGCTCGCGATACCGTTCAACCATGTGCGCCCCGGAAATCGGATCGACTTCGCCATCGATCACCCGCAACGGCACCTCGCCACGCTGCATTGCCGCGACCCAGCGATCACGCTGAACCCGTCGTTCGGGAATGTAGTGAATCAGCTTGTGCATGACCCGTTGCCCGCGATTGCATTCGATCAGGCTCCAGAAATCATCCATCTCGCTTTCACTGGGCCGAGTGTCCGGGCCGAAAATCTGCTGGAAACTCTTCACCAGCGCATCGCGGGTGAATGCCCGGCCGATCATCCAGCCCAAAGGGCTTAGCAGCAGCTTTTGCGCCAGCAGCGGCCGATGGGTTTCCGGGAACAGACCACCGTTGAGGAATACGCAACTGGCGACCTCGATCCGATCTTCGTAATGCCGGGCCAGCAGTTCCTGGGCAACACTGTCGCCGTAGTCATGGGCCAGAATGTGCACCGGTTGTTCGACCTGCAGATGCGACAGCAAGGCCTGTTGCAGATCGGCCTGCTCCAGCAGGCTGTAGGTGTGATTCAGCGGTTTGGCCGAGTCGCCAAAGCCGAGCATGTCGCAGGCAATCACCCGGTAGCGCTGGGACAGCGGCTGCCACAGGTAATGCCAGTCCCAACTGGCCGTCGGAAAGCCGTGGATCAGCAGCAGCGGATCGCCCTGCCCGGCCGTCCAGTAGCGGATCGGCTGACCACGGAAGACAAACGTCTGGCTGCGCTTGCGCCAGACACTCAGAGGGATCTCGGCGAGAGGCATTAGAGTCTGTACCCCGGGTCTTGTTTATCGAGTTTGCGCAGCAGCGCCGGCCAGGCCAGCGCGCCCCCCATGCCTTGAGCACTTTTCGTGACGCCGGCAATCATTGCCTTGGCACCCGCCAGTATCTGCGGTTCGATGGCGATCAGTTCGGCCCCGCCGGTCTGCGCCATGACCTGAATGTCGCAGGCACGCTGGAAGGTGAACATCATCAGAAACGTGTCGGCGATGGTGCCGCCACAGGTCAGCAAACCGTGGTTGTGCAGCATCAGGAAATTGTTGTCACCCAGGTCCGCCTGCAACCGCGCTTTCTCTTCATGGTTGAGGGCCACCCCTTCATAGGCGTGAAAGGCCAGGCTCGACAGTACGAACAGCGATTGCTGACTGATCGGCAACACGCCCTGCTTCTGCGCCGACACCGCGACACCCGAAGCGGTGTGGGTGTGCAGCACGCAGGCCACGTCGTGCCGCACTTCGTGCACGGCGCTGTGGATGGTGTAGCCGGCGGGATTGATCTCGTAGGGGCTGTCCATGAGCTTGTTGCCGGCCTGGTCGACCTTCACCAGGCTCGAGGCGGTGATCTCATGGAACATCAGGCCGAACGGGTTAATCAGGAAATCTTCGGTGCCGGGGACCTTGGCGGAAATGTGCGTGAAGATCAGATCGTCCCAGCCATGCAGCGCGACCAGACGATAACAGGCGGCCAGATCGACCCGGGTCTGCCATTCCGCGGCACTGACCTGGTCTTTGACATTCACGGACGAGGGGACGGGGGCTACGCTCACTGTATGCACCTCTGCGTTCTTATTGTTTTTGCGTGTGTCAGCAGTCTAGTCAGCCCCGGACGGTCGCGTAGTTGCATTGGCAGCCAGCTTGATGACTGAACGAGTCAGCAACGCAAACAGCTTGGATCCATGTCAAAGCACCGCCGCCAACAAAGGCGCGGCGAACAGATTGAGCAACCCCGTCAGCACCATCACCAACCCCGCCACCGAACCTTCTTCGCCGCCCACTTCATGGGCCCGGCTGACCCCGGCACCGTGCGCACCGACGCCGAATAATGCACCGCGCGCCAGGGCGCTGCGCAAAGGCAGCCACTTGAGCAGCACACCACCGAGCATCGCGCCGAACACACCGGTGAACATCACGAACACCGCTGTCAGCTCAGGCACACCACCCAGGTCCTGCGCCAGCGGCATGGCGAACGGCGTGGTGATCGAACGCGGCACCAGCGACAGCGTCACCGAACTGTCCAGCGCCAGCGCTTTCGCGAGGCCGAACGAGGTGGCGATCGACGCCGCACTGCCAGCCAGCATGCCCAGCAGCAACGCTGACCAATGCCGCACCAGCAAACGCCGCTGTTGCCAGATCGGCACCGCAAACGCCACGGTGACCGGGCCCAGTACCAGCATCAGCCAATGGGTGTTGCTCGAATATTCGGCGTAAGCGGTGTGCAGCGGCACGGCAAGCGCCAGCAGCAACGCGGGGACCAGAATCAGTGGCGACAGCACGTAACGCCCGGTCCGGCGATACAGCCAGCGACTGAACAGGTAGGCCAGCAACGTGAACGCCAGCCAGAACATCGGCATCAGCTCAAGCTTCATGGGACCGCCTCAGGCGCACGGCCAGCTCTACTGCGAACGCGGTCACCAGCATCACCATCAACGTACTGGCGGCGATCACCAGCAGAATCCGCCAACCGTCGTCACGCAACAACGCGCCGTAATCCAGCAGGCTCATCAGCGCGGGAATGAAGAACAGCAGCATCTCGGCCATCAACAGGCCGGCGCCCATTTGCAGCGCCGCCGGTTTAATCCAGCCGAACGCAAAGCCCAGCAGCAATAGCGCCATGCCGATCACGCCGCCGGGAATCGGCCAGGCCAGCCACGCTGCGATCTGGCAGCCGAGCAGGTAAAAAGCGAGCAGCACGGCCAGTTCGGCCAGCAGGCGAGAGAGGTATTTAACGGTCGAGGCTTTCATCGGTGGGCTCCTTTCGGGTGCCTATTTTACGAAGCTGCCTGCCATCTCCGAAGCGAATTGTTAGACTCAAAGCCATTCCAATCTGGAATCGGGCCATGGAATTCAAACAGCTCAAAAGCTTTGTCGAAGTCATTCATCAAGGCGGCTTCACCCAAGCCGCGAAGACCCTGCACATCAGTCAGTCCGCCGTGAGCAAGCAGATCGCCCAGCTCGAACAGAGTCTCGGCACCCCGCTTCTCGAACGGCTCGGCTCGCAGATACGCCTGACCGCCGCCGGCAGTGTGGTGTTGCATCGGGCCGAAGGCATGCTGCGCTTGCGCAATGAATTGCTCAGCGAACTGGATGACCTCAGCCAACTGGCACGGGGCGAGTTACGTCTCGGGCTGCCCTTGCTGGGCAGCGATGCATTGTTTGCCGGGCTGTTTGCCGAATACCGACGGCGCTATCCGAACATCAGCGTGCAGTTGCTTGAAGGTGGCAGCCGCAATATCGAACAGGCGGTGCTCAGCGGGGAGCTGGAGTTGGGTGGCAGTCTGCTGCCGAAGGATCCGCAATTCGACTTTCAGCCGTTCTGTGATGAACCGCTGGATGCGCTGCTTCCGGTGGATCACCCGCTGGCGGCAAAAGGCGAAATCGGTCTGGAGGAACTGGCCGATACGCCGTTCCTTTTGTATCAGCGCAGTTTCGTGCTCAACGATCGTTTGCTTCAGGCGTGCCAGCAAATGGGCTTCACGCCGAAAGAAGGCGGGCGCAGTGGTCAGGCGGATTTTCTCGCGGCGCTGGTCGCCGCCGGGCAGGGCGTGGTGTTGCTGCCCAGCGTGGTGGCGCGCGGTCTGGTGCGGCCAGGCGTGGTGCGCCTGACCTTGAACGCGCCGGACTACCTGCGCTGGGACATCGCTTTCATCTGGCGCCGGGGCGCCTATCTGTCGAAGGCTGCGCAGGCCTGGCTGGCGCTGCTGCGTGAACGCGGGATCAGCCCTTGAGCGTGGCGATCAACTGTTGCAGCCAAGGCTCGGCGTCGGTTTCCGGGGTGACGCTTTCGCTGGCGTCGATGCGCAGCATGTCCTGCACCTCGCGTACGCCCAGTTCGCCGAACAACTCGCGCAGTTGCTCGCCGCCGCCGCAGAAAGTGTCGCCGTAACTGGCGTCACCCAAGGCGATTACCGCGCCGGGCAAGCCCCGCCAGGCCGCCGGTAACTGATCGCGAATGGCCGAATACAAAGGTTGCAGGTTATCCGGAAGCTCACCCATGCCGGTGGTCGAGGTCACGCCCAGCAGGGCTTCAGGGCCAAAAGCCTGGAGATCGGCAAGGCTGGCGCGCGAGTTGTAGAAGGTTTCAAAACCGGCGGCGTTCAACAGGCTCTGAGCGTGGCGAGCGACTTCTTCGGCCGTGCCGTACACCGAGCCGGAGAGGATGGCGACTTTCATCAATCTGATCCTGAAACTGAAAAAAAGAGCGCCGATAGTAACAGCCGGCGACGTCATGTTGCGATTGGCTCTCGATAAGCGCTGATGGCCAGTAGACAGCGCCGGGCGATCTTCTAGAATGCCTTCGGTCGATAACCTTGAAAGGATTCAAAGATGATCAATGCCAGTCTCATGCAAATGGTGATCAACGCGTCGAACGATGGAATCGTGGTGGCCGAACGGGAGGGTAAGGATGACAACATCCTGATTTACGTGAACCCGGCCTTCGAACGCCTGACCGGCTACACCAGCGAAGAAATCCTTTATCAGGATTGCCGTTTCCTGCAGTCGGGCGATCGCGATCAGGAGAACCTGGCCCTGATTCGCGATGCCCTGCGCAACAACGGCTCATGCCGGGAAATTCTGCGTAACTACCGCAAGGACGGCACGCCGTTCTGGAACGAGCTGTCTCTTTCAACGGTTAAAAATGTGGACGACGGGCAGACCTACTTCGTCGGCGTGCAAAAGGACGTCACCGTTCAGGTCAAGGCTCAGCAGCGGGTTGCGCAACTGGAAGCCCAGGTGGCGGCACTGGAAGCAGAACTTGCAGCCTTGAAAGCGACGAACGGCGCAAACAAAACTGCGAACTAAGTGTCAGTAACTACAATCACCAATGACTTTGTAATTATTCATTTCGAGTTAACCAATGCAGCGCGACGCCCTCCTCACTCAGGATGAGCTGGATTTCATCCAGACCATGCAACACAACCCGCAACTCAATGTGCGGGATGCGACGTCGAGCCTGCTGGTCAATGGTGGTTCGCAGATCCGTGACCTGCTAACGCGTCTGGCGGCCCATGAGCAAGTCACCATCCAGGCCAACTTCGAAAATCAGCAGATGACTTTCCCGCTGCATCTGGTGGAGGACGAATTTCACGCCCTGCACCTGCGCCTGGGTGTACCGAGCATCTATGAAGACGGGCCGATGGTGCGTCCATGGCGCCTGACTCTGGAAGAGCCAGTGGCACTGGAAAATGCCAAGGGCCAGCCAGGTACGTTGTGGGTGCACGAGGTTTCCCACAAGGGTGTGCTGCTGGAAGTGCGCAACAAGACCAAACCGCCGAAGCATTTTGCCTTGTGGTTCAGCCCCTCGGGCTACGAGCGGATCTCCCTGCGCGGGACGTTCGAGCGGGAAACCGAAAGCGGCTTTTACGCTTACGAGCTGAGCCAGAGCGATGCCGACGAAACCGAGCGTCTGCGCCAGTTCATTCTGCAACAGCATCGTCTGACCCACCCTGCCCTGCACACCTGATACTCAGGTATCCAGCGTCCCCGCCAGAAACTGATTCATTCGCTGGCGCATTGTCGAACCTTCATTGCCCAGACAGCCGACCGATGATCCCGCCAGGCTGTCCTGGGCCAGATCGGCCGCATCGCCCGCCAGCAGCAACTGACAATCCAGACTCAGCGCCAACCGGTTCAGCCGCCTTGGAAGCTCGGCAGTCGGTGCGTGATTGGAAAAAAGCACGAGGGCTTGAGGTTTGATCTTTTCGCACACCAGCGTCAGCTCATCGAACGGCTGACCGGTCGTGAGCACACGAACGCCCGCGTCATTGCCACTGAGGAACAGCGCCGCCACCAGCAATTCGAGCTCGCGACATTGACCGGCCAGCGCGCTGACAATTACCTTGCGCGGTTGCGAGCCACGCAGCACGACAATGCGCTGCAGCACCTTGGCTCTCAGAAAACCATCGAAGAACAACCACTCACTGGTTTGCCCGAATGCATCCTGACGCTGCAGCATTTGCAGCCACAGCGGCATCAGGATGTCCTGAAACACCACGGGCAAAGCATAGGAAGAGAAAATCTGACCGTAGACCCGATCAAGCAACTGATCGTCGAAAGTGCTGACCGCCTGCTTAACCTGCTCCTGCCACTGGATATAGTCCGCGTGCACCAGGTCATCGGGAATCAGATGAGCCAGCACCTTCATCGGCTCGGTCTTGGCCAGGATCTTGCCCACCTTGCTCACGGCAACACCCCGGTCGATCCAGTCGACGATGCTGCGAACACGCTCGATATCGGTCATCGAATACAGGCGATGCCCACTCTCGGTGCGCGTTGGCTGGATCAATCCGTATCGCCGCTCCCATGCGCGCAATGTCACCGGGTTCACCCCGGTCAGGCGCGCCACTTCACGTATAGGGAAAAGATCCTCGCGCTCCAGCGCAACAGATTCCTGCGAAGCAGGGCGAACGTCTGTGATCACAGGCATTGGTGCGGACACGTCCTTGTTGGCAAAGTTGGATCCATTCTACTCCTGATGCCCCATGAAGGTTCAAGCGATCAAATGGAACGAAAGTCTCGGGTTCGTCACGGAAATAAGGAATAATCCTTGCTTGTCAAAAAACGCAGCCCTCTACCCCGGCGCTGCGTCAGGCGAAACTCCTACCCGGAGCGACGCACATGCAATACGGAGATACACAATGTCTACTTCCCCCGTCACGCTGATGGTCGCGCGTCGTGTCGCCAATGGTCGTTATCAGGACCTGATCGCTTGGTTGCGAGAAGGCGAACAACTGGCCACCGACTTCCCCGGTTATCTCGGCTCCGGCGTACTGGCTCCGCCTCCCGGCGACGATGAATTCCAGATCATTTTCCGCTTCGTCGACGAACAGACCCTGCACGCCTGGGAACACTCGGCATCGCGCACTGCATGGTTGGCCCGCGGCAGCGATCTGTTCGCCCACCCGACGGAACATCGGGTCAGCGGGATCGAAGGCTGGTTCGGAGCCGCCGGGCATCGCCCGCCGCGCTGGAAACAAGCTGTGGCGATCTGGCTCGCGTTCTTCCCGGTGTCGCTGCTGTTCAATTTCGTGCTGGGCCCGCTGCTCGCGGAAATGAGCCTGTTGCCGAGGGTCTTCATCAGCACGCTGTGCTTGACCCCGTTGATGGTCTATTTTTTCATTCCGCTGTCGACCCGCCTGCTGGCCGGCTGGCTCAACCCGGCGCCTGCACGCCCGCTGCCTGCCGCACCCTCCACGCAAAATCGCTGAAACCGTCGCTCGCGTCGCTGTTATAGTTTTTGCTCTGACTTCGACGCGAGCCGTACATGACTTCTCCCACCGCTCCCATCCTTATCACCGGCGCCGGCCAGCGGGTCGGCCTGCATTGTGCGCAGCGTCTGCTGGAAGATGGTCATCGGGTGATCTTCACTTACCGCAGCGAACGGCCGGGTGTGAAGACCTTGCGGGATCTGGGCGCCCTAGGGCTGCACGCGGACTTTTCCAGCGAAGCTTCGATCCTCGCCTTCATCACCGAGCTGAAGTCACACACCGACAGCCTGCGCGCGATCGTGCACAACGCCTCGGAGTGGCTGGCGGAAACCGCTGACGGCGAAGCCGAAGCCTTCAGCCGCATGTTCAACATTCACATGCTGGCGCCGTACCTGATCAATCTGCATTGCGCTGAATTGCTGCAACGTTCGAGTCCTGCCGACATCATCCACATCAGCGATGACGTCACCCGCAAGGGCAGCAGCAAACACATCGGCTATTGCGCCAGCAAGGCCGGGCTCGACAGTCTCACGCTGTCCTTCGCCGCGCGCTACGCGCCGTCAATCAAGGTCAACGGCATCGCACCGGCCCTGCTATTGTTCAATCCCGACGACGACGCGGAGTACCGTGCCAAGGCGCTGGCCAAGTCCGCGCTGGGCATCGAACCCGGCAGCGAAGTGATTTATCAGAGCCTGCGTTATCTGCTCGACAACCCGTATGTCACCGGCACCACCCTGACCGTCAACGGCGGGCGGCACGTCAAGTAATACGCCCCCGCGAGGATGCTCCATGACCCGTTCCCTGCCCGAGAATTACCGCGAGATCCTGATCGGCCTCGGTGAAGATCCCGACCGTGAAGGCTTGCTCGACACACCGGTGCGCGCGGCCAAGGCCATGCAGTATCTGTGTCACGGCTACGAACAGAGCGTCGACGAGATCGTCAATGGCGCGCTGTTTGCCTCCGACAGCGACGAGATGATCATCGTCGCCGACATCGAGCTCTATTCGTTGTGCGAACATCACCTGCTGCCCTTCATCGGCAAGGCCCATGTGGCTTATATTCCGACGGGCAAGGTGCTGGGGCTGTCGAAGATCGCGCGGCTGGTGGACATGTTCGCCCGCCGCCTGCAGATCCAGGAAAACCTCACCCGCCAGATCGCCGAGGCGGTCCGGCAAGTCACCGATGCCGCCGGTGTCGCGGTGGTCATCGAAGCCCGGCACATGTGCATGATGATGCGCGGTGTCGAGAAACAGAATTCGACCATGAACACCTCGGTCATGCTCGGCGCCTTCCGCGAGTCGAGCAACACCCGTCAGGAGTTCCTGCAATTGATTGGACGGAGCAAGTAAATGCCACAACTTCAACCGGGAATGGCGCGCATCCGGGTCAAGGATCTGCGCCTGCGCACCTTTATCGGGATCAACGAGGACGAAATCCTCAACAAGCAGGATGTGCTGATCAACCTGACCATCCTGTACGCCGCACAGGAAGCGGTGCGTGACAACGACATCGACCACGCGCTGAACTACCGCACCATCACCAAGGCGATCATCGCCCACGTGGAGGGCAACCGTTTTGCCCTGCTCGAACGCCTGACCCAGGAGCTGCTGGATCTGGTAATGGCCAACGAATCGGTGCTGTACGCCGAAGTCGAAGTCGACAAGCCGCATGCCTTGCGATTTGCCGAATCGGTGTCGATCACCCTCGCGGCCAGCCGCTGAACGTGTCTGGCGCTCCGGGCGTCAGACTTTTATCATCCGCGCCACGATTTGACTGCACAGAGCCCATCATGACCGAGCAACAACGCCTCGAACTCGAAGCCGCCGCCTTCCGCCGGCTGGTCGCCCACCTGGACAGCCGCAAGGACGTGCAGAACATCGACCTGATGAACCTCGCCGGGTTCTGCCGCAACTGCCTGTCCAAGTGGTACAAGGCCGAGGCTGACGAGCGCCGGATCGAGGTCAGCCTCGACGATGCCCGTGAAGTGGTTTACGGCATGCCGTACGCCGACTGGAAAGCCCAATATCAGCAAGAAGCCAGCGCCGAACAACAAGCGGCGTTCGCCAAAGGAAAACCCCATGAGTGATCTGAACACCCTGCGCGCCAGCCTCAAGAGCGGCGAACACGTTTTTGCCGACACCCTGTCGTTCATCGCCGCCGGTTACGACTACCAGCCGCAGGCGTTCAACAACGGCGGCGTGGAAAACGCCGCCGGGCAGAACGAAGGTTCGTGCAAGACCTTGGGTCTGGCGTTGCTGGAAGGCTTGAGCGATGAAGAAGCACTGCTGGCGTTCGGCGAGCACTACCGCTCGGTCGTGGCAACACCTGAAGGCAGCGATCACGGCAATATCCGTGCGCTGATCCAGCACGGTCTGGCGGGCGTGAAATTCGAAGCGCAACCGCTGACCCGCCGCTGATTCCCCAGCGAATCGCAGGCATGAAAAAACCGGCCAATTGGCCGGTTTTTTCGTTTCTGCGATCTTAGAACGAAGCGTTCTGCAAACCGTCCAGGTAACGCTCGGTGTCCAGTGCCGCCATGCAGCCGGCGCCGGCCGAGGTGATGGCCTGACGGTAAACGTGGTCGGCCACGTCGCCGGCAGCGAAGATGCCTTCGACGCTGGTCGCAGTGGCGTTACCTTCACGGCCACCCTGAACGACCAAGTAGCCGTCTTTCAATTCCAGCTGACCTTCGAACAGCGAGGTGTTCGGAGTGTGGCCGATCGCGATGAACACGCCGTCGACCTTGATTTCGTCGAAGCTGCCGTCGTTGTTCTTCAGGCGCGCACCGGTCACGCCCATGTTGTCGCCCAGCACTTCGTCCAGGGTCGCGTTCAGTTTCAGCTCGATCTTGCCTTCGGCCACACGGGCGTTGAGCTTGTCGATCAGGATCTTCTCGGCGCGGAAGGTTTCGCGACGGTGGATCAGGGTGACCTTGCTGGCGATATTGGCCAGGTACAGGGCTTCCTCGACAGCGGTGTTGCCGCCACCGACCACGGCCACCGGCTTGTTGCGATAGAAGAAACCGTCGCAGGTCGCACAGGCGGAAACGCCTTTGCCCATGAACGCTTCTTCCGACGGCAGGCCCAGGTAACGAGCGCTGGCGCCAGTGGCGATGATCAGCGCGTCGCAGGTGTAGGTGCCGCTGTCGCCGGTCAGGCTGTATGGCTTGGAAGCGAAGTCCACAGCATTGATGTGATCGAACACGATCTCGGTTTCAAAACGCTCGGCGTGCTCGCGCATGCGCTCCATCAGCACCGGGCCGGTCAGACCATGGACGTCGCCCGGCCAGTTGTCGACTTCGGTGGTGGTGGTCAGTTGACCGCCGGCCTGCATGCCGGTGATCAGCAGCGGCTTGAGGTTGGCGCGGGCAGCGTAGACGGCAGCGCTGTAACCGGCAGGGCCGGAACCGAGGATGATCACTCGCGAATGACGGACTTCAGACATGAACCTGCTCCTGTTGACCGGCCAAGACACCTGGCCGGACGCCGGACTGCCGGCGGGAATAAAAAAGGACTGTGGATAACCTTGGGGAAGGCGTGAGCTCGACAGTCCTGTAAAAAGTTGGGTGCAGCGTATCGAGGGGGGCAAGATTAAGGAAATACGGTTTAACAATCCAGCTCATAGGTGGTCTCTATGCCGACACACTGACGAGACGGACGTCTTTGTTACAGTGAATGTCGATCTCGCCGCCGCGCTTTCACAGGTTCTGCAAAGTCGGTAAGGTCGGCGCGTTTTCCCTTGTTCGGAGCACCTTATGCCCGCCCCTGTTCTGTCCGGCCCGCAATACCTGCGCGAAGGCCTCAAACTGGTCTTGAGCCCGGGCCTGCGCCTGTTCGTGCTGCTGCCGCTGGCCATCAACCTGGTGCTGTTCGTCGGATTGATCTATCTGGCCGGCCACCAGTTCAGCCTGTGGGTTGATACGCTGATGCCGTCGCTGCCCGAATGGCTGAGCTTTCTCAGTTACATCCTGTGGCCACTGTTCGTGGTACTGGTGGCATTGATGGTGTTCTTCACCTTCACCATGCTGGCCAACGTGATCGCTGCGCCCCTCAACGGCTTCCTCGCGGAAAAAGTCGAAGTCGTAGTACGCGGCACCGACGACTTCCCGGCCTTCAGCTGGGGCGAACTGATCGCGATGATCCCGCGCACCCTGGCCCGGGAAATGCGCAAGCTCGGTTATTTCCTGCCCCGGGCGATCGGCCTGTTCATCCTCTCGTTCATCCCGGTGGTGAACATCGTCGCCGCACCGCTGTGGCTGCTGTTCGGGGTGTGGATGATGGCGATCCAGTACATCGACTACCCGGCGGACAACCACAAACTGGGCTGGAACGAAATGCTCGCCTGGCTGCGCCAGAAGCGCTGGCAGAGCATGAGCTTTGGCGGGATCGTTTATCTGGTGTTGCTGATTCCGGTGGTCAATATCCTGATGATGCCGGCCGCGGTGGCCGGGGCTACATTGTTCTGGGTCCGCGAACGCGGGGCCGAGAATCTGGTGACGCAACGCTGAGGCCGCGTCACAAATCCATCATCCGAACGTCACAACCGCGACATGGCCTCAGCCGACACTGAGGTCATGACGACAGCTCTACATATCACCCTCATCAGCGAAACCTTCCCACCGGAAATCAACGGCGTGGCCAATACCCTTGGCCGTTTGTGCGACGGTTTGCGCGCACGCGGGCATCGGGTGGAACTGGTCCGACCGCGTCAGGCTGACGATCCGCAGCGCACTGAAGACGACTCGCTGCTGTTGTGCCGGGGCTGGCCGTTGCCGGGTTATCCGGGGTTGCAATGGGGTCAGTCGTCGATGCACAAACTGTTGCGGCGCTGGACCCGCCAGCGCCCGGATGTGCTCTATATCGCCACCGAAGGTCCGCTCGGGCTGTCGGCATTGCGCGCAGCACGGCATCTGGGGATTGCCGTGGTCAGCGGATTTCATACCAATTTTCAGCAATACACCCACCAGTACGGGCTGGGATTGCTGACCCGTTTGCTCACCCATTACCTGCGCTGGTTTCACAACCGTTCGGCGCTAACGCTGGTTCCGAGCGTCAGCCAGCGCCTGGAACTGGAGCGTCGGCACTTTGAACGCCTGGCGCTTCTGTCGCGGGGTGTCGACAGTCAGTTGTTTCACCCGGCGAAACGCCTGAATGCCTTGCGTGAGCAATGGGGTCTCGGCGAGCAGGACATTGCGGTCATTCACGTAGGACGCCTGGCGCCGGAGAAGAACCTCGGCCTGCTCAAGCGCAGTTTCGACAAGCTCGCCGGCACTTATCCACAACGCAATCTGAAGCTGATCGTGGTCGGCGACGGGCCGCAACGGTTGGCACTGGAAAAGGAACTGCCCAAGGCAGTTTTTTGCGGCTCGCAACGGGGCGAAGCACTGGCGGCGCACTATGCGTCGGGGGATGTGTTTCTGTTTCCGAGCCTGACCGAAACCTTCGGCAACGTCGTGCTGGAAGCGCTGGCTTCGGGCCTTGGGGTGGTGGCTTACGATCAGGCTGCGGCGGCCCAGCATATTCGCCATGGCTACAACGGCGTGCTGGCGATGCCCGGGGATGAAGAGGCGTTCTGCGAGGCAGCGGTGTGGGTGCTGGAAGAGGATGAAAGGCTGCGCTGCGTACGCCTGAACGCACGCCAACACGCCAGCCGCCAGGGTTGGGCAGCTATCGTCGAACAATTTGAAAACCATTTGCTGGGGGCTTGCCGCGACCTGCGCGACAAGCCTCCCACGACGATCAAACCAGCGTCATCAACGCCTCACGGCTGAACGGCAGAATGTCCTGCTCGCGGCCTTCGCGCACTTTCTGCGCCCAGTCCGGATCGACCAGCAGCGCACGCCCCACCGCCACCAGATCGAATTCTTCGTTGTTCAGACGCTCCAGCAGTTTTTCCAGACTGGCCGGTTGCGCGACCTTGTCGGTGTTGACCATGAACTGCAGGAACTCGCCATCGAGGCCGACGCTGCCGACGGTGATGGTCGGTTTGCCCGTCAGTTTGCGTGTCCAGCCGGCCAGGTTCAGGTCGGAACCGTCGAATTCCGGCTCCCAGAAACGCCGCGTGGAGCAGTGGAAAATGTCCACGCCTGCGTCGGACAACGGCTTGAGGAATTCGCCCAGCGCTTCGGCGGTTTGCACCAGACGCGCGGTGTAGTCCTGCTGTTTCCACTGCGAGAAGCGGAAGATGATCGGGAAGCCTTCGCCAACAGCGGCGCGTACGGCCTGGATCAGCTCGATGGCGAAACGCGAACGGTTGGCCAGGCTGCCACCGTATTCGTCAGTGCGCTGATTGCTGCCTTCCCAGAAGAACTGGTCGATCAGGTAACCGTGGGCGCCGTGGATTTCCACGCCGTCCATGCCGATGCTTTGGGCATCTTTCGCCGCTTGGGCGAAGGCTGCGATCACGTCCTGGATGTCCTGTTTGGTCATGCCGTGTACGACGACCTGACCGTCCTTGAGTTTTTCCGACGGGCCGTAACCCGGCACGCTCGCATCCGGCTCGGTGCCCAGACGGCGCACATTGCCGACGTGCCACAGCTGCGGAACGATCTTGCCGCCTTCGGCGTGTACCGCCTCGACGACTTTTTTCCAGCCGGCCAACGCCGCTTCACCGTAGAAGTGCGGCACGTTCGGGTAACCGTTGGAAGCCTGGTGGCCAACGGTGGTGCCTTCAGTGATGATCAGGCCGACACCGGCCGCCGCACGACGACGGTAGTATTCGATCACTTTGGAATTGGGTACGCCACCCGGGGAAAACGAACGGGTCATCGGCGCCATGACCACGCGGGTCGGCAGTTCGAGGGCACCGAGCTGGAACGGTTTGAACAGGGCTTGCACGGGCATGGGAGGCTCCACGAAAAGGTTATCGACGGGCATGCGATTCATATGACGGCGATAATATGTTTAGTTCCACCCAGCTGCTAGCACTATTGATCTGAATGATTAAGGGTCAAAAGGCAGGCGAAAAAAATCGCAGCTCGAGGGCTGCGATTTTGGTGTTTCAGCTCAGGGCTTTTTCAATCGCCGTAATCACCGAAGGATCATCCGGCGCCGTGCGCGGCGAGAACCGGGCCAGTACCCGACCGTCCTTGCCGAGCAGGAATTTCTCGAAATTCCAGGTGATGTCACCGGGAAACTCCGCGCCCTCGCCCGCCAGCAGACGGTACAGCTGATGACGGTCGTGGCCATTGACTTCGAGCTTTTTCGACAACGGAAAACTCACGCCATAGTTGAGGCTGCAGAATTCCTGGATCTCCTGCTCACTGCCCGGTTCCTGACCGGCAAACTGGTTGCACGGCAGGCCCAGCACACTGAAGCCTTTGCCTTTGTATTGCTGATAAAGGTTTTCCAGGGCCGCGTACTGTGGGGTCAAGCCGCATTTGGAGGCGACGTTGACCACCAGCACGACTTGGCCCTTGAAGGGTGCCAGCGGTAGCTCCTGACCATCCAGGGCTGTCAACTTAAGGTCGTGAAAAGCACTCATGACGAACTCCAGATTCCCGTGTTCTACTCGAAACAGCCACTTGGCGAGGCCACCAAGGACAGCCGCGGACTAAAAAGGCGCCCTCGGGCGCCTCTCCAGTACTCGAAAGCTTAGCGCAGAAAATCAGTGGTGATGGCCACCTTCGCCATGGACGTGACCATGAGCGATTTCTTCCTGGCTGGCGTCACGGATGGCAACGACTTTCACTTTGAAGTTCAGGCGCTGACCGGCCAGCGGGTGGTTGCCGTCGACGGTGACGTCGTCGCCGTCCAGGTCACGAATGGTGACGATCTGCATCTGGCCGTCCGGCGCCGAAGCGTGGAACTGCATGCCGACTTCCAGCTCGTCAACGCCTTCGAACATGCTGCGGCTCAGGGTGCTGACCAGTTCAGCGGCGTATTCGCCGTAGGCATCTTCCGGCTCGACGGAAACTTCCAGATCGTTGCCGACTTCTTTACCTTCCAGGGCTTTTTCCAGGCCCGGGATGATGTTGCCTGCGCCATGCAGGTAGACCAGCGGAGCGCCGCCGGCGGAGCTGTCGATGACCTCACCAGCGTCGTTGGTCAGGGTATAGTCGATGGAGACAGCCTTATTGGCGGCGATCAGCATGGGGCGAGACCTTTTGCATAAGAATGAAGAACGGACAAGTCTAAACAAGGATTTGCCCGAAAGCGAACAGAACCCGGACAGACGGGATCGATTGGCGCCCGTGACCGTCACCGGATTCCATCAGGACGAGGACGGCCACTGGGTCGCCGAGCTGTCCTGCGGCCACACCCAGCACCTGCGCCACCTCCCGCCCTGGCAGTCCAGGGCATGGGTCCTGGACGCAACGCAACGTATTGAAAAAATAGGCCAACCCTTTGCTTGCGGTTGGTGCGCTCAAGGCTCGGTTAGCGATAACCTTGGCGACTGAATTGCGGCAGATCGGCACACAGAGACGATCGCCATTGCCATGCACCCTTAGAGAATCCGCATGCAAACTTTTTTTATCGCGCCCACCGACTTTGGTGTGGGTCTGACCTCCATCAGCCTCGGGCTGGTGCGTACGCTGGAACGGGCCGGGCTGAAAGTCGGCTTCTTCAAACCGATTGCCCAGCCGCATCCGGGCGACACCGGCCCTGAGCGCTCCACCGAGCTGGTGGCCCGCACCCACGGCCTGAAACCGCCGCAGCCACTGGGCCTGGCCCATGTCGAGCGGATGCTCGGCGACGGTCAGCTCGACGAATTGCTTGAAGAAATCATCACCCTCTACCAGCAGGCCGCCATCGGCAAAGACGTGCTGGTCGTCGAAGGCATGGTACCGACCCGCAGCGCCAGCTACGCCGCGCGGGTCAACCTGCACCTGGCCAAGAGCCTGGATGCCGAGGTGATTCTGGTCTCGGCCCCGGAAAACGAAGTGCTGACCGAACTGTCGGGCCGCGTCGAGTTGCAGGCGCAGTTGTTCGGCGGGCCGAAAGACCCGAAAGTCCTCGGCGTGATCCTCAACAAGGTCAAGACCGACGAAAGCATGGACGCCTTCGCCGCGCGCCTGAAAGAGCATTCGCCCTTGCTGCGCACCGGTGATTTCCGTCTGCTCGGCTGCATTCCGTTCCAGCCCGAACTCAACGCCCCGCGCACCCGCGACGTCGCCGACCTGATGGGCGCCCAGGTGCTCAACGCCGGCGACTACGAAACCCGGCGCATGACCAAAACCATCATTTGCGCGCGCACCATGCGCAACACCGTGGACCTGCTCAAGCCCGGCGTGCTGGTGGTGACCCCCGGCGATCGCGACGACATCATCCTCGCCGTCAGTCTCGCCGCTATCAACGGCGTGCCGCTGGCCGGCCTGCTGCTGACCAGCGATACCCTGCCGGATCCGCGCATCATGGACTTGTGCCGTGGCGCGTTGCAGGCCGGTCTGCCAGTGCTGTCGGTGAGCACCGGCTCCTACGACACGGCCAACCTGCTCAACGGCCTGAACAAGGAAATCCCCGTCGATGACCGCGAACGCGCGGAGATCATCACCGACTTCGTCGCCAGCCATCTGGACGCCAACTGGCTGCACCAGCGCTGCGGCACGCCACGGGAAATGCGCCTGTCGCCGGCGGTGTTCCGTTATCAATTGATTCAACGCGCGCAGGCCGCCAACAAACGCATCGTCCTGCCCGAAGGCAGCGAGCCGTTCACCGTGCAAGCGGCGGCGATCTGTCAGGAACGCGGGATTGCCCGTTGCGTGCTGCTGGCCAAACCGGCAGACGTTGAAGCCGTGGCCAGAGCCCAGGGCATCACGCTGCCGCCGGGGCTGGAAATCCTGGACCCGGACCTGATCCGCGAACGCTACGTCGAACCGATGGTCGCCCTGCGCAAGAGCAAAAGCCTCAATGCGCCGATGGCCGAGCAGCAACTGGAAGACACCGTGGTGATCGGCACCATGATGCTCGCGCTGGATGAGGTCGACGGACTGGTCTCCGGCATCATCAACACCACCGCCAACACCATCCGCCCGGCGCTTCAGCTGATCAAGACCGCGCCGGGCTGCACGCTGGTGTCGTCGGTGTTCTTCATGCTGTTCCCCGAGGAAGTGCTGGTCTACGGCGACTGCGTGATGAATCCGCACCCGAGCGCCAGCGAACTGGCCGAAATCGCCCTGCAAAGCGCCGACTCGGCCGCCGCGTTCGGCATCACCCCGCGCGTGGCGATGATCAGCTACTCCAGCGGCGAATCGGCCACCGGCGAGGAAGTCGAAAAGGTCCGCGAAGCCACCCTGCTCGCCCACGAACAACAGCACTCTTTGCTGATCGACGGCCCGTTGCAATACGACGCCGCCGCCAACGAAACCGTGGCCCGCCAACTGGCGCCGAACAGCCAGGTGGCCGGTCGCGCCACAGTGTTCGTGTTCCCCGACCTGAACACCGGCAACACCACCCACAAAGCCGTGCAGCGCAGCGCCGATTGCGTCAGCCTCGGCCCGATGCTGCAAGGCCTGCGCAAACCGGTGAACGATCTGCCGCGCGGCGCGCAGGTCGACGACATCGTCTACACCATCGCCCTGACCGCGATTCAGGCTGCCAACCGACCTCTGGATATCTGACCCGATGCTGGCTTTCCTCCCTGCCACCCTGCGCGGCGTGATCGCCGCGCTGCTGCTGGCGCTGAACACGATCCTGCTGTGCTCGTTCCTGTTTCTCGTGGCACTGATCAAAGTGCTGCCGTTCGACCTCGCACGCCGCGCCTCACGCTGGCTGATGAGCCACACCCACGAAGCCTGGATCAGCAACAACAAAGGCTGGATGAACCTGGTCCGCCGCACCCGCTGGCACCTCAGCGGCCTGCAAGGCCTGGACTATCAACACTCGTACCTGATCACCAGCAACCACCAGAGCTGGGTCGACATCCTGGTGCTGCAATACGTGCTCAACCGACGCATTCAGCCGCTGAAGTTCTTTCTCAAGCAGGAACTGATCTGGGTCCCGGTCATCGGCCTGGCGTGGTGGACACTCGGCTTCCCGTTCATGAAGCGCTATTCGAAGGCCTATCTGGAAAAACACCCGGAAAAGAAAGGCAAAGACCTCGAAACCACCCGCAAGACCTGCGCTAAATTCCGCGACAACCCGGTAGGCATCTTCAACTTCGTCGAAGGCACACGCTTCACCGAAGGCAAACACGCGCAGCAGCAATCACCGTTCAAATACTTGCTCAAACCAAAGGCCGGTGGCATCGCATTCGTACTGGATGCGATGGGCGAACAGCTGGAATCGATCGTCAACGTGACCATCCACTACCCGGGCGGACGCCCTGGCTTCTGGGACCTGCTGTGCGGCAACGTCCGAGACGTAGTGGTGCACTTTGAAGAGCTGAAGATCCCGCCGCAGTTCATTGGCAGGAACTATGACCAGGACGGCGAGTACCGCCTGCAATTCCAGGGCTGGATCAATCAGCTGTGGCAAGACAAGGATTCACTGCTGGAACAGATGCACCGCGAATATCCAACGAAGTAATCAGGTGTCTGTAATACCCTCATCGCGGGCTTGCCTGCGATGACAACTTCAAGGACACAAAAAAAACCACCGATGATCCCTCATCGGCGGTTTTTTCATTTCCAGTCAGCGCTTAAATCGCGCCACGCTTACGCAACAGATCCAACACCTGCTTCACGCTTTCATCAAGCGACAACGATTGAGTGTCGATCACCAGATCAGCATCCAGCGGCACGTCATACGGGAAAGACTCACCCGGAATGTTATCGCCACCGGCAGCGTACAGACCTTGCGGATCACGCTCTGCGCACACAGTCGGCGAGGCCTGGACATAAACCGTCAACAGACGCTCCCTGCCAATCAGATCCTTCGCCTGCTCACGACCTTCGGCACTCGGCGCCACAAACGCAGCAAGCGTCAACAGACCCGCTTCGTTGAACTGACGCGCCACGTGTGCAGCACGACGCCAGTTCTCGGTGCGACCGGCGCGATCCTGCGGCAGACCTTTGTTGAGGTCATGACGCAGATTCTGACCATCCAGCACAAACACCGCACGACCCAGATCGAACAGCTTGCGCTCGACCGCGTACGCCAAGGTGCTCTTGCCAGCGCCCGACAAGCCGCTGAACAACACAGTGGCCGGTTGCTGACCGAAACGCTGAGCGCGCTCTTCGGTCGCTACATGGGCCAGTTTGCCGTGGTGCGTAGCCGTACCATGGGTCACCGGCTGAGCGACGATCATACCGGCGCCTACAGTGCCGTTGGTCAAACGGTCGATGACGATGAACGCGCCGGTGGTGCGGTTGCTGTCGTAACCGTCTAGGGCGATCGGCGCGTCGAGCGCGATCTTCACCTTGCCGATTTCGTTGAGCTGCAACGCGCTCGCCGGGCCTTCTTCGAGGGTGTTGACGTCGACCTTGTTGACGATGCTGGCGATGGAGCCCGGCACGTAACTGGTGGCACGCTTGATGTCGTATTTCTTGCCCGGCAGCATCGGCTCTTCAGCCATCCACACCAGCATCGCTTCGAAGCTGTCGGTCACCGGCGGAACGTTGTCGGCGTGTACCAGCAGGTCGCCACGGGAGATGTCGATCTCGTCTTCCATGGTCAGCGTTACCGCCTGGCCAGGACCTGCGTGTTCCAGTTCACCCTCGAAAGTGACGATGGATTTCACGCGGCTGCTCTTGCCCGACGGCAGGACCACGACTTCGTCGCCCTTCTTGACGATGCCGCTGGCCAGGGTACCGGCGAAACCGCGGAAGTTCAGGTTCGGACGGTTGACGTACTGCACCGGGAAACGCAGATCGGTGAAGTTGCGGTCGCCCGCCACTTCCACGGTCTCGAGGATTTCCATCAGCGACTGCCCGGTGTACCACGGCGAGCGCTCGGACTTGTTCACCACGTTGTCGCCCTTGAGAGCGGACATCGGCACGAAGTGCATGCTCGTCGGCTTCATCTTCAAGCCTTCGGCGAACTTCAGGTAGTCGGCCTTGATCGACTCGAACACGCCCTGATCGAAGCCCTTGAGGTCCATCTTGTTGATGGCGACGACGATGTGCTTGATGCCCAGCAACGAGGCAATGAAGCTGTGGCGACGGGTCTGGGTCTGCACGCCGTAACGGGCGTCGACCAGGATAATCGCCAGGTCACAGGTGGAGGCACCGGTGGCCATGTTGCGGGTGTACTGCTCATGGCCGGGGGTGTCGGCGATGATGAATTTGCGCTTGGCGGTAGAGAAATAGCGGTAGGCGACATCGATGGTGATGCCCTGCTCGCGCTCGGCCTGCAGGCCGTCGACCAGCAATGCCAGGTCGATGTCGTCACCGGTGGTGCCGACTTTCTTCGAATCGCGGGTGATGGCTTCCAGGTGATCTTCGTAGATCATCTTCGAGTCGTGCAGCAGGCGCCCGATCAGGGTGCTCTTGCCGTCATCGACGTTACCGCAGGTCAAAAAGCGCAGCAGCTCTTTACGTTCGTGCTGGCCCAGGTAGGCGAGGATGTCCTCGCTGATCAAATCAGATGCGTGCGACATGACAACCCCTTAGAAATAACCCTGACGTTTCTTGTCTTCCATCGAGCCTGCGCCATCGTGGTCGATGACCCGGCCCTGGCGCTCGGAAGTTCGCGTCAGGAGCATTTCCTGAATGATGTCCGTCAGGCTTTCGGCCTCGGACTCCACCGCGCCCGTCAACGGGTAGCAGCCAAGGGTACGGAAACGCACTTTCTTTTTGACGATGCGCGCCTTGTCCTCGTCGGACAGGTGCTCGAGGATGCGCTCGTCGTCGATCATGATCAGCGTGCCGTTCTTCTCGATCACTTCGCGCTCGGCGGCGAAGTACAGCGGTACGATCGGGATGCCTTCGAGGTAGATGTACTGCCAGATGTCCAGCTCGGTCCAGTTCGACAGCGGGAATACACGAATGGATTCGCCCTTGTTGACCTTGCCGTTGTAGACGTTCCACAGCTCGGGACGCTGGTTCTTCGGGTCCCAGCGGTGTTTGCTGTCGCGGAACGAGTAGACGCGCTCCTTGGCGCGGGACTTCTCTTCATCGCGACGGGCACCGCCGAAGGCTGCGTCGAAACCATGCTTGTCGAGTGCCTGCTTCAGGCCCTCGGTCTTCATGATGTCGGTGTGCTTGGCGCTGCCGTGGGTGAACGGGTTGATGTTCTGCGCCACGCCGTCGGGGTTGATGTGAGTGATGAGGTCCAGGCCAAGCTCTTCGACCATCTTGTCGCGGAACTTGTACATTTCCTGGAATTTCCAGCGGGTGTCGACGTGCATCACCGGAAACGGCAGTTTGCCCGGGAAGAACGCCTTGCGTGCCAGATGCAGCATCACGGCGGAGTCTTTACCGATGGAGTACAGCATCACCGGGTTGTCGAACTCGGCGGCCACCTCGCGGATGATGTGGATGCTTTCCGCCTCCAGCTGTTTCAGATGCGTCAGTTTGTCGACCATGGCTACTCACGAAAGCTTTCTTATGAACGGCCAGCGGGCCGTGTTCGAGCGAGGAATCCTAGCACAGCGACCTCTTCTAATCAGGACGCCAACTAGATCGAAAGGGTATATGAATATGCCTGCCCGTTCGGGTGCTTCCAGGCAAAAGTCAGATCGGATTCGGGCAGTCGATGAAGATGTGCTCGAGGGCAAAACGCTTCGCCAGGTAGTCGCCCAGCGCCTGCACGCCATAGCGTTCGGTGGCGTGGTGGCCGGCGGCGATGAAGCTGATGTCGTTTTCCCGGGCGCTGTGGAATGTCTGCTCGGAAGCTTCACCGCTGAGGAACAGATCGACGCCGGCCGCGATCGCATTGTCGATGTAACCCTGGCCGCCGCCGGTACACCAGCCGACTCGACGGATCATCGCGCTGCCTTCGACCAGCAGCGGTTCGCGGCCCATGACCTCCTGCACTTTGCGGGCGAAGTCGCGCGGGGTCATCGGCTCGCTCAGCGAACCGACCAGACCGACGATCTTCAGATTGTCCGGGTCCAGCGGCCCTTCGACGGTGATGTCCAGTTGCCGGGCCAGCTGCACGTTATTGCCGACGTCCGGGTGCAGATCCAGCGGCAGGTGGTAACCGAGCAGGCTGATGTCGTGCTTGAGCAGCGTCTTCAGACGACGCTGCTTCATGCCGGTGATGCACGGGTTCTCGCCCTTCCAGAAATAACCGTGATGCACCAGCACCAGATCAGCTTCGGCCTCGACGGCGGCATCCAGCAGCGCCTGGCTGGCGGTGACGCCGCTGACGATGCGCATCACCTGCGGACGGCCCTCGACCTGCAGGCCGTTGGGACAATAATCGGCAATTTTCGCACTGCCGAGGTAACGGTCGGCTTCTTCGACCAGGGTGCTCAGGGCGACGGCCATGAAAGACTCCTAAATATCCCGTTCAGAGGCGCGCGCGGCCTCGTATAATGCGCGACATTATGGGCGGTCTGACCCCGCCTGCAACTTTTCCAGGACGTGCTTAATGCTCAAGGCGCTGCGTTTTTTCGGCTGGCCGCTGTTGGCCGGTGTGCTTATCGCTCTGTTGATTATTCAGCGTTACCCGCAGTGGGTCGGGCTTCCGAGCCTCGACGTCAACCTGCAACAGGCCCCGCAGACCACAAGCGTGCAGCAGGGGCCGGTGTCCTATGCCGACGCGGTGACCATCGCCGCGCCGTCGGTGGTCAACCTCTACACCACCAAAGTCATCAACAAGCCAAGCCATCCGCTGTTCGAAGACCCGCAGTTCCGCCGTTTCTTCGGTGACAATTCGCCGAAGCAGAAGCGCATGGAATCAAGCCTCGGCTCCGGCGTGATCATGAGCCCGGAAGGCTACATCCTGACCAACAACCACGTCACCAGCGGCGCCGACCAGATCGTCGTGGCGCTCAAGGACGGTCGCGAAACCCTGGCCCGAGTGATCGGCAGCGATCCGGAAACCGACCTCGCCGTCCTGAAGATCGACCTGAAGAACCTGCCGGCGATCACCGTCGGACGCTCCGACAATATCCGCATTGGCGACGTCGCACTGGCGATCGGCAACCCGTTCGGGGTCGGCCAGACCGTGACCATGGGCATCATCAGCGCCACCGGCCGCAACCAGTTGGGCCTGAACAACTACGAAGACTTCATCCAGACCGACGCGGCGATCAATCCGGGCAACTCCGGTGGTGCGCTGGTCGACGCCAACGGCAACCTCACCGGCATCAACACTGCGATTTTCTCCAAGTCCGGCGGCTCGCAAGGCATCGGCTTCGCGATCCCGGTGAAACTGGCGATGGAAGTGATGAAGTCGATCATCGAGCACGGCCAGGTGATTCGCGGCTGGCTGGGCATTGAAGTGCAACCGCTGACCCAGGAACTGGCCGAGTCGTTTGGCCTGTCCGGGCGTCCGGGAATTGTAGTGGCGGGGATTTTCCGCGATGGCCCGGCCCAGAAGGCCGGCCTGCAACTGGGTGACGTGATTCTCAGCATCGACGGCGAACCGGCCGGTGATGGCCGCAAGTCGATGAACCAGGTGGCGCGGATCAAGCCGACCGACAAGGTCACGATTCAGGTGATGCGCAACGGCAAGGAGTTGAAGCTGACCGCTGAAATCGGTCTGCGTCCACCGCCGGCGCCGGTGAAGGAAAAAGAAGAGTAAGACTTTGTTCGCGTCACTGACGCGAATAACAGACATTCTCAACAGGCATGTTATATTGTTTCAATTAGCACATTGGAACAACATAACATGTCGTCTCGAAAAAAGGCCTCCCTCCTCGGCCTGACCCTTGGCCTGCTGGGCGATCCCGCGTTTGCAGATGAACCGCAAACGCTTGAACTCGACGCCATCAGCGTCATCTCCGATTACGAATCCCCTGCCGGCCCGGTCAAAGGCTATCGCGCTACCCGCTCGTCCAGCGCCACCAAAACCGACACCGCGATCCGCGATATTCCGCAGGCCATCAGCGTGGTGCCCGCCAGCGTGCTCAAGGATCTGGGCAGCACCAGCGTAGAACGCGCGCTGGATTTCGCCGGTGGCGTGTCGAAGCAAAACAACTTCGGCGGCCTGACGCTTTACGAATACAGCGTGCGCGGCTTCACCACCTCTGAGTTTTACCAGGACGGTTTCAGCGCCAACCGTGGTTATCCGAGCACACCGGACGCCGCCAACATCGAGCGCATCGAAGTGCTAAAAGGACCGGCCGCCAGCCTGTATGGCCGAGGTGATCCGGGCGGCACGGTAAACATCGTCACCAAAAAACCGCAGCCAGCGGCCTTCACCACCCTGCAAACCAGCGCCGGCAGTTGGGATCGCTATCGCACCGCGCTGGACGTCAACACGCCGCTGGATGATCAGGGTGATGTGCTGTCGCGAATCAATCTCGCGGTCGAGGACAACAACAGCTTTCGCGACCACGTCGACAGTAAACGTGTATTCGTTGCCCCCTCTTTCAGTTGGCAGTTGAACCCGGACACCAGCCTGCTGGTGGAGAGCGAATTCGTGCGTCATAGCTCGACCTTCGACCGCGGCATCGTTGCACCTAACAATAAATGGAGCGGCGTCTCGCGCTCGACATTCCTGGGTGAGCCGAACGACGGCAACATCGACAACCACAACAACAGACTGCAAGCCACGCTTGAGCACCACCTCAACGATGCCTGGAAACTGCGCCTGGCCAGCCATTACAAGGAAGGCAAACTCTGGGGTTTCGCCTCCGAAAACCGTCCCTTGAATGCCGATGGCCACACCGTCAACCGCCGCTATCGCGAACGCGATACCAACTGGCACGACAGCATCACCCAACTGGAACTGCGCGGCCTGTTCGACCTCGGCACCTGGCAGCACGAACTGCTGATCGGCAGCGAGTACGAGAATTTCCGCAAGAACGAGCGCGTCACCACCATCGCCGGCGGGCCTTACGCCATCGATATCTATAACCCGGTGTACGGCCAGCCCAAACCCAACGGCGCACGCTCCGGTACAGACTTCTTCGAACACGTCGAAAGCCATGCGCTGAACCTGCAGGATCAAATCGTCTTCAGCGAAAAACTGCGCGGGATGATCGGGGCCCGATTCGAGCACTTCGAGCAAACCATCGATGACCACAGCCGCAACACCACCAGCCGCCAGACCCACGACGCGCTCACCCAACGTGCCGGCCTGCTCTATCAACTGACACCGGACACCGGCCTGTTCGCCAACGCCTCGACCTCATTCAAACCGAACAACGGCCTCGATGTGGCTGGCAAATCCTTCGATCCGGAAGAAGGCGTGGGTTACGAAATCGGGATCAAGAACGAGCTGTTCGACGAACGTTTAAGCAGCACCCTCGCCTTCTTCCATATCGACAAGGAAAACGTCCTCGCCCTCGACCCGGGCACCGATACCAGCCGCGCCATGGGCAAGGCCCGCAGCCGGGGTTTCGATCTGCAGGTCACCGGGCAAGTCACCGACGCCGTCAGGGTGATCGGCGCCTTCGCCTGGATCGACGCCGAAGTCACCAAGGGTGATGCCGCGATCCCCGCCGGTAGCCGCATCCTCGGGGTGGCCAAACGCAGCGGCAGCCTGCTGGGTGTCTACGAGTTTCAGGACGGCCGCTTGCGCGGCTCGGATATCGGCGCGGCGTTCACTTACGTCGGTGACCGCTCAGGTGAGTCCGGCAGCGATTTCGAGCTGCCGGCCTATCACACCGTCGACCTGCTGGCCCATTACAAGGCCAGCGACACCGTCACTCTCGGCCTGAACCTGAACAACCTGTTCGACGAAAAGTACTACGAGCGCTCGTACAGCAACTATTGGGTCAACCCCGGCGAGCCGCGCAATTTCACGGTCAGCCTGACATTCAACCTGTAAAAGGACGTCACCATGCATTTCGGCAAACTCTTATTGATCATCGCTGCGTTGTTCGCTGGCCAAGCATCAGCGCATGGTCTGTGGACCGAACAACGACGCGGCAATATCGAAGTGATCTACGGCCACGGCGCAGAAGACAACGCGTTCAAAGCGCAGAAAATCAGCGGTGCATGGGCATATGACGTCAGCGGCAAGATGATCCCGGTCAACGTGCAACGCCTGACCGATCATGCACGTCTGCAACCGCTGAAACCGCCGGCGGTAATGGCCGTGGCCCTGAACAATGGCATGTGGTCGCAAACCGCCGACAAGAAATGGGTCAACGAGGGGCGCAGCAAAGTCCCGGGCGCCATCGAGTCGACCGAGACCCTCAAGTACAGCCTGGCGATTTATCAGCCGGGAGCGAAGTTGCCCAAACTCGATCAGATCAAATTGCTGATTTTGCCGGAGGTCGATCCTCTGACCGTCGGCCCGGGGAAATCATTGCCGGTGCGGGTGTTGCTGGATGGCAAACCGGCAGCGGGCGTGAAGTTGATCGGTGACTACCGCAGCGCGCCGAATACCTTGAGCACTGAAACCGACAAGGACGGCCGCGCTCAGGTGCTGGTGCGTAACGAGGGATTGAATGTGATTGCAGCGCAGGTGGAGGTGCCGGTGAAGGACAATGCAGAGGTGAGCAGTCGGGGGTTATTCAGTTCGTTGACGTTCCTGGGCGAACCGCATCACGAATGAACCAACGCTGATCCCTGTGGGACGAAACCCACAGGGATCAGCGTCGTTTCAGAGTTCGCCCAGACCGTCGATCAACGCCTGATTCTGCTCCGGCGTGCCGATCGAGATCCGCAGGAACTGGGCAATCCGCTCCTGCTTGAAGTGGCGCACTATCACGCCCTGTTCACGCAGTTTGGCTGCCAGCCCCGCCGCATCGTGTTGCGGATGCCGGGCGAAGATGAAGTTCGCCGCTGACGGCAGCACTTCAAAGCCCTTGGCCTGCAACTGCGCAACCACCCATTCGCGACTCTCGATCACCAGTGCGCAGGTCTTGTCGAAGTATTCGCGATCCTCGAATGCCGCTGCAGCACCGACATTCGCCATGCGATCGATCGGGTAGGAGTTGAAGCTGTTCTTGATCCGCTCCAGCGCCTCGATCAGGTCCGGATGGCCGACCGCCAGACCGACCCGCAGGCCCGCCAGCGAACGGGACTTGGACAGGGTCTGAGTCACCAGCAGGTTCGGATAACGGTCCACCAGGCTGATCGCGGTTTCGCCGCCGAAGTCGATGTAGGCCTCGTCGACCACCACCACCGAATCCGGGCTGCCCTTGAGAATCTGCTCGACCGCTTCCAGCGCCAGCAGGCAACCGGTCGGTGCGTTCGGGTTGGGGAAAATGATCCCGCCGTTCGGCTTGGCGTAGTCAGCCGGGTTGATCCGGAACTGGGCATCCAGCGGCACCGCGTCGAACGTGATGCCGTAAAGGCCGCAGTAGACCGGATAGAAGCTGTAGCTGATGTCCGGGAACAGGATCGGCTGATCGTGTTGCAGCAGACCGTGGAAGATGTGCGCCAACACTTCATCCGAGCCGTTGCCGAGGAACACCTGATTGTTCTGTACGCCGTAGTACTTGGCGACGGCATTTTTCAACAGATCGCTGTTCGGATCCGGATACAGACGCAGGTTGTCGTTGAGTTCGGCCTGCATCGCCGCCAAGGCTTTTGGCGACGGGCCGTACGGGTTTTCGTTGGTATTGAGTTTGACCAGACGGGTCAACTTCGGCTGCTCGCCCGGCACGTAAGGCACCAGATCCTTGACGAACGGGCTCCAGAATTTGCTCATGTTCAGTTCTCCTTCACGTCGTCTTTGATGCGGTATTCGGCGCTGCGCGCGTGGGCGCTCAGCGATTCGCCACGGGCCAGGATCGATGCAGTCTTGCCAAGTTCCGAAGCACCGGCCTCGGAGCAGAAGATGATCGACGAACGTTTCTGGAAGTCATACACGCCCAGCGGCGAGGAGAAACGCGCGGTGCCGGAGGTCGGCAGCACGTGGTTCGGGCCTGCGCAGTAGTCGCCCAGCGCTTCGGAGGTGTGGCGACCCATGAAGATCGCGCCGGCGTGGCGGATCTGCGGCAGCCAGGCCTGAGGGTCGGCGACCGACAGCTCAAGGTGTTCCGGGGCAATGCGGTTGGCGACTTCGATGGCCTGGGCCATGTCGCGCACGTGAATCAGGGCACCACGGCCGTTGATCGAGGTTTCGATGATGGTTGCGCGATCCATGGTCGGCAGCAGCTTGTCGATGCTCGCGGCGACCTTGTCGAGGAACTCGGCGTCCGGGCTGACCAGAATCGCCTGGGCGTCTTCGTCGTGTTCGGCCTGGGAGAACAGGTCCATGGCGATCCAGTCCGGATCGGTCTGGCCGTCGCACACCACGAGGATTTCAGACGGGCCGGCAATCATGTCGATGCCGACCTGACCGAACACGTGACGCTTGGCAGTGGCGACATAGATGTTGCCCGGGCCGACGACCTTGTCCACCTGCGGCACGCTTTCGGTGCCATAGGCCAACGCAGCAACGGCTTGTGCGCCACCGATGGTGAACACCCGGTCGACGCCGGCAATGCACGCCGCCGCCAGCACCAGTTCGTTGACCTCGCCACGCGGGGTTGGCACCACCATGACCACTTCAGTCACGCCAGCGACCTTTGCCGGAATCGCATTCATCAATACCGACGACGGGTACGATGCCTTGCCGCCCGGCACATACAGACCGGCGCGATCCAGCGGCGTGACCTTCTGGCCCAGCACGGTGCCGTCGGCTTCGGTGTAGCTCCAGGAGTCCTGCTTCTGTTTTTCGTGATAGCTGCGCACACGGGCGGCGGCTTTTTCCAGCGCTTCGCGTTGAGCCACGGTGATACGGGTCAGGGCCAGTTCCAGACGCTCGCGCGGCAGGATCAGGTCTGCCATGGAGGCGACTTCGAGGCCGTCGAATTTCTGGGTGAACTCGACCAGCGCCGCGTCACCGCGCTCGCGCACAGCCTTGATGATGTCCAGCACCCGCTGATTGACCGAGTCGTCAGACACACTTTCCCAGCTCAGCAGATGATCCAGATGATGCGCGAAATCCGGGTCAGCAGCGTTGAGTCGGCGAATTGCAGTCGGTGCGGTCATAGCGAGAGCCTCATAGGAATGGCAAAAACTCAGGCGCCCTAACTTAGCAGTCGTTTCCGCTTGGGCACCTGAGATTCTGGCTATGAGGCGGATAGACGGGCGCGACTTAACGTCGCGCAGGTACATCAGCCGCGGTGTCGAGACTCCACTGCCTTGCGCAGGGTGTCGATCAACGCCTGGATTCGGGCGTGTTGCATTTTCATCGAAGCTTTATTGACCACCAGACGCGAGCTGATCGTGGCGATCAGTTCCTGGGGTTCCAGACCATTGGCACGCAGGGTGTTACCGGTGTCGACCACGTCGATGATCTTGTCGGCCAGACCGATCAGCGGTGCCAGCTCCATCGAGCCGTACAGCTTGATGATGTCGACCTGACGGCCCTGCTCGGCGTAATAACGCTTGGCGACATTGACGAATTTGGTGGCGACGCGCAGGCGGCCCTTGGGCTCGACCGCGCCGACCTTGCCGGCGGTCATCAGCTTGCACTGGGCAATCTGCAGGTCCAGCGGCTCGTACAGGCCCTGGCCGGTGTATTCCATCAGCACATCTTTACCGGCAACGCCGAGGTCGGCCGCGCCATGCTCGACATAGGTCGGCACGTCGGTGGCCCGCACGATCAACAGGCGAACGTCTTCCTGGGTCGTGGGGATGATCAGCTTGCGGCTCTTGTCCGGATTCTCGGTCGGCACGATGCCCGCTTCGGCGAGAAGCGGCAGGGTGTCGTCAAGGATGCGGCCCTTGGACAGTGCGATGGTCAACATGGGAAACGTCAGTCCTTATCAAGGTACTCATGTCCGGTCGCAATCGGCGCCGGACATACTTCGAGGGCGTTGCCACCCCCGATCAAAACGAATTCAACGGACACTTCCCTGTGTCCAGATGCAGCGATTAGCCCGGAACGCGACGGATCTTGGCGCCCAGCATCTGCAGTTTTTCCTCGATGCACTCGTAACCACGGTCGATGTGGTAGATGCGGTCGATCAGGGTATCGCCCTGTGCCACCAGCGCCGAAATCACCAGGCTCGCCGAAGCACGCAGGTCGGTTGCCATCACTGGCGCGCCCTTGAGTGTTTCGATACCGGTCACAATGGCGGTGTTGCCTTCGACCTGGATGTGCGCGCCCATGCGGTGCAGTTCGTACACGTGCATGAAGCGGTTTTCGAAGATCGTCTCGATCACGGCACCGGTGCCTTCGGCAATGGCGTTGAGCGAGATGAACTGCGCCTGCATGTCGGTCGGGAACGCCGGATACGGCGCAGTGCGCACGTTGACCGCTTTCGGGCGCTTGCCGTGCATGTTCAGCTCGATCCAGTCTTCACCACAGGTGATTTCTGCACCGGCTTCACGGAGTTTTTCCAGAACGGCTTCGAGGATGGTCGGATCGGTGTCCTTGACCTTCACGCGGCCACCGGTAACCGCAGCGGCCACCAGGTAGGTGCCGGTTTCGATACGGTCAGGCATGACCTTATAGAAGGCCGAGCCCAGACGCTCGACGCCGTCGATGGTGATGGTGTCGGTTCCGGCACCGGAAACCTTGGCACCCATGGCGTTGAGGAAGTTCGCCAGGTCGACCACTTCAGGTTCGCGAGCGGCGTTCTGCAACACGCTGCGGCCCTTGGCCAGAGCGGCAGCCATCATGATGTTCTCGGTACCGGTCACACTGACGGTATCGAAGAAGAAGTGCGCGCCGCGCAGGCCGCCTTCAGGCGCCTTGGCCTTGATGTAGCCGCCTTCGACATCGATGACTGCGCCCATGGCTTCCAGGCCACGGATGTGAAGGTCGACCGGACGCGAACCGATGGCGCAACCGCCAGGCAGTGCGACTTCGGCTTCACCGAAACGCGCAACCATCGGGCCCAGCACCAGGATCGACGCACGCATGGTTTTCACCAGTTCGTACGGGGCGATCAGGGTCTTGATGGTGCGCGGGTCGATTTCGACGCTGAGCTTCTCGTCGATCACAGGCTCGATGCCCATGCGACCGAACAGCTCGATCATGGTGGTGATGTCATGCAGGTGCGGCAGGTTGCCGACGGTAACCGGGCCATCGCACAGCAGGGTGGCGGCCAGGATCGGCAGGGCGGAGTTCTTCGCCCCGGAGATGCGGATCTCGCCATCAAGACGAGCGCCACCGGTAATAATCAATTTATCCATAAGAATCTCGACGCCCTAGGGCTCAGGTGCGCTCGGCCCAGGCCGCGCTGCTGAAAAATTTCATAGTGACCGCGTGGATGCTGCCATCGGCGATCCAAGGGTTCAAATGGGCATAGATGCTTTGCTGACGCTTGACCGGGCTCAACGCCGCCAGTTCATCACTAATCACGTTCAGCTGAAAGTTGCAGCCTTCGCCTTCAACTTCCACCTGCGTTCCTGGCAGCTTTCCTTCAAGGAAGCTCTTCACTTCTACGGCCTGCATGCTCAACCTCAATCGGCGCCCTGTGCGCACGGGTCGGACATCATACAAAAAAGCCCCGCGCCTGCGAACCCCGCTGCGCAGGACTCTGACGGGGGGCTTCTCTACTGATGCGGGTTCAGGGTTGCGCCAACAGCTCGGTCAGCTCGCTGACCTGAGCAATTTCGCGCATGTCTTCGGGCATCCCGCGAATGCTGACCGCCTTGCCGGCGGCCTTGGCATCGCGAATGAAGCACAGCAGCAGCGAAAGACCGACGCTGCTGGATTTCTCCACCGCCGAGCAATCGATCACCAATGCCGGGGCATTGCACGACTTGATCAGCGCCCGGCCCTGCTCGCGCAGATCAGGGCCGGTGCGGTAATCCAGCACACCGCTGAGCTGCAGCTCACTGGCTTCGTCCAGACGAATGGCCGACTCGGTCATTGGGCAGGCTTCTCGTTCTGCTCGGCCGACTGTTTGGCCTTGGCGACTTCCCCGGCCCAGCCGTTGATGGTCTTGTCCAGGTCGTTGCCATTGCGCTGCATTGCGTCGGCGAACTGATCACGGAACAGCTTGCCGATGTTGATGCCGTTGATGATCACGTTGCGCAGCTTCCACTCGCCGTTGATCTTCTCGAGGGTGTACGACACCGGATAGATCGCGCCATTGTTGCCCTTGACGGTCATGCCGACGCTGGTGCGGTCGCCCGACTCATCCTTGGGCGCATCCACGGTGATGCCCTGATTGTTGTACTCGAGCAAGGCGTTGCCGTAGAACTGGAACAGGCCGCGCTTGAAGTTTTCCTCGAAGGTCTTCATCTGCGCCGGGGTTGCCTTGCGCGAATACTTGACCGTCATGATGCTCTTGGAAATGCCCTCGGCATCCACGACCGGCCCGACGATGGTGTTCAGCGCCGTGTAGAAATCCTGCGGATCCTGCTTGTACTTCTCTTTATTGGCCGACAGATCGGCAAGCATCCGGTTTGTGGTGTCCTGAACCAGATCGTGCGCCGATTGTGCCGCCACGGCGTTAGCCACCAGCGGCAGCGTCGCAAGCAACACCAACAGGCCACGTCGCAAGGTAGAGATCATTCAAAAGCTCCTCATTTGGCGTCTTTGCTAACGGTATTGAGCAGGAATTTACCGATCAGGTCTTCCAGTACCAGAGACGACTGCGTGTCGTGGATGGTTCCACCATCCTTCAGGCGGGTGTCTTCCCCACCCACGCTGATACCGATGTATTTCTCGCCCAGCAGACCCGCAGTCAGGATAGATGCTGTGGAGTCGGTCGGCAGATTGTCGACGCTTTTATCCACTTGCAGGGTCACCCGACCGGTGAAGCTGTCGCGGTCCAGATCGATCGCGGTGACCTTGCCGATGGTCACACCCGCCATGGTCACTTTGGCTCTGACCGTCAAACCGGCGATATTGTCGAAATACGCGTAAAGCTTGTAGGTATCGGTGGTCGAAGTCGGAGACAGGCCACTGACCCGCAGGGCCAGCAGCAACAAAGCCAGGATCCCTGCCAGCAGGAACAGGCCGACACCGATTTCCAGGGTGCGGTTTTGCATCAGAAATCTCCAAACATCAAAGCGGTCAGAATAAAGTCCAGGCCGAGTACTGCCAGCGAGGCGTAAACCACGGTCTTGGTGGTGGCACGACTGATCCCCTCGGAAGTGGGTTCGCAGTCATAGCCTTGAAATACGGCGATCCAGGTGACGACAAAAGCGAATACTGCACTTTTGATGATGCCGTTGAGCACATCGTCACCGAAGCTCACGCTGTTCTGCATGTTCGACCAGTAGGAACCTTCGTAGACACCCAGCCAGTCGACGGCAACCCACGAACCGCCCCAGATGCCGACCACACTGAAGATCATCGCCAGTACCGGCAGGGAAATGAAGCCGGCCCACAGACGCGGAGCGATGATGTACTTGAGCGGGTCGACCCCGATCATTTCCAGGCTGGACAACTGCTCGGTGGATTTCATGTTGCCGATTTCCGCCGTCAGCGCCGAACCGGCACGACCGGCAAACAACAGCGCGGTCACCACCGGCCCCAGCTCACGTAACAGGGTCAGCGCCACCATCTGCCCGACAGCCTGCTCCGAGCCGTAGCTCGACAGGATGTTGAAGCCCTGCAGGGCCAGCACCATGCCGATGAAAATCCCCGACACCACGATGATCACCAGCGACATCACGCCGACGGAATGCAGCTGTTTGACCAGCAGGCCGAAACCGCCGCCGATGCCGCCACGACCCAGCAAGGCATGAAACAGGAACAGGGTCGAACGCCCGAACACTGCGACGCTGTCGATTCCGGCGAGGCCGAAGCGACGCACACGCTCCATTAATGTAATTCTGCGCATCAGCGGCGCTTCCCCAGAAGATCGGCGCGGTAATCCGGCGCTGGAAAGTGATACGGCACCGGGCCGTCGGGTTCACCGGTCATGAATTGACGGATACGCGGATCGTCCGAGCTCATCAGTTCGTCCGGCGTGCCCTGTCCCAAAACCTGGCCATCGCCGACCACATAGATGTAGTCGGCGATGCTCGCGGTTTCGGCGAGGTCGTGGGACACCACGATGCTGGTGATCCCCAGGGCATCGTTGAGCAGACGGATCAGGCGAACCAGAACGCCCATGGCGATCGGATCCTGGCCGACGAACGGTTCGTCGTACATGAGGATCTGCGGGTCGAGGGCAATGGCCCGGGCCAGGGCAACACGACGCTTCATCCCGCCGGACAGCTCGTCAGGCATCAGTTCGATCGCACCGCGCAGTCCTACCGCCTGCAACTTGAGCAGCACGATGTCGCGGATCATCTCGTCCGGCAGTTCGGTATGAACGCGCAGCGGAAAGGCGACGTTCTCGAATACATCGAGATCGGTGAACAGCGCACCGCTCTGAAACAGCACGCCCATGTGCTTGCGCGCATCGAACAGATCGCTGCGCGACAGCTTCGGCAGGTTCTGGCCGTTGACCCAGACCTCGCCCTTGGATGGCCGCAACTGGGCGCCCATCAGGCGCAACAGCGTGGTCTTGCCACACCCGGAAGGCCCCATGATGCCGGTGACCTTGCCGCGCGGGATGCGGATATCGACGTTATTGAAAATGCTCCGCGCACCGCGCTTGAAGGAGACTCCCTTCAGCTCGACCGCGTAGGCGTTATCGGCACTCATCTAAACTCCTTGCGATGCAGCCTCTCACTCGGACGCCTGGCTTTCTTGAGAAAGCCCCTACATCCCGGGCAGGCCGAACTGGCGGCGAACTATATCACTGCAAAGGGCAAGCGCCCAAGGCCTGCACCGGTCCGCATTCTGCGAGTTGAAGGGCTTGAAGCCTTATTTATGGAGTTTTGGTAACGAGGAATGACAAAGCACGACGAACTTGCGTGAGGCTTTTCAACATAACCGCTATAATCGCCACCTTTTCATCGGGCTATACGATTTCTGACATGAGCCAAACCAGCGACCTGATTCAATCGGCACAACGCACTATCCGCCTCGAAGTGGAAGCCGTACAAGGCTTGTTGCCCCATATCGACGCCGATTTCGTACGCGCTTGCGAGATGATTCTGGCCAGCAAGGGCCGTGTTGTCGTGGTCGGCATGGGCAAGTCCGGGCACATCGGCAACAAGATTGCCGCGACCCTGGCCAGCACCGGCACCCCGGCGTTCTTCGTACACCCGGCCGAGGCGAGCCACGGCGACATGGGCATGATCACCCGTGACGACGTGATACTGGCCCTGTCGAACTCCGGCTCCACCAACGAAATCGTCACCCTGCTGCCACTGATCAAACGCCTGGGCATCCAGCTGATCAGCGTCACCGGCAACCCGCAATCGCCGCTGGCCAAGGCCGCCGAGGTCAACCTCAACGTTCACGTCGAACACGAAGCCTGCCCGCTGAACCTGGCACCGACCTCCTCGACCACCGCCGCGCTGGTCATGGGCGACGCCCTGGCCGTGGCGCTGCTGGAAGCGCGCGGTTTCACCGCCGAAGACTTCGCCTTTTCCCACCCGGGCGGCGCACTGGGCCGACGCCTGCTGCTGAAAGTGGAAAATGTCATGCACGCCGGCCAGGAACTGCCGCAGGTACAGCGCGGCACCCTGCTCAAGGACGCGCTGATGGAAATGACTCGCAAGGGTCTGGGCATGACCGTCATTCTTGAAGCGGACGGCAAACTGGCCGGAATCTTCACTGACGGCGACCTGCGTCGCACCCTGGATCGCAGCATCGATATCCACAGCGCTACCATCGACCAGGTGATGACCGTGCACGGCAAGACCGCCCGCGCCGAGATGCTCGCCGCCGAAGCGCTGAAAATCATGGAAGACCACCGAATCAACGCGCTGGTTGTCGTGGATGAGGAGGATCGCCCGATCGGCGCCTTCAACCTCTCCGACCTGCTGCGCGCAGGAGTGATGTAAATGAGCACCGATCTGCTGCAACGCGGCAAAGCCATCAAACTGGCGGTATTCGACGTCGACGGTGTTCTCACCGACGGGCGCCTGTACTTCCTTGAAGACGGCAGCGAGTTCAAGACTTTCAATACGCTCGATGGCCAGGGCATCAAGATGCTGATGAACGCCGGCGTTCAGACCGCCATCATCAGCGGTCGCAAGACCCCGGTGGTCGAGCGTCGGGCAAAAAACCTGGGGATCCCGCACCTGTTTCAGGGCCGCGAAGACAAACTGGTGGTTCTCGACGGTCTTCTGCAGCAACTGGGCCTAAGCTATGAACAAGTGGCTTACCTTGGTGATGACCTGCCCGACCTGCCGGTGATCCGCCGTGTGGGGCTGGGCATGGCCGTAGCCAACGCCGCTGCCTTCGTGCGCGAACACGCTCATGGCGTCACCCAGGCCCGTGGCGGCGAAGGTGCCGCCCGCGAATTCTGCGAACTGATCCTGCGCGCCCAAGGCAGCCTCGACGCCGCCAACAACGCGTACCTGTGAGTCCAACCATGTTTAGCAAAAAGTTTCGCAACATCCTGCTGTTCGGTTGCATCGCAGCGATTTTCGGTGCGGTGGGCTACTGGAACATCAGCCCTGAGCGCTTTCTCGACAAGCCCCCCGTCTCGGCGGCGGAGAGCCCGATCGACTGGTATGCGACCAATACTCACACGATCCAGTACCTTGAAGACGGCAAAGTGCAGTACGAAATGACGTCCGAGAAGGCAGAGCACGTCAAGGTGACCGACATTACACTGGTCACCAAGCCCGATCTGAACATGTTCCGCGGCACCGATTTCCCATGGCACGTGACCAGTGAACGCGGTGAAGTGAACTCCGGTGGCACCGAGGTCGAGTTGATCGACTCGGTACGCGTCAAGCGCACCGACGAAAAGAACCGCGACACCTTGATCACCTCCACTCGCATGACGGTGTTCCCGCAGCAGCAATATGCGCAGACCCAGCAACCCGTTAGAATCGACGGCGCTGGCGGTGTATCGACTGGCGTGGGAATGAAAGCGTATTTGAAGGAAAGCAGGATACACCTGCTATCGAACGTAAGAGGACAGTATGAGGCTCGTTAAAACCCTCCCTATTTTGCTCAGTCTGGGCGCAGCACTGGGAAGCGTGAGCGCCTGGGCTCTGCCGAACGATAGTCAGCAACCGATCCGCATCCAGGCTGACGATGCTCAGCTCGATGACAAGAATGGCATCGCGACCTACAAGGGCGACGTGATCATTACCCAGGGCTCGATGATCGTCAAAGGCAATACCGTGACCATGACCCGTGCGCCCAATGGCGATATCGATGTCGTGACCTCGGTGGGCAACCTGGCCTACTTCGAGCAATTGCAGACCCAGGGCGACGCCAAGCCGGTCCAGGGCTACGGCGTGACCATTCAGTACCACGCGCAGCAGAACCGCGTTGTGCTGATCGACAAGGCCAAGGTCGTCGACAAGGACAACAACGTCACTCAAGGCGAAAAAATCGTCTATGACACGGTGAAGAAACTGGCCAGTGCCGGTCGCGCCACCGGCAGCAAGGTCACCGAAGCGCGTCCGCGCATCGACATGGTGATCCAGCCGAAGAAGAAAACCGACGAGAAGACCCAGTAATGGCAACCCTGAAAGCTCAGCACCTGGCCAAGGCCTATAAAAGCCGCCAGGTCGTGCGTGACGTCAGCCTGTCGATCGACAGCGGCCAGATCGTCGGCCTGCTCGGTCCGAACGGTGCAGGCAAGACCACCTGCTTCTACATGATCGTCGGCCTGGTTCAGGCCGATCAAGGTCGCGTACTGATCGACGACCTGGACGTCAGCCACCAGCCGATGCATGGCCGTGCGAAGGCCGGTATCGGCTATCTGCCGCAAGAAGCGTCGATCTTCCGCAAACTGTCGGTGGCCGACAACATCATGGCCATCCTCGAGACCCGTCAGGAACTCGACAAGGCAGGTCGTCGCAAGGAGCTGGAAAGCCTGCTGCAGGAATTCCACATCAGCCACATCCGCGACAACCTCGGCATGAGCCTGTCCGGTGGTGAGCGCCGCCGCGTGGAAATCGCCCGAGCGTTGGCCACGGCACCGAAATTCATCCTGCTCGACGAACCGTTCGCCGGTGTCGACCCGATCTCGGTCGGCGACATCAAGCAGATCATCCATCACCTCAAGGCCAAGGGGATCGGCGTACTGATCACCGACCACAACGTCCGCGAGACGCTGGATATCTGCGAAACCGCCTACATCGTCAACGACGGCCAGTTGATCGCCGAAGGCGACTCAGAAACCATCCTCGCCAACAATCTGGTGAAGGAAGTCTATCTGGGTCACGAGTTCCGCCTGTAAGCGTGACAGCATTCGACCAGCCGTCCGGGTGCTGTAACATTGAAGCGCCTTTTTATACGCTTTTATTGTTACAGCGCTCTAGGCAAACACGACAGTTTCAGGCATATAATTTGCTTAAGTTTGGCGCTTCGGCGCCCTGTAGTGGATGGCGCATAGCGCCGGCGAATAAGGTGTTAAGCCCCTGCCATGAAACCATCGCTAGTCTTGAGAATGGGCCAGCAGCTGACGATGACACCGCAGCTGCAACAGGCCATCCGCCTGCTCCAATTGTCGACCCTGGATCTGCAACAGGAAATCCAGGAGGCTCTGGAATCCAATCCGATGCTCGAACGCCAGGAAGACGGCGACGACTTCGACAACTCCGATCCCATGGCCGACAACGCCGAACAGAAGCCCAACACCGAGATCCAGGAACCTTCCTATCAGGAGACCGCGCCGACAGTCGACAACCTCGAAGACGGCGAATGGAACGAGCGCATCCCCAACGAACTGCCCGTCGACACCGCTTGGGAAGACGTCTATCAGACCAGCGCCAGCAGCCTGCCGAGCAGCGATGATGACGAGTGGGACTTCACCACCCGCACCTCCGCCGGCGAGAGCCTGCAAAGTCACCTGCTGTGGCAGTTGAACCTTGCCCCGATGTCCGACACCGATCGCCTGATCGCTGTCACCCTGATCGATTGCATCAACAATCAGGGTTACCTCGACGAAACCCTCGAAGAAATTCTCGACGCCTTCGATCCGGAACTCGACATCGAGCTGGACGAAATCGAAGCCGTCCTGCACCGCATCCAGCAGTTCGAACCGGCCGGCATCGGCGCACGCAACCTGGGCGAATGCCTGTTGCTGCAATTGCGCCAGCTGTCGGCCAAGACCCCTTGGCTGGCAGAGGCCAAGCGTCTGGTCACCGATTACATCGACCTGCTCGGCAGCCGCGACTACAGCCAGCTGATGCGCCGCATGAAGCTCAAGGAAGACGAACTGCGCCAAGTCATCGAACTGGTGCAGAGCCTCAACCCGCGCCCCGGCTCTCAGATCGAATCCACCGAAGCCGAATACGTGGTACCTGACGTCATCGTACGCAAGGACAACGAGCGCTGGCTGGTCGAGCTGAACCAGGAATCGGTGCCGCGCCTGCGGGTCAACGCCCAGTACGCCGGTTTCGTGCGCCGCGCCGACACCAGCGCCGACAACACCTTCATGCGCAATCAGTTGCAGGAAGCCCGCTGGTTCATCAAGAGCCTGCAGAGCCGCAACGAAACCCTGATGAAAGTAGCGACCCAGATCGTCGAGCACCAGCGCGGCTTTCTGGAATACGGCGACGAAGCGATGAAGCCGCTGGTCCTGCATGACATCGCTGAAGCGGTGGGCATGCACGAGTCGACGATTTCCCGCGTGACCACGCAAAAGTTCATGCATACCCCGCGAGGCATATATGAACTGAAATACTTTTTCTCCAGCCATGTGAGCACTTCAGAAGGCGGTGAATGCTCGTCCACGGCGATCCGCGCGATCATCAAGAAACTGGTTGCCGCGGAAAATCAGAAAAAGCCGTTGAGTGACAGCAAGATCGCTGGTTTACTGGAGGCACAAGGCATTCAGGTGGCTCGCCGCACCGTCGCCAAGTACCGCGAATCCCTCGGGATCGCGCCTTCGAGCGAACGCAAGCGGTTGATGTAAGCCACGTTACAGCGTTCCAGTGGCAGGCTTTTCGGCCTGCCGCTTTATGCACTGGCAACGAAGGAGAAGCTGTATGCAAGTCAACATCAGTGGACACCAACTGGAAGTTACCCAGCCTCTGCGCGAGTACATCGAGCTCAAGCTCAAGAAGCTCGAAGGGCATTTCGACAAGATCACCAACGTACAGGTCACGATGTGCGTCGAAAAGCTGAAGCAGAAAATCGAAGCCACGCTGCATATTCCCGGCAATGAGGTCGTCGCAAACGCGGAACATACCGATATGTACGCTGCGATCGACGCGTTGACCGACAAGCTTGATAAACAACTCAAAAAGCATAAGGAAAAGACCCAGAGCCTGCTTCAGGGCGCTACCGGTCGATAACCCCCAACCCCATGATCCGACTTGAAAGTATCCTGACCCCCGGCCGTTCCCTGGTGAACGTGCCGGGCGGCAGTAAAAAGAAAGCCCTCGAACAAATTGCCAACCTGATCGCCCGGGAAGTTCCGGATCTGGAGATGCAAGATGTCTTCGAGGCATTGATTGCCCGTGAAAAACTGGGTTCCACCGGTTTTGGCAACGGCATCGCGATTCCCCACTGCCGCCTCAAGGGCTGCGAAGCGCCGATCAGTGCGCTGATGCACCTTGATGCCCCTATCGATTTCGACGCTATCGACGGCGCGCCTGTGGACCTGCTGTTCGTCCTGCTGGTGCCCGAAGCCGCCACCGATGCGCACCTGGAGCTGTTACGCCAGATCGCCAGCATGCTCGACCGCAAGGACGTGCGCGATCGACTGCGCAGCGCGCCAAGCAACGAAGCCCTGTACCAGGTTGTACTGGAAGAGCAGAACAGGCCGTAATCATGCGCTTGATCATTGTCAGCGGCCGTTCCGGCTCGGGTAAAAGTACCGCCCTGGATGTCCTTGAGGACAACGGTTACTACTGCATTGATAACCTGCCGGCCGGCCTGCTGCCGGAGCTGGCCGAACGTGCCCTGATTCACACCGAACTGGCGCAGCCACTGGTGGCGGTATCGATCGACGCACGCAATCTGCCGAGCCATCTGAGCCGATTTCCGGAATTGCTCGAGGACGTACGCGCCAAGCATATTCAATGCGATGTCCTGTACCTGGATGCCGACGAAGAAACCCTGCTCAAGCGTTTCTCCGAAACTCGCCGCCGCCACCCACTGAGCAACGCCAATCGTTCGCTGGCAGAGGCCATTCAGGATGAAAGCGCCCTGCTCGGCCCCATTGCCGATCTCGCCGACCTGAAAATCAACACCACCCATCTCAACCTGTACCAGCTACGCGACACCATCAAACTGCGTCTGTTGAACCAGCCGGAACCTGGCACTGCGTTTCTGGTGGAGTCGTTCGGTTTCAAACGCGGCATGCCGGTGGATGCGGATCTGGTGTTCGATGTACGCTGCCTGCCGAACCCGTACTGGAAACCGGAGCTGCGCGCGCAATCCGGTCTCGACCAGCCGGTTGCCGAATATCTGGCGGCCCAGCCTGAGGTCGAGGAGATGTACCAGGACATTTACACGTATCTGTACAAATGGTTGCCGCGCTTTGCGGCGAGCAACCGCGCTTACGTCACCATTGCCATCGGCTGCACCGGCGGGCATCACCGTTCCGTTTACCTGACCGAACGTCTGGGCCAGGCGCTGCAGAAGACCCTGAAGAACGTCCAGGTCCGCCACCGCGACCTCAGCTAAAGGATTCACACCGCGATGCCTGCTCGTGAAATCGAAATCATCAACAAGCTGGGCCTGCACGCCCGCGCATCGGCAAAATTCGTCGGAGTGGCGGGACAGTTTCCCGATTGCACGATCCGAGTGGGCCGCACCCCGGAAACCACGGTCGACGGTAAAAGCATCATGGCAATGATGATGCTCGCTGCGGGCAAGGGCACCAAAATCCACCTGAGTACCGACGGCCACCAGGAACAGGAAGCCATGGACGCGCTGGTGACCCTGATCAACAACTATTTCGACGAAGGTGGTTGAAACCGTTTCAGGCGAGGGAGCTCACTTCCTCTTCCCGGCTCAGCCCAACGCCGTATCCATCACCATCATCAGACAGAAACCGATCAACAATCCCAGGCTTGCAAGCTTCTCGTGACCATTGCGTCGCGACTCCGGGATGACCTCGTGAGTCACCACCAGCAGCATGGCACCCGCCGCCAACGCCAAGCCCAAGGGCAGCAACAACTCGGCAAGACTGACCAGCCAGGCACAGAGCAGCGCGAACACCGGCTCGACCAGACCTGACGCTGCGCCAATCAAGAATGCCTTGACCCGCGACATCCCGGCACCTGCCAGTACCAGTGCAATCACCAGCCCTTCCGGCACATCCTGCAAGGCAATGCCCATGGCCAGACTGTCTGCGTCCGACATGCCACCACCCGCCGAGACACCGACCGCCATGCCTTCCGGGATGTTATGGGCAATGATGGCGAACACGAACAACCAGATCCGCGGCGGAATCACCGGATGCTCGACTGTGCCGATGAGCATTTCCGGCGAGGCGCCCGAGACCCGGCGATCAACCAGATAAAGGCCAAACGCCCCGAGCATGATGCCAAAGCAGATCAGGCCGCTGGCGCCCCAAGGGCTCAACCCCAGACCTTCGGCCGCGGCGATTCCCGGCACGATCAGCGAAAACGCGGTCGCTGCCAGCATCACGCCAGCGCCAAAACCCAACAGCGTATCCCCCAATGCCTGAGGCATGTTGCGAATCACCAGCACCGGAACAGCCCCGAGTGCGGTGCCGAGGGCGCAAATCGCCCCGCCCTGTAGAGCCCGCGACAACCTCGGCTCCAGGTTCAGCCATTCCAGTCCGTGGGCGATCAGCAAAGTCATACCCGCCAACAGCAGCAGCGATCCGATTGCGTAACGAAACATGCGCCCACTTCCGATCGCCAGTGTTTCAGTGCCCATAGTCAGCCTTGGATTGTTTTTATAGGAGACTCAAACCAGCGCGGCCTGATAACGCGCAGCGACTTGTGGCCAGTTGATCACGTTGTAGAACGCGCTGATGTATTCCGGCCGACGGTTCTGATAACGGAGGTAGTAAGCGTGTTCCCACACGTCGAGCCCGAGAATCGGCGTGTTGCCGTTCATCAGCGGGCTGTCCTGATTGCCGCTGCTTTCCACTACCAGTTTCTTGTCCGGCGTCACGCTGAGCCACGCCCAGCCACTGCCGAAGCGGGTCAGCGCGGCTTTGGTGAAGGCTTCCTTGAAGCTGTCGAGGCCACCCAGTTGCTCATCGATCGCCTTGGCCAGCGCGCCGTCCGGCTTGCCGCCACCGCCAGGCACCATCACTTCCCAGAACAGCGAATGGTTGGCGTGACCGCCGCCCTGGTTGATCACCGCCGCGCGAAGTTTTTCCGGGAGTTGCTGAACGCTGGCGACCAGTTTTTCCACCGGCCATTCCGCGAATTCGGTGCCCTCGACCGCAGCGTTCAGATTGTTGATGTAGGTCTGGTGATGCTTGGTGTAGTGGATCTCCATGGTTTGCGCATCGATGTGCGGCTCCAGTGCGTCGTAGGCGTAAGGCAAAGCTGGCAGGGTAAAAGCCATTTCAGTGGACTCCATGGTGATGTGGGGCAGGCGCGCGCCGCGCATTGCCGGTATCCGGATGCAGCAAACGCTGGGTGCGCGGGTATTCGCCGTGTTCGCTGATGAAATTGAGCAGCTCGACGTAGGTCTTGCTGCTCTGGCGCAGGGCCGCTTCACGCAGCGCCGGGCGCATGCGCTCGTCCTGCATGGTCTGCAACAGCCGTTGATGGATCGCGCACAGGTACTCGGCGCTCTCCTCCGGCTGATTCAGGCGCAGATGCAGATCCGCCAGGTTGTGATGGGAGATGACACAGGCCGCCACCGCTTCGTCGGCATCGGCCCAGCGCTCGAACAACACCTGCGCCAGGGCCAATGCTTGCAGGTAGGCCTCGCGGGCATCGATCAGCTCGCCAAGCATGAAGCAGCGATTGGCCCGTTCGATCGTGCGTTTCCAGTGCTCCATGGTGAACCTCCAAAGCGGTTGCGGTGCTTACACGCCGCCGGCGGTGAGCTTCTCGGGATTGAGCAACTCTTCCAGCTGGCTGCGCGACAGGTCGGTGTGCTCCAGCGCAACGTCGATCACCGGACGGCCCTGTTTGTAGGCCTGCTTGGCGATTTCGGCAGCTTTCTGGTAACCGATGATCGGGTTGAGCGCAGTCACCAGAATCGGGTTGCGCGACAGCGCTTCCTTGAGGCGCGACTCGTTGACCCTGAAGCTGGCGATGGCCTTGTCAGCCAGCAGACGGCTGGAGTTGGCCAGCAACTCGATGCTGCTCAACAGGTTCTGGGCGATGATCGGCAGCATCACGTTCAGTTCGAAATTGCCCGACTGCCCGGCGATGGTGATCACCGAATCGTTGCCGATCACTTGCGCGGCCACCATGGCAGTGGCTTCCGGAATCACCGGATTGACCTTGCCCGGCATGATCGACGATCCCGGTTGCAGGCCTTCCAATTCGATTTCACCGAGGCCGGCGAGCGGGCCGGAGTTCATCCAGCGCAGGTCGTTGGCGATTTTCATCAGCGATACGGCGGTGGCCTTGAGCTGGCCCGACACGGCCACGGCAGTGTCCTGCGAGCCGATCAGGGCGAACAGATTCTTGCCAGGGGTGAACTGGACATTGGTCAACTGGCTGAGCTGGCGGCTGAACCGCGCAGCAAATTCCGGATGCGCATTGATCCCGGTACCGACCGCTGTGCCACCCTGTGCCAGGGATTGCAGGCTTGGCAACAAGTCCTGCAGGTGACCGATATTAGCCTTGAGCTGCTGCGCCCAACCGTTCAACGCCTGGCTCATGCGCACCGGCATGGCATCCATCAAGTGGGTGCGGCCAGTCTTGACGTGGTGATGGACTTGCTCGGCCTTGCGTTCGATCACTTGCACCAGGTGCAGCAGTGCCGGCAGCAGTTGTTCGTGCAGGGCAAGCGCGGCGCTGACGTGGATAGTGGTTGGAATAATGTCGTTGCTGCTTTGCCCGCAGTTCACATGATCATTGGCGTTTACTGGCTCCTCGAGCAGACGACTGGCCAGCGTGGCGATCACCTCGTTGGCGTTCATGTTGGAGCTGGTGCCGGAACCGGTCTGGAAAATGTCCACCGGGAAATGCCGCATGAAGTCGCCCTCCAGCAACCCTTGGGCGGCATCGCTGATGGCTTTGCCTTGCGCGGCACTGATCTGGTTGAGTTCAACGTTGGCCCGGGCGGCAGCGGCTTTCGCCAGAATCAAAGCGCGAATGAACTGGGTCGGCATCGGCTTGCCGCTGATCGGGAAGTTATCCACGGCGCGCTGGGTCTGCGCGCCGTAGAGAGCGTCCACCGGCACCTGCAGTTCGCCCATGCTGTCGCGCTCAATACGTGTCTTGGTCATCTGAAAATCCTTGCACCAGTTCTATGAGGGGAATCGAGGGAAGCAGCTCGCAGATCGCCAATTGCCAGGTGTAGCTTTGCCAGCGTTTGAGCCGGCACTTGCAAAGCGAGAGGCGCTCCATTTCACGCAAGGGCCGCCAGGCTTGATCGAGACACAGGCTGCGCCAATGCCACGGCAGCGCGATGTCGGTGGCCGTGTCGAGCAGCAGGCGGAAAGAGGTTTCAGCAACCATCCAGGGCGAGGTCGCCGTGCAGCAGGCCAGATACCGGCCTTCGGTCAGGTAGTGTTCAATCAGGCGAGGTTCATCGGGATCCATCGCGCAACGGATCTGGCGACTCATCCAGCGCCAGCTTTCGAGATACGGCTGCTCGTGCAAGGCAGAACTCATGATCCTGGGCTCATCCGATAATGAGATTTATTATTAGATGATAATGAGAACCAAAACAAGAGCAGCTTTTTTGCTGCCCTCATCAGATCGAAAAGTTTGCAGACACAAAAAAAGGCGCGCCTCCCAATCGGGTGGCGCGCCTTTTTTGTACCTGCCTGGGGCTTAGCTGCCCGCGACAGTCATCTTCTCGATCAACACCGAACCAGTGCGAATGTTGCTGCGCAGCTCCAGATCGTTACCGACCGCGACGATCTGCTTGAACATGTCACGCATGTTGCCGGCGATGGTCACTTCCTGCACCGCGAACTGGATTTCACCGTTCTCGACCCAGAAACCCGCCGCACCGCGCGAGTAATCACCGGTCACCATGTTCAGACCGTGGCCCATCAACTCGGTGACCAACAACCCACGCCCCATGCGTCGCAGCAAGGCCGCCTGATCTTCATCGCCATGGGTGACGAACAGGTTGTGCACGCCGCCCGCGTTGGCGGTACTCGGCATGCCGAGTTTGCGACCGGAATAAGTGCCAAGAATGTACGACACCAACTCGCCCTTCTCGACGAACGGTTTGGCATAGGTCGCCAGGCCGTCACCATCGTAGGAAGCACTGCCCATGGCACGCATCAGGTGCGGGCGTTCGTCGATCGTCAGCCACTCCGGGAACAGTTTCTGCCCCAGGGTGCCTTCGAGGAACGACGATTTGCGGTACAGGCTTCCGCCGGAAATCGCCGACAGAAAGCTGCCGAACAACCCACCTGCCAGTTCCGCCGAAAACAAAACCGGCACTTCGCAGGTCGGCACCGGACGCGCGCCCAGGCGACTCGCCGCCCGCTGCGCAGCACGCTGGCCGATGCTCACCGGATCCGCCAGCAAACTGCCCTGGCGGTTCACGTCATACCAGTAGTCGCGCTGCATCTGGCCATCGGCCTCGGCGATCATTACGCAGCTCAGGCTGTGTCGGGTCGAAGCGTAACCGCCGATAAAACCGTGGCTGTTGCCGTACACGCGGCAACCCTGATGGGTACTCAACGTGGTGCCATCGGCATTCTTGATGCGCGCATCAGCGTCGAACGCGGCAGCTTCGCAGAGCAACGCCTTCTCGATGGCCTGCTCCGGAGTGATGTCCCACTGGTGGAACAGGTCGAAATCCTGAATATCCCTGGCCATCAGCGCGGCATCGGCCAGCCCCGAGGCTTCGTCCTCGGAGGTGTGTTTGGCAATGGCCAGCGCCGCAGCGACGGTCTCGCGAATCGCATCCGGCCCGGTGGCGGAGGTGCTGGCCGAGCCTTTGCGCTGACCGACATACAACGTGATGCCAAAACCCTGATCGCGGTTGAACTCGACCGTTTCGACTTCACGTTGACGCACCGACGTCGACAGGCCCTGCTCCAGCGACACCGCTACTTCGCAGGCACTGGCACCCTGACGCCTGGCTTCGGCGATGATCTGCTCGACCTGTTCCTGCAGTGCCGGCAATGCCTGTGGGCCGACGCTTTCAACTGCACTCATGCTCATCTCCACTCAAATTCTGCTTTCGGCTGGGGCCTTCGAGCGACCGGGCCGGACAAGCGGCCCCCGACTGGTTATCATGGCGGCGTTTCTTTGCGGACTGCCACCATGGTTGATTCTTACGACGACTCCCTCGATACGGGAGAAAAAAGCAAATCCCAGGTCAAACGCGAGCTGCATGCTCTGGTTGACCTTGGCGAGCGCCTTACAACGCTCAAGCCCGACTTGCAGGCAAAACTGCCATTGACCGACGCCTTGCGCCGGGCCCTGGCCGATGCGCCCAAGCACACCGCGAACATCGCGCGTAAACGGCATTTGCAGTTCATCGGCAAACTGATGCGCGATCAGGACACTGACGCCATTCTCACCTTGCTCGATCAACTCGATGCCTCTACCCGTCAGTACAACGAGCGTTTCCACAACCTCGAACGCTGGCGTGACCGCCTGATCGCCGGTGACGATGCCGTGCTGGAGAAATTCGTCGTCGATTACCCGGACGCCGACCGCCAGCAACTGCGTTCCCTGATCCGTCAGGCCCAGCACGAGGTTGCGCAAAACAAACCTCCTGCCTCGAGCCGCAAGATCTTCAAGTACATCCGTGAGCTGGACGAGACTCAACGCGGTCTGCGTTGATATTCGTCACCGGGTGGCCGCACCGCGCGCCACCCGAAGCTCCATCCCTTCTTACGCGCCCGTGCCACCCACGGTGATCGCATCGATTTTCAGCGTCGGCTGACCGACACCCACCGGTACCGACTGCCCGTCCTTGCCGCATGTGCCCACACCGCTGTCCAGCGCCAGATCGTTACCGACCATCGACACTCGGCTCATCGCTTCCGGACCGTTGCCGATCAACGTTGCGCCTTTGACTGGCGCGGTGATCTTGCCGTCCTCGATCAGATAAGCCTCACTGGTGGAAAACACGAACTTGCCGCTGGTGATATCGACCTGACCGCCACCGAGGTTGGCGCAGTAGATACCCTTCTTCACCGACGCGATGATTTCCGCCGGATCGCTCTGGCCGCCGAGCATGTAGGTATTGGTCATCCGCGGCATCGGCAGGTGCGCGTAGGATTCGCGACGACCGTTGCCGGTGCGGGCCACGCCCATCAGCCGCGCATTCAGCTTGTCCTGCATGTAGCCCTTGAGCACACCGTTTTCGATCAGCGTGGTGCACTCGGTCGGAGTGCCTTCGTCGTCGACGCTAAGGGAACCGCGACGACCGCTCAGGGTGCCGTCATCGACTATGGTGCAGAGTTTCGAAGCAACCATTTCGCCCATGCGACCGCTGTAGGCAGAGCTGCCCTTGCGGTTGAAATCGCCTTCCAGACCGTGACCGACCGCTTCATGCAGCAACACGCCGGACCAGCCCGAGCCCAGAACCACCGGCAAGGTGCCGGCCGGTGCCGGAATCGCCTCCAGATTCACCAGCGCCTGACGCAACGCTTCACGGGCATAGCCCATGGCTCGGTCTTCGGCGAGGAAATAACGGTAGTCGGTACGCCCGCCGCCGCCATGACCACCGCGTTCGCGACGGCCGTTCTGTTCGACGATCACACTGACGTTGAAACGCACCAGCGGACGCACATCGGCAGCCAGGCCACCGTCAGTCGAGGCCACCAGAATTCGCTCCCAGACCCCGGCCATGCTTACGCTGACCTGCTGGATACGCGGGTCGAGGGCGCGGGTCGCCACGTCGATGCGTTTGAGCAGTTCGACTTTTTCAGCGCGGCTCAGGACTTCCAGCGGGTTGTCCGGCGCATACAACTGGGCGACGTCCTGGCTGCTGAAAGCCTGCACTGTGCCGTTCTGCCCGGCGCGGGAAATCGAACGGGCCGCACGGGCCGCTGCGCCGAGGGCTTCGAGGGTGATCGCGTTGCTGTAGGCGAAACCGGTTTTTTCGCCGGACTGCGCACGCACGCCGACGCCCTGGTCGAGGTTGAAACTGCCTTCCTTGACGATGCCGTCTTCCAGCGACCAGGACTCGGAAATCTGCCCCTGGAAATACAGGTCGGCCGCATCGATGCCTGGACCCGCCAGATCACCGAGCACGCCTTGCAGACTCTCGATCGTCACGCCGCCGGGCGCCAACAGGTGATCACTGACTGAGGACAACAACTCGCTCATAGGTTTTACGCCTTAAATTCGTGTTCTGAAGCAGGTCGCTGTGCGCCCTGCGAAAAAAACCGCCGATGACCCGTCACCGGCATTCGCGCCCGGATGGACGCTTGTTCATTGCTGTCGCGCTCGGCCAGCAGTACGGCTTCGCCCTGCTCCTGCTGTGCCAGCACGCGGCCCCACGGGTCGACAATCGCCCCGTGCCCAAAGGTTACCCGCGGCCCCGGATGCGTCCCGCCCTGAGCGGCCGCCAGCACGTAGCACTGGGTTTCAATGGCCCGCGCGCGGATCAGTACATCCCAGTGCGCCGCACCGGTCACCGCGGTGAAGGCCGACGGTGCGGTAATCAGTTCAGCCCCGGCTGCGCGCAATTCGCTGTACAGCTCCGGGAAACGCAGGTCGTAGCACACCGTCAGGCCCAGTCGCCCGACCGGGGTGTCCGCGACCACCACGCCACTGCCATAAGCATAGTCATCGGATTCGCGGTAACGGCCGCGATTGTCCGCCACGTCGACATCGAACAGGTGCAACTTGTCATAGCGCGCAACGATTTCGCCCTGATCATTCACCAGCAGCGAGCAGGCATGGGACTTGGCCTCAGGCTGCCCCACCGGCGGCAACGGCAAGGTGCCGGCCACAATCCATAACTTGAGGTCACGGGCGGTCTGTTTCAACCACGGCAGAATCGGGCCTTCGCCGAGTGCTTCGGCGCGGCCGATATCGGCGATGTCGCGACGGCCCATGGCCGCGAAATTTTCCGGCAGCACCGCCAGCTTCGCACCGGCGTTAGATGCGTGTTCGAGCAAACGTCGGGCATCGCGCAGATTGGCCAGCACATCGCTCTGGCTGACCATTTGAATCACCGCTAAAGACATGGCGCACTCCGCAAGAGGTATGCGGCCATGCTACTCCATCGGTTCAGGGGCTGGCTGTTCAAAAAGGCTTGTCGAAGGTGATTTTCGGCTCTTTCCACGGGCCTTTGACGGTGTATTTGACGCTGGCGAACCGTGCCACGCGATCGCCGATCAGCTTGTCGATCAGGAACAAGGCACCGCCGACCGCCGGTGCGCCGACAATCAGCGCGGCAATCGGCAGATTATTGGTCACCGGCAAGGTCACCAGCAATTTGGCATCAACCTGATCGCCCACCAGATCCAGCGTGCCGTCCAGTTCCAGGTTGCTCGAAGGCCCGGTCAACTTGATCGGCTCTTTCGTCACATACACGCCTTTGGTCGCCACCAGCAATCCCTTGACCCGGTCATAGCTCAAGCCTTTGCCGAACAGGTCGGAGAAGTCGAGGCGCAAACGCCGGCCAATCGAGTTGAAGTTGAGCAGACCAAATACCCGCAATGCCTGAGCGCCGCCCTCCACTTCAACAAACTGGCCTTTGTTGAGGGACGCATCGAGGGTGCCGGAGAAGCGCTTGGTCGCCAGCCACGCCGGCGAGCCCGGCCAGCGGCCGTCGACATCCATGTGGAATTCTTCGCTGGTCACGCTCGGTGCAAAGCCCCAGCCCTTGAGCACATCGGCGAGATTCTTGCCGCCGATCCGGCCCTTGTACCAACTGCTCGTAGCACCGGGCGCGCCTTCCCAGCCGCCGCTGCCCTGCAAAAGAATGCCCTTGAGGCCCAGATCGAGATTGTTCAGGGCGATGCCTTTGGCGGTCGGGCGAACCTTGAGCGACCAGCCGCCGACCAGATCCTGGCCCTGGAACAATTGATTGATGGTGATATCCAGCGCCGGAATCTTGCTCGGATCGACCGAAGCCAGTGGGTCCGGCGCGTTCTCGTCGGCCTGCACCGTCGGGTCCGCTGCCGGCAACCGCACATATTGCAGGTTCACCGCAATCGGCGCGCCCTTGGCGTCGGGAATGCCGGCGGTGCCTTTGGCCTGCTGACTGTCGAGGGCCAGAGCCCAGGCACCGGGCTTGCGATTCACCTGCACGGCTGCCTGATCCAGTGTGGTGCCGAAGGCGGTGAGTTTGCCAATCTTGAAGTCCGCACTGCTGAGCAACTGCTTGGCGCTGCCACCCGGATCCTGACCAGCGTACTTGTCCAGCAGATCCTGCCAGGGTTTGACGTCCAGCTCGGACAACACGCCGCGCACCCGCAGGCCTTTGTTGCCCGGCAACACCGCTTCGCCGGTGCCGAGGAACAACTCGCCCCGACCATCGACAAAATTGCCCGGTGGCGCGGCGAAGGTAAAGTTGGCCAGTTGATCGTAATTGACCCAGTAACGCCGCTCTTGCCCCTGCAACGTCATGCGGAACACCGTGTCACGCCCGACATCGGCCGCCATGCCGAACGGCGCCGGCAGATCCACCGCCACACCTTTCAGACTGGAACTGACCATCAATTGACTGTCGGCGCCGTCCAGATTCACCTGCAGCTGGTAAGGGATGGTTCCGGATACCGGCAACGGTTGAGTCACGCCTAGCCAGTCGGTGAGTTTCTTGACTTCGACCTGCCCCGACGCCGCCACCCGGGTCTTGAGTCTGCCGGGGCCGCCGTCGGCGAAGATCTGCGCCGAGACCGGTTTATCGAAGGCCCTGGCGCTGATGTTCTGACCGCTCAGCCCCTTGTCGCTGTCGAAGCGGAAATCACCCTTGAGCTGGCTCAGTTCCAGCTTCGGCTCGGCAAGCTTCAATCGCGCATTGGCGGTTTTGAAGTCGACGAGGATTTTCGGCTGATCGCCCTTGGCCAACGGCACATCGAGCTTGAGCTTGCCCTGCAGATCACCCTCGCCTTCCCAACCGGCAAAGGTGTCGGCAGTGCCGATCGGCGCCTCCTGAAGAATCTTCAGGCCATCGCCCAACCCACCCGCGAACGCGCCGTCGAGGAACATATGGCTGTGCTCGCCGCTCGGCACATGGGGAATATTGACGAAAACATCACTGACCTGGGTGTCGAGCAATTGGCCCTTGCTCGCGAGAATGCGCACGCCGCTGTCTTCGATGAACACGTCACCGCTGACCTTGCTCACGTGCGGCCAGCCCGGCTGGAACGCCAGCTCGGCGTCGTGCACCTTGAAGAACAGACTGATGCTGCGATCCGCTTCCCCGGCGTTCTTGTTCAGCGAACCCTGATACTGAAAGAAGCCCTGATCCACCGCGCCTTTGAGAATTGCCGTGCGCAGCCATTCATCGAGGGCCGGGCTCAGGACTTGCGGCAGATACTTGGCGGTGTAGCGTCCATCGCCATCCACCAGACCGACCCGCAGGTCCATGTAGTCTTCCTGGCTGTGATCGAAGTGCAGGCGGATCAGGAAGTCGCCGGCGATCTTGCCTTCCTCGCCGAGCACCTTCAGGTACGGCGCGATCAGGGTGAAACCTTCTTTGTCGAGCTTCCAGGTCAACCGGGCGTTGGCCTGAATGTACTGCCATGGCTTGGCGAAAATCGGATCGAGGTGCAGAACGAAGTCCTTGCTGTCCATGCGCAGCTCGCCGCCGCCGAGATTGCCGGTAAGGCTGCCGCTGACATTCCGTGCCGCCGGCGCGCCGTGGTAGGCGTCGAAGCCGACTTGATCGAGATTGGCGGCGAAGCTGAATTTGCTGTCGTCGGTGGCGTTCGGCCGGAAATCCAGCAGTACGTTACGCAGGCCGCCGGTCACTTTCAGGCGCTCGACCACGGTGGCGAAACCTTGGGGCAATGGGCCGAGGGCATTGAGTAAAGGTGTGATCGGCGTCAGGTCAAGCCGGTCGGCCTGCAGATGCCAGAGCTCTTGCGCTTTGTCGGTGGCGGCCGTCTGTTTGATCTGGACATGGGATTCGAAGCGGGTTTCGCCGACATTCATCGCCAGCGAATCAAGCGTGATTGTGGCCCCTTCGGAGCCGCGCTGAAAATAGCCGTTGAGCGCCAGATTGTGGATCTGGATCGGCTTGCGCTCGGCGTAGGCACCGGTCAGTTGCGGCGCGTTGAGACGGATCGCAGCACTCTGCAACGCCCCCTCGCGCCAGTTGACCCACAGCTCGCCACCGGCCTTGATTTCGGAGAAATTCCATTGCTGGGTGACGCGCTCGGGCAGCCATTTCGACCAATCGCTCTGCGGCAGGCTGACATAACCTTCCACTTCGCTGCTCTGCCACTGACTCGGACGAATCCGCGTGCGCAGACTCAGCGCCACGGGCTGGCCGTCAGGCAGGGTCAATCGGGCATCGAGGCGCTGACGGCTGGTGCCGGTCTTGAGATTGAGGCCGACATACGTGAGCGTCAGCGGCGCCTGCTCCCGCGGTTGCAAGGTCACCTGACTGTCGAGAACCGACAGTTGTTGAATCATTTGCATGCGGTTGAACAGTTGCTCGGGATCCATGGGCTGGTCCTGCTGCACCGGCAAGCCTTCCAGCGCCCACTTCCCGTCTTCGCCTTCCTTGAGGCTGATCTTCAGACCGTTGAGTTCCAGATGGGCGATGCGCACTTCCCGGGCCAGCAAACTGGCCCAAAGATCCGGCACCGCGCGCACCCGATCCAGGCGCAAGGCGTTGGCGCCGCTGCCGACCATCACGTCGTGAGCCAGCAGGATCGGGGCAAATCCGCTCCAGTTGCCTTCCAGCTCGCCGATCTGCAGCGGCATGCCCAGGGCGTCACTGGCCTTGTCTTCGATATCGGTGCGGTATTCGGCCACCAGTGGCGTGAGTTCCCGGCCGAGGCTGACGTACAACGCCATCAATACCAGAACCAACGCGCACAGGCCCAGACCCCAGCGGGTCAGCGCAGCCAAAATGCGTGTCAGACGTTCCATGTCAGTTGGCTCCCATGGCAAAAATACTGCAAAAAGCTGAGGCCAGCCGTTTCAGGAAAAGGGTGATGCAGGGATTCAGAGCAGCACCACGTCATATTGTTCCTGGGAATACATGGTTTCCACCTGGAAGCGTATGGTGCGCCCGATGAAACCTTCAAGTTCGGCCACGTTACCGGACTCTTCATCGAGCAGGCGATCCACCACTTTCTGGTTCGCCAGCACCCGATACCCCTCGGCCTGATAGGCCCGGGCTTCACGCAGGATCTCGCGAAAAATCTCGTAGCAAATGGTTTCCGGGGTTTTCAGCTTGCCCCGGCCCTGACAGCTGCTGCACGGTTCGCACAGCACCTGCTCGAGACTTTCGCGGGTGCGCTTGCGCGTCATCTGCACCAGGCCCAACTCGGTGATGCCGATGATGTTGGTCTTGGCGTGATCGCGCTCCAGTTGTTTTTCCAGGGTACGCAGCACCTGACGCTGGTGCTCTTCGTCTTCCATGTCGATGAAGTCGATGATGATGATCCCGCCCAGATTGCGCAGGCGCATCTGCCGGGCAATCGCGGTCGCGGCTTCGAGGTTGGTCTTGAAGATGGTTTCTTCGAGGTTGCGATGACCGACAAACGCTCCAGTGTTCACATCGATGGTGGTCATGGCTTCGGCCGGATCGATCACCAGATAACCGCCAGACTTCAGCGGCACCTTGCGCTCCAGGGCCTTCTGGATTTCGTCTTCGACGCCATACAGGTCGAAAATCGGTCGTTCACCCGGGTAGTGTTCCAGACGATCGGCGATTTCCGGCATCAGTTCGGCGACGAACTGCGTGGTCTTCTGGAAAGTTTCTCGGGAGTCGATGCGGATCTTCTCGATCTTCGGGCTGACCAGATCGCGCAGGGTGCGCAGTGCCAGGCCGAGGTCTTCGTAAATCACGCTCGGTGCGCCGATGGTCTTGATCTGTTCGTTGATCTGATCCCACAGGCGGCGCAGATAGCGGATGTCCATCAGGATCTCATCGGCCCCGGCACCTTCGGCGGCGGTGCGCAAAATAAAGCCGCCAGCCTCCTTGATGCCTTCTTTGGCCACGCAATCGCTGACCACCTGCTTGAGGCGTTCGCGCTCGGCTTCGTCTTCGATCTTCAGAGAAATACCGACGTGAGCGGTGCGCGGCATGTACACCAGATAGCGCGATGGGATCGACAGCTGCGTGGTCAGCCGCGCGCCTTTGGAACCGATCGGGTCCTTGGTGACCTGCACCACCAGGCTCTGGCCTTCGTGCACCAGAGCGCTGATGCTTTCTACTGCCGGGCCTTCACGCAGTGAAATTTCCGATGCATGAATGAAGGCTGCGCGATCCAGACCGATGTCGACGAAGGCCGCCTGCATGCCCGGCAGGACTCGCACCACCTTGCCTTTATAGATGTTGCCGACGATCCCGCGTTTTTGCGTACGCTCGACGTGCACTTCTTGCAGCACACCGTTTTCGACCACCGCCACGCGCGATTCCATCGGCGTGATGTTGATCAGAATCTCTTCACTCATGGCAGGGTCTCGTTCAGGCATGTTCACGATAATGGCCGCATCTTGTCCGTTCGACGCTCATTGCGCGTTCAGGGTTTGCCAACAGGGTATGCCGAAATGGCCGAGCAGTTCTGCGCTTTCGCACACCGGCAAGCCGACGACCGCCGAGTAACTGCCATTGAGGCCGGCGACGAACACCGCGCCGAGTCCTTGAATGCCGTAGCCACCCGCCTTGTCCCGGGGTTCGCCGCTGGCCCAGTAGGCGGCGGCTTCTTCGCGGCTGATCGAGCGGAACCGCACCAGACTGCGCACCAACCGCGACTCGCAACGCTCGCCGTCGAGCACGGCAATCGCCGTCAGCACTTCATGCTCTTTGCCGGACAACATCATCAGCATGGCGCATGCATCGGCTTCGTCCACCGGTTTGCCAAGAATTTTGCCGTCCAGCACCACGGCGGTGTCGGCGCCGAGTACGCAAAACGGTGGCTCGGAGGTGACGATGCGCCGCCCGGCCTCGGCCTTGCCGCGCGCCAGGCGCTCGACGTAGGCCGATGGGGATTCATTGGCTAGAGGTGTTTCATCGATATCCGCGCTGATGGCGGTAAACGGGATGCCGATCTGCGTGAGCAATTCACGCCGACGCGGCGATCCTGAGGCGAGGTAAAGCTTTTTCATCAAGACATCTCCCTGTCGAGGTGCGGGCAAATGCCTGACCGAATCAGTTGATTTTGTAGCGCCGACGCAATCCACGCAAAGCGAAGCTGACCCAAGGCCAGAGCAAGGCACTGACCAGTGCCGGCAGGACCAGTGCGAGGGTCGGCTGACGGTTGCCGGTCAAGGCACTGAGCCAGAGTTGTACGAGCTGGGCCAAGCCGAAGATCACCAGAATCACCAGGCTCTGCTGCCACATCGGGAACATTCGCAGGCGTTGTTGCAACGACAGCACCAGGAACGTAATCAGGGTCAGGATCAGGGCATTCTGACCGAGCAGATCGCCTTGCAGCACATCTTCGGCCAGTCCCAGGCAGAAGGCCGTGACCATGCCGACCGTATGCGGCAGATACAAAGCCCAGAAGGTCAGGAGCAAGGCCAGCCAGAGCGGACGCAGGATTTCCATGAAAATGGGCAGTGGCGACACACTGAGCAGAATGCCGACGATGAACGTCAGCCAGACGATCCAGCCGTTACGCGATGCGGTAGCTCCGACCATTATTCTTGCCTCCCGGTGGTCGCCGGCGCAGTGACAGGCGGCTTGGCCGCTGGTCGAGCCGCCGGCTGATTGGCCGGTGGCTTGCTGGCCGCGGGTGTGGCTGCAGGCGGTTTGCTCGCAGCGGGTTTGGCCGGCGCGGTGTCGGCAGCAGGCGCAGCCGACGGAGTCGTCGTGGCAGGAGTTGCGGCTGCGGCTGGCGGGGTGACGATTTTCGGCACCGTGGATGGAATCACCGGACCACCACCAAAGGCATCGAGGTTTTCCTGAGCCTGCGCGGCATCGTTGGCACGCTCTTCGGCCGTGCGGTTGTCACTGAACACCAGCAGCAGGTAACGGCTGCGGTTCAGCGCGGCGGTCGGCACGGCGCGAACAATGGCGAAAGGCTGGCCGGAATCGTGGATGACTTCCTTGACCGTCGCCACCGGATAACCGGCCGGGAAACGCTGACCCAGGCCGGAGCTGACCAGCAGATCGCCTTCCTTGACGTCGGCAGTGTCCGCCACGTGGCGCAGTTCCAGACGCTCAGGGTTACCGGTGCCGCTGGCAATCGCCCGCAGACCGTTACGGTTCACCTGCACGGGAATGCTGTGGGTCGAGTCGGTCAGCAGCAGCACACGGGAAGTGTACGGCATCAGTTCGACCACCTGCCCCATCAGGCCGCGAGCATCGAGCACCGGCTGACCGAGCACCACGCCATCACGCTCACCTTTATTGATGATGATGCGATGGGTGAAAGGGTTGGGGTCCATGCCGATCAGCTCGGCCACTTCGACCTTCTCGTTGACCAGCGCGGAGGAATTGAGCAACTCGCGCAGGCGGACGTTCTGCTCGGTGAGGGCGGCAAGCTTCTGCATGCGACCCTGCAACAGCAGGTTCTCCGACTTGAGTTTTTCATTTTCGGCGACGAGCTCGGTGCGACTGCCGAACTGGCTGGCGATACCTTCCCACAATCGTCCGGGCAGGTCAGTAATCCAGTAGGCGTCCATCAGCACCAGCGAGGCCTGGCTGCGTACGGGTTTAAGCAGGCTGAAGCGCGCGTCAACGACCATCAGCGCGACCGACAGTACGGCCAGCACCAACAAGCGCACGCCCAGTGAGGGGCCCTTGGCGAAAAGCGGTTTAATAAGCCGCTCCTCCCAGGCAAATGTTCTGTTTATTCATACGGCATCAAACCGGCCTGGATGAAGACTGACAGAAGATAAACGCCAACAGGCAGCACTGCAAAGTGCTGCCTGTGCGCTCACCCACGTATTGCACCCGGCGATTATTCGCTGGAGAGCAGGTCCATGGTGTGCTTGTCCATCATTTCCAATGCACGGCCACCGCCGCGAGCGACGCAGGTCAGCGGATCTTCGGCAACGATCACCGGCAGACCGGTTTCCTGAGCCAGCAGCTTGTCGAGGTCACGCAGCAGCGCGCCACCACCGGTCAGCACCAGGCCACGCTCGGCGATGTCGGAAGCCAGTTCCGGCGGCGATTGCTCCAGAGCACTTTTCACCGCCTGAACGATGGTCGCCAGCGACTCTTGCAGAGCTTCCAGCACTTCGTTGGAGTTCAGGGTGAATGCGCGTGGAACGCCTTCGGCCAGGTTGCGACCACGAACGTCGACTTCGCGAACTTCGCCGCCCGGGTAGGCCGTGCCGATTTCCTGCTTGATGCGTTCGGCGGTGGATTCGCCGATCAGGCTGCCGTAGTTGCGGCGCACGTAGGTGATGATCGCTTCGTCGAAGCGGTCGCCGCCAACACGTACGGACTCGGCATAGACCACACCGTTCAGGGAGATCAGCGCGATTTCGGTGGTACCACCACCGATATCCACGACCATCGAACCGCGAGCTTCTTCAACCGGCAGGCCGGCACCGATCGCTGCCGCCATCGGCTCTTCGATCAGGAACACTTCACGGGCACCGGCGCCAAGGGCCGATTCACGGATGGCACGACGCTCAACCTGGGTGGACTTGCATGGAACGCAGATCAGCACACGAGGGCTGGGCTGCAGAAAGCTGTTTTCGTGAACCTTGTTGATAAAGTATTGCAGCATCTTTTCGCAGACGCTGAAGTCGGCGATCACGCCGTCCTTCATCGGACGAATGGCAGCAATGTTGCCCGGCGTACGGCCGAGCATGCGCTTGGCCTCGGTGCCGACAGCGACGACACTTTTCTGGTTACCGTGTGTCCGAATGGCCACAACCGATGGCTCATTCAGGACGATACCGCGCTCGCGCACGTAAATAAGGGTGTTGGCAGTGCCCAGGTCAATGGAAAGATCGCTGGAAAACATGCCACGCAGTTTCTTGAACATGGGAAAGGGACCCTAGGCAACGCGTGGGTAAAAAAGTGCGGCAAACTCTAACAACGACAGGGATTTTGGGCAAGGCGCCAATATGTTAAATTGGCCGCTTTTCTGTGCACCAAGCCCCACAATCGCGGCCTTATGACCGTAGAAGTGCGGTAGTGTTCCGACAATCTAACACACGGACGCCGTCCGTCCTGTTTTCCACTGGAGAAACCCGATGGCGCTAGAACGCTCCGACGTGGAAAAAATCGCTCATCTGGCCAGCCTTGGCCTTAATGACGCCGATCTTCCACACATCACTTCGGCCCTCAACAGCATTCTCGGGCTGGTCGACGAAATGCAGGCGGTCAATACCGACGGTATCGAACCGCTGGCCCACCCGCTGGAAGCCAGTCAGCGCCTGCGCGCCGACGTCGTGACCGAAAGCAATAACCGCGAGGCTTATCAGTCCATCGCACCAGCGGTCGAAAACGGCCTGTACCTGGTTCCGAAAGTCATCGACTAAAGGGAAAGAGCCTGCAATGCATCAATTGACTCTGGCCGAGATCGCCCGCGGTCTCGCCGATAAAAAGTTTTCTTCCGAAGAGCTGACCAAAGTCCTGCTGGCGCGTATTACTCAGCTCGACCCGCAGCTCAACAGTTTCATCAGCCTCACCGAAGAGCTGGCCCTTGAGCAGGCGAAAGCCGCCGACGTGCGCCGGGCCAATGGTGAGAGTGGCGCCCTGCTCGGTGCGCCGATCGCCCACAAGGATCTGTTCTGCACCCAGGGCATCCGCACCAGCTGCGGCTCGAAGATGCTCGACAACTTCAAGGCTCCATACGACGCCACCGTGGTGTCGAAGCTGGCCGCCGCCGGCACCGTGACCCTGGGCAAGACCAACATGGACGAATTCGCCATGGGTTCGGCCAACGAGTCGAGCTGGTACGGCGCGGTGAAAAACCCGTGGAACCTGGAACACGTGCCGGGCGGTTCGTCCGGTGGTTCGGCTGCCGCGGTTGCCGCTCGTCTGTTGCCTGCCGCAACGGCCACCGACACCGGCGGTTCGATCCGTCAGCCAGCAGCATTCACCAACCTCACCGGCCTGAAACCGACCTACGGTCGCGTGTCGCGCTGGGGCATGATCGCTTACGCCTCCAGCCTCGATCAGGGCGGCCCGCTGGCTCGCACCGCCGAAGACTGCGCGATTTTGTTGCAAGGTATGGCCGGCTTCGATCCGAACGACTCCACCAGCATCGATGAGCCAGTGCCGGACTACGCCGCCGGCCTGAATGGTTCGCTGCAAGGACTGCGTATCGGCGTGCCGAAGGAATACTTCGGTGCCGGTCTCGACCCGCGCATCGCCGACCTGATCCAGAACAGCATCAAGGAGCTGCAGAAGCTCGGTGCTGTGATCAAGGAAATCAGCCTGCCGAACATGCAGCACGCGATCCCTGCGTACTACGTGATCGCCCCGGCAGAAGCCTCCTCCAACCTGTCGCGTTTCGACGGCGTGCGCTTCGGCCACCGCTGCGCAGACCCGAAGAACCTGGAAGACCTGTACAAGCGCTCCCGTGGCGAAGGCTTCGGGCCTGAAGTGCAGCGCCGGATCATGGTCGGTGCCTACGCGCTGTCCGCCGGTTACTACGACGCCTACTACCTGAAAGCGCAGAAGATCCGTCGCCTGGTGAAGAACGACTTCATGGCTGCCTTTAATGAAGTCGACATCATCCTCGGCCCGACCACGCCAAACCCGGCCTGGAAACTCGGTGCCAAGAACAGCGACCCGGTCGCTGCCTACCTGGAAGACGTCTACACCATCACCGCCAACCTCGCGGGCCTGCCGGGCCTGTCGATGCCGGCCGGTTTTGTCGACGGCCTGCCGGTCGGCGTGCAACTGCTCGCTCCGTATTTCCAGGAAGGCCGTTTGCTCAATGTTGCGCACCAGTATCAGTTGAACACTGACTGGCACACTCGCACCCCAACCGGCTTCTGAGGAGACACACATGCAATGGGAAGTCGTGATCGGGCTGGAGATTCACACCCAGCTCACCACCCGGTCGAAAATCTTTTCCGGTAGTTCCACCCAGTTCGGTTCCGAGCCGAACACCCAGGCCAGCCTGATCGACCTGGGCATGCCCGGCGTGCTGCCGGTGCTCAACCAGGAAGCGGTGCGCATGGCGGTGATGTTCGGTCTGGCGATTGACGCCGAGATCGGTCAGCACAACGTGTTCGCCCGTAAAAACTACTTCTACCCGGACCTGCCGAAGGGCTACCAGATCAGCCAGATGGAGTTGCCGATCGTCGGCAAGGGCCACTTGGACATCGCTCTGGAAGACGGCACGGTCAAACGCGTCGGCATCACCCGCGCGCACCTGGAAGAAGACGCCGGCAAGAGCCTGCACGAAGAATTCAGCGGTGCCACCGGCATCGACCTGAACCGTGCCGGCACGCCGCTGCTGGAAATCGTGTCCGAGCCTGACATGCGCAGCGCCAAGGAAGCCGTGGCCTACGTCAAGGCGATCCACGCGCTGGTACGTTACCTGGGCATCTGCGATGGCAACATGGCCGAAGGCTCGCTGCGTTGCGACTGCAACGTGTCGATCCGTCCGAAAGGCCAGGCCGAGTTCGGCACCCGCTGTGAAATCAAGAACGTCAACTCGTTCCGCTTCATCGAGAAGGCGATCAACTCCGAGATCCAGCGTCAGATCGACCTGATCGAAGACGGCGGCAAAGTGATCCAGCAGACCCGTCTGTACGATCCGAACAAGGACGAAACCCGTCCGATGCGCAGCAAAGAGGAAGCCAACGACTACCGTTACTTCCCCGATCCGGACCTGCTGCCGGTGGTCATCGAGGACTCGTTCCTCAATGACGTGCGCGCCACCCTGCCGGAACTGCCACCGCAGAAGCGCGAGCGCTTCCAGAGTGCGTTCGGTCTGTCGGCCTATGACGCCAACGTGCTGGCCACCAGCCGTGAGCAGGCGGACTACTTCGAGAAAGTCGCCAGCATCGGCGGCGACGCCAAACTGGCGGCGAACTGGGTGATGGTCGAGTTGGGCAGCCTGCTCAACAAGCAGAACCTGGACATCGAGGATTCGCCAGTTTCGGCCGAACAACTGGGCGGCATGCTGCAGCGCATCAAGGACAACACCATCTCCGGCAAGATCGCCAAGGTGGTGTTTGAAGCGATGGCCAACGGCGAAGGCAGCGCAGACGAGATCATCGAAAAGCGCGGCCTGAAGCAGGTTACCGACAGCGGCGCGATCTCGGCGGTGCTGGACGAAATGCTCGCGGCCAATGCCGAGCAGGTCGAGCAATACCGTGCGGCAGACGAAGCCAAGCGCGGCAAGATGTTCGGCTTCTTCGTCGGCCAGGCCATGAAAGCCTCCAAAGGCAAGGCCAACCCGCAGCAAGTGAACGAACTGCTGAAAAGCAAGCTCGAAGGCTGACCACAATGGAGCCAGATCCAAAGCCTGGCTCCATTCCCTGTGGGAGCGAGCATGCTCGCGACAGCGCAATTTCAGACACTGCAAAAGTGACTGACGGATCGCCTTCGCCAGCAAGCTCGCTCCCACATTGTTATTTGGGAGCTTTCGAATGAAACGTCTGCTCGGCGCCTGCGCCCTGCTCTCCTTGCTGGCCGGTTGCGCCAGCACCGATGTCATCGACCCGCACGGTTACGACCAGACCGGCGTCGCCTCCTATTACGGTGCCAAGCACCACGGTAAACGCACCGCCAGCGGCGAAGCGTTCAACCAGAATTCTTTGACAGCCGCCCACCGCCAGTTGCCGTTCGGCACCCGGGTGAAGGTCACCAACCTGAAAAACGATGAATCCGTCGTGGTCCGCATCAACGACCGCGGCCCGCACACCCGTGGTCGCCTGATCGATGTTTCACGTGCGGCGGCCGAACAGCTCGGTATGCTGCGCAGTGGAACCGCCCGCGTTCGGGTCCAGGCCCTCGACGACTGATGGAGCGTCCACTATTTTCGGACTGACCGACTTACCCCTGATCAGTGTGATCGAATTGCTCAGCGGGCTGTTCCTGCTGATCGCCGGCGCCGAGCTGATGGTGCGCGCCGCCGTGCGCCTGGCCGCGCGTCTGCATGTCCGACCGCTGATCATCGGCCTGACCATCGTCGCCCTCGGCAGCAGCGCTCCGCAAATGGCCGTCAGCCTGCAAGCCGTACAGGCGCACACGCCGGACATCGCCGTCAGCAGCGTGATCGGCAGCAGCATTTTCAACATTCTCGTCACCCTCGGCCTGTCGGCGCTGATCATTCCGCTGCGGGTATCGCGGCAATTGGTGCGCCTCGACATTCCACTGATGATCGGTGCCAGCCTGCTGGTGTTCGTCCTGGCATGGAATGAAGAGCTCGGGCGCTTCGACGGCATTCTGTTGCTCGGCGCCCTCGCCCTGTATCTCGGATTATTGCTGCGCCAGTCGCGGCACTCGGCCCGCCCGCACTCCGATCAACCCCACGATCCGCAGGCCCCATGGTTCACCAGCCTGCTGATGATTGTCGGCGGTCTGGGCATGCTGGTGTTCGCCGGGCATCTGCTACTGGGGGCGGCCGTGGTGGTGGCCACCGACCTGGGGTTCTCCGAGCGGGTGATCGGCCTGACCGTGGTCGCGGTCGGCACCTCGCTGCCGGAACTCGCCACCTCGCTGATCGCTGCGTTGCGCGGTCAGCGGGACATCGCCGTGGGCAACGTGATCGGTGCCAACCTGTTCAACCTGCTTGGGGTGCTGGGCCTCACCGCACTGATCGCGCCGACGCCGCTGTCGGTCTCGCCGAACGCACTGGATTTCGACCTGCCGGTGATGCTCGGCGTCGCCGCGCTGTGCCTGCCGGTGTTCTATTCCGGTTACCGCGTGACCCGGGCCGAAGGCCTGTTGCTGCTGGGTTTGTACCTGGCGTACGGGCTGCACGTGGTGTCGTTCACCACCGGCATGCCACTGGCCGGCAAACTCGAGCGATTGATGCTGTTTTATGTGCTGCCGACGCTGCTGGCGTTTCTGTTTTTCACGTCCGTGCGCGCCTGGCGCCGCCAACACCACAAGAGGGATATGCCATGACCGAATCGAAGAAATCCGGGGTTGAAGTCCGCCGTCAGGTAATGGGCGACGCGTTTGTCGACCGCGCGCTGGGCAATGCCACGGAGTTCACTCAACCCTTGCAGGACTTCGTCAACGAACACGCCTGGGGCGGCGTGTGGAATCGCGAAGGTTTGCCGCTGAAGACTCGCAGCCTGATCACCCTCGCCGCGCTGACCGCGTTGAAGTGCCCGCAGGAATTGAAGGGTCACGTACGCGGTGCGTTGAACAATGGCTGCACGGTCGATGAGATCCGTGAAGCGCTGCTGCATTGCGCGGTGTACGCCGGCGTACCGGCGGCGATCGATGCGTTCCGCGCGGCGCAGGAAGTGATCGACAGCTACCAGAAGCCCGAGTAACCGCCGGCCTCAGATCCACCCGCCCCACTGCAGGAAGAAGATCCCGATATTGGTGGTGATCGCTGCCATCAATGTGGTCAGCACGATGATCGCCGCCGCCAGTTCATGGTTGCCCTGTGCCGCACGGGCCATGACGAAACTGGCGGCGGCGGTCGGGCTGCCGAAGTACAGAAACAGAATTCCCAGCTCCGCCCCGCGAAAGCCCCAGAGCCACGCGCCCAGCGTGGCGATCACCGGCAGACCGACCATCTTCACCAGACTCGAACTGAGCGCCATGTTGCCGCTCTTGCGCAGCGCCGCCAGCGACAGCGTACCGCCAATGCAGATCAGGGCCAGCGGCAGCGTGGTTTGCGCCAGGTACTGGCCGGAGGTTTCCAGCCACCCCGGCAGACCGATCTTGAAATAAGCGAACGGCGCCGCCGCGATCACGCTGATGATCAACGGATTGCTGACCACGCTTTTGCAGATGCTCCACGGATCGGACTTGATCACCGGGCTGTACACCGCCAGCACGATGGTCGACAGGGTGTTGTAGAACAGGATCACCAGCGCCGCGAGAATCGCCCCGAGGGAAATCCCGTAGTCGCCATACATGCTCGCCGCCAGCGCCAGGCCGATCACCCCGTTGTTGCCGCGAAACGCGCCTTGGGTGTAGATGCCCCGGTCTTCACGCGGGCAGCGGAAAATCGCCCAGCCCCAGGCCAGGGCAAAACTGACCAGCGTGGCAAGGGCGAAATAGATGAGCAGCGCCGGTTGCAGCGCGGCGTGCAGGTCGGCGTGCAGGATGCCGAGAAACAGCAGCGCCGGCATGGTGACGTTGAACACCAGCGACGAGGCCGTGTGGATAAAGTTGTCGTTGATCCAGTCGATGCGCTTGAGCAGCACCCCCAGAAACAGCATGGCAAACACCGGCGCGGTGATGTTCAGGGTTTCGAGGAAGATTGCCAGCATGCCGGGGAGCCTTGGAGGTGAGCGTCGTTAGGGGGCTAATGATAAGCCACTTTCACCCCGTTCGTTCCCACGCTATGCGTGGGAACGATCAACAGACTCAGGTGATAGGCGCCGGATTGAACAACGTAATGTCGTTATGCAGCTTGTGCTTCTCCGCCCACGTCTGCTGCTTGCCGCTCGCCACATCCAGGTAGTAGTGGAACAACTCCCAGCCCAACTCCTCGATGGACGCACGCCCGGTAGCAATCCGCCCGGCATCGATGTCGATCAGATCCGGCCAGCGCTGCGCCAGCTCCGTACGGGTCGAAACCTTCACCACTGGCGCCATCGCCAACCCGTAAGGCGTGCCACGACCGGTCGTGAACACATGCAGGTTCATCCCCGCCGCCAGTTGCAACGTACCGCAGACAAAATCACTCGCCGGCGTCGCACAAAAAATCAAACCCTTCTGCTTGAAGCGCTCCCCGGGGCCGAGCACGCCGCTGATCGCACTGCTGCCGGACTTCACGATCGAGCCCAGCGACTTCTCGACGATGTTCGACAACCCGCCCTTCTTGTTGCCCGGCGTGGTGTTGGCGCTGCGATCCGCTTCACCCTTGGCCAGGTAACGGTCGTACCAGTCCATCTCGCGCACCAGTTCCTCGGCAACGGTTTTGGTCTGGGCCCGTGAGGTCAGCAGGTAAATCGCGTCGCGCACTTCGGTGACTTCGGAAAACATCACCGTCGCCCCCGCACGCAGCAGCAAGTCCGAGGCATAACCAAGCGCCGGGTTGGCGGTGATCCCGGAAAACGCATCGCTGCCGCCGCACTGCATGCCCAGGATCAACTCGGACGCCGGCACGGTTTCCCGGCGGCGCTGGTCGAGTTTCTTCAGTCGGACTTCAGCCAGCTCCATGATCTGCTCGATCATCTCGGTGAAACCGTGACTGGAATCCTGCAAGCGATACAGCCATGGCTCGCTCAGATCCACCGAAGCATCGTCTTCATGCATCACCTGCCCGGCCTGCAATTTTTCGCAGCCCAGACTGATCACCAGCGCCTCGCCACCGAGGTTCGGGTTGCGCGCCAGATTGCGCACCGTGCGGATCGGGATGTAGGCGTCGGTGGCCGTGATGGCCACGCCGCAACCGTAACTGTGGGTCAGCGCCACCACGTCATCGACGTGCGGGTACTTCGGCAACAGTTCATCCTTGATCCGCTTCACCGCGTGATCCAGCACCCCGGTGACGCATTGCACGGTAGTGGTGATCCCGAGGATGTTGCGCGTGCCGACCGTACCGTCGGCGTTGCGGTAACCCTCGAACGTGAAGCCTTCCAGCGGAGCCTGGGCGGCCGGCACATCGGTGGACAGCGGCAGGCTGTCCAGCGGCGGCGCGGTCGGCATGCGCAGTTGATCTTCCTTGACCCAACTGCCACGGGGAATCGGCTGCAACGCGTAGCCGATGATCTGGCCGTAGCGAATCACCGTGCCGCCCTCGGGAATATCCACGAGGCTGACCTTGTGACTCTGCGGTACAAAATCCACCGTCACCAGGCCATCGGCAAATGCGGTGCCGGCCGGCACGCCCTGGTCGTTGACCACTACCACTACGTTGTCCCGCTCGTGCAGGCGGATGTAGCGCGGCGAGTCGGAATGTTCAATCAACTGCATGACGCCGCTCCTCAGGAATGCGCTTGAGACAATTTGCCGGTGGCTTCGGAACCGCCATTGGTTGGCGGCTCTTTAAGTACCACACGTTTGATCGGGCCGACGATCACCAGGTAGCTGAACACCGCCACGAGTGCGTTGGCGCCGACGAACACCAGTGCCCATTTGAACGAACCGGTGGAGCTGATGATGTAGCCTATGACGATCGGGGTGGTGATCGACGCGATGTTGCCGAAGGTGTTGAACAGGCCGCCACTCAGACCAGCAATCTGTTTCGGCGAGGTGTCGGAGACCACCGCCCAGCCCAGTGCACCCACGCCTTTGCCGAAGAATGCCAGGGCCATAAAGCCGACCACCATCCATTCAACGTCGACATAGTTGCAGGCCACGATGCTGCTCGAAACCAGCAGACCGGCAATGATCGGCGCCTTGCGGGCGAAGGTCAGCGAATGGCCCTTGCGCAGCAGGTAATCGGAAATCACCCCGCCGAGCACGCCACCGATAAAGCCGCAGATCGCCGGCAACGAGGCAATGAAACCGGCCTTGAGGATGGTCATGCCGCGCTCCTGCACCAGGTACACCGGGAACCAGGTCAGGAAGAAATAGGTGATGCCGTTGATGCAGTACTGGCCCAGGTAAACGCCGAGCATCATGCGATTGGTCAGCAACTGCCGGATGTAATCCCATTTCGGGCCGTCAGCCTTTTTGCCTTGTTTCTGGTCCATGTCGACCATGCCGCCGTTGTCGGCGATGAACTTCACTTCCGCTTCGTTGGCCATCGGGTGTTGGCGCGGGCTGTGGATAACCTTGAGCCAGACCAGCGAGAACACGATGCCGAGCAGGCCCATGACGATGAACACGTGCTCCCAGCCAAAGGAGAACACGATCCAGCCCATCAGCGGTGCGAACAGCACGGTGGCGAAGTATTGCGCCGAGTTGAAGATCGCCGAAGCGGTGCCGCGCTCAGCGGTCGGGAACCAGGCCGCGACGATGCGTGCGTTACCGGGGAACGATGGCGCCTCGGCCAGACCGACCAGAAAGCGCAGCATGAACAGCGCGACGATGGCCGTGGACATGCCGAACTCACCGACGAAGCCTTGCAGCACGGTGAACAGCGACCAGGTGAAGATGCTCAGGGCATAGACTTTTTTCGAGCCGAAGCGATCGAGCAGCCAGCCGCCGGGAATTTGCCCGGCCACGTAGGCCCAACCGAAAGCAGAGAAGATGTAGCCGAGGGTGACCGCGTCGATGCCGAGGTCTTTTTGCAAACTGGAACCGGCGATCGCGATGGTGGCACGGTCGGCGTAGTTGATCGTGGTCACCAGGAACAGCATGAGCAGGATCAAATAGCGGACGTGAGTCGGCTTGGACGATTGCATGTAGATGTACTCCCACTGATTATTTTTATGCGGGTAAAACATTCTTTGGTCTTGTGCCGCGCTGGGCCTCAGGCGAAGGCCCGGCGCGGGTGCAGCGATTTACGAACCGATGTAGCTGGTCTTCACGACCGTGTAGAACTCTTGTGCATAGCGGCCTTGCTCACGTGAGCCATAGGATGAACCCTTACGGCCACCGAACGGAACGTGATAATCGACACCGGCGGTCGGCAGGTTGACCATCACCATCCCGGCCTGGGAATGACGCTTGAAGTGGTTGGCGTACTTCAGCGACGTGGTGGCGATGCCCGCCGACAGACCGAATTCGGTGTCGTTGGCCATGGCCAGTGCAGCCTCGTAATCGGCCACGCGGACGATGTTGGCCACCGGGCCGAAGATCTCTTCGCGGCTGATGCGCATCGAGGCTTCGCTGTCGGCAAACAGGGTCGGCGCGAGGAAGTAGCCCTCGGTGTCACACGTCACCAAACCACCGCCGCTGACCAGACGCGCACCTTCGGACTGACCGATGTCGATGTACTTCATGTCCTGCTCAAGCTGCGCTTGCGAGACCACCGGACCGATGTCGGTGCCGGCCTTCAGCGCGTGACCGACCTTGATCGACTTCATGCGCTCGGCCATGGCTTCGACGAACTTGTCGTGAATGCCGGCGGTGACGATCAGACGGCTCGATGCCGTGCAACGCTGGCCGGTGGAGTAGAACGCGCTCTGCACCGACAGCTCGACCGCCTGCTTGAGGTCGGCGTCGTCGAGAATGATCTGCGGGTTCTTGCCGCCCATCTCCAGCTGAACCTTGGCCTGACGCGACACGCAATTGACCGCGATCTGACGGCCCACACCGACGGAGCCGGTGAAGCTGATGCCGTCGACTTTCGGGCTGTTGACCAGTGCTTCACCGACCACGCGACCGCTGCCCATCACCAGGTTGAACACGCCGGCCGGGAAGCCTGCGCGGGAGATGATTTCGGCCAGCGCCCAGGCACAGCCCGGCACCAGATCCGCCGGCTTCAACACCACGCAGTTGCCGTAGGCCAGGGCCGGGGCGATTTTCCACGACGGGATGGCAATCGGGAAATTCCACGGGGTGATCAGACCGACCACGCCGAGGGCTTCGCGGGTGACTTCAACGTTGACGCCCGGACGCACCGACGGCACGTAGTCGCCGGACAGACGCAGGCATTCACCGGCGAAGAACTTGAAGATGTTGCCGGCGCGGGTCACTTCGCCGATGGCTTCGGGCAGGGTCTTGCCCTCTTCCCGGGCCAGTAAAGTGCCGAGCTCTTCGCGACGGGCGAGGATTTCAGTGCCGACTTTGTCCAGCGAGTCGTGACGGGCCTGAATGCCCGAAGTCGACCACGCCGGGAATGCAGCGCGAGCGGCGTCGATGGCGGCATTGACTTGAGCCAGGTCAGCCTTGGCGTAATCGCCGATGGTATCGCTCAGTTCGGACGGGTTGATGTTCGCCGAGTAATCGTTGCCGGCGACCCATTCACCGTTGATGTAGTTGTCATAGCGCTTGGTCACGAATCATTCTCCTGACGCAAAAAGCCGCTGATTGCTCAGCGGCCTTGTTTATAGAGGTGTGTTACTGCGCACCTTGCTTGTCGATCAGCGCAGCGAGCATTTCGTACTCTTCGCCGGTCAAGTCGGTCAGCGGCGCCCGCACCGGGCCGGCGTCATAACCGGCGATCTTGGCGCCAGCCTTGACGATGCTCACGGCGTAACCGGCCTTGCGGTTGCGGATGTCGAGGTACGGCAGGAAGAAGTCGTCGATGATCTTGCCGACGGTGGCGTGATCTTCGCGGGCAATGGCGTGGTAGAAGTCCATCGCGGTTTTCGGGATGAAGTTGAACACCGCCGACGAGTAGACCGGCACGCCCAGGGCCTTGTAGGCAGCGGCGTAGACTTCGGCGGTCGGCAGACCACCGAGGTAGCTGAAGCGATCGCCGAGGCGACGACGGATCGACACCATCAGTTCGATATCGCCCAGACCGTCCTTGTAACCGATCAGGTTCGGGCAGCGCTCGGCCAGACGCTCCAGCAGCGGCGCGGTCAGGCGGCAGACGTTGCGGTTGTAGACCACCACGCCGATGTTGACCGATTTGCACACCGCTTCAACGTGGGCGGCAACGCCGTCCTGGCTGGCTTCGGTCAGATAGTGCGGCAGCAACAACAGGCCTTTGGCGCCCAGACGCTCGGCTTCCTGAGCGTATTCGATGGCCTGACGGGTCGAACCGCCGACACCGGCGAGGATCGGCACGCTGCTGGCGCAAGTGTCGACGGCAGTCTTGATGATTTCCGAGTATTCGCTGGCAGCCAGGGAGAAGAATTCACCGGTGCCACCGGCGGCGAACAGGGCTGAAGCACCGTACGGGGCCAGCCATTCCAGGCGTTTGATGTAGCCAGCGCGGTTGAAATCGCCCTGGGCATTGAAATCGGTCACCGGGAACGACAGCAGGCCGGCGGAGAGGATGGACTTCAGTTCTTGTGGATTCATTATTCGAACACCCTGGTAGCAACGTTTTTTGTGAGTGGACCGTTCAGCCTTCGCCGAAGTTGTAGGTCATCGTACAACTTAAAATATAACCGTCAACTGCATTTCATCGTCTTCGCCTCCTCCTGCGTGGGACTCTGCTTACCTTGACGTAGGAAACTTCTGGGCTAGGCTGCCGATTACTGTATATAAGTACAGTTAAATATTTTTACGGATGGCATATCAAGGAGCAAGAAATGTCAGATCCACAAAACGATCCACAACAACCGCCGGTCCCGCTCATTGCCCGGTTCGAGGAGTTGTTTAGCGAAACGGGGATCGAGATCGACGGCGAACAGTCTCACCTCATATTGCTGGCGACCGATTCGCACATCGAGCCCCCGCCTCCCAACCCGGGTAAACCAAGGGCAAGCAAAGGGATCGGGCTGTATTACGAAATACTTGAACACACGGCCATCGGCGACAATGTGCTGCTGCGTCAGGACACAACAACGCCACCAAGACCGGCCAGCAAGGTTCCCCTGCATCTGCCCAATGGATTGGCACTGACCTACGGTCAGATATTGGGCTTGGGTGGCGATTTCTATGGGATCCCCGAGCAACCGATCTGCGACGGCGCGACAGCCGCCGAGCGCCTTCAGCGCTTTACTGCTGCGTTCAATTCCCTGGCAACCGCATCTTCTGCGAAAGCTGAGGCAGGCAAGATTCTCGAGGTCGCCAAACAAGAGGCTGCGGCGGTCGAACAAGCCATCCACGAGGGCAAGCCCGCGCATGAGGCGTACGAGAAACTGGGTGATACGTTGTCCGAAGAGTGGAATAAAATCACCGGCGGCGGAAGTTTTGTCTCCGCCCTTTTTCCACTGGGTCGCTATCTGAAACTCGCGGCCAACAACCCCGACCATTTTGGCAAATGGGCAAAACGCGCCTATATCGCCGGCCACTCGGCAGCACTCAAACAGGCCGTCGCCGCCCATGGGACGCAGGACACCGCGGCCCTGGAACTGGCCTACGCCATGAATGCCTTCGCCGATCATTTCCTCACCGACCTGTTTGCCTCCGGTCACCTGCGCGTTCCGCGCCGTGAGCTGGCGGCGGTGGTGACACCCGGCGATCTGGGTTCGCTGATTTCTCGTTTCATGCACGACGAAGACAACCAGTTTGGCCTCAAGGTGCGCAACAGCCTGAGCGAGCACTGGCGCACTTTTGGCGACAAACGCTACTTCGACCTCATCCCTGACGAGGAACAGTTCGCCAACCAGTCCCATGTCAAACAGGCTACCCAGGCCTCCGCCGACGAAGTGTTCGACGCCTACCTCAGTGGCAAGCGCCCTGATGAGTCCGATTTCGCCGCGCTGAAGCACCTGCCGGATCTCGATGATGTGCACAAAGTGGAGAACAACTTCTCACCACTGTTCCGCGTCCAGGGCAACAAAGTCCTGCGGCGCAAGGACGTCAACAACCTCAACGACACCGCCACCGTCGACGACTGGTGGGGCTGGAGCACTTACCTGCTGCTCAAGGACTATCACCCAGCCGGCAATACGAATTAAGGAGCGATTCGATGAGCATCAAATTGAAACTGGAACTGGCCTCGGGCCAATCGTTGAAAGGTGCGCCGCTGCAATTGCTGCGCGACGGTGTGGCCATCGCTCGGGCGTCGGTGGACGCTGAGGGCCACGCGACGTTCGACGTCAGCCCCGGCCCCGGCAAACTCGCGGTCAGGGTGGATCGTTCGATTCTGCCCCACAGCTGAAATGCCCGGACAAGATTGCCCCGGCGCGCCTCACGAATTCGCCGGGTAAAGTGCAACGACTGCCGCGAAGGATCGCGGCAGATCTTTCAAGGAGAACGAACCATGACGTTTGCCGCTGCACACCTTCCGCAATTTCCCGATCACGCCAGCGACTCGATCATCCTGCGGTTATCGAGCCTGGATGACGACCTGATCGTTCGTGTACCCGATGGCCAGAACACACCGCCGAACTGGGATGTGTACCCGATCCTCGGTGACGATCCTGAAGAGCCTGAATGGCAGGGTTTGTCGGAGCCGACCGGCGTCTGGGATGACGCACTCGACGATATGGTCGGCCTGACCGGGATCGAACTGAGCATCCCCAGATTCGAGCTGGAAAAGTACCTGAACAGCACCGTCGAACTGCGTTACAAGTTTGCTGATGAGGCCAGTCTGGAGCCGTGTTCGGAACCACTGAAACTCTACATCGAAGCCTGATTTCTCACCCCTGCGCCTGCGCCTCTTCATGCGCCTGACGCAGCCGTTCGCGGCTGTTGGTCAGGTGCAGGCGCATGGCCGCACGGGCGGCATCGGAATCCTGACGGGCGATGGCGTCGTAGATTTCTTCGTGTTCGCGGCTCAGGCGATTCATGTAGTGCTGCTGATCGTCATGGGCCAGGCGCGCCGAATTCAGGCGAGTGCGCGGAATGATGCTGGTGCCCAGGTGGGTCATGATGTCGGTGAAATAGCGGTTGCCGGTGGACAGCGCGATTTGCAGATGGAACTGGAAGTCCGACGCCACTGCATCGCTGGCGTGGGCCACGCTGTCATTCAGCGCATCAAGGGCCGCGCGCATCGCAGCAAGTTGCTCGGCGCTGCGGCGCTGTGCGGCGAGGCCGGCGGATTCGACTTCGAGGCTGATACGCAGTTCGAGAATGGCCAGCACGTCACGCAGGGTGACCACGGTGGCCGGGTCGATCCGGAAACCGCTCGGGCTCGGGGTGTCGAGCACGAAGGTGCCGATGCCATGACGGGTTTCCACCTGCCCCGCCGCCTGCAAACGGGAAATCGCCTCGCGCACCACGGTGCGGCTGACGCCATGGGCCTCCATGATCGCCGACTCGGTCGGCAACTTGTCGCCGCGCTTGAGCAGACCGTCGCGGATCTGCTCGGTCAGCACCGTCACCAGTTCCTGAGCCAGGCTGCGGCGCTTGCGAGGGAGACGCGGGGTGTCGATCGTGTTTTCCATGGTTTGCATCTTGTCTCGAAAATTCGGCTTGTGGGCATCATAGCTCAAGCGGGTTGTACGATCACTTTCCGTTTCCACACAAACCCTGTGGGAGGCGGCAAGCCAGCCCCCACAGGGTTTGTGTGGATATATCAGGCGGTCACGTTCTGCTCAACCAGGTGACCACTGTCGATCCGCACATGCCGTGGATGGAAGCGCTTGAGGCTGCTGCGATGGCCGACGCTGACAATGCTCAGGCCCGGCAACTGGTCGATCAACGCCTGATACAGCGTGGCTTCGTCTTCCTCATCCATCGCCGAGGTTGCTTCGTCCATGTACAGCCATTGCGGCGCGTATAGCAGCGCTCGAGCGAAGGCCAGACGTTGTTGTTCACCCGGCGACAACATGCGCTGCCAGTGGTTGGCTTCGTCCAGTCGAGCCACCAGATGTGGCAAGCGGCAGGTTTCCAGCACTTGTGCATAACGCTCGGGCGCGTAGGTGTCGCCCGGTTGTGGATAACTCAAGGCGTCGCGCAGGGTGCCGATCGGCAGATACGGTTTCTGTGGCAGGAACAGATAACGCGAGGCCGGCAAGCGAATGCTGCCGTGCCCCGCCGGCCACAAATGTCCCATCGCCCGTAACAGAGTGGATTTACCGCTGCCGGAACGACCGCTGAGCATCACCCGCTCGCCCGCCTCCACGGTCATGTCGGCATTGGTCAGCAGGTGACGACCGTCGGCCAGATCGAGGCCGAGGTTGTGCACTGTCAGCTCATCGCCCTGATTCTGCACGTCGATGGCCGGTGCCCGTTCTTCGTTGTCGGTCATCGCCTGGCGGAAACTCAGCAGACGATCACACGTGGCGCGCCACGCAGCGAGATCCGAATAGGCGTTGATGAACCAGCTGAAGTTCTCCTGCACGTTTCCGAACGCCGAGTTGATCTGCATCAGCTCACCCAGCTCGATCTTGCCGGTCAGGTAACGCGGGGCCGCGACGATGAACGGAAAGATGATTGCGATCTGGCCGTAACCCGAGGTGAAGAACGTCAGGCGCTTGGACACCCGCATGATGTCCCAGAAGTTGTGCCAGACCAGACCGAAGCGATTGCTCAAACGACGATTCTCGTTCGGTTCGCCGTTGTACAACGCAATGCTCTCGGCATTCTCACGTACCCGCACCATGGAGAAACGCAGGTCGGCTTCGAAGCGTTGTTGCTGGTTGTTCAGGCCGATCAGGCGTCGACCGATCAGGTGCGTCAGCCAGCTGCCGACCGCCGCATACAGCAGCGCACACCAGAACATGTAGCCGGGAATCTCGACGCCGAAGACCTCGATGCTGCCGGACACACCCCACAGAATGATCGAGAACGACACCAGGCTGACCACCGTGCGGATCAACCCCAGAGCCAGACTCAAGGTATTACTGGTGAAGGTGTTGAGGTCTTCGGAAATCCGCTGGTCAGGATTGTCGGTGTAGCCGCCCTGCTCCAGCTGGTAATAGTTTTTGTGCCCGAGCCAGCGCTTGAAATGGTTCTCGGTGAGCCATGCCCGCCAGCGGATGGTCAGCATCTGCGTCAGGTACAGGCGATACACCGCGCCGAGGATCGCCACGGCCGCAATGCCGCAGAAATACAGGATCAGTTGCCAGAACGCCGCCTCGTCCTTCTTCTGCAAGGCGTTGTAGAAGTCCTTGTACCAACTGTTGATCCACACCGAGATCGCCACGCTGAACAACGTCAGCGCAATCACGGCAATCAGCAACGTCCAGGCCTTGCCCTTCTCTTCGCTGCGCCAGTAAGGCGTGGTCATGGCCCACACCTTGCGAAAAAACTGCCCGCGCACAGTATCGTTGACCGCGGAATATTCAGCGTTCTGATTCATGAAAAAGGCTCGATAAAGAAAAGAACAGACACGCACCGATCATAGATGATCGGTGCGCCTTATCGCGAGGGCTGGCGATGGTCGTTCAGCGCAGGTTCAGCGACGAACCGGGCGCTTCTGCAATTTGCGCTGCAGGGTGCGGCGGTGCATGCCCAGGGCGCGGGCCGTGGCGGAGATGTTGCCTTCGTGCTCGGTCAGCACGCGCTGGATGTGCTCCCACTGCAGGCGATCTACCGACATCGGGTTTTCCGGCACCAGGCTGTCGAGGTCGGCGTGTTCGGACAGCAGCGCTGCCAGCACATCGTCGGCGTCGGCCGGTTTGCACAGGTAATTGCAGGCGCCGCGCTTGATCGCTTCAACCGCCGTGGCGATGCTCGAGTAACCGGTGAGGATCACCACGCGCATTTCCGGGTCCAGCTCCAGCAGTTTTGGCAGCAGCACCAGACCGGAGTCGCCGTCCATTTTCAGGTCCAGCGCGGCGTAGTCCGGCAGATCGGCCTGGGCGATGGTCAGGCCTTCCTCGGCGGAACCGGCGGTGCTGACGCGGAAACCACGGCGGGCCATGGCACGGGCCATCACCCGGGTGAAGGTCGCGTCATCGTCGACCAGCAGCAAATGCGGCAGTTCTTCGCCTTCGACTTGGATTTCGTCACTCATGTTGCTCTCCTCGGGCGCCGTGGGGCAGGCGCAGCTCGGTGAGCGTGCCGCCTTCCTCATGACTATAGAGTTTCACTGAGCCGCCGGCGCGTGTCACGCTGGCCTTGCTCAAAAACAGGCCCAGGCCGAAACCTTTGCCCTTGGTGGTAAAAAACGGTTTGCCGATCTGCTCGGCGATGGCCAGCGGCACACCGGCGCCATGATCGCGGATGCTGATGGTCAGGTCTTCGGCGGTCCAGTCCAGGGTCACCTGAAGGTTTTCCGGGCAGGCATCGGCGGCGTTGTTCAACAGATTCAACAAGGCCTGAGTCAGATCCGGCGGCGGCGCCACACGCGGCAACGGGCCCTGGCCCAGACGCTGGAAGCGGTAACTGGCTTCCGGGCGCATCAGGTGCCAGCGGTTGAGCGCTTCGTCGAGCCACTCGGTGACGTCCTGCATCTCCACCGCCATCCGGCGGTTGGCTTCGGCGGCGCGCACCAGTTGTTGGAGGGTCTCCTTGCAGAGCTTCACCTGATCCTTCAACACCTTCAGGTCTTCCTGAAGCATCGGGTCGTGATGATCCTGCTGCATTTCGTTGAGCAACACGCTCATGGTCGCCAGCGGCGTACCCAGTTCATGAGCGGCACCGGCGGCCTGAGTCGCCACGGCCAGCAATTGCTGATCGCGCAGGCCTTCTTCGCGGCGGATCGCACGCAACTCTTCCTGCCGGCGCAGCTCTTCGGCCATCCGCGCGGCGAAGAAGGTGATCACTGCTGCCGCGAGGGCAAAACTCAGCCACATGCCGTAGATCTGCAGGTTCTCCCGGGCCACCGGCAGGGTTTCCAGTGGATAGAAGTGCGTCAGCATCAGCGTATACAAGGCCAGCGCAATGCCCGACAGCACCACCGAATAACGCCACGGCAGCGTCACCGCAGCGATGGTCAGCGGCACCAGATAATACGAAACGAACGGGTTGGTCGAACCACCGGAGAAATACAGCAAGGCACTGTGGATAACCAGATCGCAGGCCAGTTGCAGCGCGTATTCGAGCTCGGTCACCGGCCACGAAGTGCGCAAACGCACGGCGGTGAACACACACAGCAGAATCGAACAGCCGAGGGTCATCACCAGTTGCACCCACGGCAACGGCAAGAGGTCCAGCCAGTAAGCCAGGCCCACGGAGCCGGCCTGCGCGGCGAGCACCAGGGTGCGGATGAAAGTCAGCCGCCAGAGGTTCTGGCGAGTGGCGGAAGTCAGTTGTACGGGGGCGAGCATGAGCTCTCCTGATGAGCGCTCCAGGCGGATCGCACGGAGTATAACCAAGGCGCGGGCTTGAGAGGCGAAAGTGCGGCAAACGACCACATGGCGCAAAGATTTTCTGCGGCTATAGGGGCGTCTTCGCTACGGGCGGTCACCGGCGTTGCGCACGGCGATCTGATACTCAAAAAACCGGCGATCTTCACGATTACCGGTTTTCACGATCAGTCGAATTCATATCCCGTATGTTTGTTGATTGATCAATCCCTGCACGCAATTCCACCCTTCATTCTCTGAACCAAAGGGGCCACCCACCTCATTGCTATTGAAGTAAACCCAATACGACCAACTGCCGGGAACCCGTTCCTGGAGCTGAACTGAATAACCTCGACTTGTTGCATCGGCTTGTTCTTGTGCGTTCATCTCAGATTTCCTTATTCGTAATTGTCGTGTGTGAAGCCGAGTGAAATGGCGATTCACAAACATGCTCAATCCGCCGACGAAATCCGTCTACTGTCAGAACCAACAGGTATCCCGTCCTATACGACGGACGGCGCACTCTCGTATCTGTATAGAAGTTGTAACTGGGCGAACCGGATCATAAAAGCTAGAGTCTGATGGTTTCACGCAGGCCCCCGAACCATCACCTGCGCCCTCATCAAGGAGCTTTCATGCACACATTTCGCCGCAGCGCCGCCCTTCTCGCCCTGACCGTCGGCAGCGTCGCCAGCCTTCCGGCCCTGGCCGCCGACGAGCTGCACTACAACCAGATTTCCCTGCGCGCCGAAGTCAGCCAGGAAGTGGCCCGCGACCTGATGATCGTGACTCTCTACACCGAAGAGCAAAACACTGACCCGGCCAAACTCGCCGCCGACGTCAGCACCACCATGAACAAGGCCCTGGCCCAGGCCAAGCAAGTCAAAGACATCACCCTGCGCCAGGGCAGCCGCAACAGCTACCCGATCTACGACACCAAAGGCCAGAAAATCACCGGCTGGCGCGAACGCGCCGAACTGCGCCTGGAAAGCGCCGACTTCGCCGCCCTGTCCAAACTCACCGGCGAGTTGCTGACCGACCTGAAAATGGGCGGCATGGACTTCGCCATCGCCGACCCGACCCGCAAGGCCAGCGAAGACAAACTGCTGAAAGAAGCCGTCACCGCCTTCAAGGCCCGCGCCCAACTGGCCACCGACGCCCTGGGCGGCAAGGGTTACAAAATCGTCAACCTGAACCTCAACAGCAACGGCTTCCCACAACCGTACATGCGCGCCCCGATGATGATGAAAGCTGCCGGCATGGATTCGGCACCCGTGACGCCTGAAGTCGAAGCCGGCACCAGCCAGGTCAGCCTGACGGCCGATGGCTCGATTGAAGTGTTGATGCCGTGATTGAGTAACGGCTGAATGAAAACCGGCGATCAGTGATGATCGCCGGTTTTTTTATGCTCGGGATTTGAGTTGTCAGCTCTGCCGTCATCGCTGGCAAGCCAGCTCCCACCAGTTCTGCGGATTTATTGAAATCGCGCACGACCCTGTGGGAGCGGGCTTGCCCGCGATGAACGATGACGCGGTCTCAAGCTTGCGGATCAACCCGATCCAGCGCGCGGTTCACTGCAAGCTCAGCCAGCATGACGATCTGCTGGATGCCGAGCGCCGTACTGCGCTGCGGGCCGCTGAGTTCGTTGGCGAAATTGCTGGCGATGGTATTGGCCGAGGCCAGGGATTCGCAGGCGTTGGCCAGCAGGCTTTCGGTGTCGACGTTGGGCGTGACCATATACATCGTGCTCGGGCGCGGTTTGGAAGGGTTGGGGCACAGGTAATAGTCGAGGGCGCGTTTGATGGCTTCGCGGTTGCGGGCGAGGTCTTCGGCGCGCATGGCTTCTTCGAGGGGCGTTGGTGATTCGAGGGGTGGGTCGGGTACGGGCTTGTTCATGGAGCATTTCCTTATGAATTTGCGCCACTCATTTCCGATCTCACTCGAGAAATGAGGTGGCAACTATGTACGGAGTGAGATTACCGGTAAGGAAACCAACCCGGCCGGACCGAAGTCCGCCCGTACATAGCCGCCATAAAGAACTGCCGACAGCATGAACTGGCGGCGATTATGGGGCGGCTTGCTCTGGTTTCCAAATTCAGTAACCGGGAATCTCACCTCCCGATCGCAGAGTCTTCTGCGACAACCAAAGACTAGGGATCGCGCTTCCGACGGACAACCTGAAAACCTTGTGGGAAGGTTCGGTGAATCCCACACATCTTTAAACATTCGAAAATGGAACGCGGAGCGTCCCGGCTACATTCCCACGCGGAGCGTGGGAACGATCAAAAGCTGCCCTCACCCTAGCCCTCTCCCGGAGGGAGAGGGGACTGACCGCGTCGTTTAAATGAAATACGCCGACGTGAGATATCGAAGGTGAATTCAAAATCCGAAAAGCACACAAACCGCTCTAGCTGTTGCCCCACCACCACTCAACAGGATGAGCGTTAGCTCGGCTGCAGCTTTTGATCTTGATCCACGGGCGACGTCGGAAGGCTGAGTGGAGGGATTTGTCCGGGGGTGGGAGCGCAGCGACCGTTTGGCGAAGCCAAACACATCGAGAGGAGGTGCAGCGAAGCAAACCGTAGGCGATGCCCCCCGGATGAATCCCGGAGCGAAGGAACCCCGAGCCTTAGCGAGGGGCCGAACGTAGGAGCAAGCGTTTTTGGTTACTTTTTAGGCGTTTGTAAAAAGTGACCCGCCGTAAGGGCGGAACCATAAGAAGCCGTTACCGCAGCATCGGATATGCACACAATCACCCCAGATATACCGAGATAGACACCTCACCTAGAAAAACGATATTTCCGCGCCCACCGAAACCCCGGCTACCCTCCTCCCCACAACTACCTCCAATACACCCGGGGACTCCATGGATCGATTCACCCTCAAACCACTTCTAATAACCCTGGCCCTGACCGCCATAACCCCAATCGCCAACGCAGCCACAACCCTCGTCTACTGCTCCGAAGTCAGCCCCGCAGGCTTCGACCCCAGCCAATACACCAGCGGCACCGACTTCGATGCCTCCGCCGAAACCGTCTTCAACCGCCTCACCCAATTCAAACGCGGCGGCACCGAAGTCGAACCCGGTCTGGCGACCAAATGGGACGTAAGCCCGGACGGCCTCCAGTACACCTTCCACCTGCGCCAAAACGTAAAATTCCACACCACCGACTACTTCACTCCGACCCGAACCTTCAACGCCGACGATGTCCTCTTCACCTTCCAGCGCCTGCTCGACCCGGAGAACGCCTTCCGCAAAGCCTACCCCGCCGAATCCCCGTACTTCACCGACATGGGCCTGAACACCACGATCAAATCCGTGGAAAAACTCGACGACAACACCGTGCGCTTCAATCTCAACAACGTGGACGCCGCGTTCGTGCAAAACCTCGCCATGAGCTTCGCCTCGGTGCAATCGGCCGAATACGCAGCCCAACTGCTGAAGGAAGGCCACGCCGCCGACCTCAACCAGAAACCGGTCGGCACCGGCCCGTTCGTGTTCAAGCGCTACCAGAAGGACGCGCAGATCCGCTACGCGGCGAACAAGGACTACTGGAAACCCGAGGACGTGAAGCTCGATAACCTGGTGTTCTCGATCACCCCGGACGCCGCCGTACGCCTGCAAAAGCTCAAGACCGGCGAATGCCAGGTCAGCGGTTACCCGCGCCCCGCCGATATCGAAGTGATGGAAAAAGACCCGAACCTGCGGGTGTTGAAGCAGCCCGGTTTCAACCTCGGCTTCCTCGCCTACAACACCACCCATCCGCCGCTGGATCAGCTCAAAGTGCGCCAGGCGCTGGACATGGCCATCGACAAACCAGCGATCATCAAGGCGGTTTACCAGAGTGCCGGGCAGCTGGCGCAGAACGCCTTGCCGCCAGCGCAATGGTCATTTGATCCGAACATAAAAGACGCGCCGCACGACCCGGCAAAAGCCAAGGCGCTCCTCAAGGAAGCCGGGGTTGCACCGGGTACAACCATCAACCTCTGGGCCATGACCGTGCAGCGCGCCTCGAACCCGAATGCGCGGATGTCGGCACAGATGATCCAGCAGGATTGGGAGAAGATCGGCATCAAGGCCAACATCGTCAGCTATGAATGGGGCGAGTACATCAAGCGCGCCAAGAACGGCGAACACGACGCGATGATCTACGGCTGGACCGGTGACAACGGCGACCCGGACAACTGGCTGGGCGTGCTTTACAGCTGCGCGGCGGTGAACGGCAGCAACTACGCCAAATGGTGCGATCCGGCCTACGACAAGCTGGTACAGCAGGCCAAGGTGTCCACCGATAAATCGCAACGGGTAAAACTGTATCAACAGGCGCAACTGATCCTTAAACAGCAGGTGCCGATCACGCCGATCGCCAACTCCACGGTGTTCCAGCCACTGCGCAAGGAAGTCAGCGACTTCAAGATCAGCCCGTTCGGTCTAACCCCCTTCTATGGCGTGGGTATAAATAAGTAACACCCGGCCCCAATCCGGCGCGCACAGCGTGACCAACGCACCGTTTTGGGGCTCCATTTGCACCGTAAAAACCGGTCGCAAACGGTCAAATGCGTCAGAAGTTATACGGATGCGACATTAAGGTACGTTCGTGCCACGCTTTGAGGCCGCCGAGCGCTCTGGATCTTGCATTGGGTATGGGCCCTGCATAAGTATCCGCAGGCACGACTCACGAGGTCGTACCTCACTACTAAAAAATGACAACAAATCATGAGGCCAACATGCTTAAACACGCGGTCATTCCGTTTTTAGTCGGCGCAGGCTTGTTAGCCTCCGCACCTTTCGCCACCGCTGCGACTAACCTGGTGTTCTGCTCCGAAGGCAGCCCGGCCGGTTTCGATCCAGGCCAGTACACCACCGGAACCGACTTCGACGCCTCAGCCGAAACCATGTTCAACCGTCTGACCCAGTTCGAGCGTGGCGGTACCGCCGTGATTCCTGGGCTGGCGACCAAGTGGGACATCTCGGATGACGGCCTGACTTACACCTTCCACCTGCGCGAAGGCGTCAAGTTCCACACCACCCCGTATTTCAAGCCGACTCGTGAGTTCAACGCCGACGACGTGCTGTTCACCTTCAATCGCATGATTAACAAGGATGACCCGTTCCGTAAGGCGTACCCGACCGAATTCCCGTACTTCACCGACATGGGGATGGACACCAACATCACCAAGATCGATAAAGTCGACGACCACACCGTCAAGTTCACCCTGAAAGAAGTCGATGCCGCGTTCATCCAGAACATGGCCATGAGCTTCGCGTCGATCCAGTCCGCCGAGTACGCAGCCCAGCTGCTGAAAGAAGGCAAGGCTGCCGACATCAACCAGAAGCCGATCGGCACTGGTCCTTTCGTGTTCAAGAGCTACCAGAAAGACTCCAACATCCGCTATACCGGCAACAAGGACTACTGGAAGCCTGAAGACGTGAAGATCGACAACCTGATCTTCGCCATCACCACCGACCCGTCGGTACGTATCCAGAAGCTGAAGAAGAACGAGTGCCAGGTCACCCTGTTCCCGCGTCCGGCCGACCTCGCGGCACTGAAAGCCGATCCTGCGCTGAAGATGCCTGACCAGGCCGGCTTCAACCTGGGCTACATCGCCTACAACGTGATGGACAAGGTCAAGGGCAGCAACGAAGCCAACCCGCTGGCCGACCTGCGCGTTCGCCAGGCGCTGGACATGTCGGTCAACAAGCCACAGATCATCGATTCGGTTTACCAGGGCGCAGGCCAACTGGCCGTCAACGCCATGCCGCCGACCCAGTGGTCCTACGACACCACCATCAAGGACGCCAAGTACGATCCTGAGAAAGCCAAACAGCTGCTCAAGGAAGCCGGCGTCAAGGAAGGTACCGAGATCGTTCTGTGGGCGATGCCGGTTCAGCGTCCGTACAACCCGAACGCCAAACTGATGGCCGAAATGCTCCAGTCCGACTGGAAGAAAATCGGTCTGAACGTGAAGATTCAGAGCTACGAGTGGGGCGAGTACATCAAGCGCTCCAAAGGCGGCGAGAACCAGGCGATGATCATTGGCTGGAGCGGTGACAATGGTGATCCGGACAACTGGCTCAACGTGTTGTTTGGTTGCGACTCCCTGAGTGGCAACAACTTCTCCAAATGGTGCGACAAGAAATTCGACGGCCTCGTGAAAGAAGCCAAGCGCACCACTGACCAGGCCAAGCGCACCGAACTCTACAAAGAGGCGCAGCACGTCCTCAAAGATGCAGTCCCTATGACACCTATCGCTCACTCGACGGTGTATCAACCCATGCGCGCCAACGTGCAGGACTTCAAGATCAGCCCATTCGGCTTGAACTCCTTCTACGGCGTCAGCGTCAGCAAATAAAAGAAGCAGCGGCGACGTTTTCAGCGTCGCCGCTGTTTTTTTGCCGAGAAGTCAGGAATTTGCCTACAGCCCTTTCTAACCAGTCTTACTAGGTTGGGTTAGGACGCGTTGCCTTTTCCTACGAGTCTTTAGGACTCAGCGCATTTACTGCCAGACCCACGGCCCCTACCGTCGGGTTCTGACCAGTGACTGCGTGGGCTATCGGTTTGCTGTTGGTTTGAGCTCAATGCGGCCACAACGTCCCTGGACGGGATCGCGGCGCATTGAAAAACACTAAAAAAAGAGGGAGCGTCATGCGCCATACCTTGGTTTTTTCCGCATTGCTGGGCGCCGGCCTGTTGGCCGCCACGTCTGCCAGTTACGCCGCCAGCAACAGTCTGGTGTTCTGCTCCGAAGGCAGTCCGGCCGGTTTCGATACCGCGCAGTACACGACGGCGACCGATAACGACGCCGCCGAACCGTTGTACAACCGACTGGCCGAGTTTGAAAAAGGCGCGACCAATGTCGTACCGGGCCTGGCAACCAGCTGGGATATTTCCGAGGATGGTCTCAAGTACACCTTTCACCTGCGCGAAGGTGTGAAATTTCATACAACGCCGTACTTCAAACCTACGCGCGATTTCAACGCCGACGACGTGCTGTTCACGTTTAACCGCATGCTCGATCCGCAACAGCCATTCCGTAAGGCTTATCCGACCGAGTTTCCGTATTTCAATGGGATGAGCCTCAACAAGAACATCGCCAAGGTCGAAAAGACCGGGCCGCTGACCGTGCAGTTCACGCTCAACAGCGTCGACGCCGCGTTCATCCAGAACATTGCCATGAGCTTCGCCGCCATCCTGTCTGCCGAATACGCCGACAAGCTGCTGGCCGAAGGCAAGCCGAGCGACATCAACCAGAAGCCGATCGGCACTGGCCCGTTCGTGTTCAAGAGCTACCAGAAAGATTCGAACATCCGTTACACCGGCAACCCGCATTACTGGGATCCGAGCCGGGTGAAGCTGAAGAACCTGATTTTTGCGATCAATACCGACGCCTCGGTGCGCGTGCAAAAGCTCAAGGCCGGCGAATGCCAGATCACCCTGCACCCGCGCCCTGCCGATGTGCCGGCACTGAAGAACGATCCGAAACTGCAATTGATCGAGAAGCCGGGCTTCAACCTTGGCTACATCGCCTACAACGTCCGTCACAAGCCGTTCGACCAGCTCGAAGTGCGTCAGGCGCTGGATATGGCAGTAAATAAACAGGGGATTCTCAACGCTGTTTATCAAGGCGCCGGCCAACTGGCCGTCAACGCCATGCCGCCGACCCAATGGTCCTACGACGACACCATCAAGGACGCCGCCTACAACCCGGAAAAAGCCAAAGAGCTGCTCAAGGCTGCCGGCGTCAAGGAAGGCACCGAGATCACCTTATGGGCGATGCCGGTACAACGTCCGTACAACCCGAACGCCAAACTGATGGCCGAGATGCTCCAGGCGGACTGGGCCAAGATCGGTCTGAAAGTGAAGATCGTCAGCTACGAATGGGGCGAGTACATCAAGCGCACCAAGAATGGCGAGCACGACATCAGCCTGATCGGCTGGACCGGTGACAACGGGGACCCGGACAACTGGCTCGGCACGCTGTACAGCTGCGACGCCATCGGCGGCAACAACTACTCCATGTGGTGCGATCCGGCTTACGACAAGCTGATCAAACAGGCCAAGGTCGTCACCGACCGTGACCAGCGCACCGTGCTCTACAAACAGGCCCAGCAACTGCTCAAGCAGCAAGTGCCGATCACGCCTGTCGCCCACTCGACGGTCAACCAGCCGCTGAGCGCCAAAGTCGAAGGGTTCAAGGTGAGCCCGTTCGGTCGCAACGTGTTTTCGGGTGTCAGCATCGATTAAACAAACAACCGATTAGCCGCAATGCTGAGGGGGCCGTCTACCCCCTCACGCAAGCGCTTTGCCGAAATTCGCCAATCTGGCCTTTTGCAAACGTTTGCGATGTGTGAATGAGTTCTAAACCAATAACCGGCCAACCCAAAAAAGCCGGCATAAAAAGAAAGTAAAGGAGCTTCACCCATGAAACTGAGCAATACCGCGATACTGGCCTTGGCCATCAGCAGCATCACCGCCACGGCTTACGCGGAAACCCAAAGCCAGGCGTTCACTCCGGTGACCGTCAACGAGAAGAGCGCCCAGGCTGAAGCCACCGGCTTCCTCGAAGGTCAGTCGATCAGCGGCTCGACCCGTAACTGGTACGCCAACGAACAACTGAAACGCGGCGGCAAGTTCACCTATCGCAAGGATGGCGTGGCCACCCCGACCGATCGTCGTATCAACTGGGTGCAAGGCACCATCGTCAAGTACAACTCGGGCTTCACCGAAGGCACCGTCGGTTTCAGCACCGAAGTGGCGGCGTACAACGCCATCGCGCTGGAGCGTGACCGCGAGAACCTGGCGTCCAATAACGGTGGCGCACCGGGCACCCGTCCAGGCGCAGGCAACAACCGTACCCTGACCCGTGAAGGCGGCGAAGCCCAGGGCCAGTGGAGCAAAGTCGGCCTGGCCAACGTCAAGGCGCGTATCTCCAACACCACCCTGACCGCCGGCCGCATGAACTTCAGCAGCCCGCAGGTCGACGTGATCGGCAACCGTCCGCTGCCATCGAGCTTCGAAGGTATCGCGATCCACAGCGAAGAGTTGAACAACCTGTCCTTCGACCTGGCCTCGTTCGACCGCGTTTCGCCGCGAACCGAAGAAAGCCTGAGCAAATTCCGCTCCGAATATGGCGCGATCGATGCCGAAGCCGACCACGTTCACACCGGCGGCATCTCGTATCAGCCGTTCGCCAGCCTGACCACTAGCCTGTGGGGCACCCAGGCCGAAGACCTGTGGAACCAGTACTACTTCGGCGCCACCCACGTGCTGGGTGACAGCTCGGTTCTGGCCCTGACCACCGGTCTGAACTACTACAAGACCGTGGACGAAGGTAAGAAAAAACTCGGTGAAATCGACAACGACACCTACTCCCTGTCGTTCGGCCTGACTCACCAGGCGCATACCCTGACCTTCTCCTACCAGGAAGTGAACGGTAACGAGTACTTCGACTACCTGCACGAAACCAACGGCATCTACCTGGCCAACTCCCTGCTGTCGGACTTCAACGGCCCGAACGAGAAATCCTTCCAGGTGGCCTACGGTCTGAACATGGCCGAATACGGCGTGCCAGGCCTGAAGTTCAACATCTACCAGGCCCGCGGCTGGGGCATCGACGGCACTCACTACAAGGGTGGCGGCTACGACGGCGTGCAGTCGATGGACGGCGAGCACCACTATGAATACGGCATCGGCGCCTCTTATGCCGTACAGAGCGGTCCTCTGAAAGCCACTACCGTTCGTGCGACCTACACCGCGCACCGCGCCAGCGAAAACCAGGCTGACGGCAGCATCAACGAGTTCCGTCTGGTGACCACCGTTCCGTTCAACATCCTGTAAAAACGCCAGCCGACGGCTGACTCAGTGACGAGTCGGCCGTTCGGCTTTTTGTCTTCAACCGATTGCAGAGGGTTCTTGATGAAAATGCTTCCCCTACGTGCGGCCATCGCGGCTGCGTTGCTGAGTGTCGCTGTCGGCGTCTCGGCCAAACCCTTGGTGGTCTGCACCGAAGCCAGTCCGGAAGGCTTCGATATGGTCCAGTACACGACTGCAGTCACTGCCGACGCGGTGGCCGAAACCATCTTCAACCGTCTGGCGGACTTCAAGCCCGGCACCACCGAAGTGATTCCGGCGCTGGCCGAGTCCTGGGACATCAGCGAAGACGGCCTGACCTACACGTTCCATCTGCGCAAAGGCGTCAAGTTTCACACCACCGAATATTTCAAGCCGACCCGCGACATGAACGCCGACGACGTGGTCTGGAGTTTCCAGCGTCAGCTGGACCCGAATCATCCTTGGCACAAGCTGTCGAGCGTTGGCTTCCCGTACTTTGAAAGCATGGGCTTCAAGGAACTGCTCAAAAGCGTCGAGAAAGTCGACGACAACACCGTCAAGTTCACCCTGACCCGCCGCGAAGCGCCGTTCCTGGCCGACATCGCCATGGCGTTCTCCTCGATCTATCCGGCCGAATACGCCGACCAGTTGCTCAAGGCCAACAAGACTGGCGACCTGAACAACAAACCGGTCGGCACCGGCCCGTTCATCTTCCAGCGTTACGCCAAGGACGCCCAGGTTCGCTTCAAGGCCAACCCGGACTACTTCCGCGGCAAGGCCCCGGCTGACGCGCTGATCCTGGCGATTGCCACCGACAACAACGTGCGTCTGCAGAAGCTCAAGGCCAACGAGTGCCAGATCGCGCTGTACCCGAAACCGGATGACATCCCGAGCATCAAGAAAGACAGCAACCTGAAAGTCGATGAACTGGATGCGATGACCGTCTCGTACATCGCCATGAACACCCAGCACAAGTACATCAGCGACGTGCGGGTGCGCAAAGCGATCGACATCGCCTTCGACAAGGAAGTCTACGTCAACGCCCTGTTCGGCAAAGGCAACGCGACCGTTGCGGTCAACCCGTACCCGCCGACCCTGCTGGGCTACAACCACGAGCTGAAAAACCCGCCACGTGACCTCGACAAGGCTCGCGCCCTGCTCAAGGAAGCCGGCGTACCGGAAGGCACCACCTTCACCCTGTTCACCCGCAACGGCGGCGGCCCGACCAACCCGAACCCGATGCTGGGTGCGCAGATGATGCAGGCTGACCTGGCGAAAGTCGGGATCAAGATCGACATCCGCGTGATGGAATGGGGCGAGATGCTCAAACGCGCCAAGGCCGGCGAGCACGACATGGTTTCGGCCGGATGGGCGGGCGACAACGGCGACCCGGATAACTTCCTGACGCCTATGCTCAGTTGCGAAGCCGCCAAGAACGGCGAAAACTACGCGCGCTGGTGCAACGAGAAATTCCAGGCCCTGCTCGACGAAGCACGGGCTAAAGTAGATCCGGCCGAACGCGCCAAACTGTATGAAGAAGCCCAGGTGATCTTCAATCAGGACCAACCGTGGATCAGCATGGCCCACACCCGCATGTTCACCGCAATGCGCAACAACGTAGAGGGTTATCACATCAGCCCTCTGACAACCAATAACTTCGCCACCACCCAGGTGAAGTAGATAAGAAACTCCCGGCGCCCCTGACCCCAGGGGCGCCGGGCACGCCTAACCGGCTGATGAGGTACCACACACGATGTTTAGTTTTATTGCCCGCCGACTGGGGTTATTGATCCCCACGTTTTTCGGCATCACCTTGCTGACTTTCGCGTTGATTCGCATGATTCCCGGCGACCCCGTGGAAGTGATGATGGGCGAACGTCGGGTCGACCCCGAAATGCACGCTCAGGCAATGGAACGCCTCGGTCTGAACAAACCGCTGTACGCCCAGTACCTGGACTACATCGGCAAACTGGCCCACGGCGACCTCGGCGAATCCCTGCGCACCCGTGAGAGCGTATGGACCGAGTTCACCTCCCTCTTCCCGGCGACCCTGGAACTGTCCATGGCCGCCCTGCTGTTCGCCGGCATCCTGGGCCTGCTGGCCGGGGTGATCGCGGCCCTCAAGCGAGGATCCCTGTTCGACCACGGGGTGATGGGCATCTCCCTCGCGGGTTATTCGATGCCGATCTTCTGGTGGGGCCTGATCCTCATCATGTTCTTCTCGGTGAGCCTGGGCTGGACCCCGGTGTCCGGGCGGATCGACCTGCTTTACGACATCGAGCCGCGCACCGGTTTCATGCTGATCGACACCCTGCTGGCCGATGACATGGGCGCGTTCCTCGATGCCCTGCACCACCTGATCCTGCCGGCCATCGTGCTGGGCACCATTCCGCTGGCGGTGATCGCGCGGATGACCCGTTCGTCGATGCTCGAAGTGCTGCGTGAGGACTACATCCGTACCGCCAAGGCCAAAGGCCTGTCGCCGTCGCGCGTGGTGTTCGTGCACGGCCTGCGCAACGCGCTGATCCCGGTGCTGACCGTGGTCGGCCTGCAAGTCGGCACCCTGCTGGCCGGTGCGGTCCTGACCGAAACCATCTTCTCCTGGCCCGGCATCGGTAAATGGCTGATCGAAGCCATAGGCGCCCGGGACTACCCGGTTGTGCAAAACGGCATCCTGTTAATCGCCTGCCTGGTGATTCTGGTCAACTTCGTGGTGGATATCCTCTACGGCTTTGCCAACCCACGCATCCGTCATCAGCGCTGAGGTCAATACCCATGAGCACTCCAACTTCCTCAGTAGCCACCGCTGCCACCGCCGTGGATCAAAGTCTGCTGTACCCGTCTCCGTACAAAGAGTTCTGGCAGGCCTTCGCCAAGAACAAGGGCGCCGTCGCCGGCCTGCTGTTCATGCTGCTGGTGATTTTCTGCGCGATCTTCGCGCCGTGGGTCGCCCCGCATAACCCGAGCGAGCAATACCGCGACTTCCTGCTGACGCCGCCGGCGTGGCTCGAAGGCGGGCAGATGCAATTCCTGCTCGGCACCGATGAGCTGGGCCGCGACCTGCTGTCGCGTCTGATCCAGGGTTCGCGCCTGTCGCTGCTGATCGGCCTGTCGTCGGTGGTGATGTCGCTGATCCCGGGGATCCTGCTGGGTCTGTTCGCCGGTTTCTTCCCGAAAGTGGTCGGCCCGACCATCATGCGTCTGATGGACATCATGCTGGCCCTGCCGTCGCTGCTGCTGGCCGTGGCGATCGTCGCCATCCTCGGCCCAGGCCTGATCAACACCGTGATCGCGATTGCCGTGGTGTCCTTGCCGTCCTACGTGCGTCTGACCCGTGCCGCCGTGATGGGTGAACTGAACCGCGACTACGTGACCGCCGCGCGCCTGGCCGGTGCCGGTCTGCCACGTCTGATGTTCATCACCGTGCTGCCTAACTGCATGGCACCGCTGATCGTTCAGGCGACTTTGAGCTTCTCCTCGGCGATTCTCGATGCCGCCGCTCTGGGCTTCCTCGGCCTCGGCGTCCAGCCGCCAACCCCTGAGTGGGGCACCATGCTGGCTTCGGCCCGCGACTACATCGAACGCGCCTGGTGGGTAGTGAGTCTGCCTGGTTTGACCATTTTGCTCAGCGTGCTGGCAATCAACTTGATGGGCGACGGCCTGCGCGATGCGCTGGACCCGAAACTCAAGAACGCCGCCTGAGGAGATTCCCATGTCACTGTTAGAAATCAAGAATCTCAACGTTCGCTTCGGCGACAAGAACGCCACCCCGGTCGTCGACGGCCTCGACCTGAAAGTCGACAAGGGCGAAGTCCTGGCGATCGTGGGCGAGTCGGGTTCCGGCAAGTCCGTGACCATGATGGCGCTGATGGGCCTGATCGAGCACCCGGGGATCGTCACCGCCGACTCGCTGAGCTTCGACGGCAAGAACATGCTCAAGCTGAACAACCGCCAGCGTCGGCAGATCGTCGGCAAAGACCTGGCGATGGTGTTCCAGGACCCGATGACCGCGCTGAACCCGAGCTACACCGTCGGTTTCCAGATCGAAGAAGTGCTGCGCCTGCACCTGAAAATGTCCGGCAAGCAAGCGCGCAAGCGTGCGATCGAACTGCTGGAAAAAGTCGAAATCCCGGGTGCGGCCAGCCGTATGGACGCCTATCCGCACCAACTGTCAGGCGGCATGAGCCAGCGTGTGGCGATTGCCATGGCGATTGCCGGCGAGCCGAAACTGCTGATCGCCGACGAACCGACCACCGCACTCGACGTGACGATTCAGGCGCAGATCATGGACCTGCTGCTGGCGTTGCAGAAAGAGCAGAACATGGGCCTGGTGCTGATCACCCACGACCTCGCCGTGGTGGCCGAAACCGCCCAGCGCGTGTGCGTGATGTACGCCGGTCAAGCCGTTGAAGTCGGTCAGGTGCCGCAACTGTTCGACATCCCGGCGCACCCGTACAGCGAAGCGCTGCTCAAGGCGATTCCGGAACACAGCCAAGGGGCCGAGCGTCTGGCCACTCTGCCGGGCATCGTTCCCGGCCGTTACGACCGCCCGCAAGGCTGCCTGCTGTCGCCGCGCTGCCCGTACGTGCAGGACAGCTGCCGCGCGCAACGTCCGACCCTTGACCCGAAAAGCCACAGCCTCGCCCGCTGCTTCTATCCGTTGAACCAGGAGGTGGCGTAATGGCCGTCGTACTTACCGCCCGCGACCTGACCCGTCACTACGAAGTCTCCCGTGGCCTGTTCAAGGGCCACGCCACCGTGCGCGCCCTCAACGGCGTGTCGTTCGAGCTGGAAGCCGGCAAGACCCTCGCCGTCGTCGGTGAATCCGGCTGCGGCAAATCCACCCTCGCCCGCGCCTTGACCCTGATCGAAGAGCCGTCGTCCGGCTCGCTGAAAATCGCCGGGCAAGAAGTGGCCGGCGCCGACAAGGCTCAGCGCAAACAACTGCGCAAAGACGTGCAGATGGTGTTCCAGAGCCCATACGCATCGTTGAACCCACGGCAGAAAATCGGCGATCAACTGGCCGAGCCGCTGCTGATCAACACCAACCTGTCGGCCGCCGAGCGTCGCGAGAAAGTCCAGGCGATGATGAAGCAGGTCGGCTTGCGTCCCGAGCACTACCAGCGTTATCCGCACATGTTCTCCGGCGGTCAGCGTCAGCGTATCGCACTGGCGCGCGCCATGATGCTGCAACCGAAAGTGCTGGTGGCGGACGAACCGACCTCGGCGCTGGACGTGTCGATCCAGGCGCAGGTGCTGAACCTGTTCATGGACATGCAGCAGGAGTTCAACACCGGTTACGTGTTCATCTCGCACAACCTGGCGGTGGTGCAGCACGTGGCTGATGACGTGATGGTGATGTACCTCGGTCGCCCGGTGGAAATCGGTCCGAAGCACGACATCTATGCCCGTCCTCTGCACCCGTACACCCAGGCGCTGTTGTCGGCGACCCCGACCATCCACCCGGATCCGGACAAGCCGAAAATCAAGATCGTCGGCGAGCTGCCCAACCCGCTGAACCCGCCACCTGGCTGCGCGTTCCACAAGCGCTGCCCGTACGCCACCGCACGTTGCAGCAGCGAGGAGCCGGCCCTGCGCCAGCTCGACACGCGTCAGGTTGCATGCCACTACGCCGAGCAATTCCTCGACGGCGCGGCATGAAAAAACCCGCCCCGTTTCCCGGGGCGGGTTGTTGATGTGTTGACCCAACCCCTTCTGCCCCGATTGCGCATCGATCGGGAAAGAAGGGGTTTTCTTTTGCGCGGAATCTACGTCTGGCTATCGCCTTCGTCCGCATCGTCGGAGTCCGGCTCATCGGTGGTCGAATCGTCATCGTCGGCGCTGCCACCCTGGCCCTGATCGCCCGGCTCGGACTCGGACTTGGCCAGCATCAGCGCGCTGTGCCCCTCCTGCCCGCTCGATGCCTGGGTATCGTGATCCTCGCACTCGGCCCAGGCCGTCGCGGTGCCGAGGGACAGCATCACCATCACTTTCAACAGCAGCAAAACCCGTAGCAACCTGTTTTTCATAGCCGAGTCCATCCTGTTCCAGGTGAGAAATTCATGCTGACCTGACGCTGATTGAAATCTAGTTCCGATCCGCCGGGTTCACCAGATAGGACGCTAACCACTGCCCGGAAATGCCATGCGTGGACAGACCGCTTTCGAATAACACTCATAACCGGATCGGCTAAGCGAGGTCGCCACTCTCGGACGCCTGGTGAGCAACCGTTTCTGCAGCCAACAAAAAGCCCCCGAGGCTTGCGCATCGGGGGCTTTGGATAGAGCAACTCAGCGCTTAGTGATGCTCGCGCGTCGCACGGAATTTCACGTCCGGCCAGCGCTCTTCCATCAGGGCCAGGTTGACCCGGGTCGGCGCGAGGTAGGTCAGGTGACCGCCACCGTCCAGTGCCAGGTTTTCCACCGCCTTGTTGGAGAATTCCTCGAGCTTCTTCTTGTCGTTGCATTCGATCCAGCGCGCGGAGTACACGGTGATTGGCTCGTAGGAGCACTCGACCTTGTATTCCTCTTTCAGGCGGCTGGCGACCACATCGAACTGCAGCACACCGACGGCGCCGAGGATGATGTCGTTGCTGCGCTCCGGGAAGAACACCTGGGTCGCGCCTTCTTCGGCGAGCTGTTGCAGGCCCTGGCGCAGTTGCTTGGATTTCAGCGGGTCGCGCAGGCGTACGCGGCGGAACAGTTCCGGGGCGAAGTGCGGGATACCGGTGAAGCCCAGGGTTTCGCCTTCGCTGAAGGTGTCGCCGATCTGGATCGTGCCGTGGTTGTGCAGACCGATGATGTCGCCGGCGTACGCTTCTTCCAGCTGTTCACGCTCGGAGGAGAAGAACGTCAGGGCGTCGCCGATACGCACATCCTTGCCGGTACGCACGTGGCGCATCTTCATGCCTTTCTCGTACTTGCCGGAGCAGATACGCATGAAGGCGATGCGGTCGCGGTGTTTCGGGTCCATGTTTGCCTGGATCTTGAAGATGAAGCCCGAGAACTTCTCTTCCACCGGCTCAACGGTGCGCTCGTTGGCTACGCGTGGCAGCGGGCGCGGGGCCCAGTCGACCACAGCGTCGAGTACGTGATCGACACCAAAGTTGCCCAGTGCGGTACCGAAGAACACCGGGGTCAGTTGACCGTCGAGGAACTCCTGCTGGTTGAACTCGTGGCAGGCGCCCTGCACCAGTTCCAGCTGTTCGAGGAAACGCTCGTACTCGTCGCCCAGGTGCGCGCGTGCTTCGTCGGAATCGAGCTTCTCGATGATCTTGGTTTCGGTGCGTTCGTGACCGTGACCGGCGGTGTAGACAATGATGTAGTCGTCCGCCAGGTGGTACACACCCTTGAAGTCGCGGTAGCAACCGATCGGCCAGGTGATCGGCGCAGCCTTGATCTTCAGGACGGCTTCGATCTCGTCGAGCAGTTCGATCGGGTCGCGGATGTCGCGGTCGAGTTTGTTGATGAAGCTGACGATCGGCGTGTCACGCAGACGGCAGACGTCCATCAGGGCGATGGTCCGTGGCTCTACACCTTTACCGCCGTCGAGGACCATCAATGCCGAGTCCACCGCAGTCAGAGTGCGGTAGGTGTCTTCGGAGAAGTCTTCGTGGCCCGGGGTGTCGAGCAGGTTGATCATGTGTTCGCGATACGGGAACTGCATGACCGACGTGGTGATCGAGATGCCCCGCTGCTTTTCCATCTCCATCCAGTCGGATGTCGCGTGGCGGTCGGATTTACGGGATTTCACCGTACCGGCCACGGCAATCGCCTTGCCCATCAGCAAGAGCTTTTCGGTGATGGTGGTTTTACCGGCATCGGGGTGGGAAATAATGGCGAAAGTGCGGCGTTTCGCGACTTCGGCGGCCTGTCTGGTCATGGGAAATCGCCTGGCGGTGATTCAAAAAAGGGCGGCGATTATAGCCCAACTCGATTCAATAACCGAACCGTTGAGCACATTAAGGGTGGCCAAATGCTGCCTCGGATGGGAACCTTTTAAAGCACGGAGACGTCCATCCCCTGTTACGACAATTCGTCAGGGGCTGAAAAATCAGCAAGTTAGCCTGACGAGGCTGCGCTCATGGCTCGCTTTCAGACCGCTTTTGCCGGGCTGAAAAAAAGCTGCTTCTCGCGAACGACTGTCCCGGCAGCCAAGGCTTGGCATGCCACACGGGACTGCGTTCGCCGACTAAAAAAAAGGAGTCCGCCTGTGGCTATCCGCTATGGCAAAGGGCTGATGGGAGGTGCGGTGGTGATCGCGCTCCTGGCCCTGCTGGTCCACTGGATCGGCATCAACACGATCGAACACTACCGCGACGATTTGTTGTTTTACCTGCAAGCTCATCTGATTCTCGTCCTCGCTTCAATGCTGGCCGCCCTGGTCGTGGGCATTCCCGCCGGTATTTTCCTGAGCCGCCCGACCATGGTCGGACGCGCCGAACGCTTCATGCAGATCTTCAACATCGGCAACACCGTGCCACCGCTGGCCGTGCTCGCAATTGCCCTGGGGATTCTGGGCATCGGCAGCGGTCCGGCGATCTTCGCTCTGTTCCTCGCCTCGCTGTTGCCGATTGTGCGCAACACCTATGAAGGCCTGAAAAACGTCCAGGGCTCGCTGAAAGAAGCCGCCGTCGGCATCGGCATGACCCCGCGTCAGGTGCTGTGGAAAGTCGAATTGCCCAACGCCGTGCCGATCATCGTCGGCGGTGTGCGGGTCGCGCTGGCGATCAACGTCGGTACCGCGCCGCTGGCCTTCCTGATCGGCGCCAACAGCCTCGGCAGCCTGATCTTTCCCGGCATCGCCCTGAACAATCAGCCGCAACTGCTGCTTGGCGCCGCGTGCACCGCGCTCCTGGCCCTGCTGCTCGATGGCGTGGTCACCCTCGCCAGCCGTCTCTGGCTGGAACGCGGTTTGCGCCCGTCTTGAGGCTTTTGCGAAGGAATGAATATGAAACGACTTAGCTTGATTCTGGGCTGCGTGCTGCTCTTCGCAGGTATCGCCCAAGCCGCCGACAAACCGGTGATTCGCCTTGGCGCCCGGGTCTTCACCGAGCAGACCCTGCTCGCGGAAATCACCGCGCAATACCTGCGCAGCAAAGGCTACGACGCGCAGATCACCGGAGGCCTGGGCAGCAACCTGGCCCGCAGCGCCCACGAAACCGGACAACTGGACATGCTCTGGGAATACACCGGTGTGTCGCTGGTGGCCTACAACCACGTGACTGAAAAACTCGACAGCGCACAGTCCTACGCCCGGGTCAAAGAACTCGACGCGAAAAAAGGCCTGGTCTGGCTGACACCGTCGAAATTCAGCAACACCTACGCCCTCGCCCTGCCGAAAAAAGTGGCTGAGGAATATCCGCAAATCCACACCATCAGCCAGTTGAACGACGTGTTGAAGGCTGAAGCCAAAACCAATCACCTGGTCGCGCTGGACACCGAATTCGCCAACCGTTCCGACGGTCTGGACGGCATGGTCAAGCTCTACGACATGAACCTGACCCGCAAGAACATCCGGCAGATGGACGCGGGCCTGGTCTACACCGCGCTGCGTAACGGCCAGGTGTTCGCCGGTCTGGTCTACACCACCGACGGCCGCCTCAACGCGTTCGGTCTGAAGCTGCTGGAAGACGACAAGCATTACTTCCCGGATTACACCGCAGCGCCGGTCGTGCGTCAGGCCTACCTCGACGCGCACCCGCAACTGGCCGAGCAACTCAAGCCGCTGGCCGAGCTGTTCGATGACGAAACCATGCGCCAGCTCAATGCGCGGGTCGATGTCGATCACGAGAGCCCGTCGAAAGTCGCTGCCGATTTCCTGCGCCAGCATCCACTGAACTAAAGGAGGAAAAGTCATGGAATTTTTGAACGCCTTTTCCCACCTCGACTGGCAGCAGGTGATGCACCTGACCTGGCAGCACATCACCCTGGTCGGCATCGCCGTCAGCCTGGCGATTCTCATCGGCGTGCCGCTGGGCATCCTGATGACACGCTTCCCGAGCCTCGCCGGTCCCTTGCAGGCCAGCGCCACGGTGCTGCTGACCGTGCCGTCGATTGCCCTGTTCGGCCTGCTGCTGCCGTTCTACTCGAAATTCGGCCAGGGCCTCGGCCCGATGCCGGCGATCACCGCCGTGTTCCTTTATTCATTGCTGCCGATCATGCGCAACACCTACCTCGCCCTGACCGGCGTCGAGCCGGGCATCCGTGAAGCCGCACGCGGCATCGGCATGACCTTCGGCCAGCGCCTGCGCATGGTCGAGTTGCCGATCGCCGTGCCGGTGATCCTCGCCGGCGTGCGCACTGCGGTGGTGATGAACATCGGTGTGATGACCATCGCCGCGACCATCGGCGCCGGTGGTCTCGGCGTGCTGATCCTCGCCTCCATCAGCCGCAGCGACATGTCGATGCTCATCGTCGGCGCGCTGCTGGTCAGTCTTCTGGCGATCTTCGCCGACCTCATTTTGCAGTGGCTGCAACGTTCGCTGACTCCAAAAGGACTCCTCAAATGATCGAACTTCAAAACCTCAGCAAGACCTTCCAAAGCAACGGCAAAGATGTGAAAGCCGTGGACTCGGTAAGCCTGACCGTCAATGAAGGCGAAATCTGTGTGTTCCTCGGGCCATCGGGTTGCGGCAAAAGCACCACGCTGAAAATGATCAACCGCCTGATCAAGCCGACCTCGGGCAAGATCCTGATCAACGGCGAGGACACCACCGACCTCGACGAAGTGACCCTGCGTCGCAACATCGGCTACGTGATCCAGCAGATCGGTCTGTTCCCGAACATGACCATCGAAGAGAACATTGTCGTGGTGCCGAAACTGCTCGGCTGGGACAAACAGAAATGCCACGACCGCGCCCGCGAACTGATGAGCATGATCAAGCTTGAGCCCAAGCAGTATCTGCATCGCTACCCGCGCGAACTGTCCGGTGGCCAGCAGCAACGGATCGGCGTGATCCGTGCGTTGGCGGCGGATGCACCGCTGTTGCTGATGGACGAACCGTTCGGCGCGGTCGACCCGATCAACCGCGAGATGATCCAGAACGAGTTCTTCGAGATGCAGCGCGCGCTGAACAAGACCGTGATCATGGTCAGCCACGACATCGACGAAGCGATCAAGCTCGGCGACAAGATCGCGATCTTCCGCGCCGGGAAGCTGCTGCAGATCGACCATCCGGACACTCTGCTCGCCCATCCGGCAGATGACTTCGTCAGCAACTTCGTCGGCCAGGACAGCACTCTCAAACGTCTGCTGCTGGTGAAAGCCGAGGACGCCGCGGACAATGCGCCGTCGGTCAGCCCTGAAACGCCAGTGGCCGATGCGCTGGAATTGATGGACGAACATGACCGTCGCTATGTCGTCGTCACTGACGCCGAGAACAAGGCACTGGGTTATGTGCGCCGTCGTGACCTGCACCGTCAGACCGGCACCTGTGCGCAGTTCCTGCGCGAGTTCAACGCCACGGCTGCCTACGACGAGCATTTGCGCATCCTGTTGTCGCGCATGTACGAGTTCAATCGTGCGTGGTTGCCGGTGATGGATGCCGAGCGAGTATTCCTCGGCGAGGTGACTCAGGAGTCGATTGCGGCTTACCTGAGTTCCGGTAAATCACGTGGCGTGGGAAAGACCAGTATTGTTTCCCCAGCCGACACTGCAATAGCCTGATATAGAAATATCGCCGCCACTTCGCCGAGTGAGCGGCGATACATTTAGAACATCCAAATTGGTTACGACCAAAGAAATATCTTCGGCGTATCGACACCGAAAAACCCCGAAACCCAGCAAATTACTTTAAACCTCAAATACAGGAAACCCCGAAAACTACAATAATTTCGTATACCCATAGTTCGATTGCTGATTGAAAATATCGGTCAACACCAGACTTACATAACACTCCTCTTGTGGTTTGCCCATAGCAAATGCAGCAGAGCGCTTTTCCGGAAAAAAGTCAGTATTACTTGCTATTACAGGACCTGTCGCACTGCCCGTATGCACCCGCAACAAGTGACTAAACTGTGGGGTTCGGCCATCATCAGTTACCCATTCGACATAAACTCCATCATTTTGATAGCGGGCATTCATCCCCATAACAGCAATTTTATTATCCACAGGAGCCGGCTTGTCACTGTGTGGCTGCACGTTGACCTTTTTGTAGTTTTCAGTATTTGAATTAGTCCCACCACATACCACCTGCACTCGACCTAGTGCCTGATCCCCATCAGGAACAATATCCCACGTCCAAGGCCTATTACCTCCTGCTGCCCCCTCGAAGTAAAGCGGTTTTTCCCACACCCCATCAGCACTCATGCGGTAGGACGGTCCCCAAAAGCCATCATAACGCGTAGCACTTCCACCAAACCGTTCTAGAAATCCCGCAGTAGTAGGATTCACAAATGACACATTTCCCTCTGGAATCTTAATAGTTGAAAAGTGCGTCCACTTCCCTGTTTCGTAGGAATACATAAACGTCGCAACTCGCGTAAAGCTGTCTCCTGGCCGATACCATCTGCGCAAAACTGTCGCATACACATAGCCAGCTTTCCAAGGCATCGCATGAGAAGTATGCAGACCTACTCCCTCCCCCGTAAAAATGTCACTGTACAATCCCTCAACCCCATACTCCAGCTCAGGATTGACCCCCCCCACACCCCAAACGGAACAAATATTATTATTATAATAAGGCACACCACCAATGACAGCACCACCATTAGTTTGCAACCCAAAATACCCTCCCCAGCGCCCTAACCTAAAGTTACTCCCACACCAATAAATGCCAGGATAATCTCTACCTGCCGCAACTTCCTGCTCCATATATATCAGCTCAGCCATAGGTGCTGAAAATACTGCACTGACATGTGGTCCATCATCTGGAAAGTCTGGATTGCGTTGCGCCGTTACTGTTTCATTTCCTTTCATATTCACGTTCATTATCTGAGTCTCCGAAGTAGCTGAGAACATAACGTACTCCACACCACCTCGACTGCCACCTGTCAACTCTGACAGTCGAAATCGCAGAAATATATAACTGCTTATTTATCAAGGATTATTTCTTGGTTGCCTGCACGGGCTCGAGGTCGCTGCCTGCTCGTGTATCCGAGTTCGAGTCGTTCACGTTGGACGAAGATCAATATCGTCTTGCCCGTGGAGACTGTGGAGAGGTAAAACGCGGCCCTATAGGAGCGAGCGCTTGCTCGCGAAGACGAAATGTCATTTAGCAATGACGCCGACGGTGAAAATATCTTCGCGAGCAAGCTCGCTTCCCCAAAGAACTGTCTGGTTTCGTTCCCCTCACAGAGCGGAAAAAAATCTCAACAGCAGCGCCCGCAGAACCTCCTCAAACGAGCCTTACCAAACTACCAAAAACCACCCCTGATCCTTCTCTAGCAGCCAACGTCGCCGATATTGAAGCGATCACACTTACCCTTGATTTGGCACTCATCAGCTTCGAACGTGCAGGTATTTTTAACACCTGAAATTTATTGCGGAACATCTGGCCGTCATCTCGGTCGGGTACAAAGAGTGATATCCGCGACGTACGTCAGAAGCGTGCAAAAACGCGACATTTTTAGTTGATCTCAGGCCCCTCACGCCCTAAAGTTCGCGCCGAACGTCCATGCTGGAAACGATCCATCCGGCTCAAGTACTGACGACGAGACAGCAAGGCCAAGGGAAAGAAAGACTACATTTCCCATGGCCTTTTTGCTTTCGGCGACATGCCTTGGGAAGTAGGCGAACCAAAGTGGGGATACGGAGGACGTTCATTTGCACCCATTGATTAACGACGTTTGCCACTAGGAGTCCCAAGTATGTCGATCCAGGTCGAAGACTATTTCGCGCGCGAAACCTTTCAGAAAATGAAGGCGTTCGCCGACAAACAGGAAACCCCGTTCGTGGTGATCGACACCGCGATGATCGCCCAGGCTTACGATGACCTGCGCGCCGGTTTCGAATTCGCCAAGGTCTACTACGCGGTCAAGGCCAACCCGGCCGTCGAGATCATCGACCTGCTCAAAGAGAAGGGTTCGAGCTTCGACATCGCCTCGATCTATGAGCTGGACAAAGTGCTGAGCCGTGGCGTCAGCGCGGATCAGATCAGCTACGGCAACACCATCAAGAAATCCAAGGACATTCGCTACTTCTATGAGAAGGGCGTGCGTCTGTTCGCCACCGACTCGGAAGCCGACCTGCGCAACATCGCCAAGGCCGCACCGGGCGCCAAAGTCTATGTGCGCATCCTGACCGAAGGCTCGACCACGGCCGACTGGCCACTGTCGCGCAAATTCGGCTGCCAGACCGACATGGCCATGGACCTGCTGATCCTCGCCCGTGACCTGGGCCTGGTGCCGTACGGCATCTCGTTCCACGTTGGTTCGCAACAGCGTGACATCAGCGTCTGGGACGCGGCGATCGCCAAGGTCAAAGTGATTTTCGAGCGCCTGAAAGAAGAAGACGGCATCCACCTGAAGCTGATCAACATGGGCGGAGGCTTCCCGGCCAACTACATCACCCGCACCAACAGCCTGGAAACCTATGCCGAAGAAATCATCCGCTTCCTCAAGGAAGACTTCGGTGATGACCTGCCGGAAATCATTCTGGAGCCAGGCCGTTCGCTGATCGCCAACGCCGGTATCCTGGTCAGTGAAGTGGTGCTGGTCGCCCGTAAATCCCGCACCGCCGTCGAGCGTTGGGTTTATACCGATGTGGGCAAGTTCTCGGGCCTGATCGAAACCATGGACGAAGCGATCAAGTTCCCGATCTGGACCGAGAAGAAAGGCGAGATGGAAGAAGTCGTGATCGCCGGCCCGACCTGCGACAGCGCCGACATCATGTACGAAAACTACAAGTACGGCCTGCCGCTGAACCTGGCGATCGGTGATCGCCTGTACTGGCTGTCGACCGGTGCGTACACCACCAGCTACAGCGCCGTCGAGTTCAATGGCTTTCCGCCGCTGAAGTCGTTCTACGTGTAAGCGATGCTGGCGTAATGCAAAAAGCCCATGACGTGTCATGGGCTTTTTTGTGGCTGCGATTCAGGTGTTCTGTAACTCGGCGCAACGACGAGCGTAGGCCTGCGCCAGTGCCTGGATTCGCGGATCGGTTGCGCTTGCCAACGTCTGGCTGGCCACTCGCAGGAAGTTCAGGTTGCCGCCGGTCAGCGCTTTCTTCAGCCAGACCAACGCATCATCAACGCGCCCCTCCGCCGCCAGTACTGCCGCGTGGCTGAACTGCCCGCGAAAGTCTCCGCCTTCGGCCGAACGTCGATACCAGTCACGGGCCGCTGCCGGATCCGACGGGCACACTTGCCCTTCCTCCAGATAACGCCCGAGCAAGTTCATCGACTTGGCATGACCGGCCTCGGCAGCGCGTTGATACAACGCCATGGCCTGAAGATGATCGACCGCTACACCGCGTCCGGTTGCGAGCAGATTGGCGAAGTTGTACATCGCCCAATCCAGCCCTTCATCTGCTGCAACGCGATAATGCCTGGCGGCAACTGCTGCGTCCGCCACACAACCCCATCCGTGTTCATGGCAGCGACCGAGCATGTTGCGCGCCATCAGATGACCTTGCCCTGCAGCAATCTCAAACCAGCGCAATGCCAACGGCTGATCCTGAGCAATCCCGTGGCCATCGAGCAGGATCTGCCCGAGCAGCGCCTGCGCCTCCAGCACGCCCTCACCCGCCGCCAGCAGAATTGCCTGAGCCGCGCGGGCAGGACTTTCTTCGAGCATGGCCGTGAGGCGTTCGCCGTCGAGGACTTCTTCGCGACGCAACCGAAAGTCCGCCACTTACACCTCGACCCAGCGGCGCAAGAGGTTGTGATAGGTGCCGGTAAGGCGGATCAGCGAAGGGTGATCGGGCATGTCGTGGGTCAGTTGCTGGATCGCACCGTCCATCTCGAACAGCAAGGCGCGCTGGCTGTCCTCTCGCACCAGGCTCTGGGTCCAGAAGAACGAGGCATAACGCGCACCACGAGTGACCGCGTTGACCTTGTGCAGGCTGGTGCCGGGGTACAGCACCATGTCGCCGGCGGGCAGTTTCACCCGCTGGGTGCCGAAAGTGTCCTGGATTTCCAGTTCGCCGCCGTCGTAGTCCTCGGGCTCGCTGAAAAACAGCGTGGCGGACAGGTCGGTGCGTACGCGCTCGATACTGCCCTTGGGCTGGCGCACGGCGTTGTCGATGTGGAAATCGAAACTGCCGCCCGCCGTGTAGCAGTTGAGTAACGGCGGGAACACTTTGTGCGGCAGCGCGGCGGACATGAACAGCGGATTTTTCCACAGGCGCTCAAGCATCGCCGCGCCAATCTCTTTGGCCAGTGGATGGCCTTCCGGCAACTGCAGATTGTGCTTGGCCTTGGCCGATTGATAGCCGGCGGTGATCTTTCCATCAGCCCAGTCGGCTTGTTCCAGAGCCTCGCGGATGCGCCGCACTTCGTCTTTCTCAAACAGAGCGGGGATGTGCAGGAGCATGGCGACGTCACCAGATGACAAAAGGATGCCAATGGTATTGATTCTTATTGGCTGTGTAAAACCCGCTAGACGAATGAACTGGCAAAAACCGTAAGGTTAAATTGTAAAGAATGTAAATTCAGTGCGAATAACAATGTTTCGCAATTGATACGAATACCTGTTTACCCTATATTTCGCCGCCTCAAATCCTTGGGGAGGGGAATAAAAATGGCACGTCAACCCGCACAATTACCGGTCAGTTCACCGCGTCTGCTCGCTTCCGCCATCGGCGTGGCAATTACCGCCGGCTCCGCAGGCCACATGGTGTTCGCCGCCGAAAAAACCGACAGTAAAGCCACCGGCAATGCCATCGCCCTGGACGCCACCGCCATCACCGGCGAAGCCCAGGACTCGACGTCCTACCAGGTCGAGAAAGCCTCCTCGCCCAAGTACACCGCGCCGCTGGTCGACACGCCGCGCTCGGTCACCGTCATTCCGCAACAGGTACTCAAAGACACCGGCGCCCTGAACATGCAGGACGCACTGCGCACCGTGCCGGGCATCACCTTCGGTGCCGGTGAAGGCGGCAACCCGCAGGGCGACCGTCCGTTCATCCGCGGTTTCGACGCCCAGGGCGACACTTACCTCGACGGCGTGCGCGACACCGGCTCCCAGAGCCGCGAAATCTTCGCCGTGGAAAACATCGAAGTCAGCAAGGGCCCGAACTCCGCCATCGGCGGTCGCGGCGCGGCGGGCGGCAGCATCAACCTGGTGAGCAAGAAAGCGCACCTGGGCAATTCGTTCGACGGTGGCTTCACCTGGGGCTCCGACCAGACCCAGCGCTACACCATGGATGGCAACTACCAGTTCAGCGACACCGCTGCCGGTCGTCTGAACCTGATGAGCCACGAGAGCAACGTCGCCGGTCGCGACAAGGTCGACTACGACCGTTGGGGCATCGCGCCGTCCCTGGCCTTCGGCCTGGGCACCGACACCCGCGTCAACCTCGACTACTACCATCTCGAAAGCAATGACACCCCGGATTCGGGCATTCCTTACACCATCCCTGCCGGCGGCTCGGCGGTGCGCACCAAGTCCAACCCGGACAAGCCGTACGCCGGCGGCGATCACAGCAATTTCTACGGTCTGGACCGCGACTTCCGCAAGGGCCGCACCGACACCGCGACCTTCGCCATCGAGCATGACCTGAGCGACTCGCTGACCATCAAGAACACCCTGCGTCACGGCACCAGCATGCAGGATTACATCCTGACCCAGCCGGACGACAGCAAGGGCAACGTCAACAACGGCAGCGTCTGGCGTCGTGCGAACACTCGCGTGAGCAACACCGAGACCACCACCAACCAGACCGACCTGTTCGGCAACTTCTACGTTGCCGGCTTCAAGAACAGCTTCTCCACCGGTGTCGAATACACCCGTGAGGAAAGCAGCAAATCCTCTTACAACGTCAACACCGACACCACGCCGCGCACCTCGGCCGTGACCACCAACTGCAACCCGGGCCTGATCGGTGCTGCCAGCGGCTACAACTGCACCTCGCTGTCGAACCCGAACCCGAACGATCCGTGGAACGGCGCAATCTCGCGCAACTACGCCGGCACCGACACCCAGTCCGATACCTACGCGCTGTATGCGTTCGACACCCTGGAGCTGTCTGAGCAATGGCTGGTGAACATGGGCCTGCGTTACGACCACTTCGAAACCGGCTACAAGACTTACACCAACGCTGGCACCACCACCTCCAAAGGTTCGGATACCAGCGAATTCGTCACCGGCCAGTTCGGCATCGTCTACAAGCCGGCAGAGAACGGCAGCATCTATGCGTCCTACGCAACTTCCGCCACACCGCCGGGCAACACCCTGGGTGAAGGTCAGGAAGGCAACCCGCTGGGCGGCACGCCGGATCGCAACGGAAACCTGCTCAAGAGCGACATGGAGCCGGAAACCACCAAGAACTACGAAATCGGTACCAAGTGGGATCTGCTGAACGATCGCCTGTCGCTGACCGCCGACATCTTCCGCACCGAGAAAGAAAACGCGCGTGTCCAAGTCGATACCACCTCGTACGAAAACGCCGGCAAGACCCGCGTTCAAGGTATCGAGCTGTCGGCCAGCGGCAAGATCACCGACAAATGGCAAGTGTTCGCCGGTTACGCCTACATGGACAGCGAGCAAGTGGACGGTGGTGACCTGCCGGCCAACAAGGCCAACAACGGTAACGAGCTGCCCAACACGCCGAAAAACAGCGCCAGCCTGTGGACCACTTACCAGGTCACGCCGAAGCTGACCATCGGTGGCGGTGCGTTCTACGTGGATGACGTGTTCGGCAACGTGGCCAACACCACCATGGTCGATTCCTACGTTCGCTACGACGCGATGGCGGCGTACAAGCTGAGCAAGAACGTCGACCTGCAACTGAACGTGCAGAACCTGACCAACGAGACCTACTACGACAAGGCCTTCTCGACCCACTTCGCCAACCAGGCGGCGGGCCGTACGGCATTGCTGAGCACCAACTTCCACTTCTGATAGAAGCCGGAAGCACCGGGCCCCGTTCATTCATTTGAGCGGGGCTTTTGTGCGTAATAAAGAACGTTTCTCGATAGGCCACGGCATAATGCACGCCGTGAACACAACCTCCGAACGGACAAGGCAAGCAACGTGTTGAAGAAAACCCTGTTCCAGTTGCACTGGTTTTTTGGCATCACTGCCGGGCTGGTGCTGGCCCTGATGGGCATCACCGGCGCTGCCTATTCGTTTCAGGACGAAATTCTCAAAGCCCTCAACCCCTCCGTGTTGCAGGTCGAGAAACAGGTCGCCGGCGTCCTGCCACCCGCCGATCTGGTGGCGCAGATCGAAGCCGCCTCGGGCAAGAAAGTCTCGATGCTCTCGGTCGAGACCGAAAGCGGCAGCGCCGGGCGCGTCTGGTTCACCCCGCCCAAAGGCGAGCGCCGGGGCGAGATGCGCTACTTCGATCCCTACACCGCCGAGTTCAAGGGCGAGGCCACCGGCCAGGACTTCTTCGGCCTGATGCTGCAACTGCACCGGTTCCTCGCCATGGGCGATACCGGTCGCAACATCACCGGCGCCTGCACCCTGATGCTGCTGTTCTTCTGCCTGTCCGGCCTGTACCTGCGGTGGCCGCGCCAGTGGAACAGCTGGCGCGTGTGGCTGACCCTCGACTGGAAGAAAAAGGGTCGCAGCTTCAATTGGGATCTGCACTCGGTGTTCGGCACCTGGTGCATGCTGGTTTACCTGTTGCTGGCGCTGACCGGACTCTCCTGGTCCTACGAGTGGTACAACAAAGGCCTGACCAAATTGCTTTCCGACGCGCCGCAAAACGAGCGCGTGCGCGGCGGTCGTGGCCCGGCCCCCGAAGGTCCGGCGCCGACTGCCGATTACGCCGCCATGTGGGTCAGCATCTACAGCACCGCAGGCCCGGGCCTCGCTTCCTACAACATCCGCATGCCGCCGGTGGCCGGCCAACCGGCGACCGTGTTCTACCTGCTCGACAGCTCGCCCCATGACCGCGCACTGAACCAGATCACCCTCGACCCGGCCACCGGCGTCGTCAAACGGGTCGACCGCTACGCCGACAAGAGCTTCAAGGCGCAATTGCTGACCAGCATTTACGCGCTGCACGTCGGCAGCTATTTCGGGCTGGTCGGGCGGATCATCGTGACCGTCGCAGCCGTCTTGATGCCGCTGTTCTTCATCACCGGCTGGCTGCTGTACCTGGATCGCCGCCGCAAGAAAAAGCAGATCAAGGATGCGCGCAAAGGCCTCGACCAACCGGCTGGCGATACCCCCGCGTGGCTGATCGGCTTCGCCAGCCAGAGCGGTTTTGCCGAGCAACTGGCGTGGCAGACCGCCGGCCAGTTGCAGGCCGCCGGATTGCCGGTGAAGGTGCAGCCGCTGGCGAATGTCAGCGAGCAGGATCTGCGCGAATCGAACAACGCGCTGTTCGTAGTCAGCACCTTCGGCGACGGCGACGCGCCGGACAGCGCTCGCGGTTTCGAGCGCAAGGTATTGAAGAACGCCTCGACCCTCGACAGCCTCAACTACGCGGTGCTCGGCCTCGGCGACCGTCAGTATCAGCACTTCTGCGGTTTCGCCCGACGCCTGCATCAATGGCTGGGCGAACACGGCGGCAAAACCCTGTTCGCCCCGGTAGAAGTCGATAGCGGCGACCCTTACGCGCTGCGTCACTGGCAAACCCAGCTCGGCCTGATCACCGGGCAAGCGCCGGTCGACACCTGGCAGGCGCCGAGCTACGAGAACTGGACGCTGGTACGCCGTGAGCTGATGAATCCGGACAGCAGCGGCGCCCCGGTCTTCCTGCTCGGCCTGACCGCGCCGACTTCTCGCAGCTGGCTGGCCGGTGACCTGGTGGAAGTGCTGCCGCGCAACTGCCCGTGGGCCATCGAACATTTCCTCGACGGCCTCGGCATCCGTGGTGAAACCAGCGTCAAGGTCAACGGCCTGCAAGAGCCGCTGGAAGTGGCCCTCGCCAGCCGCCAATTGCCCGAGCACCGCGCCCATCTGGTCGGCCTGCATGCTCAAGCGCTGGTCGATGCGATGGTGCCGCTGGCCATGCGCGAATACTCGATCGCCTCGATTGCCGCCGACGGCGTGCTGGAACTGATCGTGCGTCAGGAACAGCATGCCGACGGCAGCCTCGGCATTGGCTCCGGCTGGCTGACCGAGCATGCTCCGGTCGGCGGCAGCATCAGCCTGCGGGTCCGCCGCAACAGCGGTTTCCATCTGCCGAACGCTGCGGTGCCGATGATCCTGCTGGGCAACGGCACCGGCCTTGCCGGGCTGCGCAGCTTGCTCAAGGCGCGGATCGCCGACAATCAGCAGCGTCACTGGCTGCTGTTTGGCGAGCGCAATCGCGAGCACGATTTCCTCTGTCGTGCGGAGCTGGAAGAGTGGTTGATCAATGGCGATCTGGAACGACTGGATCTGGCGTTCTCAAGGGATCAGGCCGAAAAGATTTACGTCCAGGATCGCCTGCGCGAATCGGCCGGCGAGTTGAAGAAATGGCTGGCGGACGGTGCAGTGATCTACATCTGCGGCAGCCTTCAAGGCATGGCGTCGGGCGTGGGTCAGGTGCTCAATGAAGTGCTGGGCGCCGCCGAAGTCGAACGTCTGATCGAACAGGGTCGCTATCGTCGCGACGTTTATTGATCCACCTGAATCCCCTGTGGGAGCAACCAAGCTCCCACAGGTTCAGCACTGGATTCAGACGGGCTGCAGTTTCTGCTCGAACACCGCAACACCCTCCAGATCCCGCAACACCACGCTCATCTCCCCGCTCTGCCCCTCGATGTTCACCTCGCCGAAAAACTGAAAACCGGCAAACGGTGAAGCGTTTTGCGTCGGTGGCGCTTTCTGAAACACCACTTGCGGGCCGAAGGTCTTGTCCAGCGGGTTGGGGCCGAAACTGCCGGCGTTCAACGGTCCTGCGACAAACTCCCAGAACGGTTCGAAATCCTGGAATGCCGCTCGATCCGGGTGGTAATGATGCGCCGCGCAGTAATGCACATCCGCCGTCAGGAACACGAAATTGCGCACCTGATGTGCCCGCAGGAACCCGAGCAATTCGGCCACTTCCAGTTCGCGCCCCTGAGCCGGGCCAGGATCGCCGTTGGCCACCGCTTCCCAGCGCGCAACACCGGGACTGACCTCGCCATCCGGCACACCGAGACCGATCGGCATGTCGGCGGCGATGACTTTCCACTGGGCTTTCGACGCCTTCAATCCGCGCTTGAGCCAGTTCAGTTGCTCGCGCCCGAGGAACGGTTTTTCCGCCCCGAGATTGTCGTCGTTGGCCCCGCGATAGCTGCGCATGTCGAGCACGAACACATCGAGCATCGGCCCATAACTCAGCTTGCGATAGATACGCCCGCCGCCATCGGCGGCCTGCAAACGCATCGGCGAATATTCGAGCCAGGCCTGACGCGCACGTCCGACCAGGGTGTGGATATTTTTTTCCTGATAACGCTCGTCGAGCTGCTTGCCCGGCGACCAGTTGTTGACCACTTCATGGTCGTCCCACTGCCAGATCTGCGGCACTTCGGCGTTGAAGCGACGGACGTTTTCGTCCATCAGGTTGTAGCGGTAATTGCCGCGATAATCGTCGAGGGTCTGGGCAACCTTGCTCTTGGCTTCGGTGGTGAGGTTGCGCCAGATCCGGCCACCCTCGGTGGTCAGTTGCGCCGGCACCGGGCCGTCGGCGTAGATGGTGTCGCCGCTGTGGATAAAGAAGTCCGGCAGGCGCATGCGCATCGCTTCATAGATGCGCATGCCGCCGATATCGGGGTTGATGCCGAAGCCCTGGCCGACGGTGTCGCCGCTCCAGACAAAACGGATATTGCGCCGCGCCGTCGGTGCGCTGCGCAAATGGCCAAGCCACGGTTCACTGGCGACGCCGGTGCGGGCGTCCTTGAAATACACGCGGTAGAAAATCGCCTGATCGGCGGGCAGCCCGGTGAGTTCGACGCGGACGGTGAAATCGCTACGGGCATCGGCCAGCGCCGAGACGACCCGGCGCGGATGACGGAACTGGCTGCGGGTGTCCCACTCCACCACCATCTGCGCCGGGCGGTCGGCGCGGCTCCAGATCATCGCCCGGTCGCCCTGCAAGTCGCCGGATTGCACGCCGTCAGTGAGTTGCGGTCGATCCTTGACCGACGCGATCACGGCCGGCGCCAGCCCCGGCATCAGCAGTCCGGCACCGACGGCTTGCATCACGCGCCGGCGACCGGGATTGAAATCGCTCATGGTGTTCTCCCTGAAAAAAGGAAAACTTAAGCACTGCTAGATGAAAGGGGTGTGACACCTCACGCCTTCGCGGGCTCCAGCGCCAGTTCCACGGCTTCCGGTCGTTTGACCAGCGCGTACACCACCGCCGTCAGCAGGCTGCCCGCGACAATCGCCAGCAGGTACAACAGCGCATGGTTGATCGCATTCGGAATCGCCAGCACGAACAGGCCACCGTGGGGCGCCATCAGTTTGCAGCCGAAATACATCGACAACGCACCGGTCAACGCACCGCCGGCAATGCTCGCCGGGATCACCCGCAACGGGTCTTTCGCCGCAAACGGAATCGCCCCTTCGGAGATGAAGCACAGTCCCAGCACCAGCGCCGCTTTACCCGCCTCGCGTTCAGTCTGGGCGAACTTGCGTCGGGCGATGAACGTGGCAATGCCCAGACCGATCGGCGGCACCATGCCGGCGGCCATGGTCGCGGCCATCGGTGCGTAACTCTGCGAGGCGAGCAGCCCCACCGAGAATGCATAGGCAGCCTTGTTGATCGGCCCGCCGAGGTCGACGCACATCATGCCGCCCAGCAGCACACCGAGCAGAATTGCGTTAGTGGTGCCCATGCTGTCGAGAAAATGCGTCAGCGCCGCGAGCATCCCGGCCACCGGTTTGCCGACCACGTAAATCATCACCAGCCCGGTGAACAGACTGGCGAACAACGGGATGATCAGAATCGGTTTCAGCGCTTCCAGGCTTTGCGGCAGCGCCACATACCGACTGATCGCCTTGGCCGCGTAGCCGGCGATAAATCCGGCGACGATCCCGCCGATGAAACCGGCGCCCAGGGTGCTCGCCAGCAAACCGCCGATCATCCCCGGCGCGAGTCCGGGACGGTCGGCAATCGACCAGGCAATGTAACCGGCCAGCAAAGGCACCATCAATTTGAACGCGGTCTCGCCACCGATCTGCATCAGCGCCGCCGCCAGCGTGCCTTCTTCCTTGAACGCGGTGATGCCGAACACGAACGACAAGGCGATCATCAGACCGCCCGCCACCACCATTGGCAGCATGAACGACACGCCAGTCAGCAGGTGTTTGTAGACGCCGCTTTTCTCTTGCTTGGCCGGGACTTTTGCGTCGCCGGCAGCGTTTTCCACGACACCTTCGGCCAGGGCTTTTTTCAGCGTGGCTTCGGACTGTTTCAACGCAATCCCGGTGCCACAGCGATAGATTTTCTTGCCGGCGAAACGCTCGGTGGCGACTTCGATGTCAGCCGCCAGCAGCACCACGTCAGCCTCGGCAATCGCGGTTGCGCTCAACGGATTTCGCGCGCCGACCGAGCCCTGGGTTTCGATCTGCAGGTCGTAGCCCAGACGCTTGGCGGCTTGCTGCAAGGCTTCGGCGGCCATGAAGGTGTGGGCGACGCCGGTCGGGCACGCGGTGACAGCGACCAGACGCGGCGCATTGGCGCTGGCAGCCACGGACGGCGTTTCGTCAGCGACATATACCTCGGACTCGACCGCACCACGCCGCAGCACGTCTTCGACATCCTGCAGGGCTTGCGCCGGCGCGATCCGAAAGACTTTCTTGCCGATGAACCGGGTCATGTCCACAGTTCCGGTGGCGACCAGCAACACCCACTCGGCGGCCTCGATGGTGGCCGCCGACAACTCGCGTTCCGGGTGCGCCGCATCCACCACTTCGACGCTGGTGCTCCAGCCCTGACGCTGGGCCGCGGCATCCAGCAACCGGGCGCACAGCACACTGGTGACCATGCCGTTCGGGCAGGCCGTGACAATGGCTAACTTCATGACAAACCCTCTTATTGTTCTGTCAGGGGGCGCACGCGCACGCCCTGTTCGAGCTGCGTCAGTTGCGCAGCATCGTGAATACCGAATCCGATCTGGGTCACCGCCTGCGCCGCAATCGCCGTAGCAGTGCGCAGGGTTTGCTCCGGCGTGTCGGCGCTGAGCAGACCGTGGAGCATGCCGGCCAGCAACGAATCGCCGGCACCGACCGTGCTGGCGACGCTGACCTTCGGCGGTGTCGCATGCAGCGCCGAGCCGACGCTGAACCAGTTCACACCGTCGGCGCCGTGGGAAATCACCACATGCTCAATGCCCTGAGCGTGCAGCCGATTGGCTGCTTCGGCCTGAGACGCGTGGGACAGCACTTCACAGCCCAGCGCGTCGGCCAGCTCTTCAGTGTTCGGCTTGATCAGCCACGGGCCGGCCTTGAGCGCCACACGCAAGGCATCGCCGCTGGTGTCCAGGGCGACTTTCAGGCCCAACGCCTTCAAGCGCTCGACCAGTTCACGCAACCACTGCGCACTGACCCCGCGCGGCAAACTGCCCGCAACTACAACCGCGTCATGCCCCGGCGCGATCTGCACCAGACGCTCCAGCAACGCCTGTTGCGCCACTACGCCGACCACCGGCCCCGGGCCGTTGATGTCGGTGATGCGTCCATCCTGCTCAGCGACCTTGATGTTGCTGCGGGTCTCGCCGGGCACCCGGATAAACGCATCGGTGAAACCGCGTTTGGCGAACAGGGTTTCGAACGCTTGCAGATTGTCTTCGCCGAGAAAGCCGCTGACCGTCAGTTGATGACCGAGGTCGGCCAGCACTTGCGCAACGTTGACGCCCTTGCCGGCGGCGTGGGTGTGCATCTCGTCGCTGCGGTTGACCTGACCGGCCTCAAGGCGTGGCAACTGCACCGTGAGGTCCAGCGCCGGGTTGAGGGTCAGGGTGAGAATCTTGGCCATTACAGGGCCTCCACTAATGCGCGCACTTCGTTGGCGCTGCCCACGGCCAGGGCTTGTTGAGCAAGGGTTTGAGCCTGGGTCAGGCTGAGTTCGCGGATGCGTGCCTTGACCTCGGCGATGCTGCGCCCGGAGACGCTCAATTCATCCACACCGAGGCCGACCAGCACCGGCACCGCCAGCGGATCCGCCGCCAGTTCGCCGCACACACCGACCCATTTGCCATGGGCATGGGCCGCGCGCACGGTGATGTCGATCAGCTGCAGCACCGCCGGGTGCAAGCCGTCAGCCTGGGCGGACAAGGTCGGATGACCCCGGTCGATGGCCAGGGTGTACTGGGTCAGGTCGTTGGTGCCGACGCTGAAGAAGTCCACCTCTTTGGCCAGCACCGGCGCCAGCAGTGCGGCGGACGGCACTTCGATCATGATCCCCAGTTGCAGATCGGGAACCGGGATTTCCAGACGCAGGCGTTCGGTCATGTCGCGGGCCTGACGCCACTCTTCAACGCTGCCGACCATCGGGAACATGATCCGCAACGGACGGTTGTCCGCCGAACGCAGCAAGGCGCGCAACTGCGCTTCCATGATCTGCGGACGCTGCAAGGTCAGGCGAATCCCGCGCACACCGAGGAACGGGTTTTCTTCCTTGGCGATCGGCCAATACGGCAGCGGTTTGTCGCCGCCGACATCAAGCGTGCGCACCACCAGCGGCCGACCGGCGAGGCCGTCGAGGACGCGGCGGTATTCGGCTTCCTGAGTCGCCTCGTCCGGCGCCTGCGGATGGGCCATGAAAATCAGTTCGGTGCGCAGCAGGCCGATGCCTTCGGCGCCCTGCTCCACCGCGCTGATCACACCGGCGCTTTCACCGATGTTGGCGAACACTTCCACGGCGTGGCCGTCGGTGGTGTGCGCCGGTTGATGGCGTTGTTCGGCGGCGGCTTTCAGACGTTGTTCGCGGGTGTCACGCTCTTCGCTGGCGCGTTGCAGGGTAGCGGCATCCGCGTCCACATGCAGGCGACCGCGCTGGCCGTCGAGCAGCAACGGCGTGCCCGGTTTCAACAGCAACACGGCAGCGCCCGCACCGACCAGCGCCGGAATCCCCAGTGCGCGAGCCACAATTGCACTGTGCGCGGTGGCGCCGCCACGGGCGGTGAGAATCCCCGCGACCCGCGCCGGTTCCAGACGCGCCACATCGGACGGGCCGACTTCATCCATCACCAGAATGTACGGTTGCTCAGGCTCGGCGGGCGTCTGCACGCCACACAGTTGCGCCAGCACCCGACGACCAATGTCGCGCAGGTCGGCGGCACGTTCGGCGAGCAGCGCGTCCTGCAACGCTTCCTGTTGTTTCGCGGCGGCCTCGATCACGGCCATCCAGGCTGCTTCGGCGCTTTCACCCTGCTTGAGGCGAGTGTCGACTTCATCGGTGAGTTCCGGGTCGTCGAGCATTTCCTGGTGGGTGATGAAAATCTCGCGGATCGCCTTGGCCTTGCTGCGTTCGATCAGGCCCTGAATGTCCTGACGCACGTCGGCCAGCGCTTGCTTGAGACGCTCGCGCTCGATGGCGGCGGACTCGCCGCGCAGCGGATAGTCGATGGCTTGCTGGACCTGAATGTGCGCCGGGCCGATGGCGATGCCGGGGGCGGCGGGAATCGCTTGCAGCAGGCTGCCGGAGGCCGGGGCGCTCAGGACTTCGGCGATGTCGGCGATGACTTCGCGCTGTTGGCTGACTGCGGGCAGTGGTTCGACTTCTTCACCGAGGCCTTCCTCGATCGCCGCCAACAACGCCGGCAACGCATCGGCGGCGATGCTCGGCTCGGCGATGATTTCCAGCACCTGGCCACGACGGGCGCCGAGGCTCAGCAATTTGCTCAGGCTTTTCACCGATACGGCGCTGTCCTGACCGTCGACGATGCGCACACGGATTTCGCCGTCAAAACTTTTCGCCAGTTGCGCGAGGATCTTCGCCGGCCGCGCATGCAGACCATGGGCGTTGGCCAGTGCGATACGCGCACTCGGCCAATCGGCGGGCAACTCACCGCCGAGCACTTCAAGGACTTTGCGGCTGCTGGTGGCACGGCCCAGTTCATGGCCGCGACCTTCTATCAGCAACGCGCACAAACGCTCGAGCAACGCCTGATGCGCTTCACCGAGGCTGGCCAGACAGAACAGACCGCTGAGCGGCTGGCCGAGGTAACGCATCGGTTTGTCCGGCGTGACGAATGCCAGCCCCGGACGCTTTACGGTCTGCTCGCTGTGCAGCCACCACAGGCCATCGCCCAGCGGCAGCGCTTCGACCTGCTGCAATACCCCGGCGAAACCGTTGCTCACGCAATCGGCCTGGCGCAGCAGACGCGCACCCCGCCAGACCAGCTCTTCGAAATCGTCGGCCGATACGCCGAGGCCGATCATCTGTGCATCCAGCGCCAGCTCTTGCGGCGCGCCTTGCAGCAGTTTCAGCAATGCTTCGGGCGAACTGGCGCGGCGCAGGGCCTGGCCCAGATCGGTCTCGCCGAGGGCGCGGGTCAGCAGTTGCAGCAAGCGCAAGTGTTCGTCGGATTTGGCGGCGATGCCGATGGCCAGATAAACGATCTGGCCGTCGCCCCAGTCCACGCCGTCGGGAAACTGCATCAGGCGCACGCCGGTGGCGAACACCTGATCACGGGTTTCGGGCGTGCCGTGGGGGATCGCAATGCCTTGGCCGAGGAAGGTCGAGCCCTGAGCCTCCCGGGCCTGCAGGCCGGAGAGGTAGCCGTCGGCGACCAGACCATCGGCGACCAGATGACTGGCCAGCAATTGCAAAGCGGCGGGTTTATCCACAGCCGACTGGCCCATGGATATCTGCTCTACAGTGAGCTCGAGCATGCGATCTCCTTTTTGGCGTCGTGTGACGCCAGGTATTGTTTTGAATGGTTGCAGCTTAGGCGCTTGTCAGCTTCCCTTCAGGAGGCAGTTTTGGCGGTTTCACGGCAGAACCGGCCAAAGGCGTCTAAAACGTAGAAAATACGCTTGCTGAAACGTTTAATCTAGATTGATTGGCACGTTACTCGATAATGTCCCATCCTTGAAGTCCAACTTGTCGGATGCGCTGAGACAATGGTCGCCTGCCTGAATCGGGTAGGATTGGCGAAAATGTCGCGGCAAGCTCGAAAAAACAAGGAAATCCCGGGTTGAAACTCAGTGATATCGCGCGGTTGGCCGGAGTGTCCGTGACCACCGCCAGCTACGTCATCAACGGCAAGGCCGAACAGCAACGCATCAGCACCGCCACCGTCGAGCGGGTCCGGGCGGTGGTCGATCTGCACGGCTTTACCCCCAATCCACAGGCGGCCGGGCTGCGCAGTCGGCACACCCGGACCCTGGGTTTTATCCTGCCGGATCTGGAAAACCCCAGTTACGCGCGAATCGCCAAACTGCTGGAGCAAGGTGCCCGTGCGCGAGGTTATCAGTTGCTGATCGCCAGCTCCGACGATGCGCCGGACAGCGAACGGCAGCTGCTGCAACTGTTCCGCGCCCGGCGCTGCGATGCGTTGATCGTCGCCAGTTGCCTGCCGGCCGGTGACGACAGTTATCGTCAGTTGCAGGCCAAGGGCCTGCCGATCATTGCCATCGACCGGGTGATGGATGCCGAACATTTCTGCTCGGTGGTCAGCGATGACCGCGAAGCCAGCCTGCACCTGACCGAAAGCCTGCTCGACCCGCAGCCGAAACAGATCGTGCTGCTGGGCGCCCGCCCGGAACTGAGCATCAGCCAGGAACGTGCCGCCGGTTTCAAACAAGCCCTGGCCGGGTTCAAGGGCGAAGTGCTGATCGAACACGCCGAGTCCTTCAGCCGCGAGTGCGGCAAGCAGTTGATGGAAGAACTCCTGCAACGCCTCGGGCATTTGCCGGATGCGCTGGTGACCACGTCCTACGTACTGTTGCAGGGGGTGTTCGACGCGCTGCATGACTTCCCGTTAAAAAACCGCCCGCTGCGCCTCGGCACATTCGGCGACACCCAGTTGCTCGACTTTCTGCCGCTGCCGGTCAACGCCATGGCCCAGCAGCACCAGTTGATCGCCGACAAGGCGCTGGAACTGGCGTTGGCGGCGGTCGAACAATCGGACTACCAGCCTGGCGTGCAAGCCATTGCCCGTACCTTCAAGCAGCGTATTCACCGGGACTGAGCCGTGGAGCTGATCGACAGCCACACCCATCTGGACTTCCCCGACTTCGACGCCGACCGCGCGGCACTGCTGAGCGAAAGCCGCGCCCTCGGGGTGCGGCGGATGGTGGTGCTCGGGGTCTATGAGGGTAACTGGCAACGGGTGTGGGATCTGGTGCAAAGCGATGCCGATCTGTACGCAGCGTTCGGATTGCACCCGGTCTATCTCGATCAGCATCGGCCTGAAGACCTGCTTGCTCTGGGCGATTGGCTGACACGGCTAAAGGGTCATCGGCAGCTGTGCGCGGTCGGCGAAATCGGCCTGGATTACTTCATCGAAACCCTCGACCGCGAACGCCAGCAAGCGCTTTTCGAGGCACAACTACAATTGGCGGCAGATTTTGAACTGCCGGCATTGATCCATGTGCGGCGCAGTCATGCGGCGGTGATTGCCACGCTCAAGCGCTTCAAGCTCAAACGCGCTGGCATCATCCACGCCTTCGCCGGCAGCCGTGAAGAAGCGCGGGAATATATCAAGCTCGGTTTCAAACTTGGCCTCGGGGGGGCACCGACCTGGCCGCAGGCGTTGCGCATGCACCGGGTGCTGGCCGACTTGCCACTGGATTCGGTGGTGCTGGAAACCGACTCACCGGACATGGCGCCCGCCATGTACCCCGGCATTCGCAATACGCCAGCGCATCTGCCGGCGATCTGCGACTCACTGGCCACTTTGATGAACATCAGTGCGCAACAACTCGCTGCCGCCAGTACCGCCAACAGTTGCGAGGTGTTCGGCTGGTAGTCAGTCGGCGTGGGCCTTGGCCGCGTCGAGAATCAGCGTCAGATGCTGGCGCTGCCGGGCATAACGAATCACCGCGAAGTACACGAAAATCGCGATCAGCGATCCGTTCATCTGCTCGGTGACGCTGAGCAGACCCACCCATTCCATCACCAGGGCCACCAGCAGCGCGGTGCACACCGTCACCAGCGCACTGGCGCGCAGCAGGCCGAGTGAATCGAGCGAACGGAAACGTTTGATCTGCTTGGGGCAACGCAATTCCAGGCTTTTCTGGCAATGGGCACAGGTGAACGCTTCGTGGATCGAAATGGCATTCAGTTGCCAAGGTTTGAGCACCAGCGTGGTCTGGCAGTGGGCGCAGAGGCCCTGGACGCCCAGGGTTGCGGCGGACATGTGCGATCTCCTCCGAGTGGTCAAAGAACTGAGCTTGGTTCATTGAAGACGAAAAACCAGCGCCTGGAGGAAAACAGGATTTTGCTTACAGATCTAAGCAAAAAAGTACTACAAGCCATTCCGAAAAAACCTGCCTCACAGGAGGCAGGTCAATTCAAACCCGGAACGCGCTGATCAGCTGTTTCAACTCGACCACCTGCGCCGACAACGCACGGCTGGCATCTTCGGTCTGGTGCGCGCCTTCTGCGGTGCGCTCGCCGGCACGGTTGATCTCGACGATGTTCTGGTCGATATCGTGGGCGACGGCGGTCTGCTGCTCGACGGCGGCGGCGATCTGCTGGTTCTGGTCGACGATCATGCCGACAGCGCCGAGGATGTTTTCCAGCGCCTGCTGGACTTTCTCCGACTGCCCCACCGTGCCGCTGGCCATCTGATGGCTGACACCCATGGCCTTTACTGCCGCACCGACGCCGCCGTGGAGTCTGGCGATCATCTGCTCGATTTCTTCGGTCGATTGCTGGGTGCGTTTGGCCAGCGTGCGGACTTCGTCAGCGACCACGGCAAAACCGCGGCCCTGCTCACCGGCCCGCGCGGCCTCGATCGCGGCGTTGAGCGCCAGCAGGTTGGTCTGCTCGGCGATGCTCTTGATCACTTCCAGAACACGGCTGATCGCCTGGCTGTCGCTGGCCAACTGGTTGATCACCAGCACTGACTGATCGATTTCGCTCGCCAGTGCAGCAATGCTGCCCTGCTGCGATTCCACCAGCCCGCGACCGCTGATGGTTTCGTCATTAACGCTGTGGGCGCTGCTGACCGCTGCCGCTGCACTGCGTGCCACCTCCAGCGATGTCGCCGACATCTGGTTCATCGCGGTGGCCACTTGCTCGATCTGCGTGCGCTGCCCGGCGACCGCCTGATTGCTTCGCGCCGAGACGTTTTCCACCTGCCCCGCCTGTCGCTCGACCTCGCCAACGGTGTGGCCGACCCGTTCGATCAGGTCGTGGATTTTCCTCACCGTACCGTTGAACACTTCGCCCAACTCGCCGAGTTCATCGCGGCTGTTGGCGCGGAAATTCACTGTCATGTCGCCTGCCGCGACTTTATCCATCATGGCGCCGAGGTTTTTCAGGGTGGCGCGAGTCGAGGCGTAGAACCCGCCGTAGAGATAGAAAATCAGCACGAACACTACCGACAACGCCACGGCTTGCAGCACCATGTGCGTGCGGTTTTGCCCCAGGCGCTGCTGCAATTGGGTGTCGAGGAATTTCAGAGTGGCGTCGTCGAGCTGATAGGTCTGGTCCATCAGCCCGGTGACCTGGTCATAAAACCCCTGCCATGGAGCGTCGAGCGTTTCGGCCATCACCACTTGTTCTTCGATCAGTGTGCCGGCCTGTTTCAACGACGCCTTGCTGGCATCCGCCAGTGCGCTCAGGGAGTCACGGGCGGCTTTGCTGGAGCCCAGCGCGTCCTGCAATTTCAGGCCATATTCGGCCTGAAGTTTTTCAATCTGCACCAGCAGCTCGTCGAAACGGGTGCTCGACGAACTGTTGAGAAAGCCCTGGCCCAATGAATACGAACCCATCGCCCGACCTTCGCCCAAGGCCTGGGTGACGGCCGGCGTATTCGCGGTGATCAGCTCGGTGAGCTGGCGAATGTCGCTCTGGTTGTCGCGACTCAATCCGGCCTGACTGGCCACGATCTGGCTGAAAACCTGCGCATTGCCCAGCAGTTTGCCGATCAGCGCACTTTTGCTTTGCAGGGAGTTTTCCGCTTGTTGGTTCTTGAACGCAGCGATCATTTCATCGCGCTTGGTCTCGAAGAATTTGATCTGCTCAGGATCCTCGGTCATCGGCGTCAGCCCTTGCAGGCGGGCCAGGACGTTTTGCTCAAGGCCGGTGATCTGCACCTCGACATTGCCGGCCTTGCCGGACTGACCGAGGGTGACGTTGATCTGCACCAGACTGTTGAGGGTTTCCAGATCCCGGCGCAGGGTCAGGCTGCTGCCCAGCAGGTCGAGGCTCTGCAGCTCCACCCGGGTGCCCTGGAATTCGCGATAGGAATCGCGCACCAGATAGAAATTGGTCACCAGCATCGGCACCAGGAACAGCACGCTGATCAGGCTGAACTTCATGCCGAAGCTCAAGCGGTTCATCAGCGAGACGGCGGGATAGAGCAAGCTCTTCACTGGAAGTCTCCCTTGGTTTTTTCTTGTTTTTATTGGCAGGCGCGGGGCGACAGCAGATAGCCACTATCGGGCGCTATCTCTGTATAGCTCAAATCGAAGGGAGGTTTTGTAACTTAAGGTTAACGAGGGGGATTGCCCCCCTCATTACTCGAACGGCCTACGCCAGCACTGTCCACAGGGCAAATCCGGCATACCACAGCACCGCCGCCCGCAGCAGCAACTCCCACAGGCAGTCGAGGGTGTTGATGCCTTCGGGGCCGACAGCGGCCGGCGGGATTTCCCCGGCCGCCAGTCCGACCCTGTTGATCAGTTGCGCAGCGCTGATGTTCCAGTTCAGCAGCTCGTGCAGCATTACTCGGCTGACCGCGACGAAATTGCCCACCAGTGCAAGGCTCGCCGCCAGCAGGCGCACCGGCACCCAGTCGAAGGCGTGACGCAGTTGCCCTGCCCGTTCGGCCACCGCCGGGTTCTGGGCGTTTTCCTCCGCCAGCGCCAGCAAGCGGTAACTCAGTGCCGCCACCGGACCGAGCAGGAAGTACCAGAAAATCACCGCAAAAAAGCTCTGGTAGGCCTGCCACAACAGATGCCGCTGCACTTGCTCCAGCAATTGTTCGCCGCTTTCGGCGCAGATGTTCAGATCACGCTTGGCCACATGGGCGGCGGCCTGCAGGTCCTCACGGCGCCAAGCGTCGCGAAACGGCCCGAGTTCGCCGAGCAGGTCACCCCGCCCCAGGCTGTAAATCACCACCAGTAAATGCACCGGCAATGCCAGCAGACCATAGGCCACCGGCTCCAGCACCAGCAGCAACAAGCCCAGCAATGCCACCGGCAGCAGCACCAGAACAATCAGCACCAGCCACGGCTGTTTCGCCAGCCCACCGGTTTCAAGCTTGTGCAGTTCGCGGATCCATCCGCCATCGCGTTGCACCCGTTGGCGCAGAGCCGAGAACTTCTCGATCCAGACCGCCAGCAGTAACACCAGAAAACTCATTGTCCTTCCTCTTGTGCCAGGGCGGCGCGGTAGCGTGCCCAGTCGAATGCGGGTCCGGGGTCGGTCTTGCGTCCGGGGGCGATGTCGCTGTGCCCGCAGATGCGCTCGACGGTGATCGCCGGGAACGCCACCTGTATCTGCCGGGTCAGCACGGTCAACGCCTGGTACTGCGCATCGGTGAACGGCAGATCATCGGTGCCTTCCAGCTCGATGCCCACGGAAAAATCGTTACAGGTTTCCCGTCCTTCGAACACCGAAACACCGGCATGCCAGGCACGCTCAAGACAGGAGACAAACTGGGTGACCTTGCCGTCACGTTCGATCAGAAAATGCGCAGACACGCGCAGGTCGGCGATCCCGGCAAAGTAGGGATGTTCCGTGACATCCAGACGATTCTGGAAAAATTCCTGGACCTTGCCGGTGGCGAACTGCGCCGGTGGCAAGCTGATGTTGTGGATGACCAACAGGGAGACTTCGCCCGCCGGGCGTTCATTGAAGTTGGGCGAAGGGCAGACCTGCACCCCGTGACACCACCCGCTTGCGGGATCCAACTGCATACCGATTCCTTCAACGCCGACTGTGTTGGCGACCAGTATGCCGTGATCGGCCCCCGGCGCGCGATCACTTGCCGCGATTGAGCCGCCGCAGATTGCCGAGCACCGACTCCAGCGCCCGATCGAACAGCAAGGTGTCGTCCAGCGTCCGCACCGCGCCGCGACGAAACGCCAGGGCCAGTTCGGTGCGCTCGCGCTCCAGCACTTTCATCCCGGTACGGTCGACGAACACGTACTTGCCGGTCGCCTCGATGATCGCCGCCAGTTTGCAGCGCAGGGTGTGTTCTTCGTCTTCCTCGAACGCCACCCAACTGCCCAGACGCAGCTGATCAACCTGGCGCAGACCCGCATCGTCGGCTGGCAAACGCGCTGGCGTGCGTGGCTTGAGACCGTCGTCGGCCATCTGCAAGACAATCGTCTGCGACACCTCGATCATTTCCGGCAGCACGGACTGATCCGGTGCGCTGGACGGCTCGAGCAGGCGCACATGCAGCGCTTCCAACTCACTGAAAAAGCCGCTGGTGGCAAACGGGTCAAAAGCTGAAGTGCTCAGGCCGTCCCTCAATGACTTGAGCAATCCCGGCACCAGCGCCAACAGACGCAGACCGGCTTCGGCGTCGTCGTGGCGCTGCACACTCCAGATCAATTGCTCCATGGTCTGCACGTCGGCATGCCATTCGGCGGACTGATCGCCGTGCTTGAGGCAAGTCAGCAGCAACACCTTGCTCCAGGCCTCCTGCACGAACGTCACTACCGACGGTGGCAGGACTTTGCCCAGCAACGCCTGATTCAACGCCTGCTCGACCCGCTGACGAGCCAGTTCAGTTTTCGCCCGGCCCTCTTCGGCATCGCGCAAACGCTGTTCAAGCAATTCGCTGCGACGGCGTTCGTCACTGGTGAAGGCGAGGAAATCCGCCAGCAACTCGGAAAAAATCGCCGGGTCATCGACGAAATCCGCCAGCAGGCGCTGCACCACCTGTTCGATGCGCAGGTACAGGCTGTCGCGCGCATTACCGTCGCACTCGCCCCAGCCCATCGCCGCCTCGGCAATTTCATTGAGCAGCCGCCGCGCCGGGTGGCTGCTGCGGCTGAAGAAGCTTTTGTCGATCACCGCGACCTTCAACATCGGGATCTGCAACCGGGCAATCAGCGCCTTGAGCGAATCCGGCAGGTTGCGATCATCGAGGATGCAGTCGAAGACCATCGCCACCAGATTGATCACGTCCTCGTCCGCCCCGCCGACGATTCGTGATTTGCCGCTGCGCACGCTGACCCGGGTCAGCAACTGTTCAAGTTGATGGCGCAGATCGAAATCGTCCTGCACTGCCAGCGCCGGTACGTATTGCTGCAGGTGCGAGAGCAGGCGCAGCAGGTCGCGGGTGGAAATCGGCTGGGCGGGAGCGCTGGGCTCCAGGGTCGGCGCAACGGTGCCGCGCACGTGCAGCAGCAACTCCTGCAACGCGGCGAAGACCTCCTGCACGCCCGCATCGGTCTGGGTTTTGTCGACGCCCTCGAATTCGCCCTGCACGCTGGCCACGGCCTGATCGATGGCGCGACGGGCCGGTGCCGGCTTGAGCTCGGGCAATACGCCCGTGGCGATCAGCAGTTGATTGGCTTCGGCGTAGAGTTGATCGGTATCGGCCAGCACATACCGCTCGAACAGTTTGAGCAGGATCAGTTTGACCTTGATCTCCACCCCCAAGTTGCGCCCGGCCTGCAGGAAGTATTCGCAAAGCATCGCCGGGCCCAGCGGGTTGTAATGATCGTCCAGGGTCTTGCCCAACAGCGCATTGAATCGCGTGGTCAGTTGATCGAGGGCGAAACCGTCGCGATTCAGTACGCGGCCGACCATGGTCTCGACCGCGACGTTGCGCTCCATGTCATCGGTGCGCACTGTCGTGTCCTCGTGCTGCAAAGCATGAGAGAGGACGGTGGGGACGGGATCGAATTGAGTGAGGCCGACAAAGGCCTCGAAGAACTGCTCGAGAAAACCGCGCTCGATGTTCTTGCGCTTGAGGCGCAGGTCGCGCATGGCTTCGAAAAAAATGTTCTGTTCGACGTCATTGCGTGCCCGATCGGCCATTTCGAACAGGGTGTCGTCGGCGTTATCGAACAACTCCTGCAAACCGTTGCGCAGGCGCTGGGCAGCCTTGTCGCGAACCTGAAGCAGAATCACAGGCAGGCGGGCGAGCGGCGAGTGAGTCGCCTGATCGGTAGTGGCCTTGTGCAGAGGCACTACATTCCCGTCGTTGTGCATCCAAGCCTCCTGAAACGGTGATTCGCCGACGTCAAAGTCATGGCGTCAAATGCAAGGCGGATTATCTTGCAAAAGTTGTCCCCGGCGCCAGAGCCGTCAGGGTTTCCCCTATGCGCCAACACCTTGCAGTGACCACGACAGAAACGGGTTTGCTCAAAGAAAATCGACCGGATGCAGCGCTGCCTGGCTGTTCTCGCCTTGGGTTGGCCGACGCCATGCCCCTATAATCGGGCCACTTAGTTTGTGGAGCCCGTTATGCCGAATCTACGTCTCGCCGATTTGACCGCCGAAATCGAAGCCAACGTGCGCCGTGCGTTGCTCGAAGACATCGGCAGCGGCGACATCACCGCGCAACTGATCCCGGCCGAACGCCTGGCCAAAGCCACCATCATCACCCGCGACGCCGCCGTCATCAGTGGCACAGCCTGGGTCGATGCGGTGTTCCGCCAGCTCGATCCGCGGGTGGCGGTGCACTGGCAGGTGCGCGATGGCGAACGGGTTTCGCCGAATCAGCCGCTGTTTCATCTGGAAGGCCCGGCCCGTTCGCTGCTGACCGGCGAGCGCAGCGCCCTGAACTTCCTGCAATTGCTGTCGGGCGTGGCGACCCGCGCGCAATACCTGGCGGACTTCGTCGCCGAGACCTCGGTAAAACTGCTCGACACCCGCAAGACCCTGCCGGGCCTGCGTCTGGCGCAGAAATACGCGGTCACCTGCGGCGGTTGCCATAACCATCGCATCGGCCTGTACGACGCGTTCCTGATCAAGGAAAACCACATCGCCGCCAGCGGTGGCATCCCACAAGCCATTGCCGCTGCGCACAAGATTGCCCCGGGCAAGCCGGTGGAAATCGAAGTGGAAAGTCTGGAGGAACTGAAAGAAGCGCTGGCCGCCGGTGCCGATATCATCATGCTCGACGAACTGAGCCTCGATGACATGCGCGAAGCCGTGCGCCTGAACGCCGGCAAGGCAAAACTGGAAGCCAGTGGCGGCATCAACGAAAGCACGCTGCTGCCGATCGCACAGACCGGGGTGGACTACATTTCGATCGGCGCGATGACCAAGGATGTGAAGGCTGTGGACCTGTCGATGCGCCTGAGCATCTGAGTCGATCACGCAATAAAAAACGCCAGCCCTTTCGAGGCTGGCGTTTTTGTTTCAGACCACCAGATTGTTCATCTCGCAGTACTCTTCCCACTCGACACCCAGCACTTCAGCCGCTTCCTTGTGCAGCTCCAGACGCTTGGCCTCAAACTCTTCAGGCGTACTGGTGTACTTGAGGGTCAACTCCCAAGGTTGCAGGCCCTGGGCTTCGGCTTCGTCTTCGAACGCCCACTGGATCTGGTCTTTCTGATCATCGGGACTCAGGTCCTTGATCTCTTCCTGCAGATCCGGAACATCCAGGATGTATTTTCTTAGCGCTTCTTCGTGACGTTGCTCTTGAGTTAATTCGGTCATGGCGTTCTCGCTGATCATGGGAATGGAGGATGGATCTGGATCATCAAGGATCTCTCTGACGCGGACTGTCCGGCCTTCGGAACCATTCGGGATCATCTGAAAACTGCTAAGCGATGCTCATGCAGGCACCGAATATAGGACGTTTGCATGACGAATTACACGGCTCTTTACATCTCTCCCACAAAAAGTTGACCTGTGGAACATAAATGCCGGTTTAAAAGGATTAGGGAGAGGTGGTGCCCGAGACAGGAATCGAACCTGCGACCTTCGCGTTACGAGTGCGCTGCTCTACCGGCTGAGCTACACGGGCGGTGGGCTAAACCTAGCACTGGTCTTGCGGGTCGGCAACTTCGCCGAATGACTCGATATTTCATGGACAAAAAAAATGCCCCGCCGTTTTCACGGCGGGGCATCTTTCATTGCGCTAGAGCTGCGGGGTGATTAAACGCCCGAAGCCTTGGCAGCTGCCACGTCTTTGATGGACAGCTTGATACGACCGCGGTTGTCCACGTCCAGTACCAGCACTTCCACTTCCTGGCCTTCTTTCAGGATATCGGTCACTTTCTCTACGCGAGCGTCGCTCAGCATCGAGATGTGAACCAGACCGTCCTTGCCCGGCAGGATGTTGACGAATGCGCCGAAGTCGACGATGCGCTCAACCTTGCCGACGTAGATCTTGCCGATCTCGGCCTCAGCGGTGATACCCAGAACGCGCTGACGTGCTGCTTCAGCCGCTTCCTTGGTTTCGCCGAAGATCTTGATCGAGCCGTCGTCTTCGATATCGATCGAAGCCTTGGTTTCTTCGCAGATCGCACGGATGGTCGCGCCGCCCTTACCGATAACGTCACGGATCTTGTCGGTGTCGATCTTCATCGCGATCATGGTCGGAGCGTTGGCCGACAGTTCGGTACGCGACTGGCCGATGATCTGGTTCATCTGGCCGAGGATGTTCAGGCGCGCTTCCAGGGCTTGGCCCAGAGCGATTTCCATGATCTCTTCGGTGATGCCCTTGATCTTGATGTCCATCTGCAGCGCGGTCACACCTTTGGCGGTACCGGCTACCTTGAAGTCCATGTCGCCCAAGTGGTCTTCGTCGCCCAGGATGTCGGTCAGGACGGCGAACTTCTCGCCTTCTTTAACCAGACCCATGGCGATACCGGCAACCGGTGCCTTCATCGGAACACCCGCGTCCATCAGGGCCAGGGAAGCGCCGCAAACGGAAGCCATCGAGCTCGAACCGTTGGATTCGGTGATTTCCGATACCACACGGATGGTGTACGGGAACACGTCAGCGGCAGGCAGCATGGCCGAAACCGAACGACGGGCCAGACGGCCGTGACCGATTTCGCGACGACCGGCGCCACCCATGCGACCACACTCGCCCACCGAGAACGGAGGGAAGTTGTAGTGCAGCATGAACGGATCTTTTTTCTCGCCTTCCAGGGTGTCCAGCAGCTGTGCGTCACGGGCGGTGCCCAGCGTCGCGACGACCAGAGCCTGGGTTTCGCCACGGGTGAACAGTGCCGAACCGTGAGTCTTCGGCAGAACGCCGACTTCGATGTTCAGCGGACGTACGGTGCGGGTGTCGCGACCGTCGATACGTGGCTTGCCGTTAACGATGTTTTCGCGAACGGTGCGGTATTCGATTTCACCGAAAGCGGCTTTGACGTCGGCAGCCGAAGGCTGGCCTTCTTCACCGGACAGCTTGGCCACAACCTGGTCACGCAGCTCGCCCAGACGCGCATAACGGTCGGCCTTGATGGTGATGGTGTAAGCCTGGGAGATCGCTTCGCCGAACTCGGAACGGATAGCGGCCAGCAACTCGGTGGCTTCTGGAGCAGGTGCCCAGGTCCAGGTTGGCTTGGCTGCTTCGGCAGCCAGTTCTTTAACGGCGTTGATGACGACCTGGAACTCGTCGTGAGCAAACAGTACCGCGCCCAGCATCTGGTCTTCGGTCAGCTCTTTGGCTTCCGATTCAACCATCAGCACAGCGTCCGAAGTACCGGCAACAACCATGTCCAGGCTCGAAGCAGCTTGCTGCTCGTAAGTCGGGTTCAGCAGGTAGCCGGTGCTTTCGTGGAAAGCCACGCGAGCGGCGCCGATCGGGCCATCGAACGGAATGCCGGAGATCGCCAGGGCAGCCGAGGTACCGATCATCGCAGCGATGTCCGGATCGGTCTTTTTGCTGGTGGAAACGACGGTGCAGACAACCTGCACTTCGTTCATGAAACCTTCCGGGAACAGCGGACGGATCGGACGGTCGATCAGTCGGGAAGTCAGGGTTTCTTTCTCGGAAGGACGGCCTTCACGCTTGAAGAAACCGCCAGGGATCTTACCGGCAGCGTAAGTCTTTTCCTGGTAGTGAACGGACAGAGGGAAGAAGCCCTTGCCCGGATCGGCTTGCTTGGCACCGACTACGGTCACCAATACGCTGACGTCGTCGTCAACGGTGACCAATACTGCGCCGGAGGCCTGACGGGCGATACGGCCAGTCTCGAGGGTAACGGTCGACTGACCGAACTGGAATTTTTTGATTACCGGGTTCACGGTGTCCTACCTTCTTTGTGGCTCTTGGGGGAACTGGTTTCTTGCGAAATTCTTGGGCAATGCCGGGAATCGGCCCGACGCCTGTCCAGGGTAAAACGTGTATCCAGATAAAACTTGAGGCTGGGAGCCTGCCGGACGCCGGCGGAAACCCGCTGACGTCTGACAGACAACCAACCTCATAGCGCAATCGCTGATTAGCGACGCAGACCCAGGCGAGCGATCAGAGCGCTGTAACGGCTCACGTCCTTGCCTTTCAGGTAGTCCAGCAGCTTGCGACGCTGGTTAACCATGCGGATCAGACCACGACGGGAGTGGTGGTCTTTACCGTTGGCCTTGAAGTGACCTTGCAGTTTGTTGATGTTGGCGGTCAGCAGTGCAACTTGCACTTCTGGCGAACCAGTGTCACCAACAGCTTGCTGGTAGTCGGCAACGATTTGAGCTTTTTCTTGAACGTCGAGAGCCATGAGGCAATCCTTTTATCAGGAAACTGTTTCAAAAACAGTTTCAACAGGCCAGGGACAAATCCCTGTATCTATAAATGAGTAGTGACCGTGCCTGTTGACAGCCACACTCGCCGGCCTGCTGTTACACAGACCGGTTTCCGGTCATTCTGACCGAATCAGTCGACGCGGCGCGATGCGCCCGTCTTCGCTCACTTCACCGATACCGATGAAGCGACCGTTGTGATCCTGTACCCGCACCATGCCGAACTTCGGAGCATCCGGGGCACGTACCGGCTGGCCGTTGAGCCAGTAGAACGCGCTCGCTTCCGAGAACTGCAACAACGGCCAATCCTGCAGGCCACTGTCCGATGGCATCAGGAAGCGATCGACCGCTTCGTTGCCGCCTTCGGCATGTACCGCTTCCAGCTCTTCGAGAGTCACGGTCTGCGCCAGGGTGAAAGGCCCGGCCTGGGTACGACGCAGTTCAGCGACGTACGCACCACAACCGAGTTGCTCACCGATATCCTCCACCAAGGTGCGAATATAGGTGCCCTTGCTGCAATCCACCGCAAGACGCGCAGTATCGCCTTCGAAGGCCAGCAATTCCAAGCGCGCAATAGTAACAGAACGCGGTTCGCGCTCCACTACTTCGCCTGCACGGGCCAACTTGTACAGGGGCTGGCCATCACGCTTGAGAGCCGAGTACATCGGCGGTATCTGACTGATTTGCCCACGAAATTTCGGCAGAACCGCTTCAACGTCGGCCTGACCAACGGTCACCGGACGCTCCTGCAAAACCTCACCTTCGGCGTCCGCCGTGGTGGTGGTCTTGCCCAGTTGCGCCAGGGTTTCGTAACCCTTGTCGGAATCGAGCAGGTACTGCGAGAACTTGGTCGCCTCGCCAAAGCACAACGGCAGCACGCCAGTAGCCAGTGGGTCGAGACTGCCGGTGTGACCGGCCTTCTCGGCGTTGAGCAGCCAGCGAACCTTCTGCAACGCGGCGTTGGAGGTGAACCCCAGCGGCTTGTCGAGCAGGATGATGCCGCTGACATTACGACGGATACGTTTGACCTGAGCCACCGAGTTACTCCTTGGTGTCTTCGGGTTCTGCCGCAGCCACGTGCTGATTGTCCTCAGCCACGGCGCGCTCGATCAGGGCCGACAGGTGCGCACCCCGCACGACGCTTTCGTCGTAGTGGAAGTGTAATTGCGGCACGCTGCGCAGCTTCATTTCGCGGGCGAGCTGCATGCGCAGGAAACCGGCGGCAGCGTTGAGCACCTTGATGCTTTGCGCGATGTCTTCGGCGTTGTCCTGCCCCATCACGGTGATGAAGATCTTCGCGTGACCGACGTCACGGCTGACTTCCACAGCGGTAATGGTGACCAGGCCGACGCGCGGGTCTTTGACTTCACGACGGATCAGCTGGGCCAGCTCACGCTGCATCTGATCGCCGATACGTTGGGTACGGCTGTATTCTTTTGCCATGATTTGTTACCTGTTACTGCCCTGCGGTGAAACCCGCAAGGTCTGAAAGCGGCAAACGCCCGGCCTGACAAAAGCCAGACCGGGCGTTGCGTTTAGAGTCCTGACGCCGTGCCGCGCACTTGCATGCGGCGGCCCGACGTGGCCCTTGAAGTGCGCGAGTCAGAGGCTGCGAGCAACCTGAACCTTCTCGAAGACTTCGATCTTGTCGCCGACTTTGACGTCGTTGTAGCTCTTCACGCCGATACCGCACTCCATGCCGGCACGTACTTCGGAAGCGTCATCCTTGAAGCGGCGCAGGGATTCCAGCTCGCCTTCGAAGATAACGATGTCTTCACGCAGTACACGGATCGGACGGTTACGGTGGACAGTACCCTCGATCACCATGCAGCCGGCGATAGCGCCGAACTTAGGCGAACGGAACACGTCACGGACTTCGGCCACACCGAGGATGTTCTCGCGAACGTCGCTGCCAAGCATACCGGTCAGGGCTTTCTTGACGTCTTCGATGATGTCGTAGATCACGTTGTAGTAACGCATGTCCAGACCTTCCTGCTCGACGATCTTCCGTGCGCCGGCATCGGCACGCACGTTGAAGCCGAACAGTACAGCGTTGGAAGCCAGTGCCAGGTTGGCATCGGACTCGGTGATACCACCGACGCCGCCACCGACCACGCGCACTTGCACTTCGTCGTTGCCCAGGCCGTTCAGAGCACCCTGCAAAGCTTCCAGCGAACCACGGACGTCGGATTTGAGGACGATGTTGAGCGTCTTCTTCTCTTCCTGACCCATGCTTTCGAAGATATTTTCCAGCTTGCCGGCGTGAGCGCGAGCCAGTTTGACTTCGCGGAACTTGCCCTGACGGAACAGAGCCACTTCACGGGCTTTCTTCTCGTCGGCAACCACGCTCATCTCGTCGCCAGCGTCAGGCGTACCGTCCAGGCCGAGGATCTCGACCGGAATGGCCGGGCCCGCTTCCTTGATCGGCTTGCCGTTCTCGTCGAGCATGGCGCGCACGCGGCCATAGTTCGAGCCGACCAGCACCATGTCACCTTGACGCAGCGTACCGTCCTGAACCAGAACAGTCGCCACCGGGCCACGGCCCTTGTCGAGACGAGATTCAACCACGACACCACGGCCAGGAGCCGAAGGCGTGGCGGTCAGTTCGAGAACTTCAGCCTGCAGCAATACAGCTTCGAGCAGTTCGTCGACGCCGGTACCCATCTTCGCGGAAACCGGAACGAATGGAGTGTCGCCACCCCAGTCTTCAGAGGTCACGCCGTGGGCCGACAGTTCGCTACGGATGCGATCGAGATCGGCACCCGGCTTGTCGATCTTGTTCACCGCAACCACCAGCGGAACGCCGGCAGCAACAGCGTGCTGAACCGCTTCGATGGTTTGTGGCATCACGCCGTCGTCCGCCGCAACCACCAGGATCACGATGTCGGTCGCCTTGGCACCACGGGCACGCATGGCGGTAAACGCGGCGTGACCCGGGGTGTCGAGGAAAGTGACCATGCCGCGTTCGGTTTCAACGTGGTATGCACCAATGTGCTGGGTGATACCGCCGGCTTCGCCAGCAGCTACCTTGGCACGACGGATGTAGTCGAGCAGCGAGGTCTTACCGTGGTCAACGTGACCCATTACGGTCACAACCGGCGCACGAGGAACCGCTTCACCTTCGAACTTCAAGGACTCGGCCAGGGAATCTTCCAGGGCGGTGTCGCTGACCAGAGTCACTTTGTGGCCCAGTTCTTCGGCTACCAGTTGAGCAGTTTCCTGATCAAGCACCTGGTTGATGGTCGCTGGAGTACCCAGTTTGAACATGAACTTGATGATTTCGGCAGCCTTGACCGACATCTGCTGGGCGAGATCGCCAACAGTGATGGTTTCGCCGATCTTCACTTCACGCACGACAGGGCCGGTCGGGCTCTGGAAACCGTGGGCGTTGCGTTTCTTCAGCTTGGCCTTGCCGCGACCGCCGCGACGGAAGCCATCGCTTTCTTCGTCGGTCGTGCGTGGCGCCACACGTGGCGCCGGAGCCTTTTCCTTGACCGATGCGCGATGCGGAGCGTTTTTGCGCTCGCCATCACCACCACCACGACGGTTGTTGTCGTCGGCACGTGGTTTGTCCGGGCGGCGCTGCTCGTCACGCTTGCGAGTGTCGGCAGCTGGGGCAGCAGCCACAACCGGCGCGGCTTCGCGCACTGGTTCGGCCACTGGCGCAGGTGCAGCGACGGCTTCGGCAGGAGCGGACGGCGCAGCAGGCTGGCGACGCGCTTCTTCTTCGGCGCGCACGCGGGCTTCTTCTTCAGCCTTCTGACGGGCAGCATTTTCTACTGCGCGACGTTCATCCAGTTCACGCTTGCGCTCGGCTTCGATTTCTTCCGGGCTACGCTGTACGAAAACTTTCTTCTTGCGGACTTCAACGCTGATGCTTTTGCTGCCAGCCACACGCAGGGTGCTGGTGGTTTTACGCTGCAGCGTGATCTTGCGTGGTTCTTCCACTTTCGCCTTGTGGCTGCTTTTCAAGTGGGTCAGCAGGGATTGCTTCTCACTGTCAGTCACATTTTCTTCGGCGGCGGTGTGCGGCAGACCTGCCTCACGCATCTGCTGCAACAGGCGCTCTACCGGTGTTTTGACCTCATCGGCCAGTTGTTTCACCGTGACTTGCGTCATGCACTTCTCTCCTCAGGCCGCGCCTAATTACTCGAACCAGTGGGCTCGGGCGGCCATGATCAACTTGCCGGCACGATCATCGTCAATGCCGTCGATGTCGAGCAGGTCGTCAATAGACTGCTCGGCCAGGTCTTCGCGGGTAATTACGCCGCGCACCGCCAGTTCCATCGCCAAATCCTTGTCCATACCCTCAAGCGAGAGCAGGTCTTCGGCCGGATGGGCGTCTGCCAGCTTTTCCTCAGTAGCGATGGCTTTGGTCAACAAGCGATCCTTGGCACGAGCGCGAAGCTCGTTGACGATGTCTTCGTCAAAGCCGTCGATGTTGAGCATTTCTTCCAACGGTACGTAGGCAATCTCTTCCAGGCTGGTGAAGCCTTCGTCTACCAGCACCTGAGCCAGTTCTTCGTCGACTTCCAGCTCGTCGATGAAGTTGCGCAGGATGTCGCCGGTTTCCGCTTGCTGCTTAGCCTGGATGTCCGATTCGGTCATCACGTTCAGGGTCCAGCCAGTCAGCTGGCTCGCCAGACGCACGTTCTGACCACCACGACCGATGGCCTGAGCCAGATTGTCTGCGCCAACGGCGATGTCCATGGCATGGGCATCTTCGTCAACGATGATGGCCGCCACTTCTGCCGGCGACATGGCATTGATCACGAACTGAGCCGGATTATCGTCCCAAAGGACGATGTCGACACGCTCGCCACCCAACTCGCCCGACACGGCCTGGACGCGCGAACCGCGCATACCGATGCACGCGCCTTGCGGGTCGATGCGTTTGTCCTTGGAACGGACAGCGATCTTGGCACGCGAACCCGGATCACGGGATGCGGCCATGACTTCGATCAGACCTTCAGCAATTTCCGGCACTTCGATACGGAACAGCTCGATCAGCATTTCCGGCGCGGTACGCGACAGGATCAGCTGAGGACCGCGGTTCTCGGTGCGGATTTCCTTGAGCAGCGCACGCAGACGCACGCCAACACGGAAGGTTTCGCGAGAAATGATGTCTTCACGGGCCAGCAACGCTTCAGCGTTATTACCCAAGTCGACGATCACGTTGTCGCGGGTCACTTTCTTCACGGTGCCGGAGATGATTTCTCCGAGGCGCTCGCGATAAGCGTCAACCACTTGAGCGCGTTCGGCTTCGCGCACTTTCTGCACGATGACCTGCTTGGCGGTCTGCGCAGCGATGCGGCCGAACTCGATGGACTCGATCTTTTCTTCAACGACGTCGCCAACCTTGGCGCCAGGGTGCGTTTCAGCAACCTTGCTCGGCCAGGTTTCGATGGCCGGATCATCGAGATCATTCTCTTCGACGACCGTCCAGCGACGGAATGTTTCGTAGGAACCGGTGTGGCGGTTGATTTCCACACGCAGATCAACTTCGTCTTCAAAACGCTTTTTGGTAGCAGTGGCCAGAGCCAGCTCCAGCGCTTCAAAAATTACGCTTGCCGGTACACCCTTTTCATTGGATACCGACTCAACAACCAGCAGTACTTCTTTGCTCATCGTACGCCTCGCCTTTCGCAAGCCATTGGATCCGCGGGATCCGCGTCTCAGTCAAAACTGGGAATAATGTTGGCCTTGTCGATCATATCGATCGGCAACAGGAACTCATGGTTTTCCACCTGCACCACGACGTCCTGCTCTTCTACACCGCGCAGAAGGCCCTGAAAGTTGCGTCGACCTTCAAAAGGCGAGCGCAGCTTGATCTTCACTTGTTCACCGACATATTTGGCAAACTGCTCAAGAGTGAACAGTGGGCGTTCCATGCCTGGCGAGGAAACTTCAAGGGTGTATTCAACGGAAATCGGATCTTCAACATCCAGCACACCGCTGATCTGACGGCTGACGATGGCGCAATCGTCCACCAGTACGCCGCCTTCCTTATCGATATAAACGCGCAACATTGAGTGGCGACCTTGAGCCGAAAACTCAATACCCCAGCATTCATAGCCTAGGGCCACGACCACCGGGGCCAACAAGGCCTGCAACTCTTCTAGCTTGCTCGACACCTGAACCCCCTCGTGCATGTATGTGCATGCTATGCAAAATAAAAAAATGGGCGAAACGCCCATCCTTGAAACGCCGTCGAACAGCGGCGTTGAAAGTGTCCAGCTAACAAAAAGCCCCTTAAAAGGGGCTCCTTAAACTGGTTGCGGGGGCCGGATTTGAACCGACGACCTTCGGGTTATGAGCCCGACGAGCTACCAGACTGCTCCACCCCGCGACAAAGCTGGGGCGGAAGTATACGACCGATCCCTTATAGGGTCAATGTAACCTTCCACCTGCAAGAAAGCCCGCAACAGCGGGCTCTCCTGACTAATTGGTACCGAGAAGGGGACTCGAACCCCTACACCCTATGGGCACAACCACCTCAAGGTTGCGTGTCTACCAATTCCACCACCTCGGCAATACTACGTTTGAAACCCTTCTTACTTCTGCTCTTGAGCTGGAGGTACGTCAGTCGCTGGAGTAGCCGACTTTTGCTCTTGAAGCACCGGGACATCATCAGAAGCCGGTTGTTGCTTTGGAACTTCCAACACTGCCGGGTTTGGCAAACCTGCTTGAGTCAGCTGATGAGCCTTCTCTTTAGCAAAGTACCCTAACCCCAAGCTGGTTATGAAGAAACCGGCGGCAAGTATAGCAGTAAACTTACTAAGAAAGGTAGAGGAACCTTGGCTTCCGAACACAGTATTTGAAGCACCTGCTCCGAAAGACGCGCCAGCGTCCGCACCTTTACCCTGCTGCAGCAAAACCAGAGCAACTACGCCCAATGCACCCAGCAGATGAAAAACGACTACGACTGTTTCCAGCATTTTTTCAGTTTCCCGCGGCGCGACAAATCGCACCGAACTCATCTGCATTCAGGGAAGCCCCACCAATGAGCCCCCCATCGATATCCGGCATGCCGAACAGTTCGACCGCATTGGCCGCCTTCACGCTGCCGCCGTATAGAAGTCGCACACCTCGTGCCACTTCAGAATTCTCTGCCGCCAACTGCTCACGAATGGCCTTATGCACATCCTGAGCCTGCTGCGGCGTTGCAGTCAGCCCGGTACCAATCGCCCAGACCGGCTCATAAGCAATCACCGCATTGGCAAAAGCACCGACACCCAGCTCCTCGATGATACTGCCCAGCTGACGCCCGACAACCTCAAGAGTCTTTCCGGCTTCGCGCTGCTCCAGGGTCTCCCCTACACACAACACCGGAATCAAGCCACATGCCTGCGCCGCTGCAAACTTGCGATTCAGCATTCCGTCTCGCTCGCCCATGATCTGGCGACGCTCGGAGTGCCCGACAAGCACCAGGGAACAACCTGCATCCACCAACTGACTCGGCGCAATCTCGCCCGTCAAGGCACCTTGCATGGATTCCACCGCAGAATTCTGCGCACCAACCGAAATCGATTTACCTTTCAAGCCATCAATCACTTGATTGATATACAAGCAAGGCGGGAATACCGCGACATCAACACCGCTTGGCAAGGCCAGATGACGAAGGCCGTTGATCAGCTCAGCGACGCTGGCGCGGGTACCGTGCATCTTCCAGTTACCAGCTACCATAGGGCGACGCATGCTGTACCTCGTCGGTCAAAGTGGGCGCAGATGTTACCCAACACAATCATGGCTGGCAAGCCGAATCAGGCAGAAACTTCAGTTACCAGTTTTGCCAGTTCCTCGGCATAGCCACGAACCTGGGATTCGTCCTCGCCTTCGACCATCACACGCACCAGAGGCTCTGTTCCGGACTTGCGCAAAAGCACGCGACCACGACCCGCCATCGCCTGGGTTACGCGAGCGCTCGCTTCCTTGACAGCCGGGTGCTCCAGCGGGCTGTCGCCACCGCCGAAGCGCACGTTGATCAGCACTTGAGGACACTTACGCAGGGCCTGACGAGTTTGCGCCAGACCTTCGTTGCGTGTTTTCAATGCCATCAGCACCTGCAACGCCGCAATGATCGCATCGCCAGTCGTCGTGTGGTTGAAGCAAACGACATGTCCGGAGTTCTCGCCCCCGACCAGCCAATCGCGCTCCAGCAATTCGGCAATCACATAGCGGTCGCCGACATTTGCACGCACAAAAGGAATACCCAGATCCGCCAGAGCCAACTCCAGGCCCAGATTGCTCATCAGCGTACCGACCACACCGCCCTGCAATTTGCCTCGCTCATGCAGATCGCGCGCGATGATGAAAATCAGCTCGTCACCATCGACTATCGCCCCGGTGTGGTCGACCATCAGCACCCGATCACCATCACCGTCGAAGGCGATACCCAGATCCGCATGCTCGGACAACACCGCCGCCTGCAATTGGCCCATGTGCGTGGAGCCACAGTTGTCATTGATGTTCAGACCGTTAGGCTGAGCCGACAGAACAACGACCTCGGCACCCAGCTCACGAAAAACACTCGGCGCTACCTTATAAGTGGCACCGTGTGCGCAGTCGATGACGATCTTCAGGCCGGAGAAACTGGTGCCAGTCGGCACGGAGCTCTTGCAGAACTCGATATAGCGGCCTGACGCATCATTGATGCGCGACACCTTGCCGATCTTGCTCGACTCGACAACGGTCATTGGCGTATCGAGCAGCTCTTCAATCATCAGCTCCAGCTCATCGGGCAACTTGGTGCCCTTGCCGGAGAAAAACTTGATGCCGTTATCGTCATGCGGATTGTGCGATGCACTGATCACGATCCCGGCCTCAGCCTGGAAGGTCCGCGACAGGTAGGCAATAGCTGGAGTCGGCATCGGGCCGAGCAGCATTACATCGGCGCCGGCAGATGTCAGGCCAGCTTCAAGTGCCGATTCGAACATGTAACCGGAAATCCGCGTGTCCTTGCCGACCAGCACCTTGCAGGCGCCCATCTTGCGAAAGGCCATGCCGGCAGCCCAGCCGAGCTTGAGCATGAAGTCCGGAGTGATCGGGTATTCCCCGACACGACCACGAATGCCGTCAGTACCAAAGTATTTCTTGCTCATAAGTGCTCCATCATTCTTATTCGGCTGATTCCACGGCTGCGAGCATTCGCACCACGTCCACCGTTTCCGCCACATCATGGACGCGCAATATACGCGCACCTTTCACCGATGCCAGGGCAGCCAATGCCAGACCACCGTAAAGACGCTCACCTACAGGGCGATTCAACGCATGACCGATCATGCTTTTGCGCGAAACGCCCACTAACAGTGGCCGCCCCAGCGCATGCAGGGCTTCCATATGCTTGAACAAGCTTAGATTGTGCTGCAGGGTTTTGGCGAAGCCGAAGCCCGGATCGAGAACGATCCGCTCGGCCGGAATGCCTGCCACCTCACACCGAGCCATGCGTTCAGCAAGAAACTCACCCACTTCCCGGGTGACATCCTGATAACGCGGATCATCCTGCATGTCGCCAGGCTCGCCGAGCATGTGCATCAGGCACACGGGCAATCCCGTGGCCGCCGCCGCATCAAGCGCGCCATCCCGCCGTAGCGAACGAACGTCGTTGATCAAGCCGGCACCCAAACGCGCTGTTTCGCGCATGACCGCCGGAGTGGACGTATCGACCGATATGACCACATCCAGTTCGCGATTGATCAGCTCGACGACAGGAGCGACGCGCTCCAGCTCCTCCAATGGAGAAACTGCCCGCGCGCCCGGACGGGTCGACTCCCCGCCCACATCGATCAGCGTCGCACCCGCTGCAACCATGGCTTCTGCATGACGCAAGGCAGCATCGTGCTGGCTGTATCGGCCACCGTCGGAAAAGGAATCGGGAGTTACGTTGAGAATGCCCATGACGTGCGTCCGGGCCAAATCAAGAACCCGGTTGCCGCAAGGCAACCGGGTCAGGGACTGTACAGAAGTCATTTCAAACCTTAAACGTCGGCAGCCGGGCCGCCAATCGGTGTTTCCGAACGCTCGCCCTGAATGACAGGCGGCGTGCCAGTACCGGTACCACCCGACCAGTCGCGAGGCTCGCGCGGTGTACGACCGGCCATGATGTCGTCGATCTGCTCGGCATCGATCGTCTCGTACTTCATCAGGGCATCCGCCATGGCATCGAGCTTGTCGCGGTTGTCCGTGAGTATCTGTTTGGCGGTGCCGTAGCACTGATCGATGATGCTGCGCACTTCGGAGTCGATCAGCTTGGCTGTCTCACCTGAGAAGCTGGCATTCTGACCGCCACCGCCGCGACCGAGGAATACTTCACCCTCTTCTTCGGCGTACATCAACGGACCCAGTTTTTCCGACAGACCCCACTTGGTCACCATGTTCCGCGCAATCTGACTCGCACGCATGATGTCGTTGGAAGCACCCGTGGTTACACCGTCAAAGCCCAAAGTCATCTCTTCGGCAATACGGCCGCCGTACAGCGAGCAGATCTGACTGATCAGCGCACGCTTGGACAGGCTGTAGCGATCCTCTTCCGGCAGGAACATGGTCACACCCAACGCACGACCGCGCGGGATGATCGACACCTTGTAGACCGGATCATGCTCGGGCACGACGCGGCCAACAATGGCGTGGCCTGCTTCGTGATAAGCGGTGTTCTGCTTTTCCTTCTCGGACATGACCATGGATTTGCGCTCGGCGCCCATCATGATCTTGTCTTTGGCCAGTTCGAACTCCTTCATTTCGACGATGCGCTTGCCGGCACGGGCAGCAAACAAAGAAGCCTCGTTGACCAGGTTCGCCAGATCGGCACCGGAGAAACCCGGCGTGCCACGTGCGATAACGGCCGGAGCGACATCGTCACCCATTGGCACTTTACGCATGTGAACCTTGAGGATCTGCTCGCGACCACGGATGTCCGGCAAGCCGACCACCACCTGACGGTCGAAACGACCCGGACGCAGCAAAGCAGGGTCCAGCACGTCAGGACGGTTGGTCGCTGCAATGACGATGATGCCGTCATTCATTTCGAAACCGTCCATCTCGACCAGCAACTGGTTGAGAGTCTGTTCGCGCTCGTCGTGACCGCCCCCCATGCCGGCGCCACGATGGCGACCAACGGCGTCGATCTCGTCAATGAAGATGATGCATGGAGCGTGCTTCTTGGCCTGTTCGAACATGTCACGAACGCGGCTCGCACCGACACCGACGAACATTTCGACGAAGTCGGAACCGGAAATGGTGAAGAACGGCACCTTGGCTTCGCCGGCAATCGCCTTGGCCAGCAAGGTTTTACCGGTACCCGGAGGGCCAACCATCAGCACGCCGCGAGGAATGCGGCCGCCCAGGCGCTGGAACTTGCCCGGATCACGGAGGAACTCGACCAGCTCACCCACTTCTTCCTTCGCTTCGTCGCAACCGGCAACGTCAGCCAGGGTGGTTTTCACCTGATCTTCGGACAGCAGACGCGCCTTGCTCTTGCCAAAGCTCATCGGCCCGCCCTTGCCACCCGCACCGCCCTGCATCTGGCGCATGAAGAACATGAACACCGCGATGATCACCAGGATCGGGAAGCTGGCTACCAGAAGCTGGGTCCAGATGCTTTGCTGTTCAGGCTGCTTGCCTTCTACTACAACGTGGTTGTCGACCAGGTCGCCAATCAAGCCATTGTCCTGAATTGCCGGACGAATGGTCTTGAAGCTGTCGCCATCGTTGCGCTTGCCGGTAATCACATAGCCGTCGACGGCCACGCGCTCGACCTTGCCATCCTTGACCTGCTGGATGAAGTCGGAATAGTTGAGGGTCTGCGGCTCGTTAGGGCTGGAGAAGTTGTTCATCACCGTCACCAGGACAGCCGCGATGATCAACCACAGGATCAGATTCTTTGCCATATCGTTCAATTAACTACCCTCTGAAGCAAGCTCCGCTACTGGCGCGCGCTTCGCATGATATTCACCGGCCTAACTTACTACATTACCTACAGCTCTGGCAGGCGCCGTCTGTAACCCTTTGTGAAACACTTTCTACACAATATTCGCTTATGCGCGCGGGGCGAAATATGAAAAACCTATCGCCCCGCCAAAAAACCTCGTTTTACTCGCTACGACCGCGGTAGCCCCAAGCCAGCATGTACTGCTCGCGAGAGCTGCCACGAGAGGAGTCCGGCTTGATCATCTGGATCTTGTCGAACTTCTTGCGAGCATCCTTCAGGTAAGTATCGAACCCTTCGCCCTGAAAAATCTTGATCACGAAATTGCCACCCGGCTTGAGTATCCGTTCCGCCAGATCAAGCGCCAGCTCGCAAAGGAACATGGCTTTTGGCATGTCCACTTCAGGCGTACCACTCATATTGGGGGCCATATCGGAAATCACAAGGTCCACCTGCGAATTACCCACAGCCTCAAGGATCTGAGCGAGCACTGCATCCTCGGTGAAGTCACCCTGGATGAAAGTCACGTCCGGGATGCTGTCCATTTCCAGGATGTCCGAGGCGATCAGTCGCCCCTGACCACCGATCAGCCGGCTGGTGACCTGCGACCAGCCGCCAGGCGCCGCGCCCAGGTCGACGACGTTCATGCCCGGACGGATCAGTTTGTATTTCTCCTGGATCTCCAGAAGCTTGTAACTCGCACGCGAGCGGTAGCCATCCTTCTGCGCTTGCTTCACATAGGGATCATTGACATGTCTTTTCAGCCAACCAAGGCTTGTCTTGGAACGCGCCATTGGGCACCTCGTTGATTAGGGTCGTGATTAATTGGGCGGATCCACGAGCCCTCGGGTAAAATGGCCGCCATTTTACAGAATCCAGACGAAAGGGTCAGATTATGCCGCTCACTCCAGAGCAGAAGAAACAATACAAATCCATTGGTCACCACCTGAAACCGGTTCTGACTGTGGCTGACAACGGTTTGACTGAGGGTGTTTTAGCCGAGCTCGAACGCGCATTGGCAGATCACGAGCTGATCAAGATCAAGCTCAACATCCTCGATCGCGAGGCGCGCCTGGCGTCCGTTGCAGAGCTGTGCAAGGTCGGCAAGGCCGATCTGGTTCAAGTCATCGGCAAGATGGCACTGATTTACCGCAAGAACTTCAGCGTCAACAAGCAGCTGTCGAACGTCCATCGCTTCAAGTGATGGCAAGGGTCATGGGTGTGCTTCGCGCACCCTGCCACTCCATCCCGGCACCGGCTGCAATACCAGCACCAACCCGGAAAAACCCAACACAAGAAAGCTGAACACCTGCCAGCGCTGCGCATCCGGCCAGCCGCCACGCACTGCGACAAACATCGCACACGCATACAACGCCATCAGCAACACTTGCCCGCGAAAATCCCGCCATAGACTGGCAAGGCCCTCGGCCTGTACCAGCACCAAAGCCTGAAATATCACGCACGCGACGGCAAACCCCACCACCGCCACTTCAAACGTACTTGCAACTTCATCGATCAGCAGCGGTGCCAGGCCGATTTGACCCAGCACCGGTCGCAGACCGAGATGTACCAGCCACAGGCCACCGACCCACAACATCTGGGCCAGTTGCCAGAGCATTGCGCCCGCATGCAGCAGGCGCCCACCCTCAGATGTGACGGACTTCGACAATCTCGTACTCGATATCGCCACCTGGCGTTTTCACGACGACCGTATCGCCCTCTTCCTTGGCAATCAAGGCGCGAGCGATCGGCGAGCCGACGGAAATCTTGCCGAGTTTGATGTCCGCCTCATCCTCACCCACGATCTGGTAAGTCACGCTTTCATCAGTCTCGACGTTGGCGATTTCGACGGTAGTGCCGAAAATCACTTTGCCGGTGTGCGGAATGGTCGTCACGTCAATGATCACCGCGTTCTGCAGGCGACCTTCGATGTCACGGATCCGCGCCTCGACCATGCCTTGCTGTTCGCGCGCAGCATGGTATTCAGCGTTTTCTTTCAAATCACCCAACTCGCGGGCCGTACCGATGTCCTGGCTGAGCTTCGGACGAACGACCTTGGTCAGGTGAGCATGCTCTTCTTCCAGGGCCTTGGAGCCCTGGACGGTCATTGGGTATTTATTCATGCCTTCAATCCTGCGTGTAGATCCTGCAAGCGGCGTACGGTCTTCTCGGGACCGAATTTCAGCGCTTCACAGATAGCTTCGCCAGCAGCAATGGTGGTGGTGCAGTAAATCTTGTGCTGCAAGGCGTTACGGCGAATGGAATAGGAATCGGCGATCGACTGGCGGCCTTCGGTGGTGTTGATGATCAAAGTGACTTCGTCATTCTTGATCATGTCGACCACGTGCGGACGCCCCTCGGTCACCTTGTTCACGCGACGCACTTTCAGACCTGCGGCTTCGATCAGCTTGGCAGTGCCGGCAGTGGCGACGACTTCGAAGCCCAAGTTGATCAGATCACGGGCCACGCCTGCAACCAGTGGTTTGTCATCATCGCGCACGCTGATGAATGCGGTACCGCCGGTCGGCAGCACTTCGCTGGCGCCCATCTGGGCTTTGGCGAAGGCTTCGCCGAAGGTGTCGCCGACGCCCATCACTTCACCAGTGGACTTCATCTCTGGGCCGAGGATCGGGTCAACGCCAGGGAATTTGGCGAACGGGAACACCGCCTCTTTCACACTGTAGAAGTTCGGGATGATTTCTTTGGTGAAGCCGATTTCCTTCAGGGTTTTACCGGCCATCACGCGAGCCGCGACCATTGCCAGGGAAATACCGATGCACTTCGACACGAACGGTACGGTACGGGAAGCACGCGGGTTGACTTCGATGACGTAGATGTCTTCGCCTTGCAGCGCCAACTGAACGTTCATCAGGCCGACCACGCCCAGCTCCAGGGCCATTTTCTTGACCTGTTCGCGCATCTCGTCCTGGATGTGTGCCGGCAGCGAGTACGGCGGCAGCGAGCACGCGGAGTCACCGGAGTGAACGCCCGCCTGTTCGATGTGCTGCATGATCGCGCCGATCACTACGTCCTTGCCGTCGCAGACCGCATCCACGTCCATCTCGATGGCGCAGTTGAGGAAGTGGTCGAGCAGCACCGGACTGTCGTTCGACACTTGCACCGCGTCACGCAGGTAACGCTTGAGTTCTTCTTCCTTGTAGACGATTTCCATCGCCCGGCCGCCCAGTACGTAGGACGGACGCACCACCAGCGGGTAACCGATTTTCGCGGCAGCGCGAACGGCTTCGTCTTCGCTGCGCACGGTAGCGTTTGGCGGCTGACGCAGGTTTAGACGCTCGACCATTTGCTGGAAGCGCTCACGGTCTTCGGCACGGTCGATGGCGTCAGGGCTGGTGCCGATGATCGGCACGCCGGCTGCTTCCAGGGCGCGAGCCAGTTTCAGAGGCGTCTGGCCGCCGTACTGGACGATCACGCCTTTCGGCTTCTCGACGCGGCAGATTTCCAGCACGTCTTCCAGGGTCACCGGTTCGAAGTACAGACGGTCGGAAGTGTCGTAGTCAGTGGAAACGGTTTCCGGGTTGCAGTTGACCATGATGGTCTCGTAACCGTCATCGCGCAGCGCCAGTGCCGCGTGAACGCAGCAGTAGTCGAACTCGATGCCCTGACCGATACGGTTCGGGCCACCGCCGAGGATGATGATCTTGTCGCGACCGGACGGCGCGGCTTCGCACTCTTCCTCGTAGGTCGAGTACAGGTAGGCGGTGTCGGTGGCGAACTCGGCCGCGCAGGTGTCGACGCGCTTGTAGACCGGGAACACTTCCAGCTTGTGTCGGTGAGTGCGCAGGTTCTTCTCGGTGACGCCCAGCAGCTTGGCCAGACGCTGGTCGGAGAAACCTTTGCGCTTGAGCTTGTACATCAGATCGCGGTCAATAGCGGACAGACCGAGAGTCTTGACCTTCTCTTCATCCTTGATCAGATCTTCGATCTGCACCAGGAACCACGGATCGATCATGTTCATGCCGAAGATTTCTTCGACGGTCATGCCGGCGCGGAAGGCGTCCGCCACGTACCAGATACGCTCGGCGCCCGGCACGGTCAGTTCGCGCTTGAGCACGCTCATGCTTTCCGGGTTGCTCAGGTCGACTTTCTCGTCCAGGCCGCAAACACCCACTTCCAGACCGCGCAGGGCTTTCTGCAGGGATTCCTGGAAGGTACGGCCGATGGCCATGACTTCACCGACCGACTTCATCTGAGTGGTCAGGCGCGCGTCAGCGTTGGCGAACTTCTCGAAAGCGAAGCGCGGCAGCTTGGTCACGACGTAGTCGATGGACGGCTCGAAGGACGCCGGGGTACGACCGCCAGTGATGTCGTTCTGCAGTTCGTCGAGGGTGTAACCGACCGCCAGCTTGGCCGCGATCTTGGCGATCGGGAAACCGGTGGCTTTCGAGGCCAGAGCCGACGAGCGGGATACACGCGGGTTCATTTCGATCACGACCATGCGGCCGGTGTCCGGGCAGATACCGAACTGAACGTTGGAACCGCCGGTTTCGACGCCGATCTCGCGCAGTACCGCCAGCGAGGCGTTACGCAGGATCTGGTATTCCTTGTCGGTCAGGGTCTGAGCCGGGGCAACGGTGATCGAGTCACCGGTGTGCACGCCCATCGGGTCGAAGTTTTCGATCGAGCAGACGATGATGCAGTTGTCCTTTTTGTCGCGGACAACTTCCATCTCATATTCTTTCCAGCCGATCAGCGATTCGTCGATCAGCAGCTCTTTGGTTGGCGACAGGTCCAGACCACGGGCGCAGATTTCTTCGAACTCTTCACGGTTGTAAGCGATACCGCCACCGGTGCCGCCCATGGTGAAGGACGGACGGATGATGCACGGGAAGCCCAGGCGCTCGAGCACCGCGTTGGCTTCTTCCATGCTGTGGGCGATACCGGAACGCGGGCATTCCAGGCCGATGGCTTTCATCGCCTTGTCGAAACGCGAACGGTCTTCAGCCTTGTCGATGGTGTCGGCGTTGGCACCGATCATCTCAACGCCGAACTTCTCCAGAACGCCTTCGCGCTCCAGGTCCAGGGCGCAGTTCAGAGCAGTCTGGCCGCCCATGGTTGGCAACACGGCATCCGGACGCTCTTTCTCGATGATCTTGGCAACGGTCTGCCATTTGATCGGCTCGATGTAGGTCGCGTCGGCCATGTCCGGGTCGGTCATGATGGTGGCCGGGTTGGAGTTCACCAGGATGACGCGGTAACCCTCTTCGCGCAGGGCTTTACAGGCCTGGGCGCCGGAGTAGTCGAATTCGCAGGCCTGGCCGATAACGATCGGGCCAGCGCCGAGAATCAGGATGCTTTTAATGTCTGTACGTTTTGGCATGGGTTTGTCACTCAAATCCGCAGGTCAGTCGGCAAGCCGTCTTGATCGATTTCTGAAGTCCCGAGGGGGCCGCCGGTTCCGGGGCCGCCCTCAAGGGCTTCTCGCTACAGTCTCAAGGCGAGCGCTTAGCGTCGCTTGGCCATCTCGTTGATGAAGCGGTCAAACAGAGGGGCCACATCGTTCGGGCCCGGGCTCGCCTCAGGGTGACCCTGGAAGCTGAACGCGCTCTTGTCGGTGCGCTCGATGCCTTGCAGGGTGCCGTCGAACAGCGATTTATGGATCGCGCGGACGTTGGCTGGCAGGGTTTCTTCGTCAACCGCGAAACCGTGGTTCTGGCTGGTGATCATCACGACGCCAGTGTCCAGATCCTGCACCGGGTGGTTGGCACCGTGGTGGCCGTGGCCCATTTTCAGGGTCTTGGCGCCGGAGGCCAGAGCCAGCAGCTGGTGACCGAGGCAGATGCCGAAGACTGGAATTTCGGTTTCCAGCACTTCCTTGATCGCTTGGATCGCGTAGTCGCAAGGCTCCGGATCACCAGGACCGTTGGACAGGAACACGCCGTCCGGCTTCAAGGCCAGCACGTCGGCCGCCGGGGTCTGTGCCGGAACGACAGTGACGCGGCAGCCGCGCTCGACCAACATGCGCAGGATGTTGACCTTGACGCCGTAGTCGTAGGCAACCACGTGGTAAGGCAGCTCGGAGGCTTCGATGGTCGCGTGGCTGTCGGTTTTCAGATCCCAGACAGTGGAGCGCCATTCGTATTGGGTCTTGGTGCTGACGACTTTCGCCAGATCCATGCCCTTCAGGCCCGGGAAGCCTTGCGCCGCGGCGATGGCCGCCTCTTCGGAGATGTTGTCGCCGGCCATGATGCAGCCGTTCTGTGCGCCTTTTTCACGCAGGATGCGGGTCAGGCGGCGGGTGTCGATACCGGCGATCGCCACAACATTGTTGGCTTTCAGGTAATCGGACAGGGACATCGTGTTACGCCAGTTGCTCGCTACCAGCGGCAGGTCACGAATGACCAGCCCAGCGGACCAGACGCGATCGGACTCGGCGTCTTCCGGCGTGGTGCCGGTGTTGCCGATGTGCGGGTAAGTCAGGGTAACGATCTGTTGGGCGTAGGAAGGATCGGTAAGGATTTCCTGATAGCCGGTCATTGCGGTGTTGAACACCACCTCACCAACGGTCTGACCGTCGGCTCCAATGGCTTCGCCGCGAAAAATGCTGCCATCAGCAAGGGCGAGTATGGCTGGCTTAGTCAAGAAGACCTCCCGTAAATAACGCATGAAAGGGCAATCGCAGGTTGTAAAAAAGCGGAGTGACGTATGGACACGTCACCCCGCTTCTTCACTGAATTATTCTGCGCGCTTTTAGTGGACACACTAAAGCTGTAGCTTACAGAAAAAGGGATTTTTGGTCTACCGCCAATGAGCCTGAAAGGCCAGAGAATGCGACAGGGCGTCGCCCGGCGGAGCAAAACCGGCACAAACAGGGCGTTTGCGCCGGCTTCAGAACATCTCAATGCAGGCCGAGCACGTCCTGCATGTCGTACAAACCAGGCTCGCGAGCATCCAGCCACAACGCCGCACGCACCGCGCCCTTGGCGAATGTCATGCGACTCGAAGCCTTGTGCGTGATCTCCAGCCGCTCGCCCTCGCAGGCAAACAACACCGTGTGATCGCCCACTACATCACCACCGCGAACAGTGGCAAAGCCGATAGTTTCACGCTCACGGGCACCAGTGTGGCCTTCACGACCATAGACCGCGACTTTCTGCAGATCACGATCCAGCGCATTGGCGATCACTTCACCCATGCGCAGGGCCGTACCCGACGGCGCATCAATCTTGTGCCGGTGATGGGCTTCGATGATTTCGATGTCCGCATCTTCCGCCAACACCCGTGCCGCCATGTCGAGCAGCTTCAGCGACAGGTTGACGCCGACACTGAAGTTGGCGGCGAACACGATCGGAATATCCTTGCCCGCCTCGGCCAGCAACTGCTTCTGCGCAGCGTCCAGCCCGGTCGTGCCGATCACCATCGCCTTGCCGGCCTTGCGGCAGAAGGCCAGGTTTTTCAGCATCACTTCCGGCAGGGTGAAGTCGATCAACACATCGAACTCTTCCGCCACTGATTCCAGATTCCCGGACAGCGGCACGCCGATTCGACCGAGCGAAGCCAGCTCACCGGCATCCACACCGATCAGCGTACTGCCAGGGCGGACAATCGCGGCCGTCAGACCGGTCAGTGGCGCGCGCTGCTGCACCGCCTCGACCAGAATCTTGCCCATGCGCCCGGCAGCGCCCATCACAGCTATACGTCGCATGCCGACTCCTTACAGATCGCCGAAGAAGCGTTTCACACCGTCGAACCAACCGGTGGTTTTCGGGGAGTGGCTGTTGTCGTCCGCCAGGGAGCTGCGGAACTCTTCCAGCAGTTCACGTTGACGACGGGTCAGATTGACCGGCGTCTCGACGGCCACGCGGCACATCAGGTCACCCGCACCACCGCCACGCACTGGCGCCACGCCTTTGCCGCGCACGCGGAACTGCTTGCCGGTCTGAGTCCCTTCCGGAATCTTCAGCTTGACGCGACCGTCGAGGGTCGGAATTTCCAGCTCGCCGCCCAGGGCCGCGTCGACGAAGCTGATCGGCACTTCGCAGAACAGATGCTTGCCGTCACGCTGGAAGATGTCGTGTTCGCGGACATTGATCACCACGTACAGGTCGCCGGTCGGACCACCCTGAGTGCCCGCCTCGCCTTCACCGGACAGACGAATGCGGTCACCGGTGTCGACACCGGCCGGCACTTTGACGGAAAGGGTTTTGTATTCTTCGACGCGACCGTCGCCGTGGCAGGAGTCGCACGGGTCGGAAATGATCTTGCCCTGGCCATGGCAGCGCGGGCAGGTCTGCTGCACCGAGAAGAAGCCTTGCTGCATGCGTACCTGACCGATGCCGCCGCAAGTCGGGCACGTCGATGGTGACGAGCCTTTCTTGGCGCCCGAGCCATCGCATGGTTTGCAATTGACCAGCGTCGGAACGCGGATATTCACGGTCGTACCGCGTACCGCTTCTTCCAGGTTCAGTTCCAGGGTGTAACGCAAATCGCTGCCGCGCTGAGCGCCGCCACGGGAACCGCCGCGACCGCCACCGAAGAAGTCACTGAAGACATCACCGAAGATATCGGAGAAGTTCTGACCGCCGAAACCGGCACCGCCGCCGCCCATGCTCGGGTCGACGCCGGCATGACCGTACTGATCGTACGCTGCACGCTTGCTGGAATCGGACAGCACTTCGTAGGCTTCGTTGGCCTCCTTGAACAGATCTTCCGACGCCTTGTCACCGGGATTACGGTCCGGGTGGTGCTTCATCGCCAGACGGCGATAGGCCTTTTTCAGGTCTGCTTCGCTTGAGCCGCGCTCAACACCCAACACTTCGTAATAGTCACGCTTAGCCATAAGTTCTTCATACTCTTGAGGACGTTCGGCAAATCCCTCCTGAGCTTCGCCAAACTCGTTGAGCCCCAATACAGGCCCGGACCCAACTCACGTCAATTCAACGATCCTGGTCTTTGGTTCATGCGGTATTTGCGGCGCGAAAAGCAGGAGCATTCCCGGCCATACCGCCAACACACGAAGCTTGTCGCATGCTGTAAAAATTCGCGTATTCCAGATACGCCAACGCGGGAGCAAGCTCCCGCGCGGCGACATCCTACCAGTCACCGCCGCAAGGCAGTCAACCGGGCGACCAACAACTTACTTGTGGTCTTTGACTTCTTCGAACTCGGCATCGACAACATCGTCAGCCTTTTCAGCTTTCTCGTCGTGCGGTGCTGCGCCTTCAGCAGGCTGAGCCTGTTCGGCGTACATCTTCTGAGCAACCGGTGCAGAGACTTTCGACAGCTCTTCAACCTTGGCGTCGATGGCAGCCTTGTCGTCGCCTTTGACGGCAGCTTCCAGGGCAACCACAGCCGCTTCGATTGCAGTCTTCTCTTCTGCAGTCACTTTGTCGCCAGCGTCGGCGATCATCTTGCGAGTCGAGTGAACCAGTGCATCACCCTGGTTACGGGCAGCGGCCAGCTCTTCGAACTTGCGGTCTTCCTCGGCGTTCAGCTCGGCGTCGCGCACCATCTTCTGGATTTCTTCATCCGACAGACCAGAGTTGGCCTTGATGGTGATCTTCTGCTCTTTGCCAGTCGCCTTGTCCTTCGCACCTACGTGCAGGATGCCGTTGGCGTCGATGTCGAAGGTCACTTCGATCTGCGGCACACCACGTGGAGCAGGTGGAATATCGGCCAGGTCGAACTTGCCCAAGGACTTGTTCTGTGCGGCTTGCTTGCGCTCGCCTTGCAGGACGTGAATGGTCACGGCGCCCTGGTTGTCGTCGGCCGTCGAGAACACTTGCGATTTCTTGGTAGGAATCGTGGTGTTTTTCTCGATCAGCGCGGTCATCACGCCACCCATGGTTTCGATACCCAGGGTCAGCGGGCTGACGTCGAGCAGCAGAACGTCTTTCACGTCACCGGCCAGAACGGCGCCCTGGATCGCAGCACCCATGGCAACAGCTTCGTCCGGGTTCACGTCTTTACGTGCTTCTTTACCGAAGAAATCCGAAACAGCTTTCTGCACCATCGGCATACGGGTCTGACCGCCGACCAGGATCACGTCGTCAATCTTGCTGGCGTCGATGCCGGCGTCTTTCAGAGCAATGCGGCATGGCTCGATGGTACGAGTCACCAGATCTTCAACCAGCGATTCGAGCTTGGCACGGGAGATCTTCACATTCAGATGCTTCGGACCGGTCGCGTCTGCAGTAATGTACGGCAGGTTGACGTCGGTCGACTGCGAGGAAGACAGCTCGATCTTGGCTTTCTCAGCGGCTTCTTTCAGACGCTGCAGGGCCAGAGGATCGTTCTTCAGGTCCATGCCGGACTCTTTCTTGAACTCGTCGACGAGGTAGTCGATCAGGCGCATGTCGAAGTCTTCGCCACCCAGGAAGGTGTCGCCGTTGGTGGCCAGCACTTCGAACTGGTGCTCGCCGTCAACTTCAGCGATCTCGATCACGGAGACGTCGAAAGTACCACCACCGAGGTCGTAAACGATCACGGTGTGATCGCCCTTGGCCTTGTCCATACCGTAAGCCAGAGCAGCAGCGGTCGGTTCGTTGATGATACGTTTTACGTCCAGACCGGCGATGCGGCCAGCATCTTTAGTTGCCTGACGCTGACTGTCGTTGAAGTACGCCGGAACGGTGATCACCGCTTCGGTCACAGCCTCACCGAGATAGTCTTCGGCGGTCTTCTTCATCTTTTTCAGGACTTCGGCGCTGATTTGCGGCGGAGCCATCTGCTTGCCGGAGGCCTCGACCCAAGCGTCACCATTGTTAGCCTTGACGATCTTGTAAGGCACCAGCTTGATGTCTTTCTGTACAACTTCTTCTTCGAAGCGGCGACCGATCAGACGCTTCACTGCGAAAAGGGTGTTGTGCGGGTTGGTCACAGCCTGACGCTTGGCCGACTGACCGACCAGGATTTCGCCATCGTTGGCGTAAGCGATGATCGACGGCGTGGTGCGCGCGCCTTCAGCGTTCTCAATAACTTTGGCTTTGCCGTTTTCCAGCACGGAGACGCAGGAGTTGGTAGTCCCCAGGTCGATACCGATAATTTTGCCCATGTTCACTCTCCCGAAACTTTGGATTTTTTTGCCGCAGCAGTGGTGGCTGACTGCGGTAATACTTAAACGCTTGACTTGTAAATGGGGGCCTTGCGGCTAATTTCAAGCCTTCTCGTCAATCGAAGGCGAAACTGGCGCCGGCGCCTTGCTGACCACGACCATCGCCGGACGCAGCAGGCGACCGTTGAGCTGGTAGCCCTTCTGGAACACCTTCAGAATGCTGTTCGGCTCCAGGTCAGCACTTTCCTGCATGGCCATCGCCTGATGCTCCACGGCATTGAACGGTTCGCCTTCCTGCGGGCTGACAGCGACAAGCTGATAGCGCGTGAGGGTGTCGTGAAACATTTTCAGGGTCAGCTCGATGCCTTCGCGCATCGGACGGATGCTTTCGTCATCCGGGCTCGACAGCTCGAGACCACGCTCCAGGCTGTCGACGATCGGCAGCAGATCGCCGGCGAATTTTTCCAGCGCAAACTTGTGCGCCTTTTCGACATCCTGCTCGGCACGGCGGCGGACGTTCTGCAGATCGGCAGCTACGCGCAGCGATTGATCCTGCGCGGCGGCCAATTGCTCTTCGAGCACTTGTACACGGGTCGCCAGGTCATCACCCGAGGCCTCGGGCGCCTGATTGGCTTCTGGATTTTGCGTATCTACTGTCTGTTCGTCAGCCATAGAATTCTCCTTTCAATATCGTCCGCGAGTTCGATTCGCGCTTCTGCCCCGATATATGGGGCCGCAAAATCAGGCTTCAAGGGCTGACAACGATTAACCCTACAAAAAAGTGCTGCATTGGCATTCCCGGGCGCGACAGGCATTTGATCGGATCATCCTCATCGATCCAAGCGAGGGCATTGTCAGCCCGAAACAAAACACTGTATAAATAACCAGACCTGAAGCCTGGGAGCGGCCTTTATGCTGGTGCACCTGTCCGTACACAACTACGCCATCGTTGAACATCTCGATCTCGAACTCGATCGCGGCATGAGCGTGATTACCGGGGAAACCGGCGCCGGCAAGTCGATCATGCTCGACGCCCTGGGCCTGACGCTCGGTGATCGCGCCGATAGCGGCGTGGTTCGACCGGGCGCCGACAAGGCCGATATCCTGGCGACCTTCGACCTAGCCGACATCCCCGAGGCCAGCGCCTGGCTGGCGGAACGCGACCTGGAAATCGACGGCCCGTGCATCCTGCGCCGGGTCATCACGTCCGAAGGTCGGTCACGCGGCTATATAAATGGCACGCCCTGCCCGCTTGGCGATCTCAAGGCACTCGGCGAGCTGCTGATCGATATCCACAGCCAGCACGAACACCAATCCCTGCTCAAGACCGACACCCACCGGCGCCTGCTCGACGAGTACGCCGGGGCCACCGATCTGGCACGCCAGGTTCACCTGGCCGCCCAGCGCTGGCGCCAGACTCGCCAGGAGCTGGAACGCCTTTCCAACTCCGGCGACGAACAGCGTGCACGCCATCAACTGCTCAGCTATCAACTCGAAGAACTGGAAAACCTCGGCCTCGGTGAAAACGAGCTGGAAGAGCTGGAGCAGCAACACAAGAACCTGACCAACGCCGAAACCCTGCTCGGCATCTGCCGACAAGTGGTCGAGCAATGCAGCGAAAGCGATTCCGGCAATGTGCTGAATGCCTTGACGGCCAGCCTCAACCGACTGTCGAGCGTGAACAGCTCGGTGGGTGCGCTGGGTGAAGCGAGCAGCCTGCTGACCAGTGCGCAAATCCAGGTCGAAGAGGCCGTCGGCGAGCTCAATCGTTTTCTCGACAACTTCGACGCTGATCCGGCGCGCCTGCAATATCTCGAGGAACGCCTGGACTCCATTTACACATTGGCACGCAAACACCGCATTCAGCCGACGGAAGTGGCAGAGATGCAGCAGAAGCTGCTCGACGAAATCGAAGCGCTGGACGCCAACGATGAATCCATCGAACGCCTCGCCGAAGAACTCGCTTCCTATGCCCGCCACTATCAGGAAAAGGCTCGGGAACTCAGTGAGCTGCGCCATCAGGCAGCCGGCAGCCTGGCAAGCGCGGTGGAACAGGAGATTCAGCGCCTGGGCATGCCCGGCGGGCGCTTCACCATCGAACTGCGCGCCAACAATAGCAGCGAGTTGCAACCCAATGGTCTGGAACAAGTCGAGCTGCTGGTGAGCGCCAACCCGGGTCAACCCTTGAAAGCCTTGGCCAAAGTGGCGTCCGGCGGTGAGTTGTCACGGATCAGCCTGGCCATCCAGGTGATTACAGCCCAGACCTCTCGCGTACCGACATTGGTATTCGACGAAGTGGACGTGGGGATTGGCGGTCCGACGGCGGAAATCGTCGGCCAATTGTTACGCCGCCTCGGGGATCGCGGACAGGTTCTGACGGTCACGCATTTGCCGCAAGTTGCGGCTCAGGGGCATCAGCACCTGTTCGTGCACAAGGTACGTGGCGAGCAGGCGACTCATACGGCCGTTTCGAAGCTGAGCAAGAATGACCGCATAGAAGAAGTCGCGCGGATGTTGGGCGGCATCGATCTGACCAAAGAGTCCTTGGCGCACGCGAAGAAGATGGTCGTAACCGCAAAGGTTTAAGAACCGCAGAAAGCACGAAGGCGACCCTCGGGTCGCCTTCGTTCGTTTCGCGAACCTGAAATTCGCGCGACATGCTTACTTTTTCTTGCGTACGTACAGGACGAGATTGTGATCAACCAACTCGTAATCGTGCTTCTCGACGATCGCCTTCTGAAGCTTTTCGATTTCTTCGTCGAAGAATTCGATGACTTCGCCCGACTCCACGTTAACCATATGGTCGTGGTGGCCACCATCGGCCAATTCGAATACCGCGTGGCCGCCGTCGAAGTTGTGACGGACCACGAGGCCAGCCGCTTCGAACTGGGTCAGAACACGGTAAACCGTGGCCAGACCGACATCCTCGCCAGCTTCCATCAACGCCTTGTAGACGTCCTCGGCACTCATGTGACGCTGCTCGGTAGAGTCGAGCATTTGCAGGATCTTGACCCGTGGCAGGGTCACTTTGAGGCCGGCTTTGCGTAGTTCGCTATTTTCAACCATGGTCAGCTTTCTCGCGATGCTGCTTCGCAGCTTCTCTTAATGCGGGTATGATCGGCGTTTACGTTGTCCCAGCCAAGATAGTGGAAGTCGCCCACCGATGCAAAACACCAAGCTCTTGCTAACCAGTTTCACCTTTGTGGGACTGCTCGCACTCGCCGGTTGTTCATTCCCCGGGGTTTACAAAATCGACATCCAGCAGGGCAATGTCGTCACGCAGGACATGATAGACCAGTTACGCCCGGGAATGACCCGGCCGCAAGTACGGTTTATCATGGGCAACCCTCTGCTTGCCGACACGTTCCATGCCAACCGCTGGGATTATCTGTACAGCCTGCAACCGGGTGGCGGTGAACGCCAGCAGGAACGCATGAGTGTCATTTTCGACTCGAATGACCGTCTTGTCAGCCTGTCCGGTGACTTCATGCCGGGCGTCAGCCGTGACGAAGCCATTCTCGGCAAGGACAGTGGCACCAGCGTGACCGCTCCTGCTGAGAACACCGAGCAGCCGAAACCGGAAAAACCGGCCAAGCCAGGCTCCTTGCTGGATCAGATCCAGAAGGACGTCGATGGTGTGGAAACCGTTCCGGTTCCAACGCCAGAACCGCTGGACACCTCGCCGCAATAATTTGCGACGCAATAAAAAACCCGGAAATTCCGGGTTTTTTATTGCCTGCCGTTCGACCACCCTACTGGTTTCGCGCCTTGGCTTCGGCAGCCTTGGCGGCACGCAGACGGCGCACCTCTTTCGGATCAGCCAACAACGGTCGATAGATCTCGATGCGATCGCCTTCCTGAACCCGCCGGGCATCAGGATCAGCGATCACTTTGCCGAAGATCCCCAAAGGACAACTGATCAGATCCAGCTCCGGAAACTCAGCATCAATCCCGGACGCCATCAGCGCCGCACGCACCGTCGTACCCTCGGCAACACTGATTACACGCAAAACCTGACGATCAACGGCGGCATACACCACTTCGATTTCGATCACCGGCTCAACCATGCATCTGCTTGGCGCGCTGGCAGAACGCATCCACCAGTGTATTGGCTGCCTGATTGAACAAAGGACCGAGCGTCGCGCGGACCAGCGGCCCGGCGTAGTCGAAGGACAGATCCAGACTGATCTTGCAGGCCTTCTCGTTCAGCGCCTTGAACACCCAGACGCCGTGCAGTTGATTGAACGGCCCCTCCTCCAGGTTCATCTCAATCGACTGCCCCGGCACCAGCGTATTGCGCGTCACGAAGTGCTGACTGAGCCCCCCCTTGGCCACGCCGACACTGGCGCGCATATGCTCGAGCGAGCTTTCCAGGACTTCTGCAGACGAGCACCACGGCAAAAACTCGGGGTAACGCGCCACGTCATTGACCAGGTCGTAGAGAAATTGCGCCGGGTAAGGCAGCAGCGCCGATCGTTGAATATGTGTCGTCATGTAAGCGTCACTTCCAGAGCTGGGCGGCAAACACTACAAGAATGCCGATGGGCGCCACATAGCGCATCAAGAACAGAGACAGGGCGAACAGCGCCGGGCTGCGAATCGACAATTCGTCACGCACCGCTTCACGCCCCATCACCCAACCGGCAAACAGCACAAAGCACAGCCCGCCGAGCGGCAACATGATCCGCGAGGTGAAGAAGTCGATCACACCAAAGAAGTCCAGGCCACCGGCCGCACCCCATTGGTAGAGATGGAACACCCCGCCATCGTTCACGAAAAATTTGGCTTCCTTCCAGATATTGAAGGAAAACACCGTGCCCAGGCCAACGAACCAACAGGTGAACGCCAACCAGAATGTCACCCAGGCACGACTGATTTTAGTCCGCTCGACCAGATAGGCGACCATCGGCTCAAGCAAGGAAATCGCTGAGCTCCAGGCGGCAATCGCCACTAAAACGAAAAACACCACGCCCATCAACTGGCCGAAAAGCACGTTACCGAAAGCAAATGGCAGGCTGACGAACATCAGCCCCGGGCCTTCGCTCGGGTTCAAACCACCGGCGAACACAATCGGAAACAAGGCCAGACCGGCCACCAGCGAAACAAAGGTATCGAGCAACGCCACACCCACAACCGTACCGGACAGCGAAGCTTCCTTGGTCATATAGGCGCCGTAGATCATGATCGAGCCCACGCCCACGCTCAGGGAGAAGAACGCGTGGCCCATGGCCGGCAGCAAGCCGTCGAGGACTTTTTCCGGGTGGAAATCGAACATGAAGTGCACACCCTCCATGAAATGCCCGGTGGTCATGCTGTAACCCAGCAGCACCAGCACCATCACGAACAGCAGCGGCATCATGATCCGCAGGCTGCGCTCAAGCCCGGCAACCACGCCCTTGGCGATCACCACAGCCGACAACAGCATGAAAACCGTGTGCCAAAGTGTCAGGCGCCAGGGGTCGGAGATGACATTGCCAAAATAGGCCCCGACCTGATCGGCCGTAGCCCCCTGAAAATCTCCGCGCCCCATATCAATGATGTAATCCAGCGACCAGCCGCCGACCACACTGTAGAAAGACAGGATCAGCAACGCCGTGATCATCCCGGCGAACGCACCCCACGACCATTTGCCCGAGTGACCGGCTTCCAGCGCCAGCATCTTCAGGGCATTCGCCGGGCTCTGACGGGCACGGCGGCCGATCAGGGTTTCGGCGAGCATCACCGGGATACCGATCAGCGCGATACACGCCAGAAACATCAGCACGAAGGCGCCGCCACCGTAGACCCCGACCATGTAGGGGAATTTCCAGATGCTGCCCAATCCCACGGCCGAACCGGTCGCGGCGAATATGAAAACCCAGCGGCTAGCCCAACTGCCGTGGACAGAAACCTTGTCTGTCGACATCGTTTATCACGCCCAAGCGTTAGAAAAAGAGGCCGCATTGTCCGGGATTCACTCAACCTGCTCAAGCACGCAGCATCACCGTAGCCGACAGCCGTTTATCTCCATATAATGCCGCCCCTATGGCTAAACAGAAGAAACACCCAACAGGGACCATCGCGCAAAACAAAAAGGCGCGACACGATTACTTCATCGAGCACAAGTTCGAGGCTGGTCTGGTCCTGGCCGGCTGGGAAGTAAAAAGTCTGCGGGCAAGCAAGCTGCAACTGGTCGACAGTTACGTGTTGCTCAAGGATGGCGAAGCCTGGTTGCTCGGCAGCCACATCACGCCTCTGATGACCGCCAGCACCCACGTCATTGCCGACCCGGTGCGTACCCGCAAGTTGCTGCTCAACCGCCGCGAACTGGACAAGCTCGCCGCCGCCGTGCAGCAAAAGGGTTACGCCTGCGTGTGCCTGTCCTGGTACTGGAGCAAGCACATGGTCAAGTGCGAGATTGCTCTCGGCAAGGGCAAGAAGGAATACGACAAGCGCGATACCGAACGCGAACGCGACGCCGGTCGCGAGTTGCAGCGTGCGGTGCGCAACAAGGGCAAGGAAGACTGATTCCTCTGCCTGAATGACCGTTCCCGCGCCTGGCACGGGAGCGGTCTTTTTTACATCCCTTTGCGTCGCTCGGCGCGAGCCATGCGCTGCACTTCCTGTCGCACTTCTTCCAGCACTTCCTGCACATACAGAATGTGTCGGCTGGAGACCTCACGCGCCTGCTCCGCGCGCCCCTCGATAATCGCCAGATACAATTCCCGATGCTGGGTGATCAGCATGTCGCGGGTTTCCGTGCGCTGCTTGTACATGCCACCGATGTTGGTCACCACGTTACGCTTGAGCAGATCGAACAAGCCGCGAATGGTGTGCAGCAACACTGCGTTGTGACTGGCTTCGGCAATCGCCAGGTGGAATTTCGCATCCGCCGCACCCTCTTCCGCCCGGCTCACTTCATCGTGACGCGAATAGCAATCCTGTAACTCTTCAAACGCCGCCGTCAGCCGTTCACGATCCACGTCTGTGGCGCGCAACGCTGCGTAATAGGCGCACGATGCCTCCAGTGTGTGACGAAATTCCAGCAGATCGCGCTGTGCCTCGGGATTGCTTTCCAGCAATTGCAGCAGCGGATCGCTGAACGTCGAACCGAGGCTTTCCACAACATAGTTGCCGCCGCCCTGCTTGCTGACCAGCAAGCCCTTGGCCGCCAGTTTCTGAATCGCCTCGCGCAACGAAGGCCGGGAAACGCCGAACTGCTCCGCCAGTGCCCGCTCGGCCGGCAGACGCTCGCCGGACTTCAGCGTGCCCTCGAGAATCATCCCTTCCAGTCGCTCGACAATGTCATCAGACAAACGGCGCTGACGTATCTGATCAAACCCCATCACTCAATTCTCCACCATCCCGACCGCTCGCCGGGCTCTCTATTCTGGCCTATCGGCGCCTTGCCGACACCTGCCAGATGAAACGCCCCGGACCGGATCAGATCGATTCTGCACCGGTGATTCGACGAAAGTTTCAGGGCGGCAAATTGACACACCGACATCAAGGCTTTTACCCTAGCCAACAGCGATTGTAAATTGGTATTACCAATTAACCAAGAACGCTGACAGCGCCTGACCAACAACAATTAGGGGCCACCCCATATGCAAACCTGGCAACAGCTCTACAGCCCGCTCGGCAGTCTCGGCGTGTCCGCACTCGCGGCCGTCATCCCCATCGTTTTCTTCTTCCTCGCTCTGGCGGTGTTCCGCCTCAAAGGTCATGTAGCCGGCAGCATCACGCTCGCCCTGGCCATCGCCGTGGCGATCTTCGCGTTCCAGATGCCGGTCGACATGGCGTTCGCCGCCGCCGGATATGGCTTCGCCTACGGCCTGTGGCCGATTGCCTGGATCATTGTGGCGGCGGTGTTCCTGTACAAACTGACGGTCAAGAGCGGTCAGTTCGAGGTCATCCGCAGCTCGGTGCTGTCGATCACTGACGACCAACGCTTGCAGGTGCTGCTGATCGGTTTCTGCTTCGGTGCCTTCCTGGAAGGCGCCGCCGGTTTCGGTGCGCCCGTGGCGATTACCGCTGCGCTGCTCGTAGGCCTGGGTTTCAACCCGTTGTACGCCGCCGGCCTGTGCCTGATCGCCAACACCGCACCGGTGGCGTTCGGCGCACTGGGGATTCCGATCATCGTGGCCGGGCAAGTCACCGGCATCGACGCGTTCAAGATCGGCGCAATGACCGGCCGCCAGCTGCCGCTGCTGTCGCTGTTCGTGCCGTTCTGGCTGGTGTTCATGATGGATGGCCTGCGCGGCGTGCGTGAAACCTGGCCAGCAGCGCTGGTTGCCGGCCTGAGCTTCGCCGTGACTCAATACTTCACTTCGAACTTCATCGGCCCGGAACTGCCGGACATCACGTCGGCCCTGGCCAGCCTGATTTCGCTGACCCTGTTCCTGAAGGTCTGGCAGCCAAAACGTGCCGCCGGCCAGCACATTGCCGGTGCCGTTTCCGCTTCGGTGGTAACTGCCAGCGTCGGCGGTTTCGGCCAGAAGCGCACCACAGTCGCTTCGCCTTACAGCCTCGGGGAAATTTTCAAGGCGTGGTCGCCGTTCCTGATCCTCACCGTGCTGGTGACCATCTGGACGCTCAAGCCCTTCAAGGCCATGTTCGCCGCCGGCGGTTCGATGTACGCCTGGGTGTTCAACTTCGCGATTCCGCACCTTGATCAACTGGTGATCAAGACCGCACCGATCGTGGCCGCCCCGACCGCGATCCCGGCCGTATTCAAACTCGATCCGATTTCCGCGACCGGCACGGCGATTTTCTTCTCCGCGCTGATCTCGATGCTGGTGCTGAAGATCAATTTCAAAACTGGTCTGACCACTTTGAGAGAGACCTTCTACGAACTGCGCTGGCCGATCCTGTCGATCGGCATGGTGTTGGCGTTTGCCTTCGTCACCAACTATTCCGGCATGTCCTCGACCATGGCTCTGGTGCTGGCGGCGACCGGCGCGGCGTTTCCGTTCTTCTCGCCTTTCCTCGGCTGGCTCGGCGTGTTCCTGACCGGTTCCGATACTTCGTCCAACGCCCTGTTCAGTTCGCTGCAAGCGACCACCGCGCACCAGATCGGGGTCAACGACACTTTGCTGGTGGCCGCCAATACCAGCGGCGGTGTGACCGGCAAGATGATCTCGCCACAATCGATCGCCGTGGCCTGCGCCGCGACCGGTCTGGTGGGCAAGGAATCCGATCTGTTCCGCTTCACCCTCAAGCACAGCCTATTCTTTGCCACGATCGTCGGCCTGATCACTTTGGCTCAGGCCTACTGGTTCACTGGCATGCTGGTGCATTAAGACTACAAGCGACATGGAAATAACCGACGCCGGTTCGTGATTCCGGCGTCAGCAATTCACAACCCGGTCTGTAAGGCTGCTGAAAGCAACGCGCTCTATATTCGGCAGCCTCAACAGACGGATAACCGGGCCCACCCGGAGACACGCCTGATGAGCGAGCTTTTTTACAACGCTGTGCCCAACGCCACTCGCGTCGCACCGCCACTGCCCGAACCCCGGCAATACCCCAGCGAGAAACCGTCGCGGGTCTACCTGTTCGGCACGTGTGTGGTCGACCTGTTCTACCCGGAAGCCGGGATGGACGCGATCCACTTGCTGGAGCGCGAAGGCATCCGGGTCGACTACCCGCAAGGGCAGAGCTGCTGCGGACAACCGGCCTACACATCGGGTTACACCGAGCAGGCACGGACGGTGGCGCGCTCGCAACTGGCGCTGTTTGCCGGGGACTGTCCGGTGGTGGTGCCGTCGGGTTCGTGCGCCGGAATGATCCGCGAGCATTACGCCGACTTGTTCAAGGACGAGCCGGAAACGTTGACACAGGTTCAGGCCCTCGCGGCCCGCACCTATGAATTGGCCGAGTTTCTGCTGTTCGTCTGCAAGGTGCAGCTCAAGGACAGCGGCGAGCCGGTCAAAGTGGCGCTGCACACCTCGTGTTCGGCGCGACGGGAAATGAACACCCACCTGCACGGCCGCGAGTTGTTGGCGCAGTTGAGCAACGTGGAACGGGTCAACCACGATCACGAAAGCGAATGCTGTGGCTTCGGTGGGACATTCAGCGTCCGTATGCCAGACATTTCCGGCGCGATGGTGGCCGACAAGACCCGGGCGTTGAAGGAATCCGGCGCGCATCAGGTACTCAGTGCCGACTGCGGCTGCCTGATGAACATCAACGGCTCGCTGGAAAAACAGCAGGAAGCACTGCGCGGGCAACACCTGGCGAGCTTCCTCTGGCAACGAACCGGAGGTGCGCGATGAGCACTTCCACGATTATTCCTACGGTTGCCGTAGAAGAAGACTTCCGCACCCGGGCACACAATGCCTTGGGCGATTCGCAGTTACGGAACAACTTCCGCACTGCGATGGATTCACTGATGACCAAGCGGGCAGCGGCTTTCAGCGATGCCCACGAAAGAGAACACCTGCGTGAACTGGGCAATGCAATCCGTGCCCGCGCGCTCTCCAAGTTGCCCGACCTGCTTGAGCAACTGGAACAGAACCTGACCCGCAACGGTGTGACAGTGCACTGGGCGGAAACGGTGGACGAGGCCAATGGCATCGTCCTTTCGATCATCCGCGCTCACGAGGCGCGGCAAGTGATCAAGGGCAAATCGATGGTCAGCGAAGAGATGGAGATGAACCATTTCCTCGAGGCTCGGGACATTGAATGTCTGGAGTCCGACATGGGGGAGTACATCGTCCAGCTCGACCACGAGAAGCCTTCACACATAATCATGCCGGCAATCCACAAGAATGCCGGTCAGGTCGCGTCCTTGTTCCACGACAAACTTGGCGTGGAATACACCAAGGACGTTGACCAACTCATTCAGATCGGTCGCAGGGTCCTGCGGCAGAAATTCTTCGAAGCGGACATCGGCGTTTCCGGTGTCAACTTCGCCGTGGCCGAAACCGGCACCCTGCTGCTGGTGGAAAACGAAGGCAACGGCCGCATGACCACCACCGTGCCGCCGGTGCACATCGCCGTCACCGGCATCGAAAAAGTCGTGGAAAACCTGCGCGACGTGGTGCCGCTACTGTCGCTGCTGACCCGCTCGGCGCTGGGCATTCCGATCACCACCTACGTCAACATGATCTCCGGCCCGCGCAAGGAGCATGAACTCGACGGCCCGCAGGAAGTGCATCTGGTACTGCTCGACAACGGTCGCAGCCAGGCGTTTGCCGACAGCGAACTGCGCCAAACCTTGAACTGCATCCGCTGCGGCGCCTGCATGAATCATTGCCCGGTCTACACCCGCGTCGGCGGCCATACCTACGGCGAGGTTTACCCCGGCCCGATCGGCAAAATCATCACCCCGCACATGGTCGGCCTGGCGAAAGTCCCGGATCACCCGAGCGCTTCTTCGTTGTGCGGAGCCTGCGGTGAAGTGTGTCCGGTAAAAATTCCTATTCCTGCACTGCTGCGCCGCCTACGCGAAGAGAACGTCAAAGCCCCCGACAGTCCTCATCAAGTGATGCGCGGCCAGGGCAGCAAATACTCGCGCAAGGAACGCTTCATCTGGAACGCCTGGGCGAAGCTCAACAGCTCGCCGACCTTGTATCGACTGTTTGCGTTTTTCGCCACGCGCCTGCGCGCCCTGGCGCCGAACAATGTCGGGCCGTGGACGCAGAACCACAGCGCACCGAAACCCGCCGCCCGCTCACTGCATGACATGGCTCGCGAACACCTGGCCAAACAAGGAGACCGTTGATGAGCGCCAAGCAAAATATCCTCGGCAAGTTGCGTAAAAGTCTGACCGGCACCACACCGATTGCCGACAACTTCGACGTCGATCTGGTGACCCAGCCTTACACCTACAGCGCCGAACAACGGATCCCGCAACTGCGCAAACTGATGGAAGCGGTGCACACCGAAATCCACCTGACATCCGCTGATGGGTGGCCGGCGCTGCTGGCGCAATTGCTGCGCGACCGTCAGTTGCCGAGCCTGCTGATCGCACCGACTACGCCTCACGGGCAGCGCATCACACAACACTGGGCGAACAATCCTGATCTGCCGGCGCTGAAATCCTACGACCGGCCGATGGAGGAATGGAAAGCCGAGTTGTTCAACGACACCCCGGCCAGCCTCACCGGCACCCTCGGCGCCATCGCCGCCACCGGCAGCCTGATTCTCTGGCCGACCCGCGAAGAGCCACGGTTGATGAGCCTGGTGCCGCCGGTGCATTTCGCCCTGCTCAAGGCCAGCCAGATTCGTGACAACTTCTATCAGGTGCAGCAGGAATTCGAGTGGGCCCAAGGCATGCCGACCAACGCGCTGCTGGTGTCCGGCCCGTCGAAAACCGCCGACATCGAACAAGTCCTGGCTTACGGCGCCCACGGCCCGAAAGATCTGGTGGTGTTGATCCTGGAGGACCAATGACCTTACCGGCGACTTTCCTGCGCGATGCGCAGCAATTGATTCCTGCCGAACGGCGTTTCGACGATCCGCTGTCGACCCTGGCTTTCGGCACCGATGCCAGTTTCTACCGGTTGATTCCGCAACTGGTGATCCGCGTCGAATCCGAAGATGAAGTGGTAGCGCTGCTGAAACTGGCCCAGCGCGATCAGGTCCCGGTGACCTTCCGCGCTGCCGGCACCAGCCTGTCCGGCCAGGCGATCAGTGATTCGGTGTTGATCGTGCTTGGGGATAACTGGAACGCTCGTGAAATTCGCGGCCAGGGCACGCAGATCCGCCTGCAACCGGGCGTGATCGGCGCCCAGGCCAACGCATGGCTGGCGCCATTCGGGCGCAAGATCGGTCCGGATCCGGCGTCGATCAATGCCTGCAAAATCGGTGGCATCGTCGCCAACAACGCCAGCGGCATGTGCTGCGGCACTGCGCAAAACACCTATCACACGCTGGCCGGGATTCGTCTGGTGCTGGCCGACGGCACGCGACTCGACACCGAAGATGCCGCCAGCGTCGAGGCGTTTCGAGTCAGCCACGGTGACTTGCTGGAACGTCTGGCGAGCTTGGGCCGCGAGACCCGCGCCAATGCCGAACTGGCCGCGCGAATCCGCCACAAATACCGTCTGAAAAATACCACCGGCCTGTCGCTCAACGCCCTGGTGGATTTCGATGAGCCTGTGGATATCTTGAGCCACTTGCTGGTCGGTTCCGAAGGCACTCTCGGTTTCATCAGCGCCGTGACTTACGACACGGTGATCGACCATCCGAACAAGGCCTCGGCGCTGATCGTATTCCCGGATGTGGAAACCTGCTGCAACGCCGTCACCGTGCTGAAAAGCCAACCGGTGTCGGCCGTGGAACTGCTCGACCGCCGCAGCCTGCGCTCGGTGCAGGACAAACCCGGCATGCCGGCTTTCGTACAGCAGCTGTCGAACAATGCCTGCGCGCTGTTGATCGAATCCCGCGCCGCCTCTTCCACTTTGCTGCAGGAACAACTGGCGCAGATCATGGCGTCGCTCAATGGCTTCCCGGTGGAAAAGCAGGTCGATTTCACCGAAGACCCGGTCGAAAACGCCCGCCTCTGGGCGATCCGCAAGGACACCTTCCCTGCCGTCGGCGCGGTGCGCAAGACCGGCACCACGGTGATCATCGAAGACGTGACCTTCCCGGTCGAGCAACTGGCCATCGGCGTAAACCGCTTGATCGAGCTATTCGACAAACATTCCTACGACGAAGCGATCCTTTTCGGACACGCGCTGGAAGGCAATCTGCACTTCGTCTTCACCCAAGGCTTCAACAGCACGGAAGAAGTCGCACGCTATCAGGCGTTCATGGACGACGTGGCGCAACTGGTGGCCGTGGAGTTCGGCGGTTCGCTGAAGGCCGAACACGGCACCGGGCGCAACATGGCGCCCTTCGTCGAACTGGAATGGGGCAGTGACGCCTATCAATTGATGTGGCAACTCAAACGCCTGCTCGACCCCAACGGCATTCTCAATCCGGACGTGGTGCTCAGCGAAGATCCACAGATCCACCTCAAGCACCTGAAACCGCTGCCGGCGGCCGACGAGATTGTGGATAAATGCATCGAGTGCGGTTTCTGCGAACCGGTCTGCCCCTCCAAAGGACTGACCCTGAGCCCGCGCCAGCGCATTGTGATCTGGCGCGATATTCAGGCGCGAAAACGCGCCGGGATCGACACCACCGAACTGGAAAAAGCCTACGACTACCAAGGCATAGATACCTGCGCCGCGACCGGTTTGTGTGCGCAACGTTGCCCCGTGGGAATCAATACCGGCGAGCTGGTGAAAAAGCTGCGCAGCCGTCACGCAACCCATACGAAAACCGCCAACCTGATCGAAGGAAACTTCGCCACCACCCTGCAAGGTGCGCGTTTCACTCTGCATGTGGCCAACGGTGCGCGGATGTTGTTGGGGGCACCGCGTCTGGCGAAGCTGTCGGCCACCCTGACGCGGCTGTCCAAAGGTCAGGTGCCGCTGTGGACCCACGCGATGCCGCAGCCGGAAAAAGCCATTCGCTTCAGCCCGGCCGTGTCGGACGAACGCCCGCGCGTTGTGTACTTGGCGGCCTGCGTCTCGCGGGTGATGGGACCGGCGGCGGGCGACAAGGAGCAGATGTCGCTGTACGACAAAACCCGTGGTCTGCTGGAAAAGGCCGGTTATCAGGTGGTGTTCCCGGACAACCTGGACAACCTCTGCTGCGGCCAGCCCTTCGCGTCCAAGGGCTACGCCGAACAGGCCGAGCACAAGCGTCAGGAGCTGATCGGCGCATTGCTCCAGGCCAGTCGCGGCGGGCTCGATCCGATCTATTGCGACACCAGCCCCTGCACGTTGCGACTGGTGCAGGATGTGGGAAATGTTCGTCTGGATCTGTATGACCCTGTGCGATTCATCCGTACGCATCTGATGGATCGGCTCGAGTTCACGCCGCAGGAAGCACCGATTGCCGTTCACGTGACCTGCAGCACTCAGCACCTTGGGGAAAGCCAGGCGCTGATCGACCTGGCGCGCCAATGCAGCAAGAACGTGGTGATTCCGGAAGGCATTCACTGCTGCGGTTTCGCCGGCGACAAGGGTTTCACCACGCCGGAGCTCAACAGCCATTCGCTGCGAACGCTCAAGGACGCGGTGCAACAGTGCAGCGAGGGGATTTCCACCAGCCGCACCTGTGAGATCGGTCTGACGCAACACGGTGGAATCGACTACCACGGTCTGGTGTATCTGGTGGACCGGGTAACCCGAGCCAAAGCCCCCGCAACCGCCCTCTGAAGAAAAATAGAACCCTTGCGAGCGACCGCAGTCCACAGAACAGGCCCCGAACAATCGGGGCTTGTCCTCCATTCGGTTGCCCGTCCTGACGGCCAGCGAAGTCTGGATCCCTCAGTTCAAGGAGATTCATATGAAACGTTCTGTACTGTTAGGTCTGTTCGTTACTGCCTCGATGATGGCGTCGGCTTCGTTCGCTGCCGACAAGCCCGCTGACCTGTGTGATGCCAATCTGCAAACCATCAACAACGCCAAGGCGCAGGCAATGGCCTCACCCGACCTGAATCAACGGGTAGAAGCCAGTGTGCAAAAGGCCCAGGCACTCAAGGCCCAGGGCAAGATCGACGAATGCGTGGCTGAAACCCAGCAAACCATTCTGGAAATCCGCAAAACCAGCGGAACCAACAACTGATCGAAGCTCAGGCCAACCTTCGGGTTGGCCTTGTGAGCCGTTTGGCGTACACTGCGCAGGCTTGTTGCTCACAAGATACACAGAGCACCAGGCTCGGGGCCGTTTAGGATTCGACGCCGGTTGCGAAACTCTAGGTGCATGCCGACTTGGTAACAGAAGTCGTAAATCCACTGTTGCAACTACTTATAGTTGCCAATGACGACCAATACGGTGCTGCTCTCGCTGCTTAATTGCAGCTGACATGCACTCCTGGTACCTTCGGGTCCAGCAATCATCAGGGGATGTCTGTAAACCCAAAATGATTGTCATATAGAACAGAATCGCCGTGCAGTACGTTGTGGACGAAGCGGCTAAAACTTACACAACTCGCCCAAAGCACCCTGCCCGTCGGGTCGCTGAGGGTTAACTTAATAGACACGGCTACGCATGTAGTACCGACAGCGGAGTACTGGCGGACGGGGGTTCAAATCCCCCCGGCTCCACCACTTCATCATCTAAAGACGTCCACGGACGTCTTTTTTTGTGCCTGAAATTAGTGAAATCCAAGGCTTTAAGCGCACGTGAGGTGTTTTAGCCTCCGCCGAGTTCTGACCGTTCAGGTATTCCAAATGGTATTCCAGCCCCCGCTTTTCCGACCGACAACTCAAGGGAGTCGAACCGGTGTCGAGGACTACGTCCTCACACACGGAGACGTCTTGCAGCTTCGCGTACGCAGCAACGACTCGCGGCTGTGGGATTTCAACTACCGCGAACCGGTTACCCAAAGACGCATCACCAAGGGCTAACACGATAAAAGTGAAGATTCGCCGCGCCACTACTGAATGCCACCGACGTCTACCTCACTCCAATGCTTTCAATTGGTGCAATTCCAGGCGCGTTTCGCCATTGACTCCCCAGCGGCTCCATTAGAACGAAGCTTCCAAACGCTGCCGTGGCCAGCACCCCAGATGGTCAGAACGTAAAAGATCATGCTGCTAACGCAGTGGCTCAACCGAAGTACAATTCGCGTCCGGCAATTATGCGCAAATGTCGCCGCGAACAAGCGTAACGTCTCGCCCTCGACCAATAGCTGGTCAAGCTGGACCGACTGCATATGCCTAACACGCACCACACTTCGTCTGGCATTATGCCCTTATAGCGCCACTACTCTCGAGATGGCTGGTGACGAACTCAAGGGATGGAACATGGCAGAGAACAGCAACTTCGCCTTTTTCAAAGAACACGATCCGGTTTTTTTCCAACTTGCCAATGCGGCCGAGCGAGTATTTTCCAGTGACCCCAACACGACGCTGATTAAACTGCGCCAGTTGGGCGAAGCGCTCGCCCAGGATCTGGCGGTAAGAGCAGGCATTGAGTTCGACGCCACCACTTCCCAAGCTGATCTGCTATTCCGCCTGAGTCGTGAAATCCAGCTCGACGGTAACATCCGTAATCTATTCCATACGCTGCGCATCGAAGGCAATAAGGCTACCCATGAATTCCGCACCCAGCATCGTGAGGCACTGGACGGGCTGAGAGTCGCCCGTGCCTTGGCGATCTGGTACCACCAGTCATTTGGCACGGGCGGCAACACCTTCAAGGGTGGGCCTTTCATGGTTCCGGCCGATCCGAGTGAGCCTCTACGTGAGCTGCAGGGGCAGATCGAAAAACTTCGCGCAGAGCTGGGCGACAGTCGCCAGCAATTGGAGAACAACCATCAATTAGCCGAGCTACTGGCGCAAGAAAAGCATGAACAAGCCAGTCTTGTTGGGCAGATGAGCGAAGAAGCCCGCGTCTACGAGCAGATTGCCCTTGAACGCGAGACAGAACTATCGAAAGCTCGAGTCGATTTCGAGGCGCGGCTGAAAGAGCTGCAACAACAGCTTGAAGATCAGCCGCAAGCTGCCCAGCAGGTCACGCGTAAAACTCAGCAGGCAAGCAGCCAGTTCGACCTCAATGAAGACCTCACCCGTATTCTCATCGATCAACAGTTGAACGATGCCGGCTGGGAAGCCGATTCACTCGATCTTACCTACAGCAAGGGCACTCGGCCCGAAAAGGGCAAGAACAAGGCCATCGCCGAATGGCCAACCAGCAAGCCGAAAGAAAACGCTGATTACGTGCTATTCGCCGGCCTAATCCCAGTCGCCATCGTCGAAGCCAAGCGCAAGCGTATCAACATAGCGGACCGCATTCCCCAAGCCGAGCGCTATTCACGCCAACTGATCGTTACCGATAATCTGCAACCGGCCGGGCAGAACACGGGCTGGGCGGATGGCCAGGGCGGCCACTTCAAAGTCCCGTTTGCCTTTGCCTGCAATGGCCGGCCCTTCATTAAGCAGCTCGCTGAGCTTTCTGGCATCTGGTTTCGTGACTTGCGCAGCTCGGCCAACCTGCGCCGGCCTCTGCAGGACTTCCACACGCCGGGCGGCCTACTCGATCTGCTCAAACGCAGTCGTGAGGACGCCGAGGCGAAACTACAGCAGGAAGGCTTCGCATATCTCAAGCTGCGTGACTATCAGGAAAACGCCATCCGCGCCGTCGAGCAGGCGCTAGCCGCCAATCGCCGCAACTGTCTGCTAGCCATGGCGACAGGAACCGGAAAAACGCGCACTATCATTGGCTTGATGTACCGCCTGCTGAAGGCCGAGCGCTTTCGCCGTATTCTTTTCCTGGTTGATCGCAGCGCCTTGGGGGAACAGGCCATCGAAGCCTTCAACGAGGCGACGCTGGAACAGAACCACACGTTGGCGCAGATCTACGACGTCAAAGAACTAGGTGACATGGCTGCCGAAGCTGAAACACGGGTTCAGGTCGCCACTGTGCAGGCCATGGTCAAGCGCATCTTCCAGTCGGACACTCCGCCGCCCATCGATGCCTTCGACTGCATTATCGTCGACGAAGCCCACCGCGGTTACACCCTCGATCAGGAAATGACTGAAGGCGAGCTGGCCGTGCGCGACTTCAACCAGTATCTATCGCAGTATCGTCGCGTGCTCGACTATTTCGACGCCTGCCGCGTCGGGCTCACCGCTACCCCAGCCAAGCACACCAGCGAGGTCTTCGGGGCTCCGATATACACCTACAGCTACCGTGAAGCCGTGGCTGACGACTGGCTGATTGATCACGAACCTCCAATCCGCTACCAAACTCTGCTGAGCCAGAATGGCATCCACTTTGCCAAGGGCGAGAGTGTCAGCGTCATTGATACGAGCACCGGCGAGGTTGATGTCGCCGAGCTCGAGGACGAACTCGACTTCGAAATCGAGTCCTTCAATCGCCGCGTGATTACGCCCGGTTTCGATAAAGTCATCTGCGAGCAACTGGCACAAGAGCTCGACCCATCGGGCGACGAAAAAACGATGATCTTTTGCGTTAACCAAGCCCATGCCGAGCGAGTCAAAAACCTTCTCGACGAAGCCTTCAAGGACGTTCACGGCGAGGATTACAACCAGGCAGCTGTACAGATCATCACCGGGCAAAGTGACAAGGTCAAACAACTGATACGCCAGTACAAGAACGAGCGCTACCCGAGCATTGCCATTACGGTCGACCTATTGACCACCGGTATCGACGTACCACGCATTTGCCACTTGGTGTTCATGCGCCGAGTGCGTTCGCGCATTCTCTACGAACAGATGAAGGGCCGCGCGACTCGCCGCTGCGATGAAATCGGCAAGACGGTATTCAGAATCTACGATCCGGTTGATCTGTACGCCGCCCTCGAGCCAGTAGATACAATGAAGCCGCTAGTGAAAGACCCAAACATCAGCCTCGAACAGCTGGTCAGCGAGCTAAGCAACCCAGCCAGCCTCGATGCTCCTGGTAACCAGCCAGACACTAGCCATGCCCACGACGTCCTGGACCAGTTGAGCCAGCGGGTCATGCGCATCCTGCGTAAGGCCAGCCATAAGGCCGAGCAAAAGCCAACCCTAAAGGCAAAGCTCGCCGAACTGGAATACACCTGGGGCGTAGCCCCGGACAAACTGCATCAGCACCTGCACCAGCTCGGCCCCCAGCAAGCTGCGCAGTTCATCCAACAGCATGCCCAACTGCTCGATCAACTCGCCACGGTTAATGCCCTGCTGGGATCGCTGAACTACCCGGTGATTTCCACTCACACGGACGAACTGGTGGTCCGTGAGCAGAACTACGGCGATTACCAAAAGCCCTCGGACTATCTGGAAAGCTTCAACGATTTCATTAAGAATCAGTTGAACCAGTCAGTGGCCCTCGGCGTAGTGGTCAACCGCCCGCAAGACCTGACCCGTGAACAATTGCGCGAAGTGCGCCTGCTGCTCGACGGGCATGGCTACAGTGAGGTGAACCTGCAAAGCGCCTGGCGCAATCAAACCAATCAGGAAATCGCTGCCAGCATCGTCGGCTTCATCCGCCGCGCCGCCCTCGGAGAGGCTTTGCTACCATTTGAGCAGCGCGTAACTAAGGCAATGGAGACGATTTATACCCTGCAGCCTTGGACTCAAATTCAGCGTAAGTGGCTTGACCGCTTGGCCAAGCAGCTGGTGCACGAGGTCGTAATTGACAAGAAGCAGATTGGTGAGGCGTTCAAGAGCGATGGCGGCAGTACGCGGCTGGACAAGATGCTCGGCGGCAACCTGGGCGTGGTACTGGATGCCCTGAATAACAACCTTTGGGCACAAACGGGATGAGACCGATCTGGAACACCGGATTGGCCAGCGTGCTCGTTCATAAGGGATAATCCCCCTGCTATACGACTTATCGCCGCGCTACTTAGAGATGCCTCATGACCCCTGCTGAGCTTCATCAGATCCTTGCCCGTGGTGAAGACAGTCGCCATCAGTTCAAGCGCGATTTCAGCAATATCGATGCCTTGGCAGCCGAGTTGGTGGCGTTCGCCAATACGTCCGGTGGATATTTGCTGATTGGCGTAGACGACTCCGGCACGGTGAGCGGATTGAGTAGCGCCGACATTTCGCGACTCAATCAACTGCTCTCCAACGCAGCCTCACAGAATGTCCGTCCGGCGATCAATCCATTGTCCATCAACCTTCAGACCGAGCACGGGCTGGTCATGGTGGTGACAGTCGAACAAGGGCTGAATAAACCCTATGTCGACAACCAGGGTCGCATCTGGGTAAAGAACGGCGCCGACAAGCGTCGGGTCACGGCCCGCGAAGAACTGCAGCGGTTGTTCCAGCAGGCCGGACTGGTGTGTGCCGATGCGGTACCAGTCGGGGGCAGCAGCGTGGCGGATATCGACGCCAAAGCGCTTGGCGAGTATTTCCAGAGACGCTTTCGGCAGCCCCCCGAACAGACAGGTTTGGAAACTACCCGCATCCTGGAAAATCTTGGCCTCGCCAGTGGCGACACACCCAATTTGGCCGGTTTACTGCTCTTCGGCAAGGCACCACAACGTCTGTGCCCGGCGTTCGATATCAAGGCCGTGGCGTTTCCGGGCACGGTTCTACATGACCGCCACTATTTAGACAGCGAAGATATCGACGGCAATCTGCAGGAGCAGTACCGACGCAGCCTTGCCTTCATAAAGCGCAACCTACGCCACGTGCAGCGACAGCAGGGCTTCAATACCCTCGGCCAGCTGGAAGTGCCGGAGGAGGTGTTTGAAGAACTGTTGGTCAATGCCCTGATCCACCGCGACTACTTTGTCAGCGCCTCCATCCGGATCATGATCTTCGCCGATCGCATCGAACTGATCAGCCCCGGGCACCTGCCTGACGTGCTCGATACCGAGAAAATTCGATTCGGCCTGTCCAACCGTCGTAACCCCACACTCACCTCCCATGCTGTGCACATTCTCCCCTATCGCGGTTTGGGCACCGGCATCCCGCGCGCTATTGATGCTTGGCCAATGATCCGGCTGGAGGACGACCGGGAGAGTAATCAGTTCAAGGTGGTGATTCAGCGCGCCGTTGAAAAAGGGCCTCTTTCAGGCCCAAGTGGGGACCAAGTAGGGACTAAGTCGGGCCCAAGTAGGGACCAAGTAGGGACTGAGTCCGCTGTCGAAGGAGAACAAGCCGAAACTCGCCTGTCTTTGCAGCAAGAGCAGATAACGATCCTGTGCAAGATGACGGGCGATCACACTGCGCCAGAGCTAATGACCTTCGTCGGGCGCAGCAACCGCAGCAAGTTCCGCGAGCAGGTTTTGACCCCACTACTGAGGCTTGGCGTGGTCGAGATGACCATTCCAGACAAGCCCAACAGCAGCAAGCAACGCTATCGCCTGACTGCGACGGGCCGAGCGCTAAAGGCTGAACAAAGCTCCTCAGACGACTGAGCCCAGACAATCATTTCTTTGCGCCAGCGAAATCTGGCGCTTTACACACTTCGCCACAGGTACCCCATGACCAACTCCGATATCGTCCAGAAACTCTGGAACCTCTGCGACGTCCTGCGCGACGATGGCATCAACTACAGTGACTACGTCACCGAGCTCGTGCTTCTGCTGTTCATCAAGATGGAATACGAACAGGTGCAGAACAACGATAGCTTCGGCCACAAGCTGCCCGAAGGCGCGCGCTGGCCAGACCTGGCTGGCAAGTCTGGCGTTAACCTGCTTGATCACTACCGGCAGATGCTGCTGGACCTTGGCAAAAACCCTGACCCGCTGATTTCCGCCATCTACGCCGACGCTCAGACTCGCCTCAAGGAACCGCGCCACCTCGAGCAGTTGATCAAGAGCCTCGACGGTATCGACTGGTTCAGCGCCCGCCAAGACGGCCTCGGCGATCTTTATGAAGGCCTGCTGGAAAAGAACGCCAGCGAGACCAAGTCCGGCGCCGGCCAGTACTTCACCCCGCGCCCGCTGATCGACAGCATCATCCGCTGCATCAAGCCGCAGCCGGGCGAGACCGTACAAGACCCGGCCGCCGGTACTGCGGGCTTTTTGATCGCTGCTGACGCCTATATCAAAAGTCAAACCGACGATTACTACGACCTCGACGCCAAAGCCCAAGCATTCCAGCGCAATCGTGCCTTTGTCGGTGTAGAACTGGTGCCGGGCACTCGCCGTCTGGCGCTAATGAACACACTGCTGCATGGCATGGAGGGCGACGAAGAAGGCGTAGTGCACCTGGGCAACGCCCTAGGTCAGACCGGGGCCAACTTACCCAAGGTCGACGTCATTCTCTCCAACCCACCGTTCGGCACTGCCAAGGGTGGCGGTGGCCCGACTCGTGATGACCTTACGTACCGCACCAGTAACAAGCAGTTGGCCTTTCTCCAACACATCTACCGTGGCCTCAAGCCGGGCGGCCGCGCCGCCGTGGTGCTCCCGGATAACGTGCTGTTCGAGGCCGGCGTTGGCACCGACGTGCGTCGCGACCTGATGGACAAGTGCAACCTGCACACCATCCTGCGTCTGCCAACCGGCATCTTCTACGCCCAGGGCGTGAAGACCAACGTACTGTTCTTTCAGAAGGGCACCATGGAAAACCCACGCCAGGAGGAAGGTTGCACCAAGCGCGTGTGGATCTATGACCTGCGCAGCAATATGCCCAGTTTTGGCAAGCGTACACCCTTCGGCCCTGCCCACCTAAAGCGGTTTGAGGAGGCCTATGGCGATGATCTCAACGGCGGAAGCCTTCGCGCGGAGAACGTCGAGGGTATTGGTGAAGCCAGCCGCTTCCGCAGCTTTACCCGCGATTACATCCGCAACGAGCGTAGTGACTCGCTGGATATCAGTTGGCTAAAGGACGACAGCAGCCTGGGTGCCGCCGACCTGCCCGCTCCAGAAGTACTGGCCGGTGAGGCGATGGCTGAATTGACCGAGGCGCTGCGTGAGCTGGAAGAGCTGATGAAGGCGCTGGGGGCGGGGGATGAAGTGGTGGCACAGAAGCAGCTGATGGCTGAGGTAATGGGTTTGGCTGTATTTGAGGAGAATGGCAATGAGTAAGCTGCCAAGTGGATGGGCACGCACAACTTTAGGAACCGTTGCCGATTGGGGAGCAGGAGGAACTCCGTCTCGCAGCCAGCCAAACTTTTACGGCGGAAAAATTCCGTGGATAAAAAGCGGAGAACTCAATAGCCGTTACATAAAGACGACTGAGGAAAGCATTACAGAAGAAGCTATCAAATCCTCAAGTGCGAAGATTTTCCCCGCAGGTTCCGTGGCCATCGCCATGTATGGGGCAACTATCGGTAAAACGGCCATCCTCGGCGTCGATGCGTCTACCAACCAAGCTTGTGCCGTTGGCGTGCCAGTCGAAGGTCTTATTGGAAAGGAATACCTGTATAGGCTTCTTCAAAATGAAAAGGCGGCTTTCATTGAGAAAGGTAAAGGTGGAGCTCAGCCGAATATTTCGCAAGCGGTCATAAAAGCACATGAAATCGGTCTTCCACCGCTCGCCGAACAAACCCGCATCGCCGTCAAACTCGACGAACTGCTGGCTCAGGTCGATAACCTGAAAGCCCGCGTCGACGGCATTCCCGCGTTGCTCAAACGTTTCCGCCAATCCGTACTCGCCGCCGCCGTTTCTGGTAGGTTGACGGAAGAGTGGCGGAAAGAAAACCTGATCCGCTATAACTGGATAGACAAGACCGTCAAGGCGAGTGTCGAGGCGGAACGTGCGGCGCTTGGATTTAAGCCTATAAAAGTAAGTGAGTCGCGAAATGCTAACCGTACCGAGGCGCCAAGCAGTTGGGTCTGGCTTAAACTCTCAGAAACTGCATTGAAAATCACCGATGGTGCCCACAATACGCCAAAAACCCTAGAACAAGGCTTTCCGTATATAACTGCGAAAAATCTAACTGGCGGAGTTTTAGATTTCACCGATAGAAAATTCATCGCTGAAAAAGAGCACCGAGAGCTTTACAAAAAATGCGCACCAGCAATAGGTGATCTTTTAATTGTAAACATTGGAGCCGGAACAGGAAACAGCGCCACAGTGACTGTTGACTTTGAGTTTAGCTTCAAGAACATTGCAATTATCAAACGACCAAAAATCATAAACCCGCAATATTTAAAAATATTTTTTGATGCACGTAAAAAAACAATATTCAATGAACAGACCCAAGGTGGAGCACAACCATTTCTTAGCCTGACAATGCTGGGCAACATTGAAATTGTTCTTCCTCCATCGGAGGAACAAACCGAAATCGTCCGCCAAGTTGAACAACTCTTTGCTTTCGCCGACCAACTCGAAACCCGAGTCAAGTCTATCCAGGCGCGCATCGACAATCTAACCCAAAGCGTCCTCGCCAAGGCCTTCTGTGGTGAACTGGTATCTCAAGACCCAAACGACGAATCGGCCAGCGTGCTGCTGGAGCGCATCAAGGCTCAACGCGCCGCCGCACCCAAAGCCAAACGCGGTCGCCGATCAGCAACGGCGGGCTTAGCCTCACACCTAGAATAGATTGAACCATGTCCATCCCGACCTACGACCAATTCATCGGGCCCATATTGCGTTTTCTCGCGACCAAACCGTATGGTGGTCGGCGGTAAATGCCTGTTAACCTGATGCTCGACCACGAGGTGGGCATCAGCTCGCAGCTTTACAATCTGCCCATGCTCGGCCGCGATTACTTTGACGAGTCGGTCGGCTGCCTCTACTACCCTTCAGCCTCCAATACCTTCGCAACTGGGTGTCGCTCCTGCATACCTTAAAATCAGGGATGAAAGTGGCTATCAAAAGCCGACCACTACACTTCAATCTCGAATCCTAATGGGGGCTAAGCTCAGTATGCATCGTCCATGGGAGGCTAGATCACTTAGCATTCCAAGTAGTATTCCAAACAAATAAGCTGATCAGTGATTAGTAAATAAAAACAGATGCCTACAGACTTGTTTCAAATCAACCCGGCCCACTAACTCTCAACGACAAGGCCCGCCCAGTGCGGGCCTTGTCGCATCTAGAGATTCATCCCGGGAGACCTCATGCGCCAGGCACTGCTGATCATCGACGTCCAACCCTGTTTCTCCCCGCCACAATGGCTGATCGACGGCATTCAATCGCTCATCGGCAAACTGCCAAGCGTCGCCACAGTCGAGCACCATGATGAAACCCGCACACCATTCCAGCGTCAGCTCGGCTGGCACCCGGCGGCGGACGATGACAGCCTTATCGCCGCAGACCGTATCTTCATCAAATACGGCTACGCGCCCTCCCCGGACACCCTCGAATACCTGAAAAGCCTGAATCTGGATCGCGTGCTGGTCTGTGGTCTGCAAACCGAAACCTGCTGCCTGGCTGCCGGGTTTGCGCTGTTCGATGCCGGTTTGCAGCCGACGTTGCTCACGGATCTAACGGTGGGCTCGTCGCTGGATCGTTCAGGTGTTCTGGGTGTGCGGATATGGGAACATCACTCCAAGCACACGCTGACGTCGAGTGAACTCCGCTCCTGCCTGCAGGCGTCCTAGGAAATTTCCCGCAACCCGCGTCGAATTCCATGAACTGGTTCAAGATGCTTCCAAGCGCTAGTCTTCGCGCTCCGCTGCAACCCGGCAGATGGTTTACCAAAGGGATTCGCCGGGAGCCTGAAACCATGGAGCCTTGTCATGAAAAAAGACACCCGAAGCCTGCCTGATCAAACACCGTCTCACGAAACCGAATCGAAAGAACCGGCTGTGCTCAACCAGCCTCAGGAGTACGTGAGAAAGCCGCGTCGAACCCTGCCGTTCAACGAGATTTTCTCCGTGCGCACCGACGTGGACACGGCCACTCTGCTGACCCATGCCTGCGAAACCCTGGCGGCGCTGAACATGGTGACGGCCAACATTGCCGATGATTTCACGGGTTCTCAACGCAGCCGGTTACTGGCGATCCGGCAGCTGTCGATCATGACCGAAATGCTGGTCAATCGCGCCGTGGAGAACCTGGATCCGGTGAATCTGGTGCCTCGTACGACGGCGCCTGTCGTGCACTGACAATGACCGCTCGTCGATGACGCAAGTCGTTCATCGACATGAACTTTTCTTCACCCCGGCGGCGGTGATGGCCGTGTACATTGGCCTCGCTCATTCAAGAAACTACGGTTCGCCCGCGCTCCTGCGGGCTTTTTTTCGCCTGCGTTTTGCCTGGCAGGCGGTAGACGCAGGTGTCTTGCTCGCCGTGCCGTTCCGATTGCCGGGCCCCTGGGTGGATCCTGATCAACACAAACCCGACAGCCTCGGCCAGACGCCGGCTTCGCGCATTGGCAGAGGACGCCGTCAGGTAAAAGGTGAATTCAGGAAGGTTGTTGAGCAGGTGCGTGAGGGCGGCGCGCATGTAGCCCTTGCCCGATTGCTCGGTGTTGGCCCAATAACCCACGACGTAGCGGTTGCGCGAGCGGGGTTTCAGCCCGATGCAACCGATCAGCGCTTGCCCGTCCTCGGTCACGATCAGCCATCGTCGCTCGCCGGTTTCACTGTTGAACTCTTTTCGGGCCTTCAGCAGGAACTCGAGCGCCTGCTCCGCGTTGGTGTACTCACGCGGCCAGGGCAGAAATTCCGAATGATCGAGGTAGCTGGCGTTCAGCGCCTGCTGAAACAACGAATAAAACGCCGGATCCGCCGGTATCAGTCGCAGCGACTGCTCCCCCGCCTTGAATGCCCATTCCATCATGTCCTCCTTGAACGACGCATCTCATAACCGGATGTGAAGTGAATCAGGAAAATTTATAGTGCTCCGCGTTCGGCGATCCAGTTGTGTTTTCCGTCCGGCCGGACAATTCTGTCTATCACTTCATGCTTCCGGAGCACCCGATGCCGCTGCTGACCCTGCCCTGTCAACGCTTGACGCTCGCGGTGCTCGACCCGGATCAGGCGTCTCTGGAAAGCGCGTTCTACCAGCGCAATCAACGTCACCTCGCGCCGTGGTCACCGATCCGCACCACCGACTATTTCTCCACGGAACAGATCCGCCGACGCCTTGAAATACAGGCCAGCGCCTTCGAAGCCGGGCTGGCGGTGCATATGGCGTTGCTGACCCCGGATGGCGAGCAGATGATCGGGGCCTGCAATTTCAGCGGGATCATTCGCGGTGCGTTTCAGGCGTGTTATCTGGGTTATCACATCGACGAGGCGCATCAGGGCAAGGGGTTGATGCAGGAAGCGCTGGAGGCGGCCATCGCCTACATGTTCGACACCCAGAACCTGCACCGGATCATGGCCAACTACATTCCCGGCAATGAGCGCAGCGCCCGGTTGCTGGAGCGCCTCGGGTTCGAGCGTGAAGGCTATGCCAAGGCGTATCTGAACATTGCCGGGCGCTGGCAGGATCATGTACTGACGGCGCGGGTAAATCCGCGTTTCGAAACGCCGGAGCAGCGCTGGTCACGACCGCTGTCCTGACGTTCACAAATTATTAAGGAATGGCCGCGTAAGCTCGGGTTTCCGCTCACTTCCGGTTGCCTGAACCCATGTCGCGTGCCACCTCTTCCCTGCTTCTGCTTGCAGCCCTGCTGTTCTTTTTCGCCCTCGGCAGCCATCAACTGCAAGGCTCCACCGAGGCCCGGGTGGCGGGCATTGCGATGGAGATGCACCTGGACAACGACTGGGTGACGCCGCGCCTGTTCGGCGAGCCCTTTCTGGAAAAACCGCCCCTGAGTCTGTGGCTGGATGCCGGCGCCCTGCGGGTTTTCGGTGTCTCGCCCTGGGCGGTGCGACTGGCGTCGGCGGTGGCCGGGTTGCTCAGCGTGATGCTGCTGTACGCCATGTTGCGGCGCTTCGAACGCCCGAAGGCCATCGCCTGGACGGCGGGGGTTCTGCTGGCGACCATGGCCAGTTACTGGAGCAACGTGCGCGGGGTCGGCGAGGATGCGTTGCTCGCCCTCGGCGTGACCATGGCACTGTTGGCGTTCTTCCAGGCGCAGCGAGCATCGACTCCAGGCAATTCGTTGCTATTTGTAGCCGGGATCGCCATCGCTACGCTGAGCAAAGGCGTGCTCGGTCTGGCGATGCCGGGGGTGGTGATTTTCGCTTTTCTGCTGGCCGACAATCTGATGGACAAGCGCTTCAAGCTGACGGACTGGCTGCGTCCGGGCTTGCTGACCCTTGTCGGTCTGATCCCGCTGATGATCTGGCTTGCCGTGCTCTATCAGCGCGGCGGCGTCCAGGCGGTCAGCGAAGTGCTGCTGACCAACAGCGTGGGACGTTTCAGCGGATCGTTCGTCGAAGCCGGGCACTACGAGCCGTTTTACTACTACCTCGCCAAGCTGCCGCAGGCGTTCCTGCCCTGGAACATTCTGGTGTATCTGGGCCTTTGGCATTTTCGCAAGGAGCTGAAGGCCAACCGTTACCTGCTGTTTTTCAGCCTGTGGATCATCGCGCAGTTCATCCTGCTGACCCTGGCCTCGAGCAAACGCACGGTGTACCTGATGTCGATGACACCCGCAGCGGCAGTGATCGCAGCGGAATATGCGGGCGTGCTGTTCGACAGGTTGAAGGATCACAAGAATGGTTTTGTCGGACGCATCGCCCGCCATCGTCAGACAGTGGCGGCGGGGATACTGGCGGTGGTCATCGCCAGCTACCTTGGCGCCGCGCAATGGGCACTGCCGAACGCCGATAAACACCTGTCGTTCCTGCCGCTGACCGAACACATTCAGGCCCTGCAGGCGAGCGGCAATCAGGTCGCACTGTTTCAAGCCAACGAACGGGTCGGCGGCGCCAGCGTGTTCTATACCCGGAGCGTCCTCAAGGGCCTGGACACCGACGCGCAGCTACGGGAATTTCTCAGCGCATCGCCCTCGCACATCGCCGTGATGTCGGGAGACAGCGAACCCGCCGCCCCGCTGAAAGTCCACAAGACCATGATGGTCGGGCGCCAGGCGTATTACTTCGTAGGCTATTGAAACCACAACAGCACAAACGAAAAACCCGCCGGTGATGGCGGGTTTTTCATTCAGCGGCGAGGCCTCAGAGAGAAACCTCAGGCTGTGCGCCGAACACCTTCCGCTCACGCTTGCTCAACATCGGCAATTCCAGACGAGCCCGCCCGTAAAACGCCAGCGCCGTCAGCAAACACGCCAGCCACACGAAGATCCCGGCCCAGAATGTGTGGGACATGTAGTGCCAGCCCTGTAGGACTCGCGTAGTGCCGTAGACAAAACCGAGCAGCAGCGAGCCCCACAACAACGCGCTGGAGAAACGCCACTGGTAACGACGCGCCACGAAATACAACGCCAGCATGGTGAAACCACCGGAGGCATGGCCGCCCGGCCAGCAACGACCTTCGCCCGCTTCGTGGAACAGCTGGAAATTGTTGTACCACTCGATGTGCGGCATCTTCCCGCCGTACAGCGTGGTTTCGATCGGGCAGTAGACGCTGGTGTGCGCCTTGAGGAAATGGATCACCCCGGTGCAGACCGCGAAAGCCACCACCACGAACAGAAAATCCCTACGGTGCTCGGCGGCAAAGCGCAGCACCGGCGCGACTTTGCAGCGCTCGATAAACCCGCCCAGACGCGGATGCTTTTGCGGTTTCACCAGCGGCCAGACCAACGACAGCATGGCGCCGATCAAGGCAATTTCCGCCGTCCAGTTCGGAATGATCCGCGCCCACTTGTGGGTCAGTTTTTCAAAAAAGTGAATCTTGTCGAGCGGAAAGGTGTGGGTCAGTGGATCGAACAGCAGATTGCTGAACGCGATGTCGATGTTGGTCATGTCGAACATCAGAAAAACCACGGCTGCGCAGAGCAGCGGGATGCCGAAGTTATAAGCGTAAAAGCGGGATTTCATCGGGTGGTCACCGTGCGCCAGTCGGAGGCTTCAATGAAGCCAAGCATCTGTGGGGCCGCCGGGCTGGCGGCGGAAACAAACAGCGATGCGCCGTAACCGAGGGTCGAGGCCGGCACCTTGAGGTCTTTTTCCAGCTGCGCCATGCATTCGCTGTGGGTCACCAGAATCAGGTTGCGTCCCGGGACCTTGTGCGCGAGCGCGTCCTGCAGCATCCGGCCCTTGCAACTGATCAGCCAGTCTTCGCCAGTCGCCGCCTTGTTGAACATGTAGCCGGCGGTCTGCACGGTGCGCATCATCGGGCTGTTGTAGACGTCGGCCTTGTCCAGACCCAACTGCTCGAACTGCGCGCCGACGCTCACCGCGACACTGCGCGAACGATCGGTGATGCCATCGTGGCCGCTCAGGCACGCCGCTTTCGAGTGGTCGCAGCGCTCGACGTGGCGCACCAGCACGATGATTTCGCCCTTGTTCCAGCCCTCCTTCAGCGCCTGCGCCCCGGCCACATTGCCGTGGGCAAGGTCCGGCACCGCCGCCGGGGCGAGCAGCCAGAGGGTCAGCGGAATGACCAGCACCGAGGCCCCCAATACCACCCAGGTGTTTCGAAAACGGGCCAGACCGCTCAGATCAATCGAGCGCTTGACGCCGAACAGACTCAGTCGCAATTCCACAAAAAGCCGCCATCACTTGTCATTCGATGCGGCGAGGTTAGAGAGCACGGCGTGGGTAGGCAGTGAAACCCATGTGAAAAAAGTCTTGTGAGTGCCTGTTACAAATTCCGTAGGACAAAAACCTTTCAGCTCTCGGATTTGCGGCCGATACAGTCCTGCTTACACCCTTGCTGGCGCAAAAAAACAACAATCTTCCAGCCTGACCGACGATCAAGACGCACAACGTTTTTCTGGAGGATTTTTGATGAATAGCTGGTTCGGCAACATCAGCGTTAACCTGAAACTGGGGCTGGGTTTCGGCCTCGTCCTGGCCCTGACCTGCATTCTGGCGCTCACCGGCTGGACCAGCCTGGGCGGCCTGATTGACCGCAGCAACTGGATGAGCGACATCACCCAGCTCAACGCTGGCCTGACCAAACTGCGCGTGGTGCGCCTGCAATACATGCTGACCAACGGCGATGAAACCGCCGCGCAGAACGTGCAGACCACCCTCGACGGGTTCGCCGCCCAACAGCAGAAGCTGATCAGCAGCTTCAAGAGCCCGGAAAACGTCAAGCTGCTCAAGCAGCAGGCGGCGACCATCGCCGAGTACCAGACGTCCCTGAACAAAATGCGTAACGCCTACCGCACCGGCAACACGGCGCGCGACTCGATGGCCACCAGTGCCGCGACGGCTTACGGTCTGATCGAAGCGCTGAGCAACCGCGTCCAGCAAATGCCGCTGAGCGATGAGCGTTTCGAGCAGTTCCAGGCCGTCACCGCCGCCAAGGAAGCGTTCATCCTGGCGCGCTACGAAGTGCGCGGCTACACCGCCACCGCCAACGCCGAGACCGAGCAGAAAGCCGTCGGCCAACTGGACGTGGCCATTGCCAGCCTCAAGCCACTGAACGTGCATTTCGCCAGTTCGCAGCAGGACGCCCTGCGTCAGCTGGAAACCGCATTGACCAACTACCGCAGCGCCTTGCAGGCCTTCAAGAACGCCAACACCGATGCGGTGCAGGCGCGCAAGGAAATGACCGATCAGGGCAACCTGATCGTATCGCTGAGCGAGCAGCTGTATCAGATCCAGCTCGATCGCCGTGATGCAGAAAGCACCCAGGCCCGCACCCTGCAACTGATCAGCACCCTGCTGGCGTTGCTGGTCGGCATCATCGCTGCCTTCATCATCACCCGTCAGATCACCCGTCCGCTGCAGGAAACCATGGCTGTGGTCGACCGCATCGCCAGCGGCGACCTGAGCCAGAACGTGATCGTCACCCGCCGCGACGAACTCGGCGTGTTGCAACAAGGCATCGCGCGCATGGGCGTGACCCTGCGCGACCTGATCAGCGGCATCCGCGACGGCGTGACCCAGATCGCCAGCGCCGCCGAAGAGCTGTCAGCCGTGACCGAACAGACCAGCGCCGGCGTGAACAGCCAGAAGGTCGAGACCGATCAGGTCGCCACCGCCATGCACGAGATGACTGCCACTGTGCAGGAAGTCGCGCGCAACGCCGAAGAAGCCTCGCAAGCCGCAGCCGCCGCTGACGGCGAAGCCCGCGAAGGCGACAAAGTGGTGAACGAAGCCATCGCCCAGATCGAGCGTCTGGCCAGCGAAGTGGTGCGTTCCACCGAAGCCATGAGCGTGCTGCAACAGGAAAGCGACAAGATCGGCAGCGTCATGGACGTGATCAAGGCCGTGGCCGAACAGACCAACCTGCTGGCCCTCAACGCTGCCATCGAAGCGGCCCGTGCCGGTGAGGCCGGTCGCGGTTTTGCCGTGGTCGCCGATGAAGTCCGTGGCCTGGCCCAGCGCACGCAGAAATCCACCGAGGAAATCGAAGGCCTGGTGGCCGGTCTGCAGAACGGCACTCAGCAAGTCTCGGCCGTGATGAACAACAGCCGCGCCCTGACCGACAGCAGCGTCGCCCTGACCCGCAAGGCCGGCTCGTCCCTGGAAAACATCACCCGTACGGTGTCGAACATCCAGTCGATGAACCAGCAGATCGCCGCAGCCGCCGAACAGCAAAGCGCCGTGGCCGAAGAAATCAGCCGCAGCATCATCAACGTCCGCGACGTGTCGGAACAGACCGCTGCGGCGAGTGATGAGACGGCCAAGTCCAGCGTTGAACTGGCGCGGTTGGGTGGGCAGTTGCAGCAGATGGTGAGTCATTTCCGCGTGTAAACCCCGCACACGAAAACCGAAGTACAAAGAAGGGCAGCTGAAAAGCTGCCCTTCTTTTTTGCCCGGAAAATTGCCAACTTCAGGAAGTGGATGACGCGTTCTGAACGCAATTACACACGGTTGGCGATGGGTGTTTAAGGACACGCCGTGATACGTCCCGAAGCCCACAAAACCTTGCGCCGTTGCCTACGGCTACGCCAGAATCCGCCGGCTTGTGCGCCTTGGGCTGGCTGCGTAATTTGATTGCGTCACTGATTTCCAGTGATCGAACTTAGCGGTTCGGCATGCGTTCACGGTTGTACACGTCCGATCCAGTCAGGCATTCGCCTGCACTTGATGGTGGCTGTGCGCATGGCATCTTCGGATGCGCCGGGTTGTGATGCTTACCGGGCCGCTAACTTGCGCACAGCTGCCTCCCTTTTGCTCAGCGGCGAAATGGGCGCAGCCTCATCAGAGGTAAGCATCTATGTTCAAGGTAACGCCAAACCCGCCACTCACCGAACCCACAACCCTCCCGGATCCAACATCCCCCTACGAATGTCCCGGCTCGAAACGTTTCAATGAAGCCGCCGAACGCGCCCTCGATTATCACCTGGGCCCACTCAGCGCCCACATCATGGCCGCGCCCTACAAACCCAACACCCTCTATCAGGCTCACCCCGAAGCCGACACCGAATCCCTGCTGGTGGACGCCAGCGAATCCCTCGGCTCCGCCACCGTCATGCTCAACAATCATGTGGCAATGGTAGAGGGCAGCCACCGCAAGACCCTGCAAGGCATCGCCCAAATCGTGATGATCGCCGAACTGGCCGTTAACCGTGCGCTGGACAAGGTCGTGCCGACGGATTGATGCGAGAGATGGCGAGTGCGGTGCACTCGCCATTTTTTTGAGCGGTGTTTATCAACCGCTGAGGTTTTCTGAACGTGATGGCAGATCAAGTTCGACGCCACCCATGGCGCCGAATCGATTGCGTATCCGAGTACCTAATCCGCCGGCTCGATCAACCTTAGCCAACGCGTTCTCCAGAATCTGCCGCGCTTCGTCTTCCATGGAATGGCCGTTTTGGGCGGCAGCGATACGCAGTTGCTCTGTCACCTGCTCATCGAGTCGAATAGTGATGCTGGCCATAAGGCTTCCCCCGCAATCTTTGAAATGAGTGATCGCAGACTAACAAACCAGTTCGAAGATCTCTGTATGGTCCCAAGGCCAGCCATTTACTTTATTCGCGGATTCAAATTACCTTTCAGAGCGCTCATCCGCCCCCGGCGGCCTCGATCAAGAGGATTCGGTCATGCAATCGCTCGGCTTCACCTCCGTCCCACCGCTGCTCAAGTACCTGCGCCATGCCGAACATCTGGGCATGGCCATCGAGCCTGCTTTGGCGGCGGCCGGGTTGCAGGCGCAGCAGTTGAGCGACAACAGCCTGCGCCTGCCGGGTGAAACCCATGAACGGTTGCTGGATTATTTCTGCGAACACTCGGGCGATCCGCTGTTCGGCCTCAACGCGGCGAATTTCGTGCTGCCCAACTCGTGGAGCGTGCTGGGCTACATCACCATGAATTGCGCGACATTGGGCGATGCCATGAACCGCATCATGCCGTTCGAAAAACTGGTGGGCGACATGGGCGTCAGCCGCGCCGAGGTGCACGACAGTCACGTATACCTGATCTGGAGCTGCCGCTTTGAGCGCCCGCGGATTCGCCGGCATCTGGTAGAAAACGTGCTTGGCTCCTGGCTGCAATACGCGCGCTGGATCGCCGATACCCGACTGTCGCCGGCCGCGGTGTGGCTGGAGCACTCGATCCCGGCGGACACGACGCTGGCGCAGTACGAACAGTTTTTCGAATGCCCGGTGCTGTTCGATCAGCCGTATTCTGCGCTGGTCGTGCCGTTGCCGTATTTGCAGTTGCCGTTGCGCCAGGCCGATGCACATTTGCTGCGCACCCTGGAAGAACACGCGCAGAGTTTGATGGCGACACTGGAGGATGCGTCGCTGGAGCAGCGGGTCAAAAGCATCCTGCGCCAGTTGCTCAAGGAAGGCCTGCCGCGCAAGGAACAAGTGGCCGAACATCTCGCCGTGTCGGTACGCACGCTGCAACGTCAGTTGCATCAGGCCGGCACCTCGTATCAGCAGATTCTCGATGAACTGCGCCAGGAACTGGCCGAGCATTACCTGCTCAACAGCACCTTGCCGATTCAGGACATCGCCCAGTATCTGGGCTTCAGCGAATCACGCTCCTTTCACCGCGCCTTCAAGAGCCGACGCGGGATGCCGCCCGGTGAGTTTCGGCAGACTCACCGGGTTAGTGGTGGTGGCGAGTAAGAGTACGGCTCACAGCAGTCCCCTCACCCCAGCCCTCTCCCGGAGGGAGAGGGAGCCGACCGCAATATGCTCATGATCTACGCCGACCTGAAAAAGCTTCTGTGAATCCATAATCGCCACGATCTTTCAGGTCGATGTATGGCTACAGACACCTCGGTCAGTCCCCTCTCCCTCCGGGAGAGGGTTAGGGTGAGGGGGCTTTGAGCTCAGAGGCTGATCGCGTTGGTGAACACCAGACGATTGCCGAACGGGTCGGCGATGGTCATGTCCTGGCTGCCCCACGGCATGGCCTGAATCTGTGGATGCGAAAACTTGTATTCCTTGGCCAGCAACTGCTGCTGAAACGCCTCCAGCTCATCGGTCTCGATCCGCAGGGCCGAACCCGGTGTCGCATCGCCGTGGTGTTCGGACAGATGCAGCACACACTCGCCGCGCGACACTTGCAGGTACAACGGGAAACCGGGTTCGAAACGATGCTGCCAGTCGATCTTGAAGCCGAGGAAGTCGACGTAGAACTCCACGGCTTTGGCTTCATCGAAAATCCGCAGGATCGGGGTGGTTTTGCCGAAGCTCATGGGTTGCTCCCTGACTGATTGGCCCCAGAGTGTAGCCGGGGTGGATGTCAGCAATTCGGCTTGGTGATGGCTTTCTTTAATTGCAATGTGCCATCACCGTGACGCAGTCAGCAAAATTCAACGAAAGCCGTCGCGCAGATCGCCCTGGCGCGCCAGGAAACGCCCTGGTCTTTGGCCATTGGCCTGACCGTCGCGGTAACTCAACACGCCATTGACCCACACGCCATCAATGCCTTGGGCGGCACGTTGCGGGTCGTTGAAATCCGCAACGTCGCGCACGGTCGCCGGGTCGAACAACACCAGATCCGCCCAGTGTCCTTCACGAATCTCGCCCCTTTCCTTCAAGCCAAAACGCGCGGCCGACAGACCGGTCATCTTGTGCACGGCGGTGTGCAGCGGAAACAGGCCGACATCACGACTGAAATGTCCGAGCACCCGTGGGAAAGCGCCCCACAGACGCGGGTGCGGGAACGGGTCTTCCGGCAGGCCATCGGAACCGACCATCGACAGCGGATGGGCGAGGATCCGGCGCACATCGTTCTCGTCCATCCCGTAATACACCGCGCCCGCCGGTTGCAGGCGTTTGGCGGCGTCGAGCAACGACAGGTTCCATTCGGCGGCGATGTCCATCAGGTCGCGACCGCCCATTTCCGGATGCGGCGTCGACCAGGTGATGGTGATGCGGTGGGCGTCGGTGACCTGCTTCAAATCCAGGGTCGAAGAACTCGCCGCATACGGATAGCAATCGCAACCGACCGGGTGAGTTTTCGCCGCGGCTTCCAGCGAGGCAAGCAACTGCGGACTGCGGCCCCAGTTACCGGCGCCGGCACATTTGAGGTGGGAAATGATCACCGGTGATTGAGCATGGCGGCCGATGCGGAAGGCCTCGTCCATCGCCTCCAGCACCGGTTCGAACTCACTGCGCAGGTGGGTGGTGTACACCGCGCCGAACGCATTCAATTCTTCGGTCAGCTGCATGACTTCATCGGTGGATGCCGAAAACGCACTCGCATACGCCAGACCTGTGGATAAACCGAGGGCGCCCGCCTCCAGGCTTTCACGCAACTGCTCGCGCATCGCGGCGATTTCATCGTCAGTCGCGGTGCGAAACAGATCATCGAGGTGATTGCTGCGCAGCGCCGTGTGCCCGACCAGCGCCGCCACGTTCAACGTGGTGTTGGCCGCTTCCACCGCTGCGCGGTAATCGCTGAAACGTGGATAAACGAACGCCGCCGCCGAGCCGAGCAGGTTCATCGGATCCGGCGGATCGCCGCGCAAGCTGACCGGCGCCGCACTGATCCCGCAGTTGCCGACAATCACAGTGGTCACGCCCTGACTGAGCTTGGGCAGCATCTGCGGCTGACGGATCACCACGGTGTCGTCGTGGGTGTGCACGTCGATGAAACCCGGCGCCAGCACACGGCCGGCGGCGTCGATTTCGTCGCTGGCGCTGGCGTCATGCAAGTCGCCGACCTGCGCGATGCGGCCGTCGAGGATCGCCACGTCGGCGGCGTAACCGGGGCTGTTGCTGCCGTCGATGACCAGTGCGTTGCGAATCAGGGTGTCGTACAGCATGTCAGTCTCCCAGCGGCAGGTGATCGTCGCCGCCACGGTATTCGTCGAGGGCGAGTTTGATCCGCCGCAGACGTTCTTGATTGTCTTCAGGATTGGCCAGCGCCAGCTCGGTGGCCAGCACGTCGATGGCGAGCAGCATGCCGTAGCGCGCCGCCGTCGGTTTGTAGATGAACGAGGTCTCGGCGCCTTGCAGCGGCAGGACGATGTCGGCCAGTTCCGCCAGCGGCGAGTCGGCGCGGGTGATGGCGAGAATCCGTGCGCCGTAGTTGCGCGCCAGCGCTACGGTCTCCAGCAACTCCGGGGTGATGCCGGTCAGCGAACAGACGATCACCACCTGCTCGGCGCTGAGGCTGGCGGCGGTGACGCGCATCATCACCGCGTCGTGGCACACCGCAATCGGGTAGCCGAGGCGTACCAGTCGCACCTGCAACTCATCGCTGCACAGGGTCGAGCAACCGCCGATGCCGAAGGCGTGGATCATCCGCGCCTGGCCCAGCAGTTTCACCGCATCGGCGAAGCGCGATTCGTCGAACGCCGACAGATGCTGGCGCAGGGTGGTTTCGATATCGCCGACGATCTGCCCGTAAAACGCCGACTGTTCGGGCGTGCCCGCCGGGTCGAGGAAACGGCTGCCGACGCCGCTGGCCTGGGCCAGTTGCAGGCGCAGATCGCGCAAGTCGCGGCAACCGACGGTGCGGGCAAAGCGCGACAGCGTGGCGGTGCTGACTTCGGCCCGCTGCGCCAGCTCTTCGAGGCTGGCGGAGGCGGCAAATCCTACGTCGTCGAGCATCAGACGGGCGATGCGTCCTTCACCGGCGCTGAAGGAATCCTGACGGGCGCGGATCTGATAAAGGATGTCCATGGCGGATAACTCCGACTACAGCAGGTAAGAAAGACCGACGGTCAGGGCGAAAGCGACAACCGAGATCAGGGTTTCCAGCACCGTCCAGGTCTTGAACGTCTGGGCCACCGTCATGTTGAAGTATTCCTTGATCAACCAGAAGCCGCCGTCGTTGACGTGGGAAAAGATAACCGAGCCCGCGCCGGTCGCCAGCACCAGCAGTTCCGGGTGGGGATAACCCAGACCGATGGCCACTGGCGCGACCACGCCGGAAGCCGTGGTCATCGCGACCGTGGCCGAACCGGTGGCGATGCGCATCAACGCGGCGAACAGCCAGCCCATGATCAGCGGCGACAAATGAAATTCGTGAGCGAGGCCGACGATCTGATCGGTGACGCCGGCGTCCACCAGAATCCGGTTCAGACCGCCACCGGCGCCCACCAGCAAGGTGATGCTGGCGGTCGGTGCCAGGCATTCGTTGGTGAATTTGAGGATCGATTCGCGGTTGAAACCCTGGGCAATGCCGAGGGTCCAGAAACTCAACAGCGTCGCCAGCAACAGCGCGATCACCGAGTTGCCGATGAACAACAGGAACTGATTGAAAGCGCTGCCCGGCGTGGCAATCAGGTTGGCCCAGCCGCCGATCAACATCAGCACCACCGGCAACAGAATGGTCGCCATGGTGATGCCGAAACCCGGCAGGCTGTCGCGGGGTTCGCGTTCGAGAAATTGTTTTTCCAGCGGGTTATCCGCCGGCAACTGAATGCGCGGCACGATGAATTTGGCGTACAGGGGGCCGGCAATGATCGCCGTCGGAATGCCGATGGCAATCGCATACAGCAAGGTCTGCCCGACCGACGCCTGATAAGCCTGCACCGCCAGCATCGCCGCCGGATGAGGCGGCACCAGCGCATGCACCACCGACAGACCCGCGACCATCGGCAAACCGACCATCAGGATCGACACGCCAACCCGCCGCGCCACGGTAAAGGCAATCGGCACCAGCAACACGAAACCGACTTCGAAAAACAGCGGCAGCCCCACCAGAAACGCAATGCACACCATCGCCCAGTGCGCGTTCTTCTCGCCGAAGCGCTCGATCAGCGTGCGTGCCATCTGCTCGGCGCCACCGGACTCGGCCATCATCTTGCCGAGCATCGTCCCCAGCGCCACCACCAGCGCAATGTGCCCCAGCGTCTTGCCTACCCCGGCCTCATACGCCCCCACCACGCCGGACGGCGGCATCCCCGCCACCAGCGCCAGGCCAATGGAAATCAGGGTGATGACAATGAACGGATTGAGCCGGTAACGGGCGATCAGAACGATCAGGGCGATGATGGCAACGGCGGCGTACACCAGCAGCCAATAGCCGAAGGACGGTGTCATGCGGTACTCCTCGAAAGGGTCACGTTCGAATGGGTTGTGAAACTCATAAATCATTTCGAGATCGAGTTTTCAAACCCAGTGAAAGTAATTTTCGTGGAGGGATAAGGGTTGTCGTTTTTGGATATGTCTTGTCGCGAATAATGAAAATCGCGGGGTGGGATTTTCATAATCCTCGGGCACAAAAAAACCGGTGAAAACAAGCAAGCTTGCTTCCACCGGTCTCGGGAACGTCGCCTTTTCAGCGTGAACTCACACCATTTCGTTACGAATCCATTCAACCACCGACGTACGCTTCGGCGCCCAGCCCAGCAGCTCGCGGGCATGTTTGCCGCGTACGCGGCTGTTGGAACCGAGGCCGTAGTTGGCCATTTCGTAACCCCACTCGGCTTCGGCGTCTTTCAGTGGCCAGTCTTGTGGCTCGCCGAGGTTCAGGGCTTCGGCCATGGCGGTGGTCATGTCGATGAACGACGCTTCGCCGCTTTCGACGAAGTAGAAGCTGCCCGGAACGTTTTGGGTCAGGGCCAGCAGGTACAGCGCCACCACGTCTTCGATGTGTACGTTGGACCAGATGTTCTGGCCGGTGCCGACGTGACGCACCACGCCGCTTTTGCGTGCCTGTTTCAGCAGGCGCGGCAGTTGCACGCTGTCGCGATTGACGCCCAGGCTGTGGCCGTAGATCAGGGTGTTGCAGATGACGGCCGAGTTCACGCCGTCCTTCGCTGCGGCGAGGATCAGGTTGTCGATGGCCACGCGTGCGGCCTTGTCGACGGTCGGCTCCGGCAGATTGTCTTCGAAGTAGATGACGTCGCTGGATTTGCCGCCCGAGGCGTCGCCGACGATGCTCGAACCGCTGGTGTGCAGGAACACTTTGTTCGAGCCGCGCAGGGCATCGAGCAAGGCTTCGACCGCGCCGCGATGATCGCTGCTGGCGGCGTTGATCACGGCGTCGGCGGCGCGGGCCTGTTCGGCCAGCAGCGTTTGGTCGTCGAGGGTGCCGATCACCGGGGTGATGCCCAGTGCTTTCAGCTCATTGGCCTGTTCCGCGCTGCGCACCAGACCGGTGACGGTGTGGCCGGCCTGGACCAGGCCGGTGGCGATGGAGCCGCCGATAAAACCGGCAGCGCCGGTGACGAATACGTTCATGGAGAAACTCCCTGCGTGAGTAAGTGATGCAACGAGTATCGACCGCCGAGCCCGGTGGAAAAACCCGCCCACAACCAAATCACTGTTGCGCAGGGGTCACGAATCAGCCTTTGAAATCGGCGCTGGCGTAAGCCGCCAGTTTGCTCTGGATGAAGTCCAGGAAGCACTGGATGCGCAGCGCCAGCTGCGAGTTGCGGTAGTACACCGCGTTGATCGGCTGGCGATAACCGCTGTTGAATTCCGCCAGCAACACCTTGAGGCGCCCGGCGCGAATGTCGTCGATGGTCATGAAGTGCGAGAGGCAGGCAATGCCCTGGCCTTCCAGCGCGAGATGGCGAACCGTCTCGCCGCTGGAGGCGCTGATCGCCGGAGTGATCGGCCAGCGGTCGCCGTGCACGTAACGCAACGGCCACTGGTTGAGGCCTTCGTTCTGGGTGAAGCCGAGCAAGGTGTGTTCACTGAGATCGGCCACTTCCAGCGGCGCACCGTGTTTTTCCACATACGCGGGACTGGCGACGATCAGCAGCGGACTGCAACCCAGCGAGCGGGCATGCAATGTCGAATCGGCGAGGGTGCCGATGCGGATGGCGACGTCGGTGCTTTGCTCCAGCAGGTCAATGATCAGGTCGTTGCTGTTGAGTTCGAGCTGGATGTCCGGGTACAGCCGACGGAATTCGTCGATGTACGGCACGATGGCGTGGAGCATGAACGGCGACGCGGCGTTGATCCGCAGCCGTCCTGATGGCGTCTGCTGACGGGAAGAGAGGCGCTCTTCGAGCTGGTCCATCTGGTCGAGGATCAGCTTGGCCTGTTCGAAGAAATACTTGCCCTCTTCGGTCAGGTCCATGCGCCGTGTGGTGCGGTTGATCAGCGTGGTGTCGAGCTTGGCTTCCAGTCGCGACAGCGTGCGGCTGACCGCCGACGGCGTCTGTCCGACCTGCTCGGCGGCGGCGGAGATCGAACCGCATTCGATCACGCAGACGAAAATCTGCAACTCATCGGATCTGGCTTTCACGGGTGTCCTCGAATCGAAAGGCCTGCTGCGCAAGCTCAGGCCTTCGATAGTAGCCGAGCGTCAGGCCTTGAGGCCAAACACCTCGGTCAGATGCTGCTCGTAACGCGCCACATCCGCTTCGATGTTCGGGCGTTTCATCACGTCCACACAAAGGAACGTTGGCAGGCCGGTCATGCCGAGGAACTGGTTGGCCTTGTGGAACGGGAAGTACACGGCGTCGACGCCTTTGGCTTCGAAGAAGTCGGTCGGATCATCGAACGCCTGCTGCGGCGCGTTCCAGGTCAACGACAGCATGTACTGCTTGCCCTGGATCAGACCGCCGCTGCCGTACTTCTGCGAGGAATCGGAACGGGTACGGCCATCGCTGGCGTAGAGGCTGCCGTGGCCTTCGGTAAAGACTTCGTCGATGTACTTTTTCACGGTCCACGGCGCGCCCATCCACCAGCCCGGCATCTGATAAATGATCACGTCGGCCCAGAGGAATTTGGCGACTTCTTCGGCGATGTCGTAACCCTCGTCGATGAAGGTGGTTTTGACGTCGAGACCGCCACGATCCAGCACGCTCAGCGCGGCTTCGTGCAAGGTGGTGTTGTAGCGACCGTCGGAGTGGGCGAATTTTTTACCGCCATTGAGCAACAGCACTTTTTTCATGGGAGAGCCTCGATCGGATTCCGATGCGCAGCGCAGAGCGCTGGATGGAGAAGGGGAAAAATTGAATGGCGGCAGATTAGCGATCCGCCTCGCGCGGAATAAGCACCGGGTACGCAAAATTCATTTGAGTAAAACGCACGAATCGATTGCCGATTGTTGCCGTAGGATTGGCCGCCATCTGAATCTGAGGAGTTTTTTGCGATGAGCGAACGCCAGGGCTTCATCCTGCACGCCAAGACCCGCCCGGAAAAAGCCGAGGCTTTCGAAGCGTTTTTCCGCGCCTACGTCGAGCCGAGCCGCGCCGAACCCGGCTGCATCGAGTACCACATGCTGCGCGACAAGGAAGACCCGACCCTGTTCATCTTCTACGAGATCTGGGAAAGCCAGACGCATCTGGACGTGCACTCGAACCTGCCGCACATGCAGCAGTTCCTGGCCCAGCGCATGGAATACCTGGAGCGGGATTTCGATATCCGCCCGATTGAAATGCTCAGCGCGTCGTCCGCTAACCGCTGATCAGCAGATGGGCGCCGAGCGCGCCCAGACCGATGAAAAACACCCGCCTGAACAGCACGGCACTGATGCGCTGGCGCAGCCATTGGCCGAGCAACATGCCGAGGACAGCGGGGATCAGGGCCAGCAGCGAAGCACTCAGTTCCGCGCCGCCGAGCGACCCGCGCCAGAGCAATCCGCCGGCCAGCGCCAGGGTCGATACGGTGAAGGACAGCCCCAGCGCCTGCACCAGTTCATCACGGCTCAAGCCCAGGGCCTGCATGTACGGGACGGCGGGAATCACGAACACCCCCGTCGCCGAAGTGATGACGCCGGTGATCACGCCACACAGCGGGCCCAGCCACGGCTCATGGCGACGACTGACACTCAGCGCCGGCAGGAACAATCCGCTCAACGCATAGAGCAACAGCGCCGCGCCGAGCCCGCGCACCACCCAATACCCGCCGGCCATGCCGATCCACAAGGTGCCAACAGCCGTGCCGAAAAAGATCGCCAGCAGCATCGGCCACAAGCGTTTCACCAGCCCCTGCAAATGCCCGCCGAACGCCAGTTGCCAGACGTTGGTGAGGGTCGCAGGGATGATCAGCAACGCCGCAGCCTGCGACGGTGCCATAGCCAGACCGAGCAGCCCCATGGCGACGGTGGGCAGGCCAAGGCCGATCACGCCCTTGATCATGCCTGCGACGACGAAGGTCACGATCACCAGCAATGACAGGGCCAGACCGAGGTTTTGATAGAAATCTGCGAGTGCGTTCATGGCCACACTTTGCGCCTGCGCGGGTGAACTGAAAATCTGTCATACACTGAGGCAGCCTCTCTTTCAGCAAGAGCCACGCATCATGCACTTCGACCTCACCGACCTGCGCCTGTACCTGCACATCCTCGACAGCGGCAACATCACCGCCGGTGCTGCACGCAGTCATCTTTCGCTGGCGGCGGCCAGTGCGCGGATCCGGACGATGGAAGCGTCGCTGGGCACCGAGTTTCTTGAGCGCGGGCGCCGTGGGGTCACTCCGACGCCGGCCGGCAAGGCACTGGCGCAACATGCCCGGGTGTTGCTGCAACAGGCCGAACGCCTGCAACAGGATCTGGCCGAATACGCGCGCGGCGTCAAAGGCCAGGTGCGCCTGCTGTGCAACACCACGGCGCTCAGCGAATACCTGCCGGAGGTGCTGGCGGATTTCCTGCGTGAGCATCCCAACCTCGACATCGATCTGCAGGAACTGCCTAGCACCCGCATCACCCATGCCTTGCGTCAGGGCGCGGCGGATCTGGGCATTGTGTCCGATGCGATCGACACCACTGACTTGCAGACCCGAGCCTTTCGCGATGATCCGCTGATGCTGATTCTGCCCTTGGATCATCCGCTGTCTGACGCGACCGAAGTCAGTTTCAGCGACGCATTGCGTCATGACTTCGTCGGCCTCGACGCAGACAGCGCGCTGGCGGTCTACCTGGAAGAACAGGCCCTGCACAGCGGCTCGCGGATGCAGATCCGCATCCGCGCCGATGGTTTCAACGGCGTGATGCGCATGGTGGCTCGAGGTGCCGGCCTGGGCATCGTACCGCTGGCGGCGGTTCAGCGCGCTGCGCCGCAAGCCTTCAAGACCCTGCCGATGAATGAAGGCTGGGCCAGGCGCAAACTGTTGCTGTGCGCCCGGGACTTCGCCGCCCTCCCCGCTTATGCCCGCGCCTTGCTCGACGCCTTGACTCTGCCCTGAGGGGCAGACTTTACCCTTGGGGTTTCTTCTTCAAGGACAGTGATTATGGGCAAGCGGATTCTGCTGATTCTCGGCCATCCATCCAATGAAAGTTTTTGCGCGGCACTGGCCGGACGCTACGCTCTATCGGCCCGAGCGGCCGGGCACGAAGTACGGGAAATCGTACTCGGCCAACTCGATTTCGACCCGATCCTGCGCGAAGGCTACCGTCAGGTTCAAACCCTTGAACCGGATCTGCTCCAGGCTCAGGCCGACCTGCTGTGGGCCGAACATCTGACGCTGGTGTACCCGATCTGGTGGGGTGGAATTCCGGCACTGCTCAAAGGTTTTTTCGACCGGGTCCTGCTCCCCGGTTTCGCGTTCAAATACCGCGCGGGCAAAGCGTTTCCCGACAAGCTCCTGCACGGTCGCAGCGCCCATTTGCTGGTCACCATGGACACCCCGCCCTGGTATTACCGCTGGATCTATCGCATGCCCGGCCTGCACGAAGTACGAAGGAACACGCTGGCGTTCTGCGGTATCGAACCACGCCGGACGCTGACCTTCGGGCCGGTGCTCGGCGCCAGCGACCATCAGCGCGAAACCTGGCTGAAGCAGGCCGGATCGATTGCCCGGCATTGAGTTTTCCGCTATTGGTGCGTGAGCCCGCTGACGGAGAAAAGGGATTTGCACATGTACATCGGCCAGGCCGCACAGCGTTCGGGAACCACGATCAAGACCATCCGCCACTACGAGTCGATCGGCCTGCTGCCCGAGGCTCCGCGCCAGGGAAAATACCGGGTTTACGACCCGCAGACGGTCGAACTGCTGAGCTTTATCAAATGCGCACAGGCACTGGGTTTTCGCCTCAGAGAATTGCAGGCGATCTTTGCCGGCCAGCCTGAATTGACGCCCTATGAAAAGGCCCGCCGCGCGATTGCCGACAAGCAACAGGAGATTGCGGCGCAGCTCTTGAAACTCACCCGCCAGCAAGAGGAACTGAGCGCGCTGGAGGCCAGCCTTGAACACGCACAACAGCAATGCCTGTCGAGCGTATCGACCACAAAATAAGCACAAGGAATAGCTTGCAAGGTACGTATACATACGTACTATATCGCCAGAGCGAACGTGTTGCCCGATACCCGTTTTCGCACAACGACAACGGACAAGGAAGAACGGATCGGCTCCATTAAACCTACATGGAATGAGGTGACGCGATGGTTGATTCAACGGAGTTTCGTAATGCAATGGCGATGCTGGGGAGTGCCGTCACCATCGTCACGACCGATGGCCCTGCGGGGCGTTTCGGCTTTACCGCATCCGCGGTGTGCAGCGTGACGGATTCACCGCCCACGCTGCTGGTGTGCGTCAATCGCTCGTCGTCCAATCACGAGCATTTCAAGACCAATGGCGTGCTGTGCGTGAACGTCCTGACCGGCGACCACCAGTCGACCTCCGGCGCGTTTGCCAATCGGCAGTTGAGCATGCAGGAGCGTTTTTCCAGCGTGAATTGCCAGACCCTCAAGACCGGTTCGCCGGTGATCGAAGAGGCGCTGGTCAGCCTCGATTGCCGGGTCAGCAAGGTCGACGAGATCGGCACTCACAGCATCTTCTACTGTGAAATTCTCGAACTGCAGCAACACAGCGAGGCCACGGAAGGCCTGGTCTATTTCAACCGCAGTTACTACCGCCTGAATGACGAACTGCGCCTGGCACCCGAGCAGTGATCCAGACACCCGCCGGCTTCGGCTGAAGCCTGCCGGCGGGTCATGACAGGGATGTAACCATGCTATTCAATGAAGACAACTTCGCGGATATCGACCTGAACCTGATCATCATTTTCCTGGTGCTGTTCCGCGAACGCAGCGTGTCCCGCACGGCCGAGCGCCTGCACGTCAAACAACCCGCCATCAGCGGATCGCTGGCACGGCTGCGCAAGCGGTTCGATGATCCGTTGTTTCTGCGCTCGTCGCGAACCATGCGCCCGACCTCGAAGGCCGAGGAACTGGCGCAGGCACTGACACCGGCCATCAAGCAGATCGAAGCAGTGATCCGGCTCTGAAAAACCGGCGAAAAAAAACCTGCGGGACTTCACTCCTGCAGGTTTCATTTTGTCAGGCCGACTTGAGCGCCTGAGCATACTCGACCCGGGCCCAGAACGCTGGTAGAAAGCACTCGCTGACCAGCAGCGCCGAGCCATTGCGGGTGAAACGCGAACGCCGGGCCAGCAGACGTTTGGCCTGTGGCGCGAAGCGATAGGACAGCGCCGCCAACGGCGCACCGGGCGGCAGCAAGGCACACTGGAAGGGTTCGCGCAGGGTCTGCTCCGAGGTGTAGAGAATCTCCGCCAGCGGTCGACGGCCGTAGCCGTTCAGCTCCGCCCAGTCGCCATTCAGCGCCGGCACGCTGGTCAGGCTGCGCGCGGTGACGCAGGCCTCGCCGTCGAGCTTCATCACCACTTCGCGCACCCAACCAATGGTGTTTGGCGACACGTTCAGCGCTTGCGCTTCTTCAGGATTGAGCGGGCCATGGGACTGCTCGACGACTTCGATTGAATAATCGCCCATGGCTTTCAGACGTGGGGTCAGTGCCCCGGGCAAAAACAGCCAGTGATGCTCGGAGCCGGTCAATTCCGACAGCGGTCGCGATGACCAGTAATGACTTGTATCCATACCCGCTCACACCTTCCTGGTGATGGTGAATTGTTGGTTGCCGTGGAAGGCCAACCCTTCACCGGCGGTGTCTGTCACTCGGCTCCGTTTTCTTCGGTCACTTCGTGTTTGCTGATGACGCTGATGGTCTGTTCATCGGTCTTGACCGCCGCCAGCAGCGAGTCGAGCAATCCCGGGAAACGCACATCCATGTCTTCGCGACGCAGGGACAGCAGGTTTTCCCGACCGTAGGGGCGCTGCCAAATCAGACCGCTGTCACGCAGAACCCGCCAGTGGTGGGTCATGGTCGACTTCGATGCGCCCTTGAGGATCCGGCCGCATGGATGTTCCTGGCCATCGGACAACACTTTCAACACGGTCAGGCGCAGCGGGCTTCCCAATGCGTTCAGCACATTTTCCAGAAGGATCTGATCCTGATTGGGATGATTCGGGACGTTCATAGGTAGGTACCCTTGATGATATAGGCGGGAAAAATCCGGCTTGTATTCGTCTATACGAGAACAGTAAGACTATACACAAGATGCTTTTTCCCCGCGACAGCCGCCCCGGAGGCGGCGTCCCGCAAAACAACTACAAATCGCTGCTCTGCGCGGTCTCCAGCGAAGGCGCCTGGAACCCGCCGCCCAGCGCTGCCATCAACGAAACCGAACTGTCGATGTGCTTGCTGTTGAGGAAAGCCAGACGCATTTCGTCCTGAATCAATTGTTGCTCGATGTTAAGCGCATCGAGAAACGTGTCCTCCCCGGCCTTGTAGCGCGACTGCGACAGATCGTAGGACGACTGGGCAATCGCACAGGCATCGCGCTGCACGACGATCTGCTGCTCGAACGAACGCAGCTGCGTGACCGAAATCGCCACCTCATGCAGCGCCGAATTCAACACCCGGTTGTACTGCGCGATGGCGCTGTCGAGTTCGGCATTGCCGGCCTTGAGATCTGAGCGCAGGCGCCCGGCATCGAAGATCGGCAGCGACACCGTCGGCGCCACATTCCAGAACTTGCTGACCCCGGCGAACAGCGCATCGCCGGTCAAAGCATGGGAACCCGCCGCTGCCACCAGATTGATGTTCGGGTAGAACGTGGTCTTCACCGCCTCGACGTTTTTAGTCTCGGCCTCCACGCGCCAACGTGCGGCGACGATGTCCGGACGACGGCCCAACAATTGGGCCGGCAACTGCGCCGGCAAGGCCACCACACTGGCTTGCAGATTCGATGGCCGCTCCAGGGTGTGCGCACGATCAACGCCCTTGCCGATCAGCGCCGACAGTTGAAGACGAGCAATTTCGATATCTTCGTTAGCGCCGATCAGTGTCGATTCCGAACGCGCCTTGAGGCTCTGCACCTGCTTGAGTTGCGACAGGTTGTCGAGGCCCGAGCCGTAACGTGAATCCGTCAGCTCCACCAATTTGCTCAGGCGTTCAAGATCCCGTTGATTGAGCTCCGAGACCTGCCACGCATAGGCCAACTGGTTGTAAGCCTTGACCACGTTGACCGCGAGAATCAGCCGCGACGATTGCAGATCGACTTCCGCCGCTCGTGCGCTGTTGAGCGCCGATTCCCAGGCGGCACGCTGGCCGCCCCAGAGGTCGAAGGTATAGCTGAAATTGACCGCCAGATTACGCGCAGTGAAGTACTGGTGGCCCTCGCCGCTGTAGTCCTCAAAGCGCGACAGCCGACCGCGAGTGACACCCGCCGACGCGTCCATTTCCGGATAACGCTCGGCGTCGCGCAGGTCGAGAAATGCGTTGGCTTTCGCGACCCGGGCAGCGACTTCCTGCAAGTCCGGGTTGCTGGCATAAGCCTCTTCGATCAGAGCACCCAGACGTGGATCACCCAGCGATGTCCACCAGTCCGCACGCGGCCATTGGGCCGGCGGCAACTTGTCTTTCAGGCTGTCGGACGGTGCATCGCCGACCGCCAGCAATTTGCCCTGATGATCGATCCCGGCGTAGTTCACACAACCGGCCGCCAACAGGATGGACGCCGCCAGCGGCGCCAGCATCAAACGTGTAATCGAATGCATGTCACGTCCTCACAGGATGGGTTGCGGCACACCGGCCGGCTCGGCTTCGGGTGCATGGCTCGGTTGCTTGATCGAACTGAGCAGCGTGTACACCGACGGCAGAATGAACAGGGTGAACAAGGTGCCGATCAGCATCCCCACCACAATCACCAGCCCCAGGCCGAAGCGGCTGTTGGCGCCGGCCCCGCTGGCGAACAACAGCGGCGCGAGGCCGACCACCATGGCAGCGGTGGTCATCAGAATCGGCCGCAGACGCACCTGCGCGGCGTGCTGGATCGCTTGCACGCGGTCCATGCCTTGCTGGCGCTGCAACTCGTTGGCGAACGCGACCATCAGGATCCCGTGCTTACTGATCAGACCGATCAGCGTGATCAGGCCGATCTGGGTGTAGATGTTCATCGACGTCATGCGCAGCGCCAGCGGCACCAGGGCCCCGCAGATCGACAACGGCACGCTGATAAGGATGATGAACGGGTCGCGGAAGCTCTCGTATTGCACGCTCAGCACCAGATAGATGATCACCAGGGCCAGGCCGAAGGTGAACGCCAGGCTGTTGCCTTCCTGCACGTATTGGCGTGCGTCGGACTGCCAGTCGAAACTGAAGCCGGCGGGGAAACCTTCCGATTGTTTTTGCAGGAAGCCCACTGCATCACCCAGGGTCACGCCCGGCGCCGGGATGGCCTGGAACGTAGCGGAGTTCTGCTGGTTGAACTGGGTCAGGCGATTCGGCTCGACCTTGACGCTGAGAGTGGCCAGTGTCGACAGCGGCACCGGATTACCCTTCTGGTCCTTCACGTAATACAGCTTCAAGGTTTCCGGAGTCAGGCGATCCGCCGACACCGACTGCGGGATCACGTCATAGGAACGGCCGTGGAACGAGAACCGGTTGACGTACTTCTCGCCGATCAGGCTGTTCAGCGTTTCGCCGATGTCCTGCATGCGGATGCCCAAGGCGTTGGCCTTGGCCCGGTCGACCTGGATTTCCACCACCGGGTTGTTGAAGTCCAGATCACTGTCGACCACCGCGAACAGACCGCTGGCTTGCGCCGCCTGCTTGAGCTGATCCATCACGTTGTACAGCGCCAGGTATTCCTGATCGCTGCGGATCACCATCTGCACCGGCAGACCACCGGTAGAGCCCGGCAGCGGCGGCATCTGGAACACGAAAATGCTCGTGCCTTCGATCTGGTTCACCCGCGCCTGCAAGTCAGGCTGGATGGTGTTGGCATCGCGGCCGCGCTTTTCCCAGTCCACCAGGTTGATCCCGCCGACGCTGTTGGACAGACCGTCGGAACCGTTCGCCACCCAGTTACTGTAACCCTCGGGGATTTCGTTGAAGGTCTTGTACAGCTCGTGGGCGTAGGCCTCGAGGTAATTCAGGTTGGCGTGCTGCGGCGCCTTGATCGCGGTCAGCAGGATGTTCTGGTCTTCCAGCGGCGCCAGTTCGGTCTGCGCCGAGCGATAGAGGAACGGCAGGCTGAAGAAGATCACCAGCGCCACGCTCAGGCTGATCCAGCGCCGCGCCAGCGAACCGCCGAGCAGCGCGCCATAACGACGGGACAGGTACTGGAAGAAGCGATCCGCCTTGACCGCCATGAAGCCTTCGCTGGTTTTCGCGTCCAGCAAGCGGGTACTCATGATCGGCGACAGGGTCAGGGCGACGATGCCGGAAATCACCACGGCACCGGCCAGGGTCAGTGCGAATTCCTTGAACAGCGTGCCGGTGAGGCCGCCCATCAAACCGATCGGCGCATACACCGCCGCCAGGGTGAAGGTCATCGCCACCACCGGCCCCGCCACTTCACGGGCGCCGATCAGCGCCGCTTCGAACGGGCTCTTGCCCTCTTCGATGTGACGGTGGACGTTTTCCACCACGACGATGGCGTCGTCCACCACCAGCCCGATGGCGAGCACCATGGCGAGCAGGGTCAGCAGGTTGAGGCTGAAGCCGAACATCTGCATCAGCATCGCCGCGCCGAGCATCGACAGCGGAATCGTCACCAGCGGAATCAGCACAGTGCGGAACGTACCGAGGCACAGGTAGATCACCAGCACCACGATCACCAGCGCTTCGAGCAGGGTGTAGCTCACCTCGTCGATCGACGACTGAATGAAGTGCGCCACTTCGAACGGGATCTGCACGGTCACGCCCGGTGGCAGGGTTTCCTGGATCTGCGGCAGCAATTCACGCACCCGTTTGACGATGACCAGCGGGTTGCCTGTCGGCGCCGCATCCAGACCGAGGAACAGCGCCGGCACATCGCTCATCGCGCCGCTGGTGTCGGTTGAGGCGGCGTTCAGTTCCACAGTGCCGACGTCACGCACACGGATGATGTGGCCGTTGTCGTTGCGCAGCACCATGTCGCGGAAATCTTCGACGCTGTTCAGGTCGGTGTTGACCCGCAGGTTGCTGACCACGTACAGGCCTTTGACCTGACCCGGCGCGGCCTGGAAATTGTTGCCCTCGATGGCGGCCGAAACGTCCTGCCCGGTCATGCCATAGCCGGCCAGTCGCTGCGGATCGAGCCACAGGCGCATGGACAGTTTCTGCTCGCCCATGATGTTGATCTTGGCCACCCCTTCGATGCCGGCGAACATCGGTTCGACGACGCGGGAGATGTAATCCGACATCTCCGGAATGGTCAGGTTGGAACTGGCGAACGCAACGTAGGCCACGCTGGTGAAGCCGCCGGAAGTGCGCTCCACCACCGGGTCGTAGGCGTCCTTCGGCAAGCGGTATTTGATCTGGTTGACCTTGGCCATGACCTCGGTCAGCGCCGCGATGGAGTCACTGTTGAGCGCCATGCGGATCGTCACCTGGCTACGCCCTTGGGTCGAGGCCGACGACAGATAGTCGATGCCCTCGACCGAGGCCACGGCCTGGCTGATCGGCTGCGTGACGAAGCCTTGCATCAGTTCCGAAGAGGCGCCGGGATACTGGGTCGTGACCGTGATGGTCGACGTTTCCAGCATCGGGTACTGGCGGATCGGCAGGTTCATCAGCGCGCGCACCCCGAACAGCAGGATCAACGTGCTGACCACCACGGCCAGCACCGGGCGGCGAAGAAAGAGGTCGGTGAAATTCATTTTTCCAGCCCACTGAGTTTAAGAGCAATCGTGTCCGGGACACCTTCCACCGCCACGCCGTCGTGGAGCTTGAGCTGGCCGGACGTCACCACTTGCACGCCTTCGGTCAGACCCTTGTCGACCACCGCCCAGCCATCGCGGCGCTCGCCGACCTTGATGCTCTCACGCTTGACCTTCTGCACGCCGGCTTCGTCGGTGTAGACCGAGAACACGCTCTCGCCGTAGGCGTTGTAGGTGATCGCGGTTTCCGGAATCAGCAACTCGGCGGTCTGCGGCAGGGTCACCGAGACCCGTGCATACATGCCGGGACGCAGGCGTTTTTGCGTGTCGGTGATGACCGCTTGCACGTTGATGGTGTGGGACTGGTTGATCTGCGGATCGACCGCGACGATCTTGCCGGCGAAGGTCACATCACCCCAGGCATCGACCTTGGCCTGCACGGTCTGGCCCAGTTGCACTTGCGAGCCATCGCGCTCGGCGAGGGTGAAGTTGACGCGCAGCACGCCCGGATCGGTCAGGGTTGCCACCGCGCTGCCGGCCTGCAGGTATTGGCCCAGGTGCGCCTGGCGAATGCCGAGGGTGCCAGCGAACGGCGCGCGGATATGCCGTTGAGCGATCTGCGCCTGCATGCGCTCCATGTCGCCTTTGGCCGCGTCGTATTGAGCGCGGGCACTGTCGAAGGCGCGACGACTTTCGGCGCCGGTCTTGGCCAGCTCCCGGACCCGGGCGAACTGGGCCTTGGCCGATTCGTACTCGCCTTTGAGGCGCACCAGTTCGCCTTGCTCCGGCGCGTCGTTGAGCTTGAGCAGCACTTGCCCCGCCTTCACTTCATCGCCGGACTCGAAATCGATGTCCACCACTTTGCCGCTGACTTCAGCCGACACCAGCACCTGACGCTGGGCTTCGAGTTTGCCGATGGCCTCGAGGTAGTAGGTGTAAGGCTGCTTTTTGACCACGGCCAGACCGACCCGGGTGCTGGGGATCCGTTGCTCGGCCGCCGCCGGTGGCGGCGACCAGAAACGCCAGCCCAGTGCAGCGGATAACACCACCACAAGAACAATAAAGATCAGCGACTTGATAATGTTTCGAGCAAGCATGTGGCACTCCCTTGACTCTTTGCTGCGAGCACAAAAGTTTGAGTTTTAAGAAAATAAAGATGCAACTAAAGACGGGCGCGTTATCGATCCCTGTGAACTTTCACTTGTAAACGCGCCCGCTTTATTTATCCGCTGTTACGCCGCGGCCAGTACGTTGGTTTTATCCAGGTAATACTTGCCGATACCGTGCAAGTTCAAAGGCGACAACGTGAAGTGCTTCGAACCGGTGTGGATATCGCGGAAGCAACGCTCCAGGAAGTGCGACTTGTAGACGGCTTTGGAACCGGCCATCGAGTAGATCTGGTTGACCGCATTGACCGAGTTCTCGGTCAGCACCGAGGCTGCCAGGCCGACGCGGGCGCTGACCGGTTCGCCGATGGTTTCACCCCGGTTGATGACCTGATGGATCGCATCTTCCAGCAGCAGTTGTGCGGTGTGCACCGAGGAGATGGCGCGACCGGTCTTCTCGAAGATCACCCCTTCCAGGCCCGGGTCGGTGTTCACGGCGCGGTCATTGCGGAAGTGATCGACCGCAGCCCGGGCCACGCCGAGCACGGTGGACATCGCCGCCAGGGTGCCGAACTCGTAGTAACCGGTGGCATAGGCCCGGGAACTGCGCGCTTCGGGGGATTGCTTGAGGGTTTCGACATCCAGCGAGAAAGACTTGTGGACGATCACGTTGGAGCACTGGAAGTGATGGCTGCCGGTGCCGCGCATGCCCAGGGTGTCCCAGGTCGGCAGGATGGTGCATTGGCTGGCGGGGACGAAAAACATCCGCACTTCAGGGGTGGTGTTGTTTTCGGTGCCTTTGACGGTGGCGGTGCAGACCAGCCAGTCGGCGTGGGCCGAGCCGCTGGCGAACGCCCATTTGCCGCTCAGCAGGTACTCGTCGCCCATCGGCAGCGCTTCGCCGCCGGAGTGGATGGCGCCGATCACGAAACCGTCGCAGTGGTTATAGATCGCTTCGGAAGTGGCTTCCGGCAGGTAATCCGACAGGCGCCCCATCGCCACTTGCACCGCCAGCTGCCAGGACAGCGAGGCGTCATAGCGGGCGAATTCCAGCAGCAGGGCCGAGGTGGTCTGGATATCGACCTGGGACCCGCCGAACGCCTTGGACACCGAGGTGCGGCCAAAACCTTCCTTGAAGAATCGGGACATCACATCCTTGTGCGTCGCGTTGGTCTGCTCGCTGTAATCGCAGTGCTGAATAATCAGCGGATTCAGTGCACGCACCTTCTCGAGCCATTCATTGGATTCGGAGGGAAGGCTGTTCCATTGCATTAGATTTTTCATAACGGCTCCTAGCTATTATTTATTTACGATCAGCAGACGAAAAAACAGACAGAACTTTTATTGTTGTCAAACCCCGATAAAAATGTACGTCTACAGTCGTACATTTGACAAGCACTATTATCAGACTTCTTTCATTTCCCAATAAAAGAGCAATCACTGTCCGACAATAACGCAAGACGCAAGAGGCCGACGCAACTTGCGCACAAGTTACGTTGCCTGAAACTTTTGGATTACTTCACGCCGGCACGCCGGTCACTGACTTTCGACAGTGAGGCCCAGTCCTGATCGGCCTGACCATGGGCCATGCCGTCCAGCAGGTTGTCCTTCAACACGCTGGCAAACGGCAGCGGCACCTGCGCCGCTTCACCGGCTTCCAGCGCCAGGCGTACATCCTTGAGACCCAGCGACAACTTGAAACCCGCCGGCTCGAATTTCTCATCGACCATCAGCTTGCCGTAGCCCTGATAGACCGGCACGGCGAACAGGGTCGAGGTGATCATCTCGATGAACGCCCCGCGACTGATGCCATAGCCGCCGGCCAGGGTCGAGGCTTCGGCCATGGATTCGATTGCCGAGGCGATCATCAGATTGGCCGACAGTTTGGCAGCGCAGGCCACTTCAGCCGTGTCGCCCAGCGTCCAGGTCTTGCGCCCGAGCACGTCGAACAGCGGCTGAACCCGGACCAGTGCTTCGGCGGGCCCGGAGGCGAGAATGTTCAGATTGCCGGCAGCCGCCACATCGACTCGCCCCAGCACCGGTGCCGACACGTAACCAACGCCGCGTGCTTCATGCACGGTCGCCAGCTCCCTGGCCAGCGCCACGGACACCGTGGACATGTTGACGTGAACGCTGCCGGCCCGCAGACCGTGCAGCGCCTTGGCATCGAAGAACACCGAGCGGATCGCCGTGTCATCGCCGAGCATCGAAATCAGCACCTCGGCCTGGGCTGCCAGTGCCGGTGTCTGGACAGCTTCGGCGCCGGCCTTGGCCAGTGCTTCCAGCGGTGCCGACGAACGATTCCACACGCGGACCCGATGCCCGGCTTTCAGCAGGTTCAGCACCATCGGTGCGCCCATCGTGCCCAGACCGATAAATCCCAGTTGCATGTCGCGTTCCTCTCTCGATGAGGTGTTCAAAGCCGATTAGACGATGATGCAGAATTGCGATTGTACGTGTACAGGCGTACATTTCAAGTGCCGCGACGATTCATTCTTCGCGGCAAGGGTTTCAAACACACCTTTACCCAAGGCAAGGAGGCTTTATGCAATTCGGGATCTACACCGTTGGCGACGTCACACAAGACCCTACCAACGCCCGTACCCCCAGCGAATCCGAGCGCATCCAGGCCACCCTGCAAATTGCGCAGAAGGCCGAAGACATCGGACTGGACGTGTTCGCCACCGGCGAGCACCACAATCCCCCGTTCATCACCTCCTCTCCCACCACACTGCTGGCCTACATCGCCGCCAAGACCCAACGCATCATTCTTTCGACGTCCACCACCCTGATCAGCACCAACGACCCGGTACGCCTGGCCGAAGAATATTCGCTGTTGCAGAACCTCTGCGGCGGGCGCATGGACCTGATGCTCGGCCGCGGCAACACCGCGCCGGTCTATCCCTGGTTCGGCAAGAGCATCGCCGACGGTCTGCCACTGGCGATGGAAAACTATCGCCTGCTGCACCGGCTCTGGCGCGAAGAAGACCTCAACTGGAGCGGACGCTTTCGCACCCCGCTGAAAAACTTCACCTCGATCCCGCGGCCCCTCGATGACCTGCCGCCCTTCGTCTGGCACGGCTCGATCCGCACCCCGGAAATCGCCGAGCAGGCGGCGTATTACGGCGACGGTTTTTTCGCCAGCCACATCCTCTGGCCCCGTGAGCATTTCATGGCGCTGGTCGAGTTCTACCGCGCGCGGTTTGCCCATTACGGTCACGGCACGCCGGAGCAGGCGATCGTCGGTCTCGGCGGGCACATTTTCATGCGCCGCAACTCGCAGGATGCGCGCCGGGAGTTCCGTCCCTATTTCGACAACGCCCCGGTGTACGGCCATGGCCCGTCCCTGGAAGAGTTCATGGAAATGACCCCGCTGGCCGTCGGCAGCCCTCAGGAAATCATCGACAAAACCCTGACCTTCCGCGAGTACTTCGGCGACTATCAGCGCCAGCTGTTCCTGTTCGACCATGGCGGCATTCCGCTGAAAACCGTGCTGGAACAACTCGACATGTTCGGCAAGGAAGTCTTGCCGGTGCTGCGTGAAGAAACCCGCAAACGCCGCTCGCCGCTGGCGGCCGAAGCGCCGACCCACGCCAATCGCCTGGCCCGTTTGCAAATTCCGTCGGCCGATCCACGCGCTACGGTCAAAGCTGCCGAACTCGACAGCGTGACCGGCCACTGACCCTGTGGGAGCGAGCAGGCTCGCTCCCACACTTGATCAGGCAGCGCCTTTCAACGGGCGCTGCGCATCCATCGCCACCACCACATCATCGTGGATCAAACGCGCCAGGTACTGACCGTAACCGGTCTTGCTCATGCTGCCCGCATGCACCAGCAATTGCGCGTCGTCGATCCAGCCCTTGTGGTAGGCGATCTCTTCGAGGCAGGCGATTTTCAGGCCCTGGCGTTTCTCGATGGCCTGGACGAAATTGCCCGCTTCCATCAACGCGTCGTGAGTGCCGGTGTCGAGCCAGGCCATGCCACGGCCCATCACCGACACATTCAATTTGCCGCGTTGCAGGTAGACGTTGTTGACGTCGGTGATCTCCAGCTCGCCGCGCGGCGACGGCTTGATGTCGGCGGCAATCTGCAGCACTTCGTTGTCGTAGAAATACAGGCCGGTGACGGCGTAGTTGGACTTTGGATCGCTCGGTTTTTCGCAGATGCTCAAGGCCTTGCCGGCAGCATCGAATTCCACCACGCCAAAGCGCTCGGGATCGGCCACGTAATAGCCGAACACTGTCGCGCCTTCATCACGCGCCGCCGCTTGCAGCAGGGTTTCACCGAAGCCGGCGCCGTAGAAAATGTTGTCACCGAGCACTAGGCAGACGTTGTCTTCACCGACGAATTCACGACCGATGATGAACGCCTGAGCGAGGCCGTCCGGACTCGGTTGCACCGCGTAACTCAAGCTCAGGCCCAACTGACTGCCGTCGCCGAGCATGCGCTGAAAGCCCGGCAGATCTTCCGGGGTGGAGATGATCAGGATCTCGCGGATTTCCGCCAGCATCAGCACCGACAGCGGGTAATAGATCATCGGTTTGTCATACACCGGCAGCGACTGTTTCGAGACGCCCAGGGTGATCGGGTGCAGACGCGAACCGGCGCCGCCCGCCAGCAGAATTCCTTTGTACTTGGCCATGCTTTTTTCCTTTCAAGCAGTGAGATTTGAATGACTGAACGTTCAGGCCACAAGGGCTTTGTCGCTTTGCTCGCCGAGGCGCTCCAGCGCGTAGGCACCGGACATCACCCGCACCCACCAGGCGCGGTTATCCAGATACCAGTCGACGGTTTTCTGCATGCCGCTTTCGAAGGTTTCCTGCGGCGTCCAGCCCAGCGTCGCGTGAATTTTTCCGGCATCGACGGCGTAGCGTTTGTCGTGGCCCGGACGATCCTTGACGAAGGTGATCAGGTCGCGGAAGTGCGCGACGCCCGCCGGTTTTTCCGCACCGCGTGCTTCGAGCAGATCGCACAGGGTGTGCACCACTTCCAGGTTGGTCTTCTCGTTGTGGCCGCCGATGTTGTAGGTCTGCCCGACCTCACCGCGCGTAACCACCGCATACAGTGCGCGGGCGTGATCTTCGACGAACAGCCAGTCGCGAATCTGCGCGCCATCGCCATACACCGGCAGCGGCTTGCCTTGCAGCGCATTGAGGATGACGTGAGGAATCAGTTTTTCCGGGAAGTGATACGGCCCGTAATTGTTCGAGCAGTTGCTCACCACCACTGGCAGGCCGAAAGTGCGATGCCAGGCGCGAACCAGATGATCGGAGCCGGCCTTGGTCGCCGAGTACGGCGAGCTTGGCGCATACGGCGTGCGCTCGGTAAATGCCGGATCTTCGGGTTCCAGGTCGCCGTACACTTCATCGGTGGAAATATGATGGAAACGGAACGCCGCCTGACGCGCCGCGTCCAGTCGGTTCCAGTAACCACGCGCCGCTTCGAGCAGCGTGTAGGTGCCGACGATGTTGGTTTCGATGAAGGCTTGCGGGCCATCGATCGAACGGTCCACATGGGACTCGGCGGCCAGATGCATCACCGCATCCGGTTGCAGCCGTGCGAACAGTTCGTCCAGCGCCGGCCTGTCGCAGATGTCGACCTGACAGAACCGGTAACGCGGTGAATGGGACACCTCAGCCAGAGATTCGAGATTGCCGGCGTAGGTCAGTTTGTCGACGTTGATCACTTCACATTCGGTCTCTTCAATCAGAAACCGCACCACGGCCGAGCCAATGAAGCCCGCGCCCCCTGTCACTAAAATTTTCATCAGCGCCTCCCCTGGCAAAATGATGATTGAACGTCCTTCGATGCTGTGTGCGGGTCAGTTCAACAACGCCACCCAGTATTGCGACAGACCTTGTTCGAGAATCAGCAGCGTCTGGATGCAGACGAAGCTTTCGTCGGTGGTTGCCGAGGTCGCATTGAGTGGGCCGAATCCACCGTCCTGCTTCTGATGGGCAGCGATCCAGTCTTTCGATTCCTGCAGATACGTCGGCTGCGCGTCGAGCAGATACATTGCTGCGATAGCCATGTAAGTACCTACCAGGCTGACCGCTTTACCCGGCCGGTAGTGGAACGAGCCGTTGGCCAGTTGCAGGCTCTGAAGCCAAGCGACGGTCTGTTCGGCATCAACGATGCGTCGGTTGAGAATGAACAGCGTCGACACCACGCGGTACACCGAAAACGCGTCCGGCGGATAACCCGGCTTGTTGGCGAAACCGCCGTCGGCCGAGCGGCAGCGCAAGGCAAACGCCATCACGCCCTGCTCGTCCGGCGCCTTGGCTTCAAGCGCATGCAGCGACAGCACCGCCAGGTTGGTGTGCCAGATGTCCGAGCCGAAACCCGGCACATCGCCGAACCCGCCGTCCGGGTTCTGACACGCTTGGAGGTAACGCACGCAACCGCCGATATCGTTCGGCAATGCGCCCAGCACTCGCAGCGACAACACCGCGCAGTAGGTGGCGAACACATCGCTGAGATGCCCCGGTTGCTCGGCAAATCCGCCGTCGGTGTTTTGCGAGGCCCTGATGCAATCGATCAGGCTGGCCTTGTTTTCGATTTGCAGACCCAGCGCGTGCAAGTCTGAGATCACGTGCAACCCGGAGAACACCTGCCAGGTTTTGTCGGCACGGAAACCCAGCGGCGCGGTTTCGGCCGTCAGCCCGTAAGGCGTTTCATTCGACGCCCGGGCCTTGGCCAGCCACGCCAGATAACGCTGCAGATCAACATTGATGGTCGGCACGCCATTCGGGTGAATCCGCTGCACATCGCCACCGCCATCGATCACTTGCAACTCACGGTTTACCAGCGCTGCATCGTCATGATGAGTGACGGCAACGACCGGTTCGATGGACTGCAAGGCGTGGGCCGCGGCGAGCTGGGTTTTCAGACTCTTCAGGTGCAACGGCAGGTACGTCAGGTTGCCAATGCTGAAGATTCCTGGCTGACGCGGCGGCGCCCAGAACTGCCGAATGAACGGCACGGTCGGGTCATCCGGGGTCGACCAAAAGTAGCCCTTGCCCATGAACAGACCGCCATGGCGGGCGTCATGGAATTCCAGCAACGCCGCCGTCACCGAAGCCCGATCCGCTTCGCTCACGCCGGACGGCAAGGCCTGAATCGCCTGCAACAGCAACGCCACGTCGTAGGCAGTCTTGATCGGGAATGGCGACTCGTGATTTTTGTACGAGGTGTGCCAGTCGCAACGCACTTTGCCGTTGATCCCGACCCGGTCCCAATACCCGCCGTACGCCGGATCGCGAAACAGCGCCAGGGTTTGCAGCAGGAACGAACGAGCCAGATTCGACAGCGCATTGTCGTCCCGCGTATCAGCCAGTTGCGCCAGCACCAGGCTGACTTGAGCACGCACGCCGCAACGGGTCAGCGCCACATCGACACAAGATTGGCTGTCGCTGCCGGCCACCCGGCCGATCAGGTTTTCTGCATGAATCTGCAAGTGCCCGACCAAGCCGAGACCCAACGGCTGATTGTCGATACGCGCGAGCAAGGCCGTGGCGCTGATGTCGAGATCGATCGAGGTCGCCAGCTCCAGCGGCGTCGACCAGTCGCTGCTGTACAGACCGGCGAGCGTGGAACGGGCGTAGAGCGCTTCGACCTTTTCCAGCAGGCCGTGGATCGCGGCATTGTTTGCTGCGTCCTGCGGCACCCTCCGTTGATAGGCAATCAATGCCGCCAGTGCGTCCAGTTGCAGCGCCAGCGTGCGGCAACGTCCGGAGCCGTGCGGCGTCCAGTAGCGGTCGGCCAGTTCGTGGAAACCGCCATTCGAAGCATCATGCAAACGCATCAGCCCGTCATGGGCAAAACGCAGTTCGACATCGTCGCCGTGCTCGGCTTGGTAGAGCGTCGCCGCGACCTGATCCTGCAACTGCTTGTCGCTGGAAATCGCAACCTCGCCACTGGCATCGGTCACGGCGAAAAAGCCGCCGTGCTCGATGTCCTTGAGGCCTTGATCAAATAGAAACTGCGGATGCAGTGACATGGTGAATCCCTCTTCCTTGAGGTTAAGCGGCTTTGCTTTCGGTCAGCGACACAACGCTGCCCTGGCACAACTCAATGATGCGCGTCGCGGCGCGGGCGGCACCTTCGCCATCCGGCGCGGCGACTTGCTGATGCGGCGCGTAGTAGGCCGAAGCATCGGTGTCTTTTTCCAGCTCGCCCTGGATCAGCTCGACGATCGCATCGCGGTCGTGGCCCAGGTGCGTCGGGAAACCCAGCAGCTCCAGACGGCGCAGCGCCTCGAGTTCGTGGTACTCGGATTTGGACGGCAGCACGAACAGCGTTGGAATCTGCAGTGCGGCGATTTCCGTCACGGTGATCCAGCCCGGCGCCGAAATCAGCAGGCTGGCTTCGCGCAGCAGGCCCATCCAGTCCGGGTAGTACGGCACGCAGACGACGCCGTCCTGAGCCTGGATATCCTGACGGCCCAGCAGCACCAGTTTCAGTTCCGGATTGCGCTCGCGCAGGATCCTGAAGCTGTCCAGATAGGCGGCGAGCAGCGCGTCCTTGTTCTGGGCAAACATTGTGGTGCCGCTGATCGAAGCCACAATGAATGGCGAGTCGCCGAGGTTCAGTTGCTCGCGCACGTTCAAGCCGGTCTGCACATTGATGTCGCGGATCATCGGGCCGACAAAATGCGCCTTGCCGCTGACCAGTGCTTCGGCCACTGGTGTGCCCTGATCGAGAGAGGCCACATAGGGTTTGTCGGTCAGCACCAGTTGGCTCTGATTGATCATCCAGTTGAACTGGCTGTGCAGCGCGGTGCGGGCCCGGGCCATTTCCAGCGCGTTGACTTCGAAACCGCCGTCAGCCAGATCATGATCTTCGAGCTGGCACAGGGTGAAGTCGTAGCGCTCGGTGACGAACACCAGCGGCGTACCGCTGAAAATCGCGGCCAGGCAGGCGGCCATGTTGTAGTCCGACACCAGAGCCGTCGGTTTGTACTCGGCGATCAGCGCCAGGTAAGACAGAATCCGCTCGCCGGACAAGAAAGTATTGGCGATATAACCGCCAATGTAATTATTCCAGTCGAGTTCTTTCGACAAGTTGCTTTTTTTTGAGTAATCGACCAAACGACCGGCAATATCCACAACTTCAACACCAGATTTTTCGAACATCGGCGTGAAGGTCGGCTGCAAGGAAGCCAGCGCCACGGTCAATGGCATGTCCGGACGCTGTTTCTTGATCGCCTGAGCGATGGACAGCGCGCGCATGTTGTGACCGGAACCGGTTGGATTGGGGGCAAATAAAATCATTCTTGAATCTCCATTAGTTGAACAACGCCATGAACCACAGTGTTTTCCAATACATCCCTTATAACCACCGAGTACGGTTTGATAACGGCACCGTCACCAATATTCAGTGGACCTACCAAGATGGCGCCCTCGCCAATTACGCAACGACTTCCAATGCGCACCGGTGCCTCCTCCCAAGGCAGTGAGCGAAATGAATGATCATGAGTGGAGGCAACGATCGTGCCCCCCTCGGACAACTCGCTGAAGGCACCGACGGATACACCGCCAGCCGCCTCGATAACCACACCGGCCGCCAGTCGCGCGCCGGTGCCCAGTTCGATGCCGCCCAGTTGCGACATGCCGCCCTGACGGTTGCTGCGCCCGATCAGGATGCAGTCCCGGGCGATTTCCACCGACGCCCCGCCGCGCAATTCGGCATCGATCAGGGCGTCGTCACTGATGTCCCAGGTCTGGGTGTCGGGGTTCAGCGACTTGAACCGCGCGACCGACTGCGTGGACCGATCGAGCATCGACGGCAAGCCCTGGCGCGCCCGCTCCCGGACTTTGGCCAGCACCGGTTCCGGGCTCGGCCGGCCGTCCTCGACCACGGTGCGCCGGGCAATGACCCGCGCCGGGCGGCCGACGACGATTGCGTCCGGCGGCACATCCGCTGTCACCAACGCGCCAGCCGCCACCACGGCCCCGGCACCGACGGTAACACCGGCAGTCACGGTGGCCTTGGCGCCCAGCCAGACGTTTTCGGCAATTCGAACCGGCGACTGCGCCGTCCCCAGGCACCGGGCCCCGGTGGCGAACATGCTGGATTTGCCGACAAACGCGTGCTGCAAATCGCATCTGAAACCGATGAAACAGTCATCGCTGATTTGCACATGTGTCAGGCGACTGCCGGCACGCACCCAGACGTGCCGGCCAAGCTCACTTGAACTATCAACAGTCGTCGAAACTTCAATTACGTTTATGTCGTCCACAATAAAGCCTCATTCCATTGATGCCGGGCACATAACATTCCGAGAGGCGTGCGTATCCCGCAGATATAAATCCGCCAGTGCACAAATAATTAATTAACTGTTCATTTAAAGCTTCAACTCAAAGCACGCGAGACATTGCGTCCGCGCCACTTATTAACTGTCCGGTTCATTCAACTGTCATTATTCATTAACAACGGATAGAAGTTCACACTTGAGCCAAAGGCCAAGTCAGTTATCGAGATGAGAAAAAGCCGATTCAAGTCTGTCCGTGACTCAGATGAAGCTCCGTTTTGAGGAATAGTTCTTTAGTACGAATGTTATAGTACAGACGATTTTGTTTTGCAATAGGTGTCAGAATGGTTATCTCGTTTTAGTCTAAAAATTGATTGAACTTTTATGGTGCACGCTTGTGCCAAAACCTTCTTATATGCACAGCGCTGGTGCAAATCAGGGAGGAGTGCAGATTTGCCCCAGCGCTTACAGGCATCTGGAGGTCGACCCCAGACACTTCGACAGCCCCCACGAACGCTACGGTGACGCTCTATTTCCCTCTGGCCTGGAGCCGTCATGCCCGCACCTATCACCGTTCTGCGCGACACCCACCCCCTGCCCGTACTCGACGCCTGCAAATGGGAAAAGCTCGAGGGCGACCCGCACACCGTCAACCTCAACGCCTACACCAGCGAAGACGGCAGCAAGATCATGGGCACCTGGATCTGCACGCCGGGCAAGTGGCGAGTGGACTACGTGAAATGGGAGTACTGCCATTTCCAGGAAGGCTACTGCGTGATTACCCCGGACGGCATGGAGCCGATCCACCTGCGCGCCGGCGACATCTTCGTGGTCGAGCCAGGCATGAAGGGCACCTGGGAAGTGGTTGAGACCGTGCGCAAATATTTCGTGTTCGCCTGATACAAAAAAGCCGGGAAACCACCCGACGTGATTTCCCGGCAACACCTACTGCATCTGAATTGCAGACCTGCGACGAGCACAGGCCTGACGACGATTACTGCGGCTTGCGATAGCTGTTGATGATCGCCGAGAAGTCCTTGCCCCCTTCCCCGCGCTGACTCATCGCCTGATACAACTGCTGCGCCACCGCGCCCAGCACCACCGGCTGATGGGCCTGACGCGCCGCCTCGGTGGCCAGCCCCAGATCCTTGAGCATCAGTTCGGCGCCGAAGCCACCAGTGTAGCCGCGCGAGGCCGGTGCCGTTTCGACGATGCCCGGCCACGGGTTGTACATTTCCGAACTCCAGCAACGACCCGTCGAACTGTTGATGATTCCGGCGAGCACCGTGGTGTCGATCCCCAGCGCATCGCCCAGGGCCATCGCCTCGCTGACGCCGACCATCGAAATGGCGAGCAACAAGTTGTTGCAGATCTTGGCGATCTGGCCGGTGCCGACCTCACCGCAATGCACGATGTTGCGGCCCATCTGCGCCAGCACCGGTTGCAGGGTGGCGAACAGTTCAGGAGTGGCGCCGACCATGAAGGTCAACGTCCCGGCAGTGGCGCCGCCGGTTCCGCCGGACACCGGTGCATCGGCCATGGCCACGCCTTGTTTGGCAGCGGCCGCTGCCACATCGCGCGCAGTCTGCGGATCGATGGTGCTGCAATCCACTGCCGGCACGCCTTTGCCGATCCCTGCCAGCACACCGTCCTCACCGAGCCAGACGCTGCGTACATGCACGGCGGCGGGCAGCATAGTGATCACCAGTTCTGCATCTTCAGCCGCTTCGCGAGCCGAAGCGCGGATGGTGCCACCCAGTTGCTCGAGCTCCGCGAGCACGGTTTTGTTCAGGTCCACCAGATTCAGCGAATGCCCGGCCTTGATCAGGTTGCGCGCCATCGGCGCGCCCATGTTGCCCAGACCGATAAATGCGATTTTCATGGCCATTCCTCAGCGCAGGTTGATGGTGGTGTTCACGCCGTCGTTGACGCTGTCGTCATCGAACCAGCGCGCCGTGACCGTTTTGGTCTGGGTGTAGAACTGCACCACTTGCTTGCCGTAAGGGCCGAGGTCGCCGAGTTTCGAACCGCGCGAACCGGTGAAGCTGAAGAACGGCACCGGCACCGGAATCGGGATGTTGATGCCGACCTGGCCGACGTCGATTTCAGTCTGGAATTTACGCGCCGCGGCACCACTCTGGGTGAACAGGCCCGTGCCGTTGCCGAACGGGTTGGCGTTGACCAGCGCGATGGCCTGATCGAGGGTATCGACCTCCAGCACCACCAGCACTGGGCCGAAGATTTCCTGGGTGTAGATCTGCATGTCGGTAGTCACCCCGGAAAACAGGGTCGGGCCGACGAAGTTGCCTTTCTCGTAACCCGGCACGCTGATGTCGCGACCGTCCAGCTCAAGTTTTGCGCCTTCCTTGATGCCGCTTTCGATCAGGTCGAGAATCCGCGCCTTGGCCTTTTTCGAAATGACCGGGCCGACATCGGTGCCCGGCTCATTGCCGGCGTTGACCTTGAGTTTCTGCGCCAGCGCTTTCAGATCCGGCAGCCACTGCTTGGCCGCACCCACCAGCACCACCACCGAGGTGGCCATGCAACGCTGACCGGCCGCACCGAAACCGGCGCCGACCAAGGCGTTGAGCGCTTGCTCGCGATTGGCATCCGGCAGCACCACCGCATGGTTCTTCGCGCCCATCATCGATTGCACGCGTTTGCCGTGTTTACCGGCCAGGTCATAAACGTGGGTGCCGACGGCAGTCGAACCGACGAACGAAACGGCCTTGATGTCCTTGTGGGTGCACAAGCCGTCAACCACGTCCTTGCCACCATGGACGACGTTAAGCACACCGGCCGGAATGCCCGCTTCAATCGCCAGCTCCACCAGCAGCATGGTCGACAGCGGATCCTGTTCGGACGGCTTGAGTACAAAGGTGTTGCCGCAGGCAATGGCCATCGGGAACATCCACAGCGGGATCATCGCCGGGAAGTTGAACGGGGTGATGCCGGCGCAGACGCCGATCGGCTGACGCAGGGTGTAGGTATCGACGCCGCCGGCCACGTTCTCGGCGAACTCGCCCATCTGCAGGCTGCCGATGGAGCAGGCGTGCTCGACCACTTCCAGGCCACGGAAAATGTCGCCTTCGGCATCGGCAATGGTCTTGCCCTGTTCGGCGCTCAGCACCACGGCGATGCGTTTGGAATGCTCACGGATCAACGCCTGCAGCTTGAGCATGATGCGCATGCGCGCGCCGATCGGAGTCAGCTTCCAGGTCTGGAAGGCGCGCTGGGCGGCGCTGACGGCAGCGTCGACTTCAGCGGCGGTGGCAAACGGAACCTTGGCCAGAACCTGCTGGGTCGCCGGGTTGATGATGTCGTGCCACTCGGTGGTCTGCGACTCGACCCACTCGCCGTCGATCAGCAGCTTGACCTTCTGGATCGTGGTTTCGTTGGGCGTAAGCGATGCGTTCATGCTGGTCTCCAGAACTTGTTTTTATCGTAGGAGCCAAGGCGAAAGGTTCGCCTTGAGATGAGGCGTGTGTCACGAATTGGTTGTCGGACTGTTTTTGGAGTATAGATGTGCAAACTTCTAATAAGAACGCACATATAAGCCCGTCCATCATGCAAAAAAACATCACCTCTCTAGGTTCGCTGAATTGGGACGACCTCAAGTTTTTCCTCGAAGTCGCCCGCACCCGCAAGGCCAGTACCGCGGCCAAACGCCTGGCGGTCGACTACACCACCGTGTCGCGGCGGATCAGTTCGCTGGAAGCGGCGCTCGGCACCTTGCTGTTCGAAAAGTCCCGCACCAGCGGTTTCGTGCTGACTGCCGAAGGCCAGCGCCTGCTGAGTTATGCCGAGTCGATCGAAAGCACGCTGCACATGGCCTGCGAGCAGGTGTCCGGCTCCGGCGTCGCGCTGTCCGGGCATGTGCGGATGGGCTGCACTGAAGGTTTCGGCAGCTTCTTCATCACCCCGCAACTGAGCCACTTCGTTGACGCCTACCCGGCGATCTCGGTGGACATCCTGCCGCTGCCACACTTCATCAGCCTGTCCAAACGCGAGGCCGACATCGTCATCGCCCTCGAACGCCCGGAACACGGGCCGTACGTGTGCTGCAAACTCTGCGACTACCGCTTGCAGCTCTACGCGACCCAGGAATACCTGGACAAGCACCCGCCGATCCGCCGCCCCGCCGACCTGGGCAAGCATCAATTCATCAGTTACGTGGATGACCTGGCGTTCAGCTCAGAGCTGCTGTATCTGGCGAACGTGTTGCCCGGCGCCAGCGCCAATTTGCGCAGCACCAGCGTGATCGCACAGTTCGTGGCGGCGCAGCAGGGGCGCTCATTGGCGATTCTGCCGTGCTTCCTCGCGGCCCAGGACCCGCGCCTGTTGCCGGTGTTGCCGGAGGAAATCGATATCACCCGGCAGTTCTGGATGTACTGCCGGGAGGATCTGCGCAAGTTGAAGCGGATCACCCTGCTGTGGGATTACATCCGTGAGGTGACCGAGCGCAATCAGGGTCTGTTGATGGGTGAGACCCGTGACATGCAGTTCACCGATTAATCGGCGCTGACCACAATCGACACTCGGCGGTTTTCGGTGCGGCCGGCGGCGGTGTCGTTGGAGGCGACCGGTTCGCGACTGCCGAGGCCCTGCAGCTGAATGTTCTCTTGTTTCATGCCGACCGAGGTCAGCACGTTGCTGACGCTTTTCGCGCGGCGCAGGGACAGCTGCTGGTTGTAGGTTTCCTTGCCCGAGGCGTCGGTGTGGCCATCCACCCGTACCCGCTCGATGCCGACACCCAGCAACGCTTTGCCGATACGCTCGACGATTTCGGTACTTTGTTTATTCAGGCTTTCGACATCGCTGCCAAACAACACTTTGCCCGACAGGCCGAACTCCCAGCCGTCATCGGTCAGCTCGAAGCCTTGCTGCTTGAGGACCGCGACCTGGGCCGGCGTCAGGCCTTTTTGCGGGGCGGTCTGGCAACCGGTCAGGGCCAGCATGGCCGTCAGCAACAGGGTGGAAAACAGTCGAAAGGAAAGTGAGAACACGGGCATCAGCTCCTGGTTTGAACGGGATCGACCGGGTGCTCCGACCCGGCCGTGGATTGGGCGCCACGCGACAAACGCTTGGCTTGATACATCGCGGCATCGGCCGCATCAAGCAAGGTGCCGGGCGTGACGCCATGATCGGGGTAAACCGCGATGCCGATACTGAGCGACGTCACGACACTGCTGTCGCCCGGCAGCGCAATCGGGGTGTCCATGCTGGCGAGGATCTTGTCGGCAATGCGTTCGGCGTCTTCGGTCTTGTGCAAGGGCGTGAGCAGAACGGCGAACTCGTCACCGCCCAGACGCGCCACCAGATCCTCTTCACGCAACTGCGCCCGCACTCGATTCGCCACCGCCACCAGCACCGCGTCACCGGCGGCATGACCGAAGTTGTCGTTGATGTCCTTGAAGCGGTCGCTGTCGAGAAACAGCACCGCCACGCGCTCGTTCAGTTTGTGGGCGCTGCGTAGCGCACGGATCAGGCGGCCTTCGAAAAAGGCCCGGTTCGGCAAGCCGGTGAGACTGTCGTGGCTGGCCTGGTGGGCGAGGGTTTCGTTCTCGCTTTGCAGGTGGGTTTGCCAGTCTTCGAGTTCATCGAGCAAGGCATTGAAGTCATTGCCGAGGTTGTCCAGTTCGGCAATCTTCGCCCGTGGCACCCGTCGATCCAGTGCCCGCTCGCTGCGGGCCGCATGCGCCACCGCCGCCAGGCTGTGCAACGGGCCGATGATCCTGCGCAACTGACGCTGCGCCAGGTACAGCGCGACCCAGGCACTGATCGCCGTGCAGAGAATGATCCCCGCCAGACCGCTCAACAGAAAGCGCATCAGGCTGCCACCGTGGCCGATCAGCAAGATACGCCCGATCTCGCGATCCTGATGGAGGATCGGCAGGTTGATGGGTTTTTCCAGTATGACCCGCGCGACTTGCATCTCCAGCTCGGAAAACAGACCGTTCTCCGGACGCTGCCAGCGCGCGAGCAACTGGCCCTGAGTGTCCAGCACCTGGGCATCGGCCACTTCTTCGGTCGAGGCGATCAGCGCCAGCGCTTCGGTCGCAGCGGCCTTGTCGTTGAACACCACGGCAGCTTCAACCGTGTAACTGATCGAGCGGGCGATCAAGTGCAGGTTGTGATCGGCATAGACCCGCAGCGCCAGTACCCCAAGCAGCGTCAGCGACACACTGGCCATTGCCACGGCGACCAGCGCCACAATCAGGTTGCCACGGCCGATGACCGAACCGAGGGTCGGGCGCCCTGTGGATTTGTCGCGTCTCATGGCACCGCCGGTTTGCGGCGCGACAACTGCAGCACGCTGGGATGAATGCGCACACCGCTACGGGCGACGGAGTCGAGATTGACCTCGAACGACACCTGGTCATCGCCGACCCGCAGGCAGAACAGGCTGCCGACCGTGCATTGATCACCGCCTTCGCTGATGCTCAGCACCGGATGCCCGATCAGGGACGCGAACAACCGGCTGCGTTCTTCAGCCGTGAGTTTGCCGATGTAGACCGCGTCGCACTCGCTGACGATGGCCGGGTTGTCGGCCAACAGTCGACGCACGATGACCGGACGGCCCGTGGCCTGGGTCGTGCCCTTGACCAGGTCGTCGGTGTATTCGGTCGGGCCGACGATGCACAAACGCAATTGCGCCGGCTCTACCGGCCAGCGCGCATAACTGAGGATACCGAGGACAACCTGGGTGACGGATTTGGCCCGTTGTTCGGCCATACCCACCGGGGTTTGAGTCTGGGCAGCGGCCACACCCGTGAGCAAACAGAGCACACCGGCAAGCAACGCCTGCTTGCAGCCAACTACGCGCTCTGTCGCCCAGACAGCCACCTTCATGCAGGGATTCTCTTGGATCGTTACGAAATGATGCCGCAACGATAGCACAGCGTTGGAAAGCCAGCGATACAGCGACCTCTGACCGGTCGGTCAATTATCGGCGGCAATCGAAGGCACCTTCATCCTTTATGCGGCGCGCCTTCTTCCAGTTCCAGCATCAGTCCACTCAGGCGCTTCACCTTGCGCTGCACCGCTTCTTCAAACACGCCGCTCCGAGGCTCGATCAAGGTGAACCAGTCCTTGGCCCGGGTAATTCCGGTATAGATCAGTTCCTTGGTCAACACAGGATTCAGGGCGTCCGGCAGGATCAGCGCGGTATGGGCAAACTCCGAGCCCTGAGACTTGTGCACGGTCATCGCATAGACGGTCTCGACATCGTTGAGCCGGCTCGGCAACACGAAACGCACCCCGCCGCGCCCGTCGTTACGCGGGAACGCCACTCGCAATACCGATTTACCGGCATCAGGGCCATCGCGCTCGGGCAGTTTCAGGGCGATACCGATGTCACCGTTCATCAGCCCCAGACCGTAGTCGTTTCGGGTCATCAGCACCGGCCGGCCTTCGTACCATTGCTGGTCGCTCTCGATCAGCCGCGCCTTGAGCAACGCTTCGGTGATGCGCTGGTTCAGCCCCTCCACACCCCACGGCCCTTTGCGCACTGCGCACAACAACTGGAAGGTATCGAAGGCCCGCAGGACGTCACGTGCCCAGTCGACCCAACACGGGTTCTCGAGCGGCGTTCCGCTCGCCGGACGTCGATCGCGCAAGACGCTCAGATAGTGTCGATATCCGTGAGGGCCTTTCGCGTGCCCATCGAGCACCAGGTGCTCGAGTTCACGGTCGTGCTCATTGTGGAGTGGCAAAGAAAACACATCGCCATGAGTCTTGGCTTCCAGCAACTGGCGAGCCTCGACCGGGAGTTGCTGATTCACTCGTCGCGCCAGTTGACCGATGCCGCTGCCCTCGCCGAAACGCCGCGAGTGTCGCAGCATCACCACTTGCTGGGCCAATGGATGCGAGCCGTCAGTGCCTTCGTGCAAGCCGCTGTCCTGCAGGGATTCGCCACTCACCTGTTCCAGCCACTGGCGGGTCTGCGCACTGTACCAACCAGCTTCGGCATCACGGCACAAATCTCCCAGCACCGCACCCGCCTCCACGGAGGCAAGTTGATCCTTGTCGCCCAGCAACACCAATCGGGCATGAGGCGGCAAGGCATCGAGCAGATTGGCCATCATTTCCAGGTCGATCATGGACGCTTCATCGACCACCAGAACGTCCAGGGGCAGACGGTTACCGGCATGGTGGCGAAAGTGCCGCGTGCCGGGACGACTACCGAGCAGGCGGTGCACCGTGGTCACCTCGGTCGGGATTTTTTCCCGGACGCTGTCAGCGACCTTCAGCGATTGCACCTGCTGACTGATGGACTCGGTCAGCCGCGCCGCCGCTTTACCGGTAGGCGCCGCGAGCCTTATGCGCAATGGTTGATGCGCCTCGACCGCAGGTGCCTGGAGCAACGCCAGCAAACGGACCACCGTCGTCGTCTTGCCGGTACCCGGGCCACCCGTGATGATGCTGAAGGCACCTCGGGTGGCCAGGGCGCAGGCGAGTTTCTGCCAGTCGATGACATCCGCACGCTGGGCCGGATCGAACAGCTCGTCCAGCCGCCGTGCAAGATCGGCTGGTGTCGCTTCCTGCTCCGCGAGTCGCTGACGCAGTGCGCTGTCGATACGCCGCTCGTAGGCCCAATAGCGCCGCAAGTACAAACGCTTGCCGGACAACACCAGTGGGCGCTCCTGAGCCGACGCACTCTCGTCGGCGGCCAGTGCCACCAGCGAACTGCCGGCCAGCACCTTGCACCAGTGCGCTCCGTCGAGGGTTTCGAGCAATTGCGATGGCAGCAGCAACACGCCGGGTTGCGCATCCCCCTCCGGCGGCAGGGAAAGTGCAAAATCCGGTGCCTTGAGGGTTTCGAACAGATCCAGGCAGACATGACCATGGCCGAGCTGGTGACTGGTCAATGCGGCGGCGAGCAACACCAGCGGATCGACATCGGATTCCAACTCATGAAGAAAGGCCACGAATGCCTTGTCCAGTGCCCGCAACCAGCCACGCTCGACCCATTGGGTCAGCAACAGCAAAAGATCATCGGCACGGGTCAGGGGCGTCAGTAGCGCTAGGCTGTCAGCGGTCAGCGGCGTTGGCAGCAGGTCGGCGAATGTCCGATTCATAGCAGTACTCCCTGTTCCCACGCGGGCTCGGCCTGGGGTTGCGGTTTGCCCTGGAACATGAGGTCCAGACGCTCGATCAGCTCCCTTGGTGGTCGCGCGAAGTAAACGCCACCGCCAGGGGCCCGTGTTCCGCGCAGGAACAGATACAGCGCGCCGCCGATATGCCGGTCGTAATCGTAATCGGCGAGCCGCGCCTTGAGCTGACGATGCAGTGCCAACAGGTACAGCACGTATTGCAGGTCGTAACGGTTGTCGAGGATCGACTGCTCCATAGCTCGCTCGGTGTACGCAGCGTCATCGACGCCCAGCCAGTTGGATTTGTAATCGGCCACGTAGTAACGACCCTCGTGCTCAAACGTCAGGTCGATAAAGCCTTTGAACATGCCATTGAGCTGCACCGCTTCGGCGCCGACCCGGGCCACACCGTTGTGAGTGAATTGACGCACCTGTTCGTCGAGCTTGAGGACGTCGACTTTGTGGCTGGCAAACCAGAACTCCATCTCGACCCGATACTGCTTCAATTGCTCAAGCACCACTGGCGGTTGGTCGAGCCCTGCGGGCAGTGGCAGTTTGAGCAAGTGTTGCAACCAGTCGCCGAGGGTGGTGATCCAGCCTTCCCAGCCCCGCCGATTGCAACGCCGGGCAATCGCATCGTCCAGCGATTCGCGGGTGACCGCGAACCCTTCCTCCCCTGCCCACTCCAGTAAACCGTGAAGAAACGTTCCCGGATTCGGTCCGCGAGGGAAGCGATGAATGTCAGCTCCGCCGGCGATGATCTCGCGCGGAGCTTCAGGATCGAGGCGTTCGTCGTCGAACAGCTTTTGCGCTTGCGGACTGTCGGGAGCTTCGTCATTGCCAACGCTCAGCACGTCACTGATGCGCAAGGCGCTGTACGACGCGATCCACCAGTTCTCGCTGGCCCTGCGGCTCGGTAAAAGGGTGGCACATAGCGTGGCCTCATTACGCGGAGGCTGGTACTCCTCGCTGGTGGCCTCCGGCATTTCAACAACGCTCAGCGCCGAACAATCCTGTTGCAGATCGTCCAGCCAGCGGGCCAATCCGCTGGATTCATTCAACGTTGCGCCGCCGCCCAACAGATAGCCCAGTGCAGAAAGATGCAGCACCGAACTACTGTGATTGCCGCGCTTGAGATCCGTCACCCCGAGCCAGCACGCATGTTGTGCGCGGGTCAGCGCGACGTAGAGCAAGCGTAGATCCTCTGCCAGGCGTTCGTTGTCCGCCACAGCGATCAGTTCCGCGTCGGGCTTCAGACTGATGCGAGCCTTGCCGGACTCATCGTGGTAATGCAGCGGCAATCGACTGCCATCCACGGGTTTGGCCGAGCAGATGAAAGGCAGGAAAACCAACGGGTATTCAAGTCCCTTGGACTTGTGAATGGTCACGACCTTGACCAGTTGTTCGTCGCTTTCAAGACGCAGGATCTGCTCTTCGCCTGCCTGCCCGGACAGCGCCAGATGCTCGGCCAGATGGCGGATCAGTGCCTGCTCGCCATCGAGTTCCGACGCGGCCTGTTGCAACAACTCCGACAGGTGCAACAGGTTGGTCAGCACCCGCTCGCCATCACTGCGGGCAATGAGCATCTGCGGCAGTTGAAAGTCGTGCAGCAGGCGCCGCAACATCGGCAGCACCCCTTGCTTGCGCCAGAGTTCACGATAACCACGGAACTGCATGACCCGGGTTTCCCAGACCAGTTCGTCCTGATTCAGACGCTCCAGCTCGGCCAGCGGCAGGTTCAGCGTGATGCACGCCAGCGCCGCCTTGAGGGAGCGTTCGACATCCGGCTCGGCGCACGCCTTGAGCCACGACAACAGATCATGGGCTTCCTGAGCGGAAAAGACGGAGTCCTTGTCCGACAGATAAACGCTGCGGACTCCGCGTGCTGCGAGCTCACCGCGTACCGCCTGCGCCTCTTTACCATCGCGCACCAAAATCGCAATGTCCGCTGGCCGCAGCCCACGCCAATCCTTGCCCTCCTGCGCAAACCCGGCACGACCGGTTTGCCCGCCATTGAGCAGGGTCGTAATCTCACTGGCGCAGGCCGCCGCCAACTGCTGGCGATACACTGCCCCGGACAGTGGTTTGTCGGTGGATAAATGCCAGATGTTCAGCGCTGGCACGTCCAGCCCGGATACCTGCAAACGTTCTTTGCGCCCCTGAGCGTCCACTGGCTGGAACGGCACGGGGTTATCGCCGTTTTTCTCTCGGAACAGAAACGCTCCGCGTCCTTGCTCACGGGACTCTGCACGCTCGAACACATGGTTGACCGCACAGACCATCCCGTGACTGGAACGGAAGTTGGTGCCCAGGGTATGCAGGCGCCCGGTTGTGGCCTGCCGGGCTCGCAGATAGGTGTAGATGTCCGCGCCACGGAAGGCATAGATCGCCTGTTTGGGATCACCAATCAGGAACAGCCCGGTCTCCGGGTTATCCTCTTCAATGCGATAAATACTTTCGAAGATCCGATACTGCACCGGATCCGTGTCTTGGAACTCATCGATCAGGGCGACCGGGAACTGCTCGCGGATGAGCGTGGCGAGGCGTTCCCCACCATCGGACTGCAAGGCAGCATCCAGGCGCAACAGCATGTCGTCGAAACCCATTTCGGCCCGACGGCGTTTCTCGTCCTCAAAGCGAGCACCGACCCATTTGGCTGCATGCTGCAGCACGGCCGCATCGGGCGTCGGCAAATTGTCGAGGCTCGACTTGAGCACAGGCATGGCATCCAGGCCCGGGTGACTCGGCGGCTCACCTTTCCAGGCTTCAGCCATGCCGTCCGGTGTGAGCCGGGCGAACCCGGTGCCGATATCCAAATGCTCGAGCGTCTCGTCCTCGGCCCAGGCCTTGAGCTTTTCGAACCAGGGTTCGAAATAGCGGGCCTGCATCTTGCGCCCGTCCACCGTTTTGTTGGCGACGCCCTGATGGCAGATGGCGAGCAACTCATCGGCCCACTGCCGCCATGGTTCCTTCAACTCCATCAACGCTGCACGGCGCTCCTGCAGGCATTCTTCGATCAGTTCGGATGGCGCCTTGTCTGAATCCCCTTCGCGCTCGGTGCCAAACAGCCCACGCACACGCGGCAACAGGGCCGCCGGACCTCCCCAGTGACTGCGAACCCAGTTCAAGGCATCGCCCTGCATCGGATAGCAGAACAGCCGCCAATAATCGCGCAGCACTTCACCGAGCAGGTCGCTGTGATCGGTTTCCAGTGTCTGGGTAAACAGACTGCCGCTATCGAACGCATGCTCGCGCAGCATTCGCTGACACCAACTGTGAATCGTCGAGACTGCGGCTTCGTCCATCCATTGCGCGGCAATGTCCAGGCGGTTGGCGCAACCGGGCCATTGTTGCGGATCGAACTGTGCACGCAGTTCATCGATCAGCGCATCAGGGGGCGAAGTCTCGTCACGGAAGAAACGGGCGGCCTCGGCCAGGCGCGTACGGATGCGTTCGCGCAACTCTTTGGTCGCCGCATCGGTGAAGGTCACCACGAGAATCTGCGGGGGCAACAGCTCTCGACCGAAACCACTTGCCTCGCCTCCATGGCCAAGTATCAACCGCAGATACAACGCCGAAATGGTAAACGTCTTGCCAGTGCCCGCACTGGCTTCGATCAGTTGGCTGCCCTTTAACGGGAATGCCAGGGCGAGTGGTGGCTGGTTACTCATGCGCCTGCCTCCTCGTGGGTCCATGAGCGCCAAGGTGCCTCGAGCAACGGGCGATAAAGCGCATCACACCAACCGGAGAAGGTTTCATCCGCCTGCAGTGCATCGTAGTCGGGGAACTGTCGGGCCAGAGCCGGGCTTTCCCGACGTTCGCCTTCGCTGGTCTGACCATCACCCTCATAGGCTTTGCGGGCAGCCGCTTCAGCCTTGACTGGATCGGTCTGCCCCAGCCATGCAAAAGCCGTTTTTACCGCGACCGGAAGTGGCTGACGCATGCCCGTCTGCCAGGCGAGCAGCAGATCCTCAAGAACCCGTCCCGCTCGAGTCTGTTCCAGAGGTTCAAGAAGGAGCGTGTCATCACTGGCCACCAGTGCGGTCGTCAGGGAGAGCCCACTGGCACACGCGACAAGGTGGCTGACCCAGGGCTTGGTCAGGCGATGCCATTTGCGGCTCTTGATCGAGCCTATGCTGTTCGGGATCGTCGTGACCGAAAGTACGCCGCCATCGGCGCGCCGGTGCAAGCCGCCCAGCCACCCTTCAAGGCGCAGCTCCTGCCATTCAAAATTGATCGGTAGCGCGTTGGACAGGGGTGTCGGCCATAACGCCAGCAGCTGTTGATATCGCTGCAACAAGTCTGGCAAAGGCTCGATCAGCTCTCGCTGAAGGCATTCACCGAATCCGGCAATGGGCAACAGGCCGCTGTTCTGCAGGCGTCGGGCTTGAGACTCGAGTGCCTGATCAACATTATCCGGGTGTCTCAAGGCTGCTCCGAGCAAGCTGTCACTGAGCATATATCGCTGCAACGCATCCAGTACAAAGGGTTCCTCGTCAGCCTGAGGTATCTGCGCCGCTTCGAAGTAAACCTTGAGTCGCTGAGTGAAAAAGTGTCGGACCGGATTGCGCAGGAAGTCCTGTAGCAGTTCCAGACTCAACGGCTCCTCCTGGACATGGGGGGCAAGCATTGTTGCGACGTCATTCTGTTCGTGATGTTGATGCAGCACCTGCCATTCGCTGGCGTAGCTGAACAATTTGTCTTCCTCATGGAAGTAGCGCGAACTGAATGGCTGCAACGGATGCTCCTGAGTCATGGCAATCAGGAGATCCTCGTTGTCCTCGGTCGATCGCCATCCATTGGCGAGATGATCGCGCAACTGGCCGATCAACACAGAGGCTGGCCGCTCACTGTTGTCGCGAATGCTGCGGCCCACCCAACTGATGTAGAGCTGGTGACGGGCGGACAAGAGCGCTTCGAGCAGAAGATAGCGATCATCCTCCCGTCGGGAGCGATCTCCTGGCCTGTAGTCGCTGCCCATGAGATCGAAGTCCAGAGGCGGTTGGGCTCGTGGATAATCGCCATCGTTCATGCCCAACAGGCAAACCAGCTTGAACGGGATCGCGCGCATCGGCATCAGCGTGCAAAAGTTCACAGCTCCCGCCAGGAAGCGCTGCGACAGACGCCCCTGATCCAGCCCCGCCAGCCAAGCCTCACGGACGACGGTCAGTGGCAGCTCATCCAACAGACCGACGGCCTCACAGGTTTCCATCCAGGTTTCCCGCAACTCCTCGAGTTGAGCCAGCAGGTAGTCGTCATGCTCATCTTCGGGCTTGAAAAACAGTTGCATCAACGCCTGAAGCCGATGCCCCCATTCCTGTGGTTGGGCGGGTTTCATCAGTTGCTGATGCGAAAGCTCCAGTGCATCCAGCAACGCTACCAATGGCCCAATCAACGCGGCATCGAGACCGCCGATTTCATCGTAGGGTTCGATATCCCCACAGGCTCCGGAACTGCCGACGGCATAGCCGAGCAGCATCCGACGCAGGCCGAAGCGCCAACTGTTTTGCTCCAGTTCGTCGGGCAATCCCAGTTCGGCCCGTTGCCCGGCATCGATCCCCCAACGCACGCCGGCACCTTCGATCCAGCGATGCAGGGTCGGCAAGTCTCGTTCCTGCACACCAAATCTGGCGCGTAACGCCGGAACATCAAGCAAGTCGAGGATTTCACTGACGGGGAAACGACTATCCGGCAGCTTGAGCAGATGCTCGACAGCGATAAGTAATGGATCCCGTCCGCGCTGCCCCTGATCGGCCATCGTGAAGGGAATGAAGCGTGGATCATGACGATCCAGCTGCCCAAATACGGCGCGAATATGCGGCGCATAACTATCGATGTCGGGCACCATCACGATCACGTCGCGCGGGCGTAATTGAGGGTTGGCACTGAAACGTGCCAGCAACTGGTCGTGGAGAATCTCCACTTCGCGCTGGGCGCTATGGGCAATATGAAAGCGGATCGAATCGTCTTGAGTCAGATCGACTGCCGGCCAGAGTGCTCGAGTCTCGCCGAGCGGCCGCAGTTCCAGAATGTCGTCCTGTAACTGATTGAGCATGTTCTTCGGCTGGTTTTCGCTGAACAGATCGATACGTCCATTGCGAAATGCTGCGCGATAGCTATCGGGGTCGTCATAGCTGTCGAGAAGGTTGATGTAATCGCGACCTTGCTTGCCCCACGCAGCGAGGAGCGGGTGAGCATGCTGGTGGAGCATTTCCGAATCCAGCACTACGGGCATACCGTTTTTTCGGGCTTGCCGCTTGTACTGATGGCGCAAGAGATCCTTGTCGGCAACGATATCGGCCCAGTGATAACGACAGGGGTTATGGACGCACAACAAAACCTGGCTGAAACGGGAAAGCCCGGCCAATGCCTCCAGTACCTGGGCTGGCAACGAGGAAATTCCGAAAACGATCACTCGCTGGGGAAGTCCGGTCGGTGCGCGTTCAAGACTGTTGATGCGCTCCATGAACCGCTGGTGCACGCCCGCCCGACTTTGAGCCATGCCTTGCTCGCCCACATCGTCCAGCAGGGCACGCCACAACTCTGCCTGCCAGCAACTGGTCGGAGGAAGCGGCTTCGCTTCACCCCTCACATTGCGTAGTTGATGATGCCCCTCTGCCCAATCCTCAAGCCAATCAGCGCGGTAAACCTGATATTGGTCAAAGAGGTCTGCCAGACGTTCGGACAACTGGTAACGCTTGCGCAGATCGGTGTCATGGGTGAGGAAGCGTTGTAGCGGTTCGAAATGGGGTCGGGTGATGACCTGTGGCAACAGGCGCATCAGGCGCCAGGTCAATGGTGCCTTATCGAGCAGCGACGTTGCCGGAATCTCCTCTCGCCCCAGAACCATCCGGTAAAGCTGCCACATGAAACTGCCCGGCAGTTGCACATCAATAGCGGCGGCGATACCACAGCCGCCAGAGTCGTCCGCTTCAGGGTCTTCAGCCAGTGCCAGCTTGAGCCATTGAGCGATGCCGTTGCTCTGCACGAGCGCAATTTCGTTCTCCAGGGGTGCCAGTGGATAGCGCCGCATGATGCTGATCACAAGGCTGCGCAGTTCATCCAGGCTGTTGCTCTGAACGACCATGAATGCAGCGTTGAGGGACTGGGTGTCCGGCATGAAGGCTTCCTTGGAAAAGTACAAAAGCTAGGGCTGAACCTTAGCATTGTCGGCCGGCGAGGACAGCCGCAAGGCGGCTGAGAATGCTGTAAGAACTTTCCTGCGGGCAAAACAAAACCCCAACTGCTTTCGCAATTGGGGTTTCGGA
>NZ_JARVSR010000020.1:0-49216 GCF_030209075.1 Pseudomonas sp. lyk4-R2A-10 | reverse complement strand
TTCGCTGCACCTCCTCTCGATGCATGCGGCTGCGCCGCACGGTCGCTGCGCTCCCCCCCCGGATGAATCCCTCCACTCAGCCTTCCGATGGGGCCGGCACGTCAAAAGCTTTACTCGAGCTAACGCTCATCGTGTTGAGTGGTGGGAAGCGAACAGCGAACAGCGAACAGCAGACTGCTTTTTCTTGATCGTTCCCACGCTCTGCGTGGGAATGCAGCCCGGGACGCTCCGCGTCCCGATTCGAGCTGCCAGCGACTGTCGCTGGCAGCTCGGTTCAGTCAGAGCGGCTTGGCTGTGGGTTGGATGACGCTGTACTTCGACGTTATCCAGTACTCGGTTCACCGTCAGTTCGGTGGGCATGTTGTTGGAAACATCCCCCAAAATCACGCCATCTGTAGGACGACAAACACGTTGGGAAATGTGTGCTTGCGCCCCGTTTATCCTCCCGACCCACTGTCCACAGTCCCACCCTGCTTCTGGTCAAAGAATTCCGGAATCTCGTGTGTGTAGCTCTTCAGCCAGCGTTGCATGCTCAGTTCGCGTTCGGTGGGGGTGCTGGTCTGGGGTTTGGTGGAGGCGGCTTTGTTGCGGCTTTGCAGGAGCAGCCAGCCTTCGGTTTCCTGTTGTTGCGCCGAGGCGGGGCCGGGGTCGATGGCGTGGGTGGTCAGGGGCAGGGCGAGGAGGGTGAGGCAGAGCGCGGTGGCTTTCATGGCGGGGCTCCTTATTTGAGCATCGCGGTGGCGGCTGCGGTGACGGGGCTTGGGGTCTTGAGTTTCTGGGCGCGGGTCTGGGCCTCGTTGAATTGCTCAGGGCTCAGGTTCAGGCGGCTGACCAGTTCGGCGGCGCGGGTCCAGTCGTCCTGGTAGAGCAGCAGCGTCACCAGATTCAGGGCGGCCAGCGAATCGCTCTGCTTGAGTTCCATGGCGGTGAGGAATTCGAAGCGGGCGTCTTCTATGCGCAGTTGGTTGAGGTACACCACGCCCAGGTCGTTGCGGATTTTTTCGTCGGTGGGGGCCAGGCGGGCGGCGCGTTGCAGGTGAGCCTGGGCCTGGCCGTAGTCGGCGCGGGCGGCGGCGAGCTGGCCGAGGCCGTGTTCGGCTTCGGCGGCCAGGCAACTGCCGAGCAGGCCGCGATACAACGGTTCGGCTTCGCTGCGTCCCAGCAGGCGATAGACCTTGGCCTTGCGCAGGCGGACGTCGGCGAGGTTGTCCGGCAAGCTTTGCAGGTTGGCCAGGCTGGCGTGCAGTTTGCCGTCCTTGGCCATGTCGTCGGCCAGGGTCATCGACAGCTGTTGTTCCTGGCTCAACGGGCCGCAACCGGCGTTCGGGTTCAGGGCGCTCCACGGCGTCTGGCCGTTGCTGGCGCAGCCGCCGAGCATCAGCAGGGTCAAACTGGCAATCATTGCTTTCATGGCGATTCCTTCTATGAGCCCAGTGCCCGCGCCAGGGCACTGAAGCCCGGGCCTGCGAGGACGATCAACAGCGCCGGGAAGAGAAACATCATCATCACGACGGACATTTTGGCGGACATTTTCGAGATGTATTCCTGCAGCCTGGTCAGGCGTCGGTCATCGAGCAGTTGCTTGAGCGCCAGCAGCGATTTCATCGCGCCCCCACCCTGTTGCAGCAGTTGCTGAAGGATCACGCAGGTGTCGGTGAATTCGTCCACCGCCAGCAGGCGCGTGGCCTTGTTCAGTTCCTCGCCCAGTTCCAGGCCCGAGTCGACCCGGGCCAGCACCAGGCGCAATTCCTGGGTCAGCACCGGCAGCAACGTCTGGCCTTCGTGGCTGAGCACGCGCAACGCCTGCTCGACGGCCATGCCGGCTTCGAACAGGATGCGCAGCAAAGGAATGAAGGTCGAGATTTCCGTGGCCAGTTGTTTTTGCCGGCGGCCGGCGGCCATCGCCAGCAGGCGTTTGGGCAACAGGTAGCCGATGCCGAGGGCAAACAGCGGGGCGATCCATTGACGCTCGATGTGAGGAAACAGCACCCCTTGCAGCAAGACCGCCACGCTCAGCAACAGCAGCGGCGTACCGATCTGGCAGGCGGCGAACAGCGAGCGCTGGCGGGCGCTGCGCCAGCCGAGGCGGTTGAGCAGGGTCTGGGTTTCGTTGTCGAGCTTGACTGCGCGCTGGCCGAGGGCGCTGCCGCCAAGTACTTGCAGCAGGTTGCCGAAACGATTGTCGCGCAGCAGCGCACCTTCCAGCCGCCGCGTGACCTGTCGCGAGCGACGGCGGCGGTCGAGCAGGCCGCTGATCAGCAACAGTGCAGCGCCCAGCATCAACAGGGCGCTGATCATCAGAGGCATGGTCATAGGCTGCGCAACATCCGCCAGAGCAGCAGGCTGCCGATCACCTGCAGGCCGAAGGCGCTGGCGAGCATCATCTGGCCGGAATGGTCGTTCCACATGGCGATCAGGTATTTGGGATTGGACAGCAGAAAGTACCCGGCCAGCCCCACCGGCAGCAGGCCGAGCACCCAGGCGGTGATGCGGGTTTCGCCGGTCATGGCGCGCAACTGGCGCGATGCCTGGTCGCGTTCGCGGATCATCCGGATCAGGTTTTCCAGCAGTTCGCTGGCGTTGCCGCCGTAGCGGTGATTGACCTTGAGGCCGACGGCGAACAGGCGCAATTCGTCCTTTTCATACAGCTCGGCCACATCGCCCACGGCCTCCGGCAGGCTCACCCCCAATTGCACGTTGCGTTGTACCCGGCCCATGGCGTGTTTCAGCGGGTCCTCGCTGGCGTCGATCGCGCCCAGTACCGCGTCGGCCAGGGTGCGTCCGGATTTCAGGCTGCGCACCGTGTGATCGAGCAGTTGCGGCAGTTGCTCGATCATCCGCCGCAGACGGCGCTGATAGCGCCAGCTGACATAGAGACGCAACGCCAGCGGTGGCAGCACCAGCAGCAACAGAAAGCCGATCCAGCCGCCGATTGCCAGGCCTATCAGGCTGCCGAAGGCCCACAGCAGCAACCACAATTCGAGGCGATCCGGGCGGCCGAGACCCGCCCGCAAAAAGGCTCGCTCCAGTCCGGCCCAGCGCGGTTTCTCCGCCAACAGCTGAGGTTGTCCCTGATTCAAGCGGTCCAGTACCCGTTCGGTGCCGCCCTGGCGCCAACCGTTGTAGAACAGGCGCAGCGACAGCCCGAGCAACGCCAGACAGATCAGGATCAGCAACAGCGGTTTGAGCATGCCGTAGCCCTCACTGTGACAGCGCCGGTTCACGGCGCAATTTGTCACCGGCCGGGTTGACCGCTTCGCGCAGAAAACCGAAACCGGTGCGGCGGTCGAGACGGAACAGGGTGTTGGTGACGTAGACGTCGTCGCGTACCCCGACCACTTCCACCACTTCGCTGACGCAGCGGCGGCCGTCGGGCATGCGCGTCAGTTGAATGATCACGTCGAGTGCCGCGCAGATCATCTGGCGCAGGGTGCGTTCGGCAATGGTGCGGCCGGTCAGGCCCACCAGGGTTTCCAGGCGCAGCAGCGCGTCCTGGGCATTGTTGGCGTGGACCGTGCTCATCGAACCGTCGTGGCCGGTGTTCATTGCGGTCAGCACGTCGACCACTTCGACCCCGCGAATCTCGCCGAGGATGATCCGGTCGGGGCGCATCCGCAGGGCGTTGCGGATCAGGTCGCTGGCCTTCACTTCGCCGTGGCCCTCGGCGTTCGGCGGGCGGGTTTCCAGGCGCACCACATGCGGATGGCCGAGTTGCAGTTCGGCGACATCTTCGATGGTCACCAGCCGTTCGTGGGGGTTGATCAACTGGCTGAGAATGTTCAGCAGGGTGGTCTTGCCGGTGCCGGTGCCGCCGCTGATGAGGATGTTGCAGCGCTTGCCGACGGCCTCGGCGATGAAATCGAAAATCGCTTGGTCGATGGTCTGCATCGCCAACAGGTCGGTGCTTTTGAGCATATCCTTGCGAAACTTGCGGATCGACAGGCACGGGCCGTCGAGGGCGATCGGCGGGATGATCGCGTTGACCCGGCTGCCATCGGGCAGGCGCGCATCGACCATTGGCGACGACTCGTCGAGGCGTCGGCCGAGCGGGGCGAGGATGCGCTGCATCACCCGTTCGACGTGGTGCGCATCGATGAAGCGCAGGTCGCTCAGGTGCAGCACGCCCTCTCGTTCGATGAACACCCGGTGTGGGCCGTTGACCAGAATCTCGGTCACGGCGCTGTCGCGCAGCAGCACTTCCAGCGGGCCGAAACCGGTCAGCTCGTCGACGATTTCTTCAGCCAGACGCTCCATTTCGTAGCGGGAAATCGCCAGGTGCAGGCGGGCGATGTATTCGCCGACCTTGTCGATGACGAACTGCGACAACACTTGCCGCGAGCCTTCCAGCAGGTTTTTCCCCGATTCTTCGATGGCGTCGATGATGTAGCGGTGCAGCACCAGTTTCAGGCCGTCGTGGTCGGTGTTGCCGGTGGCGTTGCGCTGCGGCCCGCCAAACAATTGCTCGCTGCTCATGAGCTGCCTCGCAAGCGATCGAACCAGGTGACTTTGGGTTTGGCCAGGCCTTCGGAGCGCTTGGCCAGTCGTTCGCCGAGGGTGCGCAGACTCTGGCTGATGGCTTCGCGCGGGGCGAGTTCGAACAGGGTCACGCCCTGGTTCTTGGCATTCAGGCGCACTTCCGGGCTGTAGGCCAGCACTGCGATGACTTCCAGGCCGAAGGTCCTGCCGAGGGTGTCGGAGTCCGGCGCGACATTGCGCAGGTAGCGATCCACCAGCAGCCGGCCGTGATCAAGCTTCATGCCTTTTTCGCGCCACAGATTGAGCACTGCGAGGTTGCGTCGGCAGTCGAGGACGTTCTGGTCGGTGTACCACAGCAGCTTGTCGCAATGGCTGACGAAGGTGCGCAGCGCTTCGCTGTCGGGCTGGCCGGTGAGGTTCACCACGATGTGCTGGAAGTGCTGGCGCAGGGCGCTGAGCAACATGTACAGCTCGGCAGCGCTGGTGCGTTCCAGCGGTTCGTCGCCGGGGGCATAGGCGAGAATGCGCAACCCGGCCTCGGCACTGGTGAAGGCGCTGTCGATCAGCGTTGCGTCGAGGCGACGCAAATGACGTAACGCATCGCCGAAATGAAACGAACTCTCCAGCCCCAGCAGGGCCAGGCTGTCGCCGCGCGGCAGGCCAAGGTCAAGCAGCAAGGTCTGCTGGCCGCTCTTCTGCACCACCAGCGCCATGTGATTGGCCAGCAGCGCACCGTCGGCGTTGTTCTGAATGCTGTACAGAACCGTCAATCCGCCGAGCTGGGCGTTCGGCGTCACCGCCGGCAGGCGTTTGCTCAGCCGTCGCACCAGCCCGGCGACTTCGCTGGAGCGCGAGCCGTAGGCCACGAAATCCCGGGCACCGGCGCGCATCGCGTTGAGCACCAATTGATTGTCCATGCCGTCACCGAGGGCGACGATCGCCAGCATCGGCTTGGCTTCGAGCACGCCTTCGATCAACGCACTCTGGGCCACCAGATGTTCACGGTCGAGGCCGACGAACACCAGGCTGGCGAAGGTCACGTCGACCAGCGCCAGCAGTTCGTCGAGGCTGCCGCCACCGGCGCTGACCACCTGGCCCAGCGGCGCCAGCGCGCCTTGCAGCCACTCGAGATCGGTGGTGTTGCGGGTGATGGCGAGAAAGGTCTGGCTCAGGCTCTGGCTCATTGCGATAACCCGCTGCGTTTATCGAAGTTGCCGTTTTCCAGGAAGTACAGGCGATACCAGTTCGGGTCGTAATTGCGCAGTTTCTCGCCGGGCAACGACGGCAATGGCGCGTTGACGGCCAGCGGCTGCACCAGGTGCGGGGTGACGATCATCAGCAGCTCGCGTTCTTCGCGGTTGATCGACGAGTTGCGGAAAAACGCGCCGAGTACCGGAATGTCGCCCAGCCCCGGAAACTTGTTCACCTCCGAGGCATTGCGGGTACTGATCAGGCCGCTGATGACGAAGCTTTCGCCGTCTGCCAGGGAGATGCTGGTGTCGGTGCGGCGAATGGTGAAGGCCGGCACTTTGGTGCCGCCGATGGTCACGCCGTTGTTGTAGTCCAGCTCACTGACTTCCGGGGCGACCTTGAGGGCGATCCGGTCGTTGCTGACCACGGTCGGGGTCAGGGTCAGGCGGATACCGAATTCCTTGTACTCGATGGAGTAGCTGTTGCTGTTGGCGCTGGGCACCGGGATCGGCACCTCGCCACCGGCGAGGAAACTCGCACTCTGTCCGCTCAAGGCAACCAGGCTTGGCCGCGCGAGGGTGTAGGCGAAACCGCTGCCTTCCAGCGCGTTGACGATGCCGAGGAACTTGCTGCTGCCACCGCCCCAGACGATGTTGAACATGTCGTTGGCCAGCGGAATGCTCGGCGCGGCGATGCGTGGGTCGATGTTGAGCAACGGAACCACACCCGGCGTGACCCCGGTGTTCGGCACGGTGCCCGGGGCGCCGAACAGAAAATTGTTGGAGCCTTTGCCATAGATCGACGTACCCGCTTCCTTGAGTTTGGTGCGGCTGACTTCGACGAAGCGGATGTCTGTCTGCACTTGCGAGGGCAGGTTCGGTTCGCTGCTGGACGGCAGCGCCGCCGCAGTCATCGCCGCACTGGCCTTGCCCTGCACGAACACCATGCTTTGACGCGGTGTGCTGGCGCAGGCGGTCCAGATCATCAACGTGGTGGCGCCGGGGCCGACGCCGGTGAGCAACACACCCTGATCGCCGGTCACGCGCACATCGGCGATCTTCGGATCGCCCACGGCCACCCGAGTGATCGCCACCGGCGATTGCACGGCCTGTTGCAGGCCTTCACCGACTTCCAGCACGGCCGGTAGCGGCGCAAGCGCAGCGCAGTTGCCGGTGGCGGCGGCCGCGCTGCCGATCGAAGCCACGCTCAGCAAGGAAAACTGCAGCCAGTGGAACAGGGGCGTAAAGCGTTTGCGCATGGAGGTGCATCCTTGCTCGATTCAGTGCGTGGGTTCGGCGGATTCGGTGCCGCGAATCACTTCCACGGCCGGTTTTCCTGGAACGGTCTGACTGGCGACCGCCATGGGTTTGGGTGGCGGTGTCAACGACAGTTGGCTGAACTCGATCAACTCGCGTCGAGGGCTGTCGAGGCCGGCGGCGACGTTGTTGTCGCCGGCCCAGTAGCGGGCCAGTTGTTGTTCGTCGGCGCTGCGCACGGCCAGCCGCAATACGCCGGCGCTGGAGGCCAGCATCAGGCGGTTGAGCAACGGCTCAGGCACCGCGAGCACCACGCTGCGGGCGGCGGCGCGCAGTTGTTCCTGCTTGAGTTTTTCTTCTTCGCTGTGGGCGGGACTGGCGGGCTGGCCGCTGTTGGTCAGGCCCATCTGACTGCCCACGCCCAGTACCCGCACGGCAGGCACCACCAGTTGGGCGGTCGGCTGCGGGTTGTTCTCATCCTTGCGCAAGAACAGCAGCACATCGACATAATCCCCCGGTGCCAGTTGGCCGCCGGCATTGATCACTTCATCCACCGCGACCGCCAGTGCGCGTTCGCCGGGACGGATCATCCGCGCCAGCGGGCTGCCGGCCTCGAAGCTTTCCTGGGTCAGCCAGGTGCCGGCGGACAGGGCGCGCCAGGGTGTGCGGCCGATCACCTGATCGACGCTGGCCAGGCTGCCGGCGGGGGCGGTGCGCAGTTTTTCCACGGTGACATCGGCGGCGGTGAGGGTCACGAACGGTGCGATATCGCGCACCAGCACCACCACCGGCTGGCGAGTCGGATCCTCCACCGGTGCCGGGGTGTCGACAGGGGTAGCAGGGGCGGCAACCACAGGTTCGGCAGCCGGGGCCTGGCGACTCAAGGTGAGCCCCCAGTAACCGGCGATGACGGCACCCAGCAGCAAGATGCCGGCCAGGCCCAGAGTGACGCGACTGTTCATGACGGCTCTCCCTTTCCCGCTGCGCTCTGTCTCTTGCAACAACCCGTGACGTCCAACGAGATAACTTCGCAATCAGGCAGCTATGAACGAGTAACTATTTCGCTATTTGACGGTAGCGCAGCCCGAACAAAATGCCATTACGCGGGCCGAAATATCCGCCGAAAGCAGGGGACTAAAGCGCCAAACATGGTTTTTTGCCGTTGTATGGGTCGCTAATACTTTGGTGTTAATCCGTTCTTACAGTTGTAGGTCCGGACATTGCCGACAATGCTGATGCTGGCACGGGGAAATCATGTTGCGAACGCATAACACCCGGTGCCTTCAAGGAGAATCAGTCATGTCCTTCGCAAAAAAAACCGTGCAGACAATCAAGTCCCAGATCACTTTTTACAAAGGCCTGGTCAAGGACACCGAAGGGGCGTCGGGTATCGAGTACGCGATCATCGCCGGTATGGTGGCGGTGGCGCTGGCCGCATTCGTGACACCGATCTCGACCGCCATTACCACGATGTTCAACACCATTCAGGCCGCACTCTGATCGGGTAGGCAGCCATGGCCGGCAACTTGCGAATGCGCCCAAGGGGTTCTAACGTCAGCGCTTAGTCCATCGCAGGAATCGCCCTATGTCTTTCTCCCATACGCCCCGCCAACAGTTGCTTCTGGTCGATGACGAGGAGGACGCACTGCTGGAACTGGCGGAGTTGCTGGAGGGGGAGGGCTTTGTCTGTCATACCGCGACCTCGGTGAAACTGGCCCTGCATCATTTGACCCGGCATCCCGATATCGCGCTGGTGATTACCGATCTGCGCATGCCGGAGGAAAGCGGCATGTCGCTGATAAAGCGATTGCGCGAACACACCTCGCGCCAGCATTTACCGGTGATTGTGACTTCCGGGCATGCGGACATGGAGGATGTGAGCGACATGCTGCGGTTGCAGGTACTGGATCTGTTTCGCAAGCCGATTTATCACGTTCGGTTGCTTGAGACGCTGGATAATCTGTTTCCCAAGCCTCGGGTGAATGTTTCTTGAGGGTTTGACTTGGCGGCCTTTGGGCCGACCATGTTGTTGGGGTTTTGGGTGAATATCCGTTTCTGCGGGTGCGCCTGCTGGCGGTTTCGCCCTTACGGCGACTCACTTTTTTGACAAACGCCCGGAGTGCCGGCCCAGTCAAAAAGTAAGCAAAAAAACGCTTGCTCCTGCGTTCGGCCCGCTCGCTGGGGCTCGGGGTTCCTTCGTTCCGGGTTTCATCCGGGGGCATCGCCTACGGTTTGCTTCGCTGCACCTCCTCTCGATGTGTTTGGCTTCGCCAAACGGTCGCTGCGCTCCCCCCCCCGGATGAATCCCTCCACTCAGCCTTCCGACGTCGCCCGTAGATCAAAAGCGGTACTCGAGCTAACGCTCATTGTGTTGAGTGGTGAGGAGCGATAAGCGATAAGCGAAAGCGGACTGCTTTTGTTTGATCGTTCCCACGCTCTGCGTGGGAATGCAGCCTGGGACGCTCTGCGTTCCGATCTGGGATTCGCCGGCGATCAAGCGGCTTACAACTGGTAACTGAAACTGATGCTGTAGCGTGGTCTGCGGTTGAACGTATCCAGCGCTTCATCGGACATCGCCTTGGCGGCTTCCAGGGCGATGTTGTAGTACTTGGCGTCACCGAATCTCAGGCCGAACGCCGCTGATGACAGGTTGTTGGCCTGCACCGGCAATTCATTGAACCAGCTGCGGGAGCGGTCGAGCACGAAGTACGGTTGCAGGATGCGCACCCAGTTGCCATCGCGGTTGAAGCTGTAGTTGATTTCGTAAGCCACGCCCCAGCCCTTGTCGCCGGACGCCTGGTCGTCGGGATAGCCGCGGCCGAAGTTCTGGCCGCCGAATACGGCGCGCTCGCTGTCGGGCAGGGTGTCGTCACTCCAATACAACGCGGCTGACACTACGCCTTGCCAGTTATCAAAGAACTTGTCGCTCTGCACCCCCGACAGACGCACCCGGAAAAAATCCAGGTCGATGGCGCTGTTGTTGGTGTGCGCTCCAAGGCTGTCGAAGCCTTGATACACCCCGCCACTGAGAATTCGCAGTTGCCGGGCATCGGCCTTGCGCCAGTCGCTTTCGAAGGCAAGTGCGCGGATGTCGGTGCGTTCTTCGACGCTCAGCGGGTAGCCGATGACGTTGTAACGGGTCTTGTCGTTGACCGCGTACAGGCGCGATCCGGCTGTCAGCAACTCATCCGAAGCGGCAATCAACGGCAGGCTGAAGCCGAGGGAGTAACGATCATTTTCGCGATGCGGCTTGAGTTCCAGACCGTTATTCAGCAGTACGTTGGTGCCGGGATCGGCCCGGTAGCGTGAGGCCGACAGGCTCAGTTGCGCACCTTCGTCGTTGATGAACTGGTTGTAGTCCAGCCGGTAGTAACGCTCATGGTCATCCCCCGGTGGAAACAGGCCGCTGAGGCTCAGCTGTTCGCCCATCGAGGTTTTTGAATTGCTGCTGATACCGAGCAAAGCCTGGGTGCCGTTGCGGTTGTCTTCGGTGGTGCTCAGGGTGCTGGTGAACGGTTTGCGGCTGGCCTGGGCGATCAGCGTGGTTGCGCCATCGGTGGTGCCGGGCGGTGGCACCTGGGCCTGAATCGTCACGCCGGGAATGCGGGTCATCAGTGTGGTGTAGCGCTCGAACGTCTTGCGTGTGAGAGGGCGCTCGGCCTGGAGCTTGGCGGCCAGTCGGTCGAGCAGGGCTTTGACCCGCCCCACGTCGCCCGCGATCTGCACGTCCCGGACATAGCCTTCCACCAGTACGACGCGCGCCACGCCGTCATTGAAGGTCTGCTGTGGCAGGAAGGCGTAGGACAGCAGATAGCCGTCCTGTTGATAACGTCGAGTGATCGTGCGGGTGGCTTCGATCAGGTCGGCGAGGCTGCTTTCACGACCGATCAGGGGTTTGTAGATTTCTGCCAGTTCATTCAGCGGATAAAGCGTGCCGCCCTCGATCTGCACGGTATTGAGTCGGATCTTCGTGCTCGTCATCAACGGCTCGGAGGCGCCGGGCTCCGGCACTTGCAGTGGCGCAGCACCCGGTCGATAGGCATCGGCGGGCAGGTTCGGCACCGGCAGGTTGCGGATCGTTTCGTTGCTGTTGAGAAAGCTCGGCAGGGTGTCGGCAAGGGCAGAGGAACTGAGACTGAGAAACAGCAGGGATGCCATAACGCGCATAGGACACTCCATGTTCAACCCCCGGCACCGGGCGGGTGTTCTCCTAAGAAAAAAGCGGAAGACTCGTGGGAATCTTCCGCCCTCAACCAAGCGTAGGCGCTGTAGGTTCGGCCGTCGAATCGGCCAGGTGCAATTTAGCGTTTGTTACCTCCCAATGCGCCGGTGAGACCACCGAGTACGCCGCCCAGACCTGCGCCGCTGCCGCCGTTGGTGGCGCCTGCGAGCGCTCCGCCGACGGTATTGACAGTGTTGCTGACGACGGTTGTTACAGGGGTCGTGGCCGGTGTACCCGCACCGCCGTTGAGCAGACCGCCGACGGCGGTTACCGTGCTGCCCACCGTGCCGACGGTACCACCGACTGCAGCGACTACCGGATTGGTTGTGGTGCCGGCGAGAGTGCCACCCAGATTGCTCACGGCGCCACCCACTTGCGCTGTGAGACCGGCTACAGGCCCGCCAAGCCCGGTTGTATTACCGACATTTTGCGTCAGGCTGGTCACTGCACTGGTCACAGGGCTCAGGCCTGCGCCGACGGCGTTGCCGACACTGGCCAGTGCCGTGGTGGGTGTGGTGATGGGGGTGCCGGAGCCACCCAGTGCGGTGTTGAGCGAAGCCACGGTGTTGCCTGTCGATACCAGCACATTGCCGGGTGCGCTCAGCGTAGTGTTGCCGGCTCCCAGACCGGCACCGACATTGGCCACGGCGCCACCGACCGTTTGCAGCAGACCGGTGCCGCCGAGACTGCCACCGATACCGCCCGAATTGCCACCCGTGCCGTTGGCTACCAGCCCGCCGGCCTTGCCAACTGTGGTGCCGACGTTGCTCAGCGCACCGCCGAGGGTGTTGGTAAGGGCATTGCCCTTGCCGGCCGCTGTCACGTTGTCACCGAGACCGTCCACGGTACCGCCGACTTTCTGGAGAACGCCGTTGAGGGGGGCACCAAGACCGGTGGTGCTCCCGAGTTTGTCGGTGGTGCTTTCAACCATGGCAATCACCGGCACCAGTTTCTGACTGACCTGGGTGGTGAGTCCGCCGAGCGGTCCGGTGGTCGTGGCGGTGCTGAGCGTGTCGCCAAGCATCGTGACTTTTTCGCCAACGCCGTCGAGTACCGGTGCCACTTTGGTCACCACCCCGCCGACTACCGGAATACTGCCGGTGGCGGTCGCCAGTTTGCCACTGACATCCGAAACACCGTTGCCAACATCCTGCACCACTCCGCCGACCGCCGAGGCGGTTACACCCACGCCATTCGGGGTGCTGGCCAGTTTGCCGATGCCATTGGACATACCATCACCCAGCGTGCCGACCACATTGCCAGCGGTATTGGCAACGCTCTGCACCACCCCTCCAACGACCGGGACCGTGCTGAGAGAGTCGCCCACCTGGCCGACACCATCGCCCACACCACTGACGGTGTTGCCGACATCCTGTACCAGGGTGGTCGTCACCAGCGTAGGGGTGGTGGGGTTGGTCGGGTTCGTTGGGTCAGTCGGATCAGTTGGATTGGTCGGGTCGGTACCGCCCGTGCCACCGGTTCCTCCGGTACCACCAGTGCCAGCCGTGCCACCAGTCCCGGTCCCGCCGGTTCCACCCGTACCACCGGTGTTGCCCGTTCCACCTGTTCCGCCAGTCCCGGCTGTGTCACCCGTGCCTCCGGTTGCGCCCGTACCACCACTGCCCGCGGCGGCGCTGTCCGGGGAGGAGCTGCCGGAACTGCTGTGATGACCGCCACCGCCGCTGCTGCAGCCGGCCAGGCTCAGGGAAAGAATCAATGTCAGCGCTGTTGCCGATTTGCACCACTCTTGAGTTTTCATGTTGGGTATTCCTTGCACCTGTCACAACGTTCGTTGACTTCGATGGCCCGCCGATTCTGTTGCCGGCAATGCCTTCGTCCGTTGTGCTCATATCAGTCGCAAGGCCGGATCCACGCCATTCTCAAGTTGGTATTAACGCCTTTATGCAGGGGGCTGCGAGTGCCGCCTAACGACTAATACCGAGGATATAGGCGCGCAAAAAAAAGCCTTGAAAATCAAGGCTGGTTATTGGCGAAGAAGATGTACGCGGCGCGGGAAAACTTTAGTGATATATACACAATTGAGCAGGTTTTCCCGGCCTCGATGTCAGGCTACCGGCTGCCAGTTGCCCACCATGTGCTCCAGATCCCCGGCGCCGATCAGGCGTAACTCACCGCTGGAACCGGCCGCGCTGGCGAACAGACTCACCTCGCTCGGCAGCCGCACCGGTTTGCGAAAGTGCACGGTGACCTCAAGGTTGGCCTTGGGCAGATGATCCGCCAGTGCCGCCAGTGTGCGCGCCTTGTTCCACAAACCGTGGGCGATGGCTGTAGGGAAACCGAACAACTTGGCGCTGGCGGCACTCAGGTGGATCGGGTTGTAGTCGCCGGAGACTTTCGCGTACTGCCGGCCGATGTCCGCCGGCGCCTTCCACTGCGCCACTTGCGCGAGGGGCAGCGTCGGCTCCCAGGCCCGTTCGACCGGTTCACCTTCAAGCTTCACGCCGCGACAGAGCATTTGGCTTTCGGCTTCCCACAACGGCCCGAGTTGATCGTCGAGGGTGGTCAGCAGATCGAAGGTCGCGCCCTTCGGATGCGGTTGCAGGTTATGCACCCGGACGCTGACTTGCGCGCGACTGATCCCGCCCATTGGCCGCAATATGCGGATGCGGTTGCTCAGATGAATCAGCCCCAGCAGCGGGAACGGAAACTCTTTGGCGGTCAGCAATTGCATCTGCAGGGCGAACGCCAGGATATGCGGATAGGTCGGCGGCAGCAGACCGTCATCGGCGAAACCGCAGACCTTGCGATACGCCGCCAGACGTTTGCCCTCCACCTCGACGGCGCAACGCAAACCGCTGTCGGGCAGGGTGGTGCCGGTGATTTTGCGTCGGGTCGCCGCCCGGGCATACAGCCCCGGCAGACTCGGCTCGTGGTGCAGCGTATGCCATTCGATGGTCATGGTCAGGCTCCCAGAACGCTTTGGCCGCACACCCGCAGCGCTTGTCCGGTGAACGCGCCGGTGCCCGGTTGGGCCAGCCAGGCCACGGCTTCGGCGACGTCTTGCGGCAGGCCGCCCTGGCCCAGCGAACTCATGCGCCGCCCGGCTTCACGCAGGCCGAACGGAATGTGCGCAGTCATCTGGGTCTCGATGAACCCCGGCGCCACGGCGTTGATGCTGATGCCACGTTCCAGCAACGTCGGCGCCCAGGCCTGGGCCAGCCCGATCAGTCCGGCCTTGCTCGCCGCGTAATTGGTCTGCCCGCGATTACCGGCGATGCCGCTGATCGACGCCAGCAGAATCACCCGGGCGTTATCGCGCAAGGTGCCGCTGTCGAGCAGGGCCTTGGTCAGTACTTGCGGGGCGTTGAGATTGACCGCCAGCACCGCGTCCCAGAATTCCGGGGTCATGTTGGCAAGGGTCTTGTCGCGGGTGATGCCGGCGTTGTGCACCAGAATGTCGAGGCCGTCCGGCAGCTGTTCGATCAGTTGCGCAGCGGCGTCTTCGGCGCAGATGTCGAGGGTAATGGCGCGACCGCCGAGGCGAGCCGCCAGGGCTTCGAGATCGGTCTTGGCTGGCGGTACGTCGAGCAGGATCACCTCGGCGCCGTCGCGAGCCAGAGTTTCGGCAATCGAGGCGCCGATGCCGCGAGCCGCACCGGTGACCAGCGCCTTGCGCCCGGCCAGTGGGCGCGTCCAGTCGGTCACTGGCGTGGCGCAAGGGTTCAGGCGAATCACTTGCCCGGAGACGAAGGCGCTTTTCGGCGAGAGGAAAAACCGCAGCGGCCCTTCGAGCTGATCCTCGGCACCTTCGCCGACGTAGATCAGTTGCAGCGTGCCGCCGCTGCGCAGCTCCTTGGCCAGCGAGCGCGAGAAGCCTTCAAGCGCCCGTTGTACGCTGGCAGAAAACGGGTCACGCAGGGTTTCCGGGGCGCGACCGAGGATTACCAGATGCGCGCTGCTGTCGAGGTTCTTCATCAACGGCTGGAAAAATTCACGCAGTTGCTTGAGCTGGTCGGTGTGCTGCAGATCGCTGGCGTCGAACACCACGGCCTTGAGTTTCGGGCCATGTCCGGGAATCCATTGAGTGGCAGACGCAGGCTGATCGCCGTAGCGATAAATGGCATCGGTCAGCCGATTGGCGAATGCACTGACCCGCTCGGCCAGCGGCCCGCCGCCGATCAGCAGCGCACCCTCCACTGGCCGCAGGCGCCCGGCCTGCCAGCGTTCCAGCCGCACCGGCGACGGCAGGCCCAGAGCTCCGACCAGACGGTGGCCGATGGACGAGTTGGCGAAGTCGATATAGCGGTCAGACATGGAACGCTCTCCAGAAGATGGGGTTCAAAGTGTGGACTGCGAAGGGCAATCAATCGTTCGATCCACGCAATAAGGCCTACGCTAGAACAGCAGAGTAGTTTGCCCTCGGCGCTTTTGTGGCCCGACCGGGTTTTCAGCGCTCGATTTTCAGACCGGATATTTCACAAGGAGCATTTCATGAGTCAGCTGCGCCGCGTCGCGATCATTGGTGGCAACCGTATTCCGTTCGCCCGCTCCAACGGGCCGTATGCCACCGCGAGCAATCAGGTGATGCTCACCGCCGCCCTCGAAGGCCTGATCGAACGCTACAACCTGCACGGCCAGCGCATCGGCGAAGTGGTCGCAGGGGCGGTGCTGAAATTGTCACGGGATATGAACCTGACCCGCGAGTGCGTGCTTGGCTCACGCCTGTCACCGGCCACCCCGGCCTACGACATTCAGCAGGCCTGCGGAACCGGCCTGGAAGCGGCGTTGCTGGTGGCGAACAAGATTGCCCTCGGCCAGATTGATTGCGGTATTGCCGGCGGCGTCGACACCACGTCGGACGCGCCGATCAGCGTCAGCGAAGGCCTGCGCAAGATCCTGCTGCAAGCCAACCGCGCCAAGACCACCGGCGACAAGCTCAAGACCTTTCTGCAATTGCGCCCGAAACACCTGATCCCCGAATTCCCGCGCAACGGCGAACCGCGCACCGGCCTGTCGATGGGCGAGCACTGCGAGTTGATGGCGCAGACCTGGAACATTCCCCGCGAAGAACAGGATCAACTGGCCTTCGAAAGCCACCACAAACTGGCGGCGTCCTACAGCGAAGGCTGGCACAACGACCTGATGACCCCGTTCCTCGGCCTGACCCGCGACAACAACCTGCGCCCGGACCTGACCCTGGAAAAACTCGCGACCCTGAAGCCGGCCTTCGAGAAAAGCGCCAAGGGCACGCTGACCGCCGGCAACTCCACGCCGCTGACCGATGGCGCCTCGGTGGTGTTGCTGGGTAGTGAAGAGTGGGCGAAGGAGCGTGGTCTGCCAATCCTTGCGTATCTGCGCGACGGCGAAGCAGCGGCGGTGGATTTCGTCAACGGCGCCGAAGGGCTGCTGATGGCTCCGGTCTATGCGGTGCCACGCCTGCTGGCACGCAATGGGCTGACCTTGCAGGACTTCGACTACTACGAAATCCACGAGGCCTTTGCTGCGCAGGTGTTGTGCACGTTGAAGGCCTGGGAAGATCCGGAATACTGCAAGACCCGGCTCGGGCTGGACGCGCCGTTGGGGGGGATTGATCGTAGCCGCTTGAACGTCAAGGGCAGCTCACTGGCGGCGGGGCATCCGTTTGCCGCGACGGGCGGGCGGATCGTGGCGAACCTGGCGAAGTTGCTGGATGCGGCGGGGCAGGGGCGGGGGTTGATTTCGATTTGTGCGGCTGGCGGACAGGGTGTGACGGCGATCATCGAGCGCTAGAAGAGCAAAAGCTTGCCCTCACCCTAACCCTCTCCCGGAGGGAGAGGGGACTGATTGGGGGATATTGGAGAGGTTCACCGACGTGAGAGATTGGTTATGAATCCATAATCGACACTTTTTTTCAGGTCGATGTATGACGCAAGACAACTCGGTCGGCTCCCTCTCCCTCCGGGAGAGGGCTGGGGTGAGGGCGCTTTTCAAGCTGCCCCCCAATCTCAAGTCCGGAACCGCCGCACCAACCCATCCAGCTCATTCGACAACCCCGCCAGACTCTGCGAATCCAGCCGCGCCGAATTCGCCAGTTCCGCCACCAACTGCGCATCACCATGAATCTGGCTGATGTGCCGATTGATGTCCTCAGCCACCTGATGCTGCTCTTCCGCCGCCGTAGCAATCTGCGTGTTCATATCGCGAATCACATCCACCGACTCACGAATCTGACCAAAGCTCTCCCGCGCTTCGCCGATGCGTGCCACCGATTGCTGCGACACATCGAGGCTGGCGCGCATTTGCTGGGTCACCGCGCTGGTGCGCTTGGCCAGGTTGCCCAGCAGCCCGTCGATTTCCGCCGTCGAATCCGCCGTGCGTTTGGCCAGTGCGCGAACCTCGTCGGCCACTACCGCAAAACCACGCCCCTGCTCACCGGCCCGCGCTGCTTCGATGGCCGCGTTGAGCGCCAGCAGGTTGGTCTGTTCGGCGATGGAGCGGATGGTGCCGAGGATCGACTGGATGTCGTTGCTGTCGCGCTCGAGTTGCTGCATCGACTGCGCCGATTGCTCCAGCTCCTGGCTCAGTTGATCGACGCTGTGCACCGCCGCATCGATCTGCTGCTGACCTTCGCGGGCCTGGCGCTGGCCGCTGTCGGCCGACTCCGCCGCCTGGCTGCACGAGCGGGCGACTTCGTTGGCGGTGGCGACCATTTCGTGGAACGCGGTCGAGACCATGTCCACCGCTTCGCGCTGGCGCCCGGCCGCTTCGGCCATGTCGCCGGAGACCCGGGTCGAGCTCTGCGAAGTGGCGAGGATTTTCCCGGCCGCGCCGCCGATGTGCTGGATCAGACTGCGGATCGCGGTAAGGAACTGGTTGAACCAGTTGGCCAGTTGCGCGGTTTCGTCGCTGCCACGGATGTCGAGGTTCTTGGTCAGGTCGCCTTCGCCCTGGGCGATGCCTTCCAGACCGCTGGCCACGCTGCGGATCGGCCGCACGATCAGGCTGGCGAAACTGGCGCCGACCACCGCGAAGAACACCGCCAGCACGGCAGCGATGATTGCGATCAGCCAGGTGAGTTTAGTGGCCGAGCTCATCACGTCGTTCTGTTTGATCAGGCCGATGAAGGTCCAGCCCAGTTGCTCAGAGGGCCAGACATTGGCCATGTAGCGCTCGCCGTTGAGCTCGATGTCAACCAGGCCTTTGCCGGCCTTGGCCAGTTGCGCGTAGCCGTCGCCGAGGCTGTCGAGTCGTTTGAAGTTGTGCTCCGGTTGCTTCGGGTCGACCAGCACCGTGCCGGTGTTTTCCATCAGCATCAGATAACCGCTTTCGCCGAGCTTGATCTGTTTGACGATCTCGGTCAGCTGCTTGAGCGACACGTCAATGTTGACCACGCCACCCTGGGCACCCAACTGGTTGGCGACCGCGCGCACGGTGCTGACCAGTACCGCGTCATCGCCGGCCCAGTAGTAGGCTTCGGTGCGCAGGGTCTTGCCCGGGTTGGCCATGGCGGTCTTGTACCAGGGGCGGGTGCGCGGGTCGTAGTTGGCCATCTTCGGATCGCCCGGCCAGAAGGCATAGCCGCCGCTGTTCAATCCATAGGACACGTAGGAGTAGGCCGGGTGGGATTTGGCCAGCCCCTCGAACAGTGCAAACAGTTGTTTGTCGATCTCGCCATCCGAGGTGTCGGAAGCGTTGGCGCTCATGCGGCTGCGCACGCTGCCGTCGGCGTTTTTGACCAATGGTTGCGCCGCCAGGTAATCGACGTTCTGGCTGATGCCGTCGAAAAACAGCTGCATGGCATTGCTGACCTGACGGATCTCGCGCCCGCTGCTGTCGACAAAATCGTCCCGGGCATCGCTGCGCAGGTTCAGTACCACCAGCGTGGCGACCAGCACCACGGGCAAGCAGGCGATGATTGCAAACGCCCAGGTCAACTTCTGTTTGATGTTCATCCGCGCTCCAGATTTTCTTGTAGGCCCACGCAGTGCAGATGACTCGCGGTTATTGGCAGCCGAAAAACCTATTTCTCACCCGTTTCCTTGGGTGCGACATCGACATTTTTTTGGGAACGATTGTCGGACAAATTCCTCTGTCACAGAGGAATTCGGCCGCACGAGAGGGAAATTGAGGCCGGCAGAGAAAATTCTTACGAGCTGTGTGCAGCGGGATGTCAGATTCTGTCGCAAATGCCCTCAAGTCCTGTCTCCAACAACTTCGGCAGCCTCGGCTATGATTCGCAGCGGTCGATAAAGAGGCGGATCGGCCCGGTTTATCCGGCACAGTGTGTGCATCTTCAGGTTCACAGGTCGGCAACCCCTCCCCGCGATGCGAGGATTGCCGTATAACGAGTGACATTCGCGTGTTTGGTAATAAAGGACCCACAATAAAAGCTGATGAAGACTCCAAAACGCATTGAACCCCTGATCGAGGACGGTCTGGTCGACGAAGTGCTGCGTCCACTCATGAGTGGCAAAGAAGCAGCTGTTTATGTGGTGCGCTGCGGCAATCAGTTACGTTGCGCAAAGGTCTACAAGGAGGCGAACAAACGCAGTTTCCGCCAGGCGGCCGAGTATCAGGAAGGCCGCAAGGTTCGCAACAGCCGACAGGCCCGGGCCATGGCCAAGGGTTCCAAGTTCGGGCGCAAGGAAGCCGAAGACGCTTGGCAGAACGCCGAAGTCGCGGCGCTGTTCCGCCTCGCCAACGCCGGAGTGCGTGTGCCCAAGCCGTACGACTTCCTCGAGGGCGTGCTGCTGATGGAGCTGGTGGCCGACGAATACGGCGATGCCGCGCCGCGTCTGAACGACGTGGTGCTGGAGCCGGATCAGGCCCGCGAATATCACGCGTTCCTGATTTCGCAGATCGTGCTGATGTTGTGTACCGGTCTGGTGCACGGTGACCTCTCCGAGTTCAACGTGCTGCTGACGCCAACCGGCCCGGTCATCATCGACCTGCCGCAAGCGGTGGACGCCGCCGGCAACAACCACGCGTTCAGCATGCTCGAGCGTGACGTCGGCAACATGGCTTCGTACTTCGGTCGCTTCGCCCCGGAGTTGAAGAAGACCAAATACGCCAAGGAAATGTGGGCGCTGTACGAAGCGGGTACGTTGCACCCGGCCAGCGTGCTGACCGGCGAGTTCGACGATCCCGAGGACCTGGCCGATGTCGGCGGGGTGCTGCGCGAGATCGAAGCGGCGCGTCTGGATGAGGAGCGCAAGCAAGCCATTCGCGCGGCGGACGACGAGCCCAAGGGCAAGTCCGACGAACCGCCTCCGCCACCGTGGATGCAGTGAGCATCTGAAAAAGAAAACCCGGCTTCGGCCGGGTTTTACACATTCAAGGATTGATTGTGACCACCATTTCCCGCAATTCCCGGCTGATCATCACGGCCCGGCTGATTTCCGATTTCGGCGCTTTCCTGAACATGGTTGCGCTGGCCACTTATGTCTACCTGCTGAGCAACAGCGCGATGAGCGTGGGGATTTTTCTCGCCAGTCGCGTGGGCGGCGGAATCTTTGCGAGTCTGATCGGCACCGCGTTCTATCGTCGATGCAGTGGCCGTCTGCCGTTGATGGCCTTCGATCTGCTGCGCGCCGCTGTGCTCGGGCTGTTGCTGATCGTGCCGGTCAGTCAGCAGGCGTTGTTGCTGCCGCTGATCGCGTTCGGCCTGGGCTTTGGCAATTCGATGTTCGCCATCGGCCTCAACAGCCAGTTGCCGCGCTTGATCGAGCCGGCGCAGTTGCTCAAGACCAATGCCTGGATCACGTCCGCCTCGTCCATGGCGATGGTCGGCGGCAGTCTGGTGTCCGGGTTGTTGGTTGCGGGGTTTGGTTTTGAAACGGTGTTCGCGCTGAACGCGGTGACCTATCTGCTGGCGGCAGTGTTGATTGCGCCGCTGCGGTTCAGTGCACCTGAGCCGGTGGCCGAATCAAGCGATGAGCGCAGCGAATGGTCAGCGTTGGTCCAGGGCTTGCGCAGCGCTCCGGTGGTGGCGGCGATGCTGGCGGTGACCATGGCCGACACCCTTGGCAGCGCTGCGCACAACGTCGGTTTTCCGATCATCTCCAAACTGCTGACGCCGGACTCGGCCAGCACCACGCTGGGCCTGATGCTTGCGGTGTGGGCCGCCGGCAAACTGCTCGGCGCGCGGATCGCCAGTCGCCTGAACGGCTCGGAAAACGTTCATCTCGAGCGCCGCTATTTCGGTGGCGTGCTGCTGATGTCCTGCGGTTTCATCCTGATGTTCCAGCAGCACAGCGTCGTCGGTCTGTTGCTGTTTTCGCTGCCGGCCGGACTGGGCGACGGATTCTCGGAAGTCGGTCTGATGTCACGCCTGCAACGGGAGCCGGAGCCCTTGCGCCTGCCGATCTTCAGTTTCCTGACGCTGTTGCAGATGACCGGATTCGGCGTCGGCATGCTGATCGCCGCACCGTTCTATGAGTGGTGGGCGCCGGGTGCCGTGGTGCTGCTGTTCCACGGCATTCCCCTCGCCACAGTGCTGTCGATGAAAATCCTGCTGCTCAGGCGCGCGCGGGTTGCGCGCAGCAGCCCGACGCCAGTTCCTTGAGGATCGGACAGTCCGGGCGATGGTCGCCGTGGCAGTGCTCGACCAGATCCTGCAGGGTGTCGCGCAGTTCGCCGAGTTCGCGGATCTTCTGATTCAGCTCGTCGATGTGCTGGCGGGCCAGGGCCTTCACATCGGCGCTGGCGCGCTGGCGATCCTGCCAGAGGGTCAGCAGCTTGCCGACTTCCTCCAGCGAAAAGCCCAGGTCCCGCGAACGCTTGATGAATGCCAGCGTGTGCAGGTCATCGTCGCCGTAGACGCGATAGCCGCTGTCGGTGCGATGGGCAGCCTTGAGCAGACCGATCGACTCGTAATAACGGATCATCTTCGCGCTCAGGCCACTGTGGCGGGCCGCTTGGCCGATGTTCATCGGTTGTCCTCCAGATCCTCGGGTTTCCAGGTTTTCAACAGTAGCGCATTGCTCACCACGCTGACGCTCGACAGGGCCATCGCCGCACCGGCCAGCACCGGATTGAGGAAGCCGAACGCCGCCAGCGGAATGCCGATCAGGTTGTAGACGAAGGCCCAGAACAGGTTCTGGCGGATCTTCGCATAGGTCTTGCGGCTGATCTCCAGCGCGGCCGGCACCAGCCGCGGATCGCCGCGCATCAGGGTGATGCCGGCGGCGTGCATCGCCACGTCGGTGCCGCCGCCCATGGCGATGCCGATGTTGGCAGCGGCCAGTGCCGGGGCGTCGTTGATGCCGTCGCCGACCATGGCCACGACGCCGGTTTTTTTCAGCTCGGCGACGGTGGCGGCTTTCTCCGCTGGCAGCACTTCGGCATGGACGTTTTCGATGCCCAGCGCTTCGGCGACCACCCTGGCGCTGCCGCGGTTGTCGCCGGTCAGCAGGTGGCTGTGGATGTGCTGGGCGGCCAGTTGTTGCACCGCGTGCAGCGCGCCTGGCTTGAGGGTGTCGCCGAAGGCGAACAGGCCGAGTACGCGGGGCGCCGGACTTTGCTCGATCAGCCAGGACAGCGTTCGACCCTCGGTTTCCCAAGCCTTTGCGGACTCGCTCAGGTCTCCGGCATTCAGACCGCTTTCTTCCAGCAAGCGCCGGTTGCCCAGGGCCCGGCGCCGACCATCGAGGCTGCCGGCGATGCCGCGCCCGGGCAGGGACTGGCTGTCGCTGACATCGGGCACCGTCAGATTGCGCTCGCTACAGGCATCCAGTACAGCTTTGGCCAGCGGATGTTCGCTGCCGCGTTGCAGCGCGCCGGCGGCTGTCAGCAGGGCGTTTTCGTCACCGTCGACTGCACTGAAATGTGCGATGCGTGGCGTGCCGGAGGTCAGGGTGCCGGTCTTGTCGAACACCACGGCGCTGACTTCATGGGCACGTTCCAGTGCTTCGGCGTCCTTGATCAGAATTCCGTGCCGCGCGGCCACGCCAGTGCCGGCCATGATCGCGGTGGGTGTCGCCAGACCGAGGGCACAAGGGCAGGCGATCACCAGCACCGCGACGGCGTTGATCAGCGCGGTTTCCAGCGGCGCGCCGTACAGCCACCAGCCGATCAGCGTGGCCAGGGCCAGCAGCAGAACCGTCGGCACGAACACCTGACTGACTTTATCCACCAGTTTCTGGATCGGTGCTTTCGCGGCCTGGGCGTCCTCCACCAGACGGATGATCCGCGCCAGCACGCTTTCCGCGCCGAGCGCCGTGGTGCTCACCAGCAAGCGGCCTTCGCCGTTGATCGCCCCGCCGGTGACCTTGTCGCCCGGTTGTTTGGGCACCGGCAGGCTTTCGCCGCTGATCAACGCTTCGTCGGCATGGCTCTGGCCTTCCAGCACTTCGCCGTCCACCGGGAAACGTTCGCCGGGTTTGACCAGTACGAGGTCACCGAGGCGCAGGGCGCTGATAGCGACGTCCTGTTCGCGGCCATCGATGACTTGAATTGCCCGCTCTGGCCGCAACGCTTCCAGAGCACGGATGGCGCTGGCGGTCTGGCGTTTGGCACGGCTTTCCAGGTATTTGCCAAGCAGCACCAGCGCGATGACCACTGCCGAGGCCTCGAAATACAGGTGCGGCATGCGCCCGGCGGCGGTGGCCCACTCATAGAGACTCAGGCCGTATCCGGCGCTGGTCCCCAGCGCTACCAGCAAGTCCATGTTGCCGGCCCCGGCGCGTACGGCTTTCCAAGCGGCGACGTAGAAGCGTGCGCCGAAGATGAATTGCACCGGGGTGGCGAGGGCGAATTGCGCCCAGGCCGGGAGCATCCAGTGAATGCCGAACGGTTGCAGCAGCATCGGCAGCACCAACGGCAAGGCGAGGGCGATGGCGCAGATCAACGCCCAGCGCTCATGGTTCAGGCGTTGCTGGCGATTGTCTGTTTGCGGGTGTTCGAGTTCGAAGAGACTGGCCGAATAGCCGGCCTTGCTCACGGCGGCGATCAGGGTTTGCGGGTCGACCGCGCCGAGCAATTCGAGGTGGGCGCGTTCATTGGCGAGATTGACGCTGACGCTTTTCACCCCCGCAACCTTGTTCAGGGCGCGTTCGACGCGACCGACGCAGGAGGCGCAGGTCATGCCGTCGATGTTCAATTCCACGGTTTGCTGCGGCACGCTGTAACCGGCGCGTTCGACCGCCTCCATCAACGCCGGCAGGCTGTCGCCGGGGGCCTGCACCCGGGCCTGTTCGGTGGCGAGGTTGACGCTGACGGCACTGGCGCCGCTGACTTTGCTCAACGCCCGCTCGACACGGCCGGCGCAACTGGCGCAGGTCATGCCGCTGATGGGCAGATCGAACGTGATGGAATCGGACATCGGTCTTACTCCCTGTAGAAGAGGTCTACAGGATCAACCTTGCCATGCTGGCAAGGTCAAGCGCCAATCCGAAAGTGTCAGTAACCGAGGCCGGTCGGCTTGAGGTACATGCCTTCCTGGTTCATCGCGATGCGGAATTTCAGGATGTCACCGGCATGCAGTTTTATCTCCTGCGAGCCCGGCGCGAGCATGCCCGGGTTGCAGCCCGGCATTTGCCCCGGCAGCAGCTTCAGGCGCAGCGACACATTGCCCGGCGGCAGGTTGAACGAGGTGCTTTGCTCCTGGAACAGGCGCGCCGACAGTTGATCCTGAATGTAAACGCCGATTTCGCAGGAAGTCGCGACTTCCAGGCGCTCGCGGGAAATGATCAGCACCCCGTAATCTTCCCCGGCGGCCTGCACCGAAGGGATTGCGGCAAAAAGGCTGAGTACGCCAAACAGGCTGAAAGCTGACCAGCGCATGGCTGAATCTCCTGAATTCAAGTCATTGATGCACGCAGCTTGGCCGAGCGCGGCGCCGATTGCCAGCCCGGCAGTTTTTTGCAGAACTTGACCTTGCCATCGTGGCAAGCCCGAAACTGCCGGCAACCTCACTCAAAGGAGTCATTCCATGCAAGTGTTCACTGTTGAAGGCATGTCCTGCGGTCACTGTGTCAAAGCCGTCACTCAGGCGGTGCAGAGCAAGGATCCGGCCGCCAGCGTGCGGGTCGATCTGGCGGGGAAGGAGGTCGGCGTCGAAAGTGCGCTGAGTGCCGAGCAGGTGATCGAGGCGATCAGCGAAGAAGGCTACGCCATCAAACTCGCCTGATCTTTTTAATAGTTAGCGAGCTACCGGAATGTTCAAGGCGTCCTCGCGCGGCTAGACTGTCGGGCTGCATAGTCAGTCCGACTGCCCAACCAACCGCCGCCCGAACTGGACGCCTGATGAACTTCCGTACCCTTCTGATTCTCGGTGCCCTGACCGCTTTTGGTCCGTTGGCGATCGACTTCTATCTACCCGCCTTTCCCACCATGGCGCTGGCGTTCGGCACCGATGAGAAAGACGTTCAGCTGACGCTGTCGGCTTACTTCTTTGGTCTGTCCATTGGTCAACTGGCTTACGGGCCGGTGGCGGATCGTTTCGGACGGCGGATTCCGTTGCTGATCGGTCTGACGCTGTTCACGCTGGCGTCAGTGGCCTGCGCCTACGCGCCGAACCTGGAGTGGCTGATCGGAGCGCGGCTTGTGCAGGCGCTGGGCGGTTGCGCGGGGATGGTGATTGCCCGGGCGGTGGTCAGCGACAAGTGCGATGCGGTGGGTTCGGCAAAAGTCTTCTCGCAACTGATGCTGGTGATGGGGCTGGCACCGATTCTGGCGCCGATGCTCGGCGGTCTGCTGGTCAACACCACGGGCTGGCAGTCGATCTTCCTGGTGCTGACAGCGTTCAGTGCCCTCGCCGGGCTGGCGGTGGCCCTCGGCCTGCCGGAAAGTCTGCCGGCGCATGTTCCGCGTCAGCCGTTGTCCGGTGCCCTGCGTCAGTACGGCCGGCTGCTGGCCGATCCGGTCTACATGGGGCATGCCCTGACCGGCGGCATCGCCATTGCCGGGATGTTTGCCTACATCGCCGGCTCCCCGTTCATTTTCATCAAGCTGTATGGCGTACCGGCCGAGCATTTCGGCTGGCTGTTCGGCACCAACGCGGCCGGGTTCATTCTGGTCGCACAGGTCAATGCGCGCCTGCTGGCCAAGCGCGGTCCGGCCTTTCTGCTGTCACGGGCGGTCTGGGTTTACCTGGCCGCCGGGCTGACGCTGTTCGCGGTCAGCGCCTTGCACACCGAGGCCCTGTGGCCACTGCTGATCCCGTTGTTCATCTGCGTGGCCAGCCTTGGTTGCATCAGCCCCAATGCGGCGGCGTGTGCGATGAACGGGCAGGGCGGTCGCGCCGGCAGTGCTTCAGCGTTGCTCGGCAGCATGCAATTCAGCGTCGCCGCCGGGGCTTCGGCGCTGGTGGGCATCCTGCACGATGGCAGCGCCGTGCCGATGGCCATGGTCATCAGCCTGTGCGGTCTGTTGGTCGTCTGCGCGGCGACACTCACCCGGCGCATGCAGAATGCCCGGGCGCTGGCAAAGGCGCAGGCTGAAATCTAAAGAAGAAAGCCTCAGCCGACAGCGCGTTGCTGGCCAAGGTCGGGAATCTGGTGGGGCGCGCAGATACGCGCTTCGAGGGTGCGAGTGAAGGCGCGGGCCTCGGCCTCACTGCGGAAGGTCACGGCGTGCTGGTCGAGACGAACTTGCCATTGGGACTTTGCCACTTCTTTTATCAGGATCTTCATTGCTGACCTCCCGGACGTAAAAGATTGCATCGCAGAGGACTCGATTGTAGTCCTGAATACGATCGCAATTGTGACAAGGGTCAAGCATCTGACTGACGGCAAAACGCGACCGCAGCCCCCGAGCCAGCCACATCGGAGGCTGGAGAAGGCTGCGGTCTCGCGAGTTTTAGAAACCTTCTAAAACAATTTTCCCCTTGGCCTTGCCGCTTTCCAGCAATTCATGGGAACGGCGCAGGTTGCTTGCGTTGATTGTGCCGAAGTGTTCGCCGACTGTGGTTTTCAACGTTCCGCTGTCGATCAGCCCGGCCACCCGGTTGAGCAGTTTGTGCTGCTCGATCATGTCCGGCGTTTCGAACAGCGAGCGGGTGTACATGAACTCCCAGTGCAGCGACAGGCTCTTGCGCTTGAGCTTGGTCACGTCCAGCGCCTTCGGATCGTCGATCAGCGCCAGTTTGCCTTGCGGCGCCAGGGCCTCGACCAGTTGATCCAGATGTTGTTCGGTCTGGGTCAGGCTGGCGACATGGGTCACGTGAGTGACACCGGTGCGTTTCAGTTCCTCGCTCAGCGGCTGACTGTGATCGATCACCAGATCAGCGCCCAGCTCCGTCACCCAGTCACGGGTCTCCGGGCGGGAGGCGGTGCCGATCACCTTGAGTCCGGTCAACTGGCTGGCCAGTTGGGTGAGGATCGAACCGACGCCGCCGGCCGCGCCGACGATCAGCAGGCTCTGGTCTTCATCGGTGTTGCCTTCGCGAATCTGTAGCCGTTCAAACAACAGCTCCCAGGCCGTGATCGCAGTCAGCGGCAGGGCGGCGGCTTCGGCGAAGCCGAGGGTTTTCGGCATGTGGCCGACAATCCGCTCATCCACCACGTGCAATTCGCTGTTGCCACCGGCCCGGGCGATGGAGCCGGCGTAGAACACCTTGTCGCCGGCCTTGAACAGGGTCACTTCACTGCCGACCGACTTGACCACACCAGCCACGTCCCAACCCAGCACCTTGGCGGCGCCGCCTTCCGGCGCGACGTTCTGGCGAACCTTGGTGTCGACCGGGTTGACCGAAATCGCTTTGACTTCGACGAGCAAGTCGCGCGGGCCGGCAACCGGCTCCGGCAGTTCGATGTCTTGCAGGGATTTTTCGTCGCTGATCGGGAGCGAGGCGTAATAGGCGATAGCTTTCATGGAGAACTCCGAAAGTGAATAAAGGAAGGCTTCAGGCGATGACGCGCAGACGCTTGAGTTCGAAGTGTTCGAGGAACGCCTCGGCCTGGCTGCGGAAATGCTGGATATGGGCGCTGGCATCGTGGGCTTGCAGGGCTTCGTCGCTGGCCCACTGCTCAATCATGTAGAAGGCCAGCGGATTGGCCAGGTCCTGGTGCAGTTCGTACTGACCGCAACCGGCTTCGGCGCGGGTCGGTTCAATCAGGGCGCGCAGGTGCTGTTCGAGGGCGTCCTGCTGGCCAGGTCGGGCAATCAGGGTGGCGATGGCGGTGAAAGGCTGGGACATGTTCGACTCCGGGACGGGATGAATTCGATGGATGGCATGATTGGCTATTTCTGCCGGAGATAAAACCGGCTAAAAGAGCAGTCTCTTTCAATATTTTTTTGATAATCGGGGCTGGGAATGCTGCGTTTCGATGACTTGCAGTTGTTTGTCCGGGCGGCGGATCTGGGCAGCCTGTCGGCGGCGGCTCGGGTGATGGACCTGTCCGCCGCTGTGGCCAGTGCCGCGCTCAAACGTATAGAACAGCAACTGGGCGCGCGGCTGTTGGCACGCTCCACTCGCAGTTTGCGGCTGACGGCCGAAGGCGAGGGGTTTCTCGAGTACGCCCGGGCGGCGCTGAGCAACCTCGATGAGGGTCGGCGTCTGCTGGCCAGCGGGCAGGATCAGGTCAGCGGGATTCTGCAGCTGTCGGCGCCTTCGGATTTCGGTCGCAACCTGCTGTTGCCGTGGCTCGACGATTTTCAGCACGAACACCCGAAGCTGACGGTACGTCTGCTGCTGGGTGACCGCATCGCTGATCTGTTTCGCCAGCCGGTAGACATCGCCTTGCGCTACGGCGAGCCGGAGGATTCGAGCCTGGTGGCGTTGCCGATTGCCCCGCACAACCGACGGGTACTGTGCGCATCCCCCGCCTACCTGGCCAGGCACGGCGAGCCGCTGCATCTGGAACAACTCGCGCAGCACAACTGCCTGCTGTACATGCTCGGCGGCCGGGTACATGACCATTGGAGTTTTCATGACGGCAGGCGCGAGGTCGGCCTGACCGTCAGTGGCGACCGCTTCAGTGACGACGCCGATGTGGTTCGCCTGTGGGCGGTGGCGGGAGCCGGCATCGCTTACAAGTCCTGGCTCGATGTGGCCGGTGATGTGCTGGCGGGACGGCTGAAAGTGCTGTTGCCGGAGTTGCTCTGCGAACGCGCTCCGCTGAATCTGCTGTGCGCCCATCGCGCACAATTGAGTAAGCCGGTGAACCTTCTGAGGGAAATGCTCGCCAGTCGTTGCGCCGAATTGAGTAGCCGATTTCCCGTTTTCACGGAGACTGATCATTAGTCGCAGGTAAATAGCGAAATTTCTCTCAGGAACAATCACCAGCCACGGGCGCTCCGGCAGAGGACGCAGCGAGCAACCCGCTTATACTAGCGGCCGCCTGATGCCCGTACCAAAAGGCCGATGCGAGAACGATCAGACCGCAACCGTCCGGGTAGGGACGAGGGTTGCGACATTGCTGCGGTTTTCTCGCTGCGGCGCGCTGCCTCGCTTCGGCTCAAGGTCTTTTGCGCGCCTTGGCCGACGACTGATTACTGGTCAAGATGTCTATGAGCTGTAGACGATACGATTCAACAGGGAGTGAATAGATGGAACATGCACCTTGCATCAGCCAGATCGCCACGTTGCTGGCCGATCCCAAACGCAGCGCAATGATGTGGGCGCTCATGGATGGCTCGGCGCGGCAGACCGAGGAACTGGCGTTGCTGGCGGGGCTTTCTCCGTCGTCAGCCAGTGCGCATCTGGGGCGCTTGTCCGCTGGCGGTCTGTTGAAGGTCGAGGCGCGCGGCCGCAAACGCTTCTTCCGCCTGGCGGCGCCCGAAATCGGTGCGGCCATCGAAGCCCTGGCCAGCGCCACTCTGGCCAGCGCTCCGCGAGAAATCCCTGCCGTGTTCAAGCGTGCCTCGCCGGCCGTCAGACCCCAGGCCGCCCCCTCGTCACTGCTGCGCGCCCGGTTTTGCGACGACCATCTGGGGGGAACGCTGGCCGCCGACCTGTACCAGCGACTGCTCGACGCCGGCTGGATCGAGCAGCTTGAAAACCGGGTGGTCGTGACGCACAAAGGCTCGACACAATTGGCTGGGCGCGGTGTGTACATCCAGGCGCTGGCCCATCGCAACGTCCAGGTGGCGTGTGCCTGCCCGGACTGGAGCGAGCGTCGCCCGCACATGGGCGGATCACTGGGGGCGGCATTGCTGCAGTTGTTCATGCAGTCGGGGTGGCTGGTGCTGCCCAACGATTCCCGTGCCCTGCAATTGACGGCGGCGGGCCAGCGGGAAATTCATCGATTTGCCTGTGAAACCGAGCTGGAAATGGCGTTGTAGAGCGTTCTCTTCCACTGATGTGCTACTGGCGTCGCCAACGGCTGCGAACACGTCGCATCTGGCACAGGCGCGCAACCGCTATCGCGCACACTCGATCCGGGGACTTTTCGGATTGAGGAGGTGGTATGGACACGGGAAACTTCAGCGCGGCAGATCGACTGGAGCGCCTGCCAGTCAGCGGTTATCACCGGATCATCTTCATCATCATCGCCCTGGCGTTTTTCTTCGACTCCATGGATCTGGCGATGATGACTTTCCTGCTCGGCTCGATCAAAGCCGAGTTCGGCCTGAGCAGTGCGCAGGCCGGCCTGCTGGCCAGTTCGAGTTTTTTCGGCATGGTGCTGGGGGCGTCGCTGTCCGGTCTGTTGGCTGATCGGTTCGGTCGCAAACCGGTGTTCCAGTGGAGCATCGTCCTGTGGGGGCTGGCCAGTTACCTGTGTTCCACGGCGCAGACGGTCGAGAGCCTGACGCTGTTTCGCATTCTGCTGGGAATCGGCATGGGCATGGAGTTTCCGATTGCCCAGTCGATGCTGTCGGAGTTGATCCCCGCCCAGCGTCGGGGTCGTTATATCGCGTTGATGGACGGTTTCTGGCCGCTGGGTTTTGTGGCTGCCGGGGTGCTGTCGTATTTCCTGCTGCCATTGATTGGCTGGCGCGACATCTTTCTGGTGCTGGCGGTGCCGGCGGTGTTCGTCCTGGCGATCCGCTTTTTCATTCCCGAGTCGCCGCGCTGGCTGGAACAGGCCGGCAAGCATGACGAGGCGGACAAGGTTTTACGCGGCATCGAGGCGCGGGTACAGGCCTCACTCGGTGGTGCCGCATTGCCGGAGCCGGTTCGCCTGCCGCGAAGCGTGACACCTCCGGGCCATTTCCTTTCGGCGCTCAAACAGATCTGGTCGCCGCTGTATCGCCAGCGCACGACGATGATCTGGAGCCTGTGGTTCTTCGCGTTGCTCGGTTTTTACGGCCTGACCTCGTGGCTCAGCGCGTTGCTGCAACAATCGGGTTTTGCCGTGACTCAGTCGGTGTATTACACCGTGCTGATTTCCCTCGGCGGGATTCCCGGCTTCCTGATGGCGGCCTGGCTGGTGGAGCGTTGGGGCCGCAAGCCGGTGTGCATCGTCACGTTGCTTGGCGGCGGGGTGATGGCGTTTCTGTACGGACAAAGCGCTGTGTTTGGCGGCAACGTGGCGCTGCTGATCGGTACTGGGCTGTTGATGCAGTTTTTCCTGTTCGGCATGTGGGCGGTGCTCTACACCTATACGCCGGAGCTGTATCCGACCTCGGCGCGAGCGACGGGCTCGGGGTTCGCCTCGGCCATTGGACGCGTAGGTTCTCTGCTCGGGCCATTGGTCACCGGGCTGGTGTTCCCGATCACCGGGCAGGGCGGGGTTTTTGCGCTGGGGGCATTGTGCTTTGCGATTGCGGCGGGGGTGGTGTGGCTGTTCGGGATGGAGACCCGGGGCAAGACGCTGGAAGAGTTGACTGAAGCGGTTGTGCGCTGAGAACTGAAAAGCCGTTCGAACACGGGTGTGTTCGAACGGCCTTGTGCTGTTACGGTTTCACCAACTGCGCATCCAGGCTGTTCTGCGCCAGGCGTTTGGCCTGATCCTGGGTCATGCCCAGATGTTCGTGCAGCGCATGGAAGTTCTCGGTGACATAACCGCCGAAGTACGCCGGGTCATCGGAGTTCACCGTGACCTTCACGCCACGCTCGAGCATGTCGAGGATATTGTGCTGGGACATGTGATCGAACACGCAGAGCTTGGTATTCGACAGCGGGCACACGGTCAGCGGGATCTGCTCGTCGATGATCCGCTGCATCAGACGCTCGTCTTCGATGGCGCGTACGCCATGGTCGATGCGCTGGATTTTCAGCAGGTCGATGGCTTCCCAGATGTACTCCGGCGGACCTTCTTCGCCAGCGTGAGCCACGGTCAGGAAACCTTCATGACGGGCACGGTCGAACACGCGCTGGAACTTGCTCGGCGGGTGGCCCATTTCGGAACTGTCCAGACCTACCGCAACAAACGCATCACGGAACGGCAGCGCCTGGTCGAGGGTTTTCTGTGCTTCTTCCTCGCTCAGATGGCGCAGGAAGCTCAGGATCAAACCGCTGGTGATGCCCAGTTGCTGCTCGCCATCCTTCAGCGCGGCGGCGATGCCGTTGAGCACCACTTCAAACGGGATGCCACGGTCGGTGTGGGTCTGCGGATCGAAGAACGGCTCGGTGTGAATCACGTTCTGTTCTTTGCAGCGCAGCAGATAGGCCCAGGTCAGGTCGTAGAAATCCTGGGAGGTGCGCAGCACGTCGGCGCCCTGGTAATACAGGTCGAGGAATTCCTGCAGGTTGTTGAAGGCGTAAGCCTTGCGCAGGGTTTCGACGTCGCTCCACGGCAGGGCGATCTTGTTGCGTTCGGCCAGGGCGAACAGCAGCTCGGGCTCCAGCGAGCCTTCGAGGTGCAGGTGCAGTTCGGCCTTGGGCAGGGCGTTGAGCCAGTCGTACATATTCTTTTCTCATCAGGTGCAATGGCGAGCATTCTACAGATGCCCGCCGAAACAATTGGCAAAACCTGACCAACCGATCCATCACACCGCTTCCTGCTCCCGTCGATAGGCGTAGGTATCGGCGAAGCGCGACAGCAGGAATTCGGCGCAGGTGGTGGTCGGATATTTCGCCGGATGCTGTGCGTCCTGGCAACCGGGCAGGCACTCGATACGGGTGTCCGGGTGCGGTTCGGCGAAGAACGGCATCGAGTAGCGATCCACCCCGAGCGGGCTGATCACCCGGTGCGGGGTCGAGCGATAACGGTCGTTGCTCCAGCGCGCCATCATGTCGCCGAGGTTGACCACGAAGGTGCCGTCGATGGGCGGTGCGTCGATCCACTGGCCTTTGACGTTTTTCACCTGCAAGCCGCCGGCCGCGTCCTGATACAGCAGCGTGATGCAGCCGTAATCGGTGTGCGCGCCCGCACCTTGCTGTTCGGCGGAACTGGCGGTGTGGCGCGGCGGGTAGTGGATCATCCGCAGCACGCTGACCGGCTCGTTGAAGCGCGTGTCGAAGAAGTCGCGTTCGATGCCCAGCGCTAACGTCATGGCGCGCAGCAGGGTTTGCGCGAGCGCTTGCATGTCGAGGTAGTGCTGTTCCATCAACGTTTCCCAGCCGGGAATGGCAGGATGACGGTTGGGGCCACGCAAGGGTTTTGCTGCCAGCACCTCGGGATGATCGGCCGGCAGATGCAGGCCCATGTCGAAGGTTTCCTTGAGGTCGCTGGGTTTGTCCGGGTCGAGCTGTTCGGTGGCGATGGCCCCGTAGCCGCGGTGATGACGGGTCTGGGTGATGTCGATCCTGAGCTTTTCTGCTTCCGGCAGCGCGAAGAAGCGTTGCGCGTGATCGAGCAGGGATGCAATGCGCTGCGCAGAAATCGGATGCCCCTTGATGTAGAAGAAGCCCCATTCGCGGCAGGCGTGGTCGATCTGTTCGGCGACGGCCGGCCAGGCGTTCTGGTCGTCGGAGTAGAGCGGCGAGATGTCGATGATCGGAAGTTGGTTCATTTCGAATGCTCGTTAGCGACCGCTCCGATGCAGAGGGAGCGGTCAGGGGCAGGTGGATTACTTCGGCATCTCGGCCTTCATGCCTTCGACGTAGTAATTCATCGACGCCAGTTCGGCGTTGGTGGCGCTGACCCCCGCCGGGATTTTCTCGGCCCCGGCCTGATCCTTGATCGGCCCGGTGAACGGTTGCAGGGTGCCGCTCTTGATGTCAGCGATGATCTGCTCGGCTTCGGCCTTCACCGGTGCCGGCACCAGATCGCTGATCGGCAGTTCGACTGTGCCTTCCTTCAACCCGCCCCAGTAGTCCTGGGATTTCCAGTTGTGGTCGATCACGCTCTGGGTCGCCTGAATGTAGTGCGGCGCCCAGTCGTTGACGATCGAAGTCAGCACCGCTTTCGGGCCGAAGTGCGCCATGTCCGAAGCGTAGCCCACGGCATACACACCGCGTCGCTCGGCAGCCTGGATCGGCGCCGGGCTGTCGGTGTGCTGGAACACCACGTCCACGCCCTGATCAATCAGCGCGTTGGCCGCGTCGGCCTCTTTGCCCGGGTCGAACCACGAGTTGACCCACACCACTTTGATTTCGGTGCCGGGGTTGTACTTGTTCAAGGCCAGTTGAATGGCGTTGATGTCACGGATCACTTCCGGGATCGGGAACGAGGCGACGTAGCCGATTTTTTTGCTCTTGGTCATCTTCGCCGCGAGGAAACCACCGACGTAACGGCCCTCGTAGGTACGCGCGAGATAGGTGCCGAGGTTCTTGTCCTGCTTGTAGCCGGTGGCGTGTTCGAAGGTCACCTTGGGAAACTGCTTGGCGACTTTCACCGTCGGGTTCATGTAGCCGAACGAGGTGGTGAAGATCAGGTCGTAATTGTCCTTGGCCATGTTGCGGATCACCCGCTCGGCATCCGCGCCCTCGGCGACGTTTTCCACATAGTTGGTGGTGATCTGTGTGCCGAGTTTTTCCGCCAGCGCCTTGCGTCCCTGTTCATGCTGATACGTCCAGCCGTGGTCGCCGATGGGGCCGATGTAGACGAAGCCGACTTTCAGTGGATCGGCGGCACTGGCGCTCAGGCTGAGGCCAAGGCCCATGGCGATGCACAGCAGTGTTTGCAGTGGACGTTTTTGCATGAACGCGTACTCCCTTTTGTTGTGTGTGGGGAGGGCAATGCAAAAGGCTGACCAAGCGGACAACAATCTGGCTTGAAACCGAGGCGCGCCCATCGCGGGCAAGCCCGCTCCCACAAAACGCCGCGATCCCTGTGGGAGCGGGCTTGCCCGCGAAGAGGCCGTAAAGGCCAATAAAAGTGCAGGCGTAGATAAAGCTGCCATCCACTGGTGCGCTAAGGTGTAACGAACCATTAGCGCCGCCCCGCAGTCAGTAGCTCATTCGCACTCTTCGGTAAAAAGGCCCGCCATGCTCACCATCCTCAAGCAAGAAAGTTTTCTGCTGCTGGCCGTTATCGCCACCTGTGTTGCGTATCCACTGGAGCACTGGTTGCTGCACAGCGGCCAGATCGTTGCGCTGACGGCCGGGCTGGTGCTGATCGCCTTTATCGTCGCCGCCTCGATGCGCGTCGCCCATCAGGCCGAACTGCTCGCGGAAAAAGTCGGCGACCCGTACGGCACGATGATCCTGACCCTCGCCGCCGTGCTGGTGGAAGTGGTGATCCTGGCGATCATGATGAGCAACGAAGCCTCGCCGACGCTGGTGCGCGACACGATTTATTCGGCGGTGATGCTCGACATCAACGGCATCCTCGGCCTCGCCGCGCTGATGGGCGGGATCAAGCATGGCGAGCAGTCCTACAACGACGATTCGGCCCGCAGTTACAGCGTGATGATTCTCACCGCCATGGGCGTGTCGATGGTGGTGCCGGAGTTCATTCCCGAGGCCAACTGGAAAATCTATTCGGCCTTCACCATCGGCGCGATGGTGGTGCTTTATGCGTTGTTCCTGCGCATGCAGGTCGGGCCGCACAGCTACTTTTTCAGCTACAGCTACCCGGACAAACGCCGCAAGAAAGAGCCGGTGGAACAAGAGCCGAAACCGGTCAGCCTGGCGCTGTCGATCGGCATTCTGGTGTTCGGTGTGGTGGTGATCGGCGCACTGGCCGAGGTGATGTCCAAGACCCTCGATCTGGGCCTGGAAGGGACGGGCGCACCACCGGTGATCACGGCGATTCTGGTGGCAGCGATTTCCGCGGCGCCGGAGATTCTGACCGCGTTGCGCGCGGCGTTGGCCAACCGTATGCAGTCGGTGGTCAACATTGCGATGGGGGCTTCGTTGTCGACGGTGATCCTGACGGTGCCGGTGATGGAGGCGATGGCGCTCTACACCGGGCAGCCGTTTCAGATGGCGATGACGCCGGTGCAGACGGTGATGATCTTCATCACGCTGATCGTCAGCGCGATCAACCTCAATGACGGGGAGACCAATGCCATCGAGGGCATGACCCACTTTGTGCTGTTTGCGACGTTCATCATGTTGTCGCTGCTTGGGTTGTAATTGATCGTTGACCGATCGTTCCCACGCTCCGCGTGGGAATGCATACCGGGACGCTCTGCGTCCCAACGTCGGACGCAGAGCGTCCATGGCTGCATTCCCACGCAGAGCGTGGGAACGATCAGAGACTTCCGCTTGGATCAGGTACCGGCAATCAACTGCCGAGCCGCCTGGCTGTGATCGGCAATCAGGCCTTTGAGATCCAGACCTTCAACCTGCCCGTCAACCACACGCCACTTGCCGCCGACCATCACCCGATCCGCCCGGTCCGCGCCGCACAACAGCAGCGCCGAAATCGGGTCATGGCTGCCGGAGAAGCGCAGTTCATCGAGCTTGAACAACGCCAGATCCGCCTGCTTGCCGACCGCCAGTTCACCGATGTCGGTGCGACCCAGCAGGCTCGCCGAACCCTTGGTCGCCCAGCCCAGCACACGTTCCGGAGTGATCTTCTCGGCGCCGTAACGCAAGCGCTGGATGTACAGGGCCTGACGCGCTTCGAGGATCATGTTCGACGCATCGTTGGACGCCGAGCCATCCACACCGAGACCGAACAACGCGCCGGCATCGGTCAGTTCGATGCTCGGGCAGATGCCGGACGCCAGACGCATGTTCGAGCTCGGGCAATGACAGATACCGGTGCCCGCCGCGCCGAGACGGGCGATTTCGTCGGGGTTGAAATGGATGCCGTGGGCCAGCCACGTGCGCGGGCCGAGCCAGCCGACGCTGTCCAGATAATCCACCGTGCGCAGGCCGAAGCGTTGCAGGCAGAAGTCTTCTTCGTCGAGGGTTTCGGCGAGGTGAGTGTGCAGGCGCACATCGAGTTTGTTCGCCAGTTCGGCGCTGGCGGACATGATTTCCGGGGTCACCGAGAACGGCGAGCACGGCGCCAGAGCGATCTGGATCTGCGCGCCGTCGCCACGTTCGTGGTACTCGTGAATCAGACGCTGACTGTCGTCGAGAATTACTTGGCCTTCCTGCACGGTCTGTTGTGGCGGCAGACCGCCGTCCTTCTCGCCGAGGCTCATCGAACCACGGGTGAGCATGGCGCGCATGCCCAGTTCACGCACGGTTTCGACTTGCACGTCGATGGCGTTTTCCAGGCCATCCGGGAACAGGTAATGGTGATCGGCAGCGGTGGTGCACCCCGACAACAGCAACTCGGCCAGTGCGACTTTGCTGGCGAGGGCAAGTTTTTCAGGCGTCAGGCGCGCCCAAACCGGATACAGGGTTTTCAGCCACGGGAACAACGGCTGATTGACCACCGGCGCCCAGGCGCGGGTCAGGGTCTGATAGAAGTGGTGATGGGTATTGATCAGGCCCGGAAGGATCACGTGCTCACGGGCATCGAACACTTGATTGCATGGGGTCGATGGCTGCTGACCGGCGCCGAGCACTTCGGTGATCACACCGTCTTGCAGCACCAGACCGCCACGGGCATCGAGACCGTTGGCCGTGAAAATGGCGAGGGGATTTTTTAACCAGGTACGGGTCGCAGGCATTGTGGCCGGCTCCTCTGAAAGTGGGGTTCAGGGTTGCCAGCTCAGTGTTGCCCTGTCTGCTGATCCAGGGTCGCCGCGAGGGGCGAGGTGCGGAGTTTCGAACAAAATGTTGCGACGGGCAAGCCCAACCCGACCAGACACCGGCATAACCCTGCGGAGGCAAGCCCCCCACAGGGTCCAGTGATTACCAGGGAATGGTTTCACCCTTGTAGTTCACGAAGTGATGGCCGCCCTTGCCGGCGAACGCATCCACCTGATCCACCAGGCCACGGGTGCTGGTCTCCACGTCGATGTCGGCACCTTCACCGCCCATGTCGGTTTTCACCCAGCCCGGATGCAGCGACAGCACCGTAAGTTTCTGCTCGCCCAACTGCGTGACGAAGCTGTTGGTCATCGAGTTCAGCGCCGCTTTGCTTGCCTTGTACAGCGCCAGTTCCGGCGCGTCGGGCATGGTCACGCTGCCGAGCACCGAACTCATGAACGCCAGCACGCCACTGCCGTCGCGGATCTGCCCGACAAAGCGCTGGGCCAGATTGATCGGTGCCACCGCGTTGGTGAAGAACAACTGACCGACTTCCGCCAGCGTCGCGCCGCCCGGGGTCTGCACTTCGGGGCCTTTGACCCCGGCGTTGACGAACAGCAGGTCGAAGGTCTGGCCCTTGAGCTTCTGGCTCAGGGCGATCACCGCTTGCTGGTCGTCCATGTCGAGTTTTTCGATCTGCACGTTGCCCAGAGCTTCGAGAGCCTCGGCATTGGAAGGATTGCGAACCGTGGCGGTGACTTGCCAGCCGTCGGCCAGCAGGGTTTTCACCAGTCCCAGGCCCAGGCCCCGGGAGGCGCCGATGATCAGTGCGTGCTTGGCAGGATTAAGTGCGGACATGACGGGCTTTCCTTGAAAGTTGAAAGATCACGGGTTCAATGGACAGCGTTGACCGAGCCGATGCTGCAATTCGAGGCGCAGCTCGCCGAGTTCGGCCATGCGGGTTTCGACCAGCTTGAGTTTGTCTTGCAGCAGTTGCGTGACGGTGGTGTCAGGATTTGGCGATTGCCACAGCGCGCCAACGCTGCTGCCGATCTCGCCGAGAGTAAAGCCCAGACGCTGCGCCGTTTTGATGTAGAGCACCAATTGCACCATCTCCGGCGGATAGTCGCGATAACCGTTGGCGCTGCGTTGCGCCGCGATCAATCCGCGCTCCTCGTAAAAACGCAGCGTGTCACGGCTGACATCGCAGGCCTGGGCCAACTCACCGATGCGCATCTTGCAGGTCTCGAAAGTGTTTGACCCTGGAGCATACTCCAGGCTTTACCGTGGTTGCTCCCTGAATTTTCGGAGCAAGGATGATGTGGACTTCAACGCAGTATCGGCAGGTGGTGCGCGGCAGCGCCTGGTATGACTTGATCGTGACGGCGGCGTTTGTCACACCGTGGAGTTTTGCTGTGTTGCACGGGTTGCTGACGGCGCTGAGTCAGGCGCTGGAGCTGCCCGGCGAGCTGCCGCCGTTCGAACCTGCGCATCTGTTGATCGCCAATTTGTTCGGTTCGGTGGTGTGCATGTGGGCGGTGCTGCGGATTCGTGATCCGCAGCCGGTTTATGGGCGCTATGACGCGGTGACGCGATTTCTGTTCGCCGCGTGGATGACGTATGCCGTGGCCCACGGCGCCAGTTTGTTGGTGGTGGGATTCCTGGTTCTCGAAGTGGCATGGGGCATTGCTCAGGCGTTGCCGGTTCGGTCGCTGTCGCGAGCCGTAACGGCTTAGTGCCCGGCCTGCCACGGCTGCCCCAGTGATACCGGCGCATACAGCCGTGTACGCACTGCATCGCGCGACAACAGCACCAGCACCAGAATGGTCGCGACGTACGGCAACATCGCCAGCAGACTCGAAGGAATCGCCAGCCCCAACCCCTGCGCCACCAGGTGCAGGATGCTGGCGAGTCCGAACAGATACGCGCCGAGCAGCAACCTCCATACCCGCCAACTGGCGAACACCACCAGCGCCAGGGCAATCCAGCCGCGTCCGGCGGTCATGTTCTCGGCCCACATCGGCGTGTAAGCCAGCGACAGATATGCCCCGGCCAAACCGGCCATCGCCCCGCCGAACAATACCGCCAGTGTGCGCACGGTCAGCACCGGCAAACCCATGGCACTCGCCGCATCCGGGTTCTCGCCGACCGCTTGAATGATCAGCCCGACACGGCTTTTCACGATCACCCACGCCACCAGCGCGAACAGCGCGAACGACAGGTACACCAGCAGATCCTGGGCAAACAGCATGCGGCCGATCAGCGGGATTTCACTCAAGAATGGAATCGCCAACGGCTCGAATCCCGCCAGCGGTTTGCCGACCCACGCCGCGCCGACAAAGGTCGACAGGCCGACGCCGAAAATCGTCAGCGCCAGCCCGGTCGCCACCTGATTGGCGTTGAACACCAGCGCCACCAGAGCAAACAGCGACGACAACAGCATCCCGGCGAGCATCGCCAGCGCCACACCGAGCCACAGGTTGCCACTGTTGAACGCGACGATGAAACCGATCACCGCGCCAAACAGCATCATGCCTTCCTGACCGAGGTTGAGTACGCCGCTCTTCTCGCAGATCAGTTCGCCCAGTGCTACCAAGAGCAGTGGCGTACCGCAGCGCACCATGGCGTAGAAAATATTGCTCAGCAGATCGATATCCATCACAGCGCTCCGGCGGTTACGGCGGTGGTAGAAGTGCGCCGCACCCAGCGCAGGTTCAGGCGTGGCCGATAGAGGATCAGCACGTCACAGGCCAGCAGGAAAAACAGCATCATTCCCTGGAATAACTGAGTGATCGCCTGCGGCAGATTCAGCGTCATCTGCGCGCTCTCGCCACCGATGTACAGCAGTGCCATCAACAGGCTGGAAAACAGAATGCCGATCGGATTGAGTCTGCCGAGAAACGCGACGGTGATCGCCGCATAGCCGTAGCCCGGCGAGACCTGCGGCACCAGTTGGCCGATCGGTCCGGTGACTTCGCAGACACCGGCCAGTCCCGCCAATCCTCCGCTGATCAGCAGTGCGAGCCAGATCAGACGCTTCTCGCGAAACCCGACAAACCCTGCCGCACGCTTGTCCAGGCCCAGCACCTTGATCTGGAAGCCGACGAAGCTTTTCTGCAGCAACACCCACACCGCGACCAGCGCGAGCAAGGCGAAATACACGCCGATGTGTGCCCGACCGTCCTCCATCAACAGCGGCAGGCGGCTGGCGTCGCTGAACATTGCCGATTCGGGAAAATTGAATCCGGCCGGATCTTTCAGCGGCCCGTGTACGCAGAACAGCAGCAGGTTCAGCGCGATGTAATTGAGCATGATGCTGGTGAGGATTTCGTTGGCGTTGAAGCGGGTACGCAACCAGGCGGTGAGCCCGGCCCACGCGGCGCCGGCAAACGTGCCGGTGAGCAGGATCAGTACCAGCGCCCAACGGCTTTGCAGATCGATGATGTTCACCGCCAGCGCACTGCCGGCCAGGGCGCCGAGCAGCAACTGGCCTTCGGCGCCGATGTTCCAGATCCGCGCCTGATAGGCCACTGCGAGGCCCAGCGCACAAAGCAGAATCGGCAAGGTTTTGACCAGCAGCTCGGAGACGCCATACAGGTCGCTGACCGGGGCAATCAATAACGTGTGCAGGGTTTTCAGCGGGTCGTGACCGAGGGCGATGAACAGCAACGATCCGCAGACCAGCGTCAGCACCGCCGCCAGCACCGGCGAGCACCACAGCATCAGGCGTGATTGCCGGCCACGGGGTTCGAGGGAAAGCAACATGGGAAAACTCCGTTAAACCGTGGCCGGTTGTGATTGAGGGGTGTCGAACTGGCCGGCCATCCAGCCGCCGACGTCGCTGAGGCGGGTTTGCGCCGTGTCCTGCAACGCCGACAGGCGCCCGCCGCACAGCGCGCCGAGGCGGTCGCTGATCTGGAACAGTTCGTCGAGGTCTTCAGAGATCACCAGAATCGCCGCCCCGGCATCGCGCAGGGCAATCAGCGCGCGGTGAATGGTGGCCGCCGCGCCGACATCCACGCCCCAGGTCGGGTGCGCGGCGATCAGCAGTTTCGGTTGTTGGAGGATTTCCCGGCCGAGGATGAATTTCTGCAGGTTGCCGCCGGACAGGCTGCGGGCGGCGGTCTGGGTGTCCGGGGTTTTCACGCCGAAGCGCTGGATGATCGTTTGTGCCAGGGCTTCGACCTTGCCGCGCTCGATCAAGCCGTGGCTGACCAGGCCTTGTTGAAAGGCGGTGAGCAGGGCGTTGTCCGCCAGGCTCATGTCCGGCACCGCGCCATGCCCGAGGCGTTCGGCGGGGACGAAGGCCAGGCCGAGTTTGCGTCGCGCATCCGGGCGCTGATCGGCGACGGCGTGTTCTCGGAAGCGGATGGTTTTCGCTGTGTCGCGATGCAGTGTCTGTTCGCCGCTGAGCAAAGCCAGTAATTCGTCCTGACCGTTGCCCGCCACGCCGGCAATGCCGACGATTTCACCGCTGCGCACCTGTAGATCGATGTCGCTCAGGGAGCAGCCGAAGGGGTCCGGGTTGTGCCAGTTCAGACCGTTGACCTGCAGAAACGCCGCGCCACCGGTGACCTTTGTAAAGTCGCCGATCAAGGTCGCGGCGTCACCCACCATCAATTGCGCCAGTTGCCGATCAGTGCAGTCGGCCGGTACGCAATGCCCGGCCACTCGCCCACCACGCAGCACCGTGGCGCTGTGGCACAAGGCGCGCACCTCGCCGAGTTTGTGGCTGATGAACAGAATGCTGCAGCCCTCGGCCGCGAGTCGGCGCAGGGTGATGAACAACTCGTCGGCTTCCTGCGGCGTGAGCACCGAGGTCGGCTCATCGAGAATCAGCAGGCGAATGTCCTGCATCAGGCAACGCACGATCTCGACCCGTTGCCGCTCGCCGATCGACAGGCTGTGGACAAGTCGCTGGGGTTCCAGCGCCATGCCATATCGGCGCGACACTTCACGGATTTTCGCCTCAAGCTGTTTCGGCGAACCGGCCGCTGCACCCATCGCCAATGCAATGTTCTGCGCCACGCTCAAGGTCTCGAACAGCGAGAAATGCTGGAACACCATGCCGATGCCCAACTGCCGCGCCTGGGCCGGGTTGCGCATGTTCACCGATTGGCCCTGCCAGAGCATCTCGCCTGAATCGGCCTGGGTGACGCCGTAGATGATCTTCATCAACGTGCTTTTACCTGCACCGTTTTCACCGAGCAGCGCGTGGATTTCACCGCGGCCGATGCTCAGGTCGATGGCGTCATTGGCAAGGCAACCGGGATAACGTTTGCTGATTTGGCGCAGTTGCAGCTGCGGTGTGGACGTGGGGTTTGGCATGACAGGCTCGGGTCGCTTGGAGTTGTGCCTGTGGATAAAGCAATTTCCTGGCCATTGAGTCAGGAACGCAGGCGGCTGCTGTTTGCCAGCCTTCGGCGCAGAGCCTGTGAATCGAATTCGTTTGCCTGCACGGCACCACTTGGGGGCAAAGCCTCTGATCAGGCTCCAGTTTTGCCCGCATCCGACTGATCAAAAAACGAGCAACCCCGTCGAAGCCATGCAGAACCTGCGACTGCGCGAGGCATGAACGGCTTATCCACAGGTTGCTCCACAGTATTTGTGCGCAAGACAAAATCCCGGGCATAAGCACCGCCGGGCTTTCTTCCAAAGGCGATAAAAGACGCTAAGCGATTGTTTTTACGTGAAATTGTTTGTTGTGATGAGCGATTGGACGAAAAGTGAACAAATCCCGCAAAGCCACGTGACAGAAGGGTTACAGCCTCCTGTGCTCAGGTTATCCACAGCCGGGTGCACAGCGGATGTGGGCAAGTCACGGGTATAAGCAAATCGGCTTGTGCCCTAAAACATGGCGGGGCTTCAACGCTGTAGCAGGATTCGCCCACGGCTCAGATCGGCCAACTGAGTTTGCAACAACTCGATGTGCGCTTCGCCCACGGCCAGTTGCAACTCGACACCATTGGCGGTGAAGTTTTCCTCGACCACCAATCCGCCCAGATCCGCGACCCGCAGCTTCACCAGCGCCAGTTCGCCAAAGGCGCAGGCGCAATGCACGGGCACGCGACTGATCAACTCGATCTTCGGCGCTGCTTGCAGGCATTTGTTGGCGCCGCCGCCATAGGCCCGGGCCAGACCGCCGGTGCCCAGTTGAATGCCGCCGTACCAGCGGATCACCAGCACCGCGACCTGATCGCAGTCCTGCGCTTCGATGGCCGCGAGGATCGGCCGCCCGGCAGTGCCACCGGGTTCACCGTCGTCGTTGCTGCGGTACTGATCGCCGAGTTTCCAGGCCCAGCAATTGTGCGAAGCGTTCAAGTCGCTGTGCTGCTCGATGAAGGCTTGCGCCTCAGCGGGGCTGGTGATCGGCGCGGCGAAGGTGATGAAGCGGCTTTTGCGAATCTCTTCGCGGAATTCGCAAAAGCCGCTGAGGGTGAATGGCATAAAACGACTTATATAGAAGAAGTGAGGCCGCAGCCTTTGAGGATGATGCGGATCAGGTTGTTGCCGGCGTCTTCCATATCCTGTTTGGTCAACTTGCTGCGACCGGTCACCCGGCAGATCTGGGTGGCGAAGTCGGCGTAATGCTGGGTGCTGCCCCACAACAGGAAGATCAGGTGCACCGGGTCGACCGGGTCCATCTTGCCCGCGTCGATCCAGGCCTGGAACACGCCGGCGCGGCCCTGGAACCAGGCGCGGTAATCCTGATTGAAATATTCGGTCAGGCATTCGCCGCCGCTGATCACTTCCATCGCGAAGATCCGCGACGCTTGCGGCTGGCGACGGGAGAATTCCATTTTCGCGCGGATGTAGCGGGTCAGCGCTTCGGCCGGATCGTCCTCGGCCGTCAGGGTATTGAAGGTGCTGTCCCACAATTGAAGGATGTTGCTCAGCACCGCCACGTACAACCCGAGCTTGTTGGTGAAGTAGTAATGCAGGTTCGCCTTGGGCAGTCCGGCCTTGGTGGCGATGGTGTTCATGCTTGTGCCTTTGTACCCGTGACGGGCGAACTCGTCTTCGGCGGCTTTGATGATGGTCTCTTCGTTCTTCTGACGAATGCGGCTGGCGGGTTTGCCGCCGTGGGCTGGGACTTCAAAGGTCATAGGCACTTCCGGGTTTGTCTGTGGGGTGCAACCAGTTGCGTTGATAGCGCAACCACCGGCGCGGGACAAGCCCCGGGCGAATAAAACCCCGGTCGTCAGCGGGTGGCGGCGAGGCTTTCGAGAAAACTTTCCAGTACCAGATGAGGGCGACGGCCCTTGCGGGTAACCGAGGCAAGGCTCAAATCATAGAAGCGGGTACTGGCCTTGAGCGCGCGCAAGCGACCTTGTTGAACCCAGAGACTGGCATAGTGATCCGGCAAATAGCCGATGTAACGCCCGGTCAGAATCAGGAACGCCATGCCTTCACGGTCGGATGCGCTGGCGGTGCAATTGAGCGCCTGATAGTGCGCCTGGATCTCCGCTGGCAAACGGAAGGTCGGGGCGATGGCGTCCTGGCTGTTGAGGCGCTCGTCATCCAACTGTTTATCGTCAACGTAAAACAACGGATGACCAACTGCGCAGTAGAGCAACGAGCGCTCGCTGTACAACGGCTGATATTCCAGTCCCGACAATGCGCTGGCCTGCGGCACCACGCCGACATGCAGGCGGCCGTCGAGCACACCTTGTTCGACTTCGTTGGGGGCGATCATGCGGATCTGGATTTGCACGTCTGGCCCGCGTTCCTTCAATTGGGCCAATGCGTGGGTGATGCGCATGTGGGGCAGGGTGACGAGGTTGTCAGTCAGGCCGATGATCAACTCGCCGCGCAAGTGCTGGTGCAGGCCATTGACCTCGGTGCGGAAACTTTCCAGTGCACTTAGTAGCTGCAACGCCGATTGATAGACCTCGCGGCCTTCTTCGGTCAGGGAGAAACCGGCGCGCCCGCGTTGGCACAGACGCAGGCCGAGACGTTGTTCCAGATCACTCATCTGCTGGCTGATCGCCGAGCGACCGATGCCGAGTACGGTTTCCGCCGCCGAGAAGCCACCGCACTCCACCACGCTGCGAAAAATCCGCAGCAGGCGAATGTCAAAGTCACTGACCTGGGCCAGCGGATCGGGGCGGCGGCTGCTCATACTGTTGTTCTCATTGTTTAGCAGAGTTCTAACTGAAGGTTAGAAGAGTTGAATTTCAACGACTTTATCCCCGTGGCAATTTAGCTGCAACAACGCTTTCTATCGCTCCGAAGCTTATTGCCCTGCGAGGTTTTGCCCGATGAACATGCCTGAAAACGCGCCGTCGCCACTGGCCAGCCAACTGAAGCTGGACGCGCACTGGATGCCGTACACCGCCAACCGCAACTTCCAGCGCGACCCGCGCCTGATCGTTGGTGCCGAAGGCAGCTGGCTGATCGACGACAAGGGCCGCAAGGTGTACGACTCGCTGTCCGGTCTGTGGACCTGCGGCGCCGGGCATACCCGCAAGGAAATCCAGGAAGCGGTGGCCAAACAGTTGGGCACCCTCGATTACTCGCCGGGCTTCCAGTACGGCCACCCGCTGTCGTTCCAGCTGGCGGAGAAAATCACCGACCTGACGCCGGGCAACCTGAATCACGTGTTCTTCACCGACTCCGGTTCCGAGTGCGCCGATACCGCGGTGAAAATGGTCCGTGCTTACTGGCGCCTGAAAGGCCAGTCGACCAAGACCAAGATGATCGGCCGCGCCCGTGGCTATCACGGTGTGAACATCGCCGGCACCAGCCTTGGCGGCGTCAACGGCAACCGCAAGCTGTTCGGTCAGGCGATGATGGATGTCGATCACCTGCCGCACACTTTGCTGGCGAGCAATGCTTTCTCCCGTGGCATGCCGGAGCAGGGTGGTATCGCCCTGGCCGATGAGCTGCTGAAGCTGATCGAACTGCACGATGCGTCGAACATCGCAGCGGTGTTCGTTGAGCCTATGGCGGGTTCCGCTGGCGTGCTGGTTCCACCACAGGGCTACCTCAAGCGTCTGCGTGAAATCTGCGATCAACACAACATCCTGCTGGTGTTCGACGAAGTGATCACCGGCTTCGGCCGTACCGGCACCATGTTCGGCGCCACCACCTTCGGCGTGACCCCGGACCTGATGTGCATCGCCAAGCAAGTCACCAACGGCGCGATCCCTATGGGCGCGGTGATTGCCAGCTCCGAGATCTACCAGACCTTCATGAACCAGCCGACCCCGGAATACGCCGTTGAATTCCCGCACGGCTACACCTACTCGGCACACCCGGTGGCTTGCGCCGCGGGCCTGGCGGCACTCGACCTGCTGCAAAAGGAAAACCTGGTGCAGAGCGTGGCCGAAGTCGCACCGCATTTCGAAAATGCCCTGCATGGTCTGAAAGGCGCGAAGAACGTCATCGACATTCGTAACTTCGGCCTGGCCGGTGCGATCCAGATTGCGGGCCGTGACGGCGACGCCATCGTGCGTCCGTTCGAAGCCGGTATGGCGCTGTGGAAAGCCGGGTTCTACGTGCGCTTCGGTGGCGACACCCTGCAGTTCGGCCCAACCTTCAACAGCAAGCCGCAGGACCTTGATCGTCTGTTCGACGCGGTCGGCGAAGTGCTGAACAAGCTCGACTGATTTTCCTTCTATATAGATAAGCCAATGGCAGGCGCCCCTTGCGGGCGTCTGCGCACAAGAATTCAGGAGTTCCCCGATGAGCGTTATCCCGCATTTGATCAATGGCGAACTGGTGACCGAGAACGGTCGCGCGGTCGATGTGTTCAACCCGTCCACCGGTCAGGCTATCCACAAGCTGCCGCTGGCCAGCCGCGAAACCATCCAGCACGCCATCGATGCCGCCAAGGCTGCGTTCCCGGCCTGGCGCAATACGCCACCGGCCAAACGTGCCCAGGTGATGTTCCGTTTCAAGCAACTGCTGGAGCAGAACGAAGCACGCATCGCGCAGTTGATCAGCGAAGAACACGGCAAGACCCTGGAAGATGCTGCCGGTGAACTGAAGCGCGGTATCGAGAACGTCGAGTTCGCCTGCGCAGCGCCGGAAATCCTCAAGGGCGAGTACAGCCGCAACGTCGGCCCGAACATCGATGCGTGGTCGGACTTCCAGCCGCTGGGCGTGGTGGCCGGCATTACGCCGTTCAACTTCCCGGCGATGGTGCCGCTGTGGATGTATCCGTTGGCGATCGTCTGCGGCAACTGCTTCATCCTCAAACCCTCCGAGCGTGATCCGAGCTCGACCCTGCTGATCGCACAACTGTTGCTGGAAGCCGGTCTGCCGAAAGGCGTGCTGAGCGTCGTGCACGGTGACAAGACTGCGGTAGACGCGCTGATCGAAGCGCCGGAAGTCAAAGCGCTGAGCTTTGTGGGTTCGACACCGATTGCCGAGTACATCTATGCGGAAGGCACCAAACGCGGCAAGCGCGTGCAGGCCTTGGGCGGCGCGAAGAACCACGCGGTGCTGATGCCGGATGCGGATCTGGACAACGCAGTCAGCGCGCTGATGGGCGCGGCTTACGGTTCCTGCGGCGAACGCTGCATGGCGATTTCGGTGGCCGTGTGTGTGGGCGATCAGGTGGCGGACGCACTGGTGGCCAAACTGGTTCCTCAGATCAAGGCGCTGAAAATCGGTGCCGGCACTTCGTGTGGTCTGGACATGGGGCCTCTGGTGACCGGTCAGGCGCGCGACAAGGTCAGCGGTTATGTGGAGGACGGCGTGGCGGCGGGTGCGACCTTGGTGGTCGACGGTCGTGGTCTGAGCGTTGCCGGTCATGAAGAAGGTTTCTTCCTGGGTGGCTGCCTGTTCGACAACGTCACTCCTGAAATGCGCATCTATAAAGAAGAGATCTTCGGGCCGGTGCTGTGCGTCGTCCGGGTGAACAGCCTGGAAGAGGCGATGCAGCTGATCAACGATCACGAATACGGCAACGGCACCTGCATCTTTACCCGTGACGGTGAAGCGGCGCGTCTGTTCTGCGACGAGATCGAAGTCGGCATGGTCGGGGTCAACGTTCCATTGCCGGTGCCGGTGGCTTACCACAGCTTCGGCGGCTGGAAGCGTTCGTTGTTCGGCGACTTGCATGCCTACGGTCCGGATGGCGTGCGCTTTTACACCCGTCGCAAGGCGATCACCCAGCGCTGGCCGCAGCGTGCGAGCCATGAGGCTTCGCAGTTTGCATTCCCTAGCTTGTAAGTAGAAAGGCAGTGCAAAGAAGGCCGACCTTTCAAGGTCGGCCTTCGCGTTTCAGGGCTTTTTTGACCGATATGACAGAATTGTGAAAATAAGGGTTGACGGCAGATTCTGAGTCTCTATAATTCGCCCCACTTCCGGCGCAGT
>NZ_JARVSR010000021.1:0-52585 GCF_030209075.1 Pseudomonas sp. lyk4-R2A-10 | reverse complement strand
CGGCCTGCTCGATGACGGTCACGCCACCGCCGTTGACGAAGTAGATGTCATCGCCTGCACCGCCTTCGTAAGTGGCGTACAGATAAGCATCAGTGGTGAAGGTATCGTTGAACGCCGAACCGATGACCTTTTCAATGCCGATCAGCGTGTCGCCTTGCGCATCACCACCGGTGCCAGGCAACCCGGTGCCCGGACGAATATCGACATTGACCCCGGCGAACGAAGCCGAGTAATCGACCGTGTCGAAACCCGCGCCACCGTCAATTTTGTCAGCCCCGGCACTCCCGATAATCACATCATTGCCACCCAGGCCATTGATCTCATCATCCCCACTCGTACCGTTCAGCGTATCCGCGCCGTTTGTCCCGTTGATTACCGCCATTACATCTTCCTTGCCTTGTTTGTGAACCGGTACCGGCCAGCGTGGCGATCACTCGTCATCGCGGCATGATTTTCTTGAACTGCAATGTGTTGATATCGACAGGAAACTCCCTGCGCTTGAGTCCGTTGCAAAGAAATGTATCGCCAATGAAACAAAGACGAACAGGCAGGTAAAAAAAAACAGGCGATTGCAATAGTCGCCTGTTTTTTTTGGAGCGCGGATGAACCGATCAATCCGCCAGCCAGCCGTTTTCCCAGTACCGCAGGTTATCCCCACGCAGCACGTAATCGCGCAGCACGACTTCACGCAATTCGTCGCCCATGCGATAGCTCGCATCCGGATCGGCCAGGTGCATGCGGATCGCTTGCAGCCACTCGTCCGTGGTGTTGGTCTTGATCCGGGTGCATGGCAGGTAACCGCGATAGGCCTCGGTGTCGGTGCAGATCACCGGGTATCCGCAGGCGCCGTACTCCAGCAGACGCAGGTTGCTCTTGCAGTCGTTGAAAATGTGGAACTCCAGCGGTGCCAGGGCCAGGTCGAGGTTGAGGCTCGCCAGTTTTGCCGGGTACACGTCCAGACCGATCACGCCGTGGAATTCGTGCATGTACGGACGCAACTCATCCGGGCACATGCCGAAGAACACCCAGTCGACTTCATTGGCCAGTTCACGAACAACGTCGGCAATCACCGCCAGGTCGCCGTGGTGGCTGGTGCCGCCGCCCCAGCCGACCCGCGGTTTTTTCGAGGTGCGGCGCTGGCTGCGCAAGTCGCACCACATATGTTGGGACAGCATGTTCGGAACGACCCGGATGTCGTTGTGCATGCTCGACAGCGCATTGCCCAGCGGCGCCGTGGACACCACGACCCGGTCGCACATGGCAATCGCCCGGCGGACCAGTTTTTCCATTTCGTCCTTGTTCGGCATGTTGCGGATATGCGCGTTGCGGTGAGGCACATCGATAACGTAGTCATCGAGCTCATAGATCCGCCGCGCACTGGAGTACTTTTGCAGACCCGGGATTTCGTTGATCGGTGCTTCGGCATAGCGCCCCTGCAAAATGATCACGTCCGGAGACTGGCGTTCGACCTCAATGATCGTCGGCAGGTTGTAGTGAATCCGCCCCAGCGCACGCCCCGCCGCTTCCAGCTCGATCAAAGGCTGCGTCACGCGGTAGTGACCGATGGCGGAGGCGTTGACCGGCAGCGCAAGGATCTTCGGCAGTTGTGGCTGGGAGAACGGAGTCCAGCCAGTACGCAAGCCCGGATCGAGACTGAAGCTCGACCCGCCAAGGCCGCTCAGCGACAGGTTCTTGTTGTAGGCCGGGTCCCGCGCAACGATTGGCAACCAGCGCTTGTAGAACGTTTCCTGCTCTTTGCCGAGCCGCGCCTCTTCACCCTCTTTCGGCGTACCGGCCGGCTGCGCACCCAATGCCAACTGCGCATAAGGCGTCCAGACCACCAGATAACCCTGCTGACCGACACGCAGGCACAAGTCCACTTCGTTCAGCGACTGCGCCAGGTCCTGTTCGTCGAGGCCACCGACGGCCTCGAACACCGACTTGCGCACCAGCAGGCAATCGCTGCCGACGGCGCTCAGGTCATGCGCCGCCAGCAGACGATACATGTAACCCGTCGCCTGCAGCGATTCACCGAAAAACGGTACGCCGGCCGGCCCTTGCAGACCCAGAATCAGCCCGGAATGCACGATCCGGCCATCCGGGTTGAATAGTTTCGCGCCCACTACACCGACTTCCGGCCTTTGCGCATGATTGAGCATTTCCGCCAGCCATTCGCCGTTGGTGATCACGGCGTACGGGTTGAGCAGCAGGACGTAATCGCCACGGGCCTGACTCACGGCGAGATTGCGCACCGCCGCCAGGTTTTCCTGCTGCGGGCAGTCCAGCACGCGAATCCGCTCGCTGCCCAATTGCGCCATGCCATCGAACCAGGCCTGGGCTTCGGCGCTCTCGCTGCCGTTGTCCACCAGCAGCAGTTCGTACTCGGCGTATGCGGTTTTCTCCAGCAGGCTCTCGATGCAGCGTTGCACCGCCGCCGTCTGATCCTTGCTGACGATGACGATCGACACCAGCGGCCGGCGGGCGTGGTGATAGTCGACCCGGTTCAACAGGTTCGATGCACCGCGACGGATGTCATGAGCGATGCCCAGCCGATCCAGGTGTGCGCCGACCAGTTGTGCATTGCTGTCTGCCATTTCCGGTCCGGACAGCCACTTGGCCAGGTCAAATACAGACTCCAGCAACACCTCCGCGATATGACCGACCACCGGCGTGCCGCCCTCCTCGACCATGCGCCACAGCACATCGTGGGGTGCCAGTTCGCCAAACGACGAATCGAAACCACCCAGGGCCAGGAAGCGCTCACGCTCGAACGCCAGCGCCCTGCCGACGTAGGGGTAGCTGCGCATCAGATCAAGGTTGAAGTCCGGCTTGAATACCGGCTCGGTCGATTCGCCCTGGGTCAACCCACCTTCATCGCTGTACAGACACGTCAAGGTACGCGACAACGCAATGCGCTCGGCCATCACCAACAGCGCTGGCACCACCAACCGATCGCCGGCACGCAGCAGGTAGAACCAGTCGGCACCATCGAGTTGCGGCAACAGATCATTGATTTGTTGCTGCCAGTCATCCTGCAGCGGCATGCGCACCACGCGCTCGTCCAGCTGCGCCTCGGTACAGGCCGCAGACAATACGATGGTCAGCTCGGGCAAATACTCCTGGGCGGCCAGTGATTGCAACGTAAGATCCAGCGCCGAGCGACTGCCCTGCTCGTCAATAATCAGTGCAACGATTTTCGGTGTACGCGGCCACGCGGCCAGTGTATCCGGCAGCAATTCACGCTGGCCTTCGGTCAGGTGGCGGCATTCGAGCCACTGCGCGTACAGCTCGGCGAAACTGACGCTGGAGATGCCCACGTGCCAATCCTGGGTCGTCTGCTTGGTACCCAGCGTCCGGCTCAGCGGCAGTTCTTCCCAGACACGTGGCAACTCGGCCGCCTTGGTCATCGGCACGTAGCGCACCCAGCCCGGTGCAGGCGCCGATTCGCCGCTGCGTGCCTTGAGCATCTGCGTCAGCCATTGACGCTCGGCCTCGATCGCATCGCGCATGGCCTGCTGACCACTCAATCGTTCAGGGTACAGACGCTCGACACTCAGGACATGGTTCGAAACCACCATGTTGCCCCGGCGCAGCAGGCAGACATACAAGGCGAAGTCCAGACTGGCGACAAAGCAGTGTCCCGGCTGGGTCAACGCCGGCAGCAACTCCACTACATCGGCCCGGCGAAACAGGGCATTGCTGAAACCGCCCAGAATGTTGACCGGGAAGTTCTCGAAGATCGCCAGCAGGTCTTCACCCTTGAACAGCCCGCAGGTCGGAGACAGCGGCGTGTTTTGCAGGCGTGACGGCAACGGCCGGTCGTCGGCATCCCAGAACAGGCGCTGGGCCAGGGCCAGATTGACATCCTGATGATCGATGAGTGTCTGCGCCTGACGCTCGACACAGATGCTGAACAACTGGTCGTCATCGCACAGGAATTTTATGAACTCGCCCTGAGCCTGTTCGAGACAGACGTGCAGGTTGCCCACCAGCCCCAGCGTCCGGGGATTGCGTACATAACGCACCGCCACGCCGCTGCTATCGCTCACCGAGTCGACGATGGTTTTGATCTCGTGACCACGACTGTCATCGCAGACAATGATTTCGAGATTGCCATAGCCCTGACTCACGGCACTTTGCAATGCCCGTTCGAAAAAACGCGGATTGAAGGCTGGAATGACGAGGCTGACGAGGGGAAGTGAATTCACGGCGGGCTCACAGGCGGTGTGAACCCGCCCAGAAAAGCGAGCTCTTGAAACCGCTAAGACATTAACTATTGAAGGAACAGGGCAACGCGGGCGCTTGCGCGCCCGCCTGCCTGCCGTCAGATCTTGTTGAACAGACCCAGCTGGCTGATTTTGCTGAACGCCAGTTGCGAGGCCTGCAGCATGGTCTGCTGCAGGGTCAGGCGGGTCATCACCTCGGCCGGATCGGAATCGCGGATTGAGCCCTGAGTGGTGGTGTTCGCCTGGATCAGGGTCTCGTTGGTGGTGGTCTGTTCATCCAGCGACTGGCCACGGGCACCGATCGAGGTGACGGCGCTGCCGATCTGGTTGGCGGCACTTTCGATGTTGCCGAGCGCCGACTCCATCGCACCCTGGAATTTCTGCTTGGCGACCGGATCACCATCGATCGGTGTGTTCAGTGCAGTGACCATCTGGCCCAGGGTGTCGAGCACGTTCTGGGTCTGGTGGTTGTTGGACTGAATCGAAAACTGGTCACCGGCGGCTGGCGTGCCACCGATGGCGAAAGTCACGCCCGCAGCCGTAGCGTTGCCACCGACCACGGTGCCCGAAGACACCGGTTTGCTGTCGGCAGTGACAGGCGCCGCGTACAGGTCGAATGCCGTGGCACTCGTGAACTTCAGAACGGCGCCGCCGCCCGACGGGAAGGCGCCGTTGTAGGCCGCCTGGTTGGTCACGTTCGAACCGGTGATGACCGCGGTCGACGGGTTGCCCGGGCTGCGCACGGAGGTGAACGAGTCCGGTGTGGCCGACAGCTGGAAGCTGTGACCGGCGATGACCGCGTCCGGATTGGTATCACCTGGCTTGAGGTTGATGTTCAGTTTCAGATCGACACCACGGAAACTGACCGTCTGGTTGGCACCGTTGCTGTTGGTGATCGCACCGTTCTGACTGGCTTCGGTGGTGACGTCATTGCCCAGGGCATCGGTGATCTTGATCTGAGTGCTGCTGATGAAATCCACGGTGTACGGCTGGCCGGCCGTGAATTTGGCGTTGTAAGTCGCAGCGGTACCCACGATACCGTTGGTCAGCACCACACGACCGTCATCGACAGCCGGAGCCGTCATGCTGGTCTGGGTCCGGGCGGTATTGATGGTCTGCTGGAAAGCATCCCAACCGGTGGTGTTGGTCGCCACCGACAGGCCGTCGCCAATGCCCAGGTTGATCTGGGTCTGGTCACCGTTGTAGGTGTAGGTGCCGTCGGCGTTCTGCGAGTACGGCGCGGTATCGGTCTTCGAGCCGGAGAACAGGTAGTTGCCGTTGGCGTCCTTGGAATTCATCAGGCCCAGCACCTGCTGCTGGATCTGGGTCAGTTCCGCCGCGTAAGCCTTGCGATCCGTATCGGTGGCGATGCCGTTGTTGGCGGCCAGGCCGATTTCCTTGGCACGTGCCAGGGCGGTGGTGATGGATGTCAGGGTGGATTCCTGAACGGTCAGTGAACTCTTGGTGGTGTCGATGTTGCCTTTGTACTGCTCGAGCATCGCGGCCTGCTGGCCCAGCTTCAGCAAGCGACCGGCACCGATCGGATCGTCGGCTGCCGTGTTGATGCGCTGCAGGCTGCTGGCTTCGTTGGCGGTCGCGACCGTCTTGCTGTAGTTGCGCTGATATTGGGCAGCTTGTGTCGCGTAATACTGGGCGGTGGAAATGCGCATGAATTACGGCTCCTTAAAGGCTGTTGATCAGCGTGGCGAAGGTTTCCTGCGCAGCTTTGATGATCTGCGAAGACGCTGTGTAGTACTGCTGATACTTGACCAGGTTGCCGGTCTCTTCATCCAGGTTGACCTGGGACAGCGAGTCCCGTGCACCCTGGGCCTGATCCAGGATCACCGTGGTGGCTGCGCTGTCGGATTTGCTCTGGGCAGCCTGGGTACCGACGTTGGTTACCAGTTTGTTGTAAGCGTCGGTCAGGCTGATGCCCTTGCTCGCCGTGCCGGTGTCAACGGTCTGTTTGGTCTGCAAACCGACCAGTGCCTGGGCGTTGCGGTTGTCCGAAGAGGCCGCGCCGGTCAGGCTGATGGTGAAGGTTTCGCCGGACTTCGGCGTCGCGCCCACGGTGGTCTGCACGGTGAAGGTCTTTTGCACGTTCGGGATGACGGTGGTGTCCATCACCGGAGCACCGGTGGAGTCGACCATGCCGATCTTCAGGTTCAGGGTGTTCGCCTGACCGGGAACGATGACGCCGGAACCGATCGTGGCCCCCTTGGCATCAACCATGTTGTAAGTCTGGCTGCCGCTGGTGGTGGCACCGAATACCAGTTTGACCGGGGTCGAATACTTGAGCGCGTTCTGCAACTCTGCCTGGGACGCCGGGTTGTAGATATCGACGACGTCAGTCAGCGTCGGCTGAGTGTAGGTGCCTGAGTTGTTGGCACTGGCCACGCCGGTCAATGGTCCGGCGGCGGCGATTTTCTTCGGGTCGGTAAGCACGGTCTGAATGCTGGACGCCGCGTTGCGGGTCGGGGTGACCTTGAACGTATCGCCGGCGCTCAGCGCACCACCGTTAAGGGCCAGAGTAAAGCCGTCGATTACCGGAGGCGGCGTGGTCGTGGTGCTGAACGAACCCATGTCGGTGCCGTCGGAGCGCTTGACCGTGTAGTTGGTCGCGCTGGTGAAGGTGACCTGATAGTCGCTGGTGGTCAGCTTGCCGGTGTCCTTGATGGTGACATCAAGATTGCCCGAACCTGCACTGTTGCCGGACTGGGCGATGCTGCGCTGACTGATCAGGGCGGCACTGTTGATGTTGTTGAAAATGGCCGCGCCAAAGTCACCGTTCTTGTCGATGCCCTGGGCTTGCTGGCGGTTGATCTGGTCGGCAACGACCAGTGCCACTCGGCCCAGCTCGTTGAGTGCAGGATCGAGCACTTCCTTGCGATAAGTCAGCAGACCGCCGATTTCACCACCGGTCATCGCCGAGGTGATGTCGATGGTGCTCGAACCACGATCCATCTGGATGCCCATGCGCGATGGGTCACCCTTGAGCGGCACGGTGCTCAGGGTATTGGTGGTATTGCCGATGACCAACGGCTGGCCGCTGCCGATGTAGATGTCGAAGCTGGTGCCACGCTCAACGACTTGCGCGCCGGTCAGCTCGGAGAGTTGACGCACGGCTTCGTTACGGCTGTCGAGCAGATCGTTCGGCTGGCCGCCGCTGGTGGAGATCTCGCCGATCTTCTGGTTCAGCGTGGCAATCGAGGTTGCCAGCTTGTTCACCTGGGACGCCATGTCGGACAGGTTGCCATTGAGCGTGGCGTTCTGATCGTTCATCTGCTTGGCCAGCGCATTGAAGCGACTGGTCAGGGCCTGGGCGCCGGTCAGCACCGACTGGCGGGAAGTGTCGTCGGTGGCCGAGGTCGACACGCCTTGCATCGAGGTGAAGAATTTCTGCAGCACACCGGTCAGGCCGGTGTTGGTGTCGGACAGCGAGCCGTCCAGTGCGGTCGCCTGCGCACCGAAAGCGGCGGCTTCGCTATTGAGCGACGTGGCGGTACGCAGCTGGGATTCGAGGTAGGAGTTGTACACCCGGCGCACGTCGGCCAGAGTCGTACCGGTACCGATGAAAACGTTACCGTACTGAATCGAGGACTTGGTGCCCTGCACGGTTTGCTGGCGTGAATAACCGGCGGTGTCGACGTTGGCAATGTTGTTGCCCGTCACAGCCAGAGAGGATGAACTCGCGGCCAACCCCGACATCCCGATATTGAGCAAACTCATGATTCAAACCTTACCTTGTGTTTATAAGGGCGTTGTTGAAACGCCGGCCGCAGCGTAGTTCTGATTGACCGTCATCTGCCTGGCAATCTGCGAAATCTTCGTCGCGTAGTTCGGGTCGGTCGCGTAACCGGCCTTCTGCAATTCGCGTACAAACTGTTCTGGGTTATCGGCCGACTTCAGCACATCTTGATAGCGATTATTGCTCTGCAGCAAAGTCACCAGATCGTGGAAGCTGTCCTTGTACGAGGCATAGGAACGGAACTCGGCCGTCTCCTTGACCATCTGCCCGTTGCGGAATTCGCTGGTGATCGCGCGGGCCGAATCGCCCTTCCAGTTGCTGCTGGCCTTGATGCCGAACAGGTTGTGACTGCTGCTGCCGTCCTGGGCGCGCATGACCGATTTGCCCCAACCGGTTTCCAGTGCAGCCTGAGCCACCAGATAACGCGGATCGACGCCAATGCGCGCGGCGGCTTCCTGCGCCATCGGCAACATGGTGTTGACGAACTGGTCGGCGTTGCTGAACGCGCGCTTGGCTGGCGCCAACGGGATCTGTGCCATCGCACGACCGTAAATCTGCATCTGTCCGCCGGAAGCCTTGTCCGCCTCGGCGCGGGCCAGCCAGTCGCCGTTATACAGCGGGCCGGAACCGATAACAGCGGCGGTCGCGGCGCGTTGCGGCAGTTGAGTGGCCGCTGCCGGCGTAGCCGACGGCACCAGACCGGCGAGCAAGCGATCCGCCAGTTTCGGCGGCAACGCCAGACGACGCTGGTTGATCATTTCCATGTCATTGCGATGGGTCAGTTCAGTGTTCGGCGCATGCACCGAACGCGACGCCCACAGCGGCCGCTCGCCATTGAGTCGCGACAACGGACCATTGGCAGCCACGGTGCCAGCGGCAATCGGCGTGGCCACGGCAGCGGCCTTGGCCCTGGCTTCTTCCTGCTTGGCGGCGGACGCGGCCGCCGCCTCGCCCGGCGCCATCGGTTTGTTCTTCGACATCTGCTTGATCAGCACGTCGGCCAGGCCAATACCACCGCCCTCGCGGGACAGGGAAACCGCCAGTTGCTGGTCATACATTTCCTGATACTGCTTGGCGGCCGGCGTATTGAGCGGGTTGTCCTGCCCCAGCGCTTCAGTGGCCGAACGCATCGACTTGAGCATTTCACCGAGGAACAGCGATTCGAATTCCTGCGCGACCTTGCGCATGTTCGCATCGCTGTTCTTGTCGCCGACCTTCAGCTGATTCAAGCGATTGAGGTCGGAGTACGAACCCGAATCGCTGCTGCTGACCAGACCGCTTTTGCGCATATCCATGGTCGCCGTCCTCAGATCACGATCAGGTCGGCTTGCAACGCGCCGGCCTGCTTAAGTGCTTCGAGGATGGCCATCAGGTCACCCGGCGCGGCGCCGACCTGGTTCACCGCCCGGACGATCTCGTCGAGGGTAGTGCCCGGGCCAAACTTGAACATCGGCTTGGCTTCCTGCTCGGCATTCACCCGCGAGCGCGGCACCACGGCGGTCTGGCCATTGGACAGCGGGCCCGGCTGGCTGACGATCGGGTCTTCGGTGATGGTCACGGTCAGGCTGCCGTGGGTCACGGCGGCCGGCGATACCTTCACGTTCTGGCCGATGACGATGGTGCCGGTACGCGAGTTGATAATGACTTTCGCCACGGCCTGACCCGGATCGACTTCGAGGTTTTCCAGGATCGACAGATAGTCGACGCGCTGGCTCGGATCGAGCGGCGCGGTCACACGGATCGAACCGCCGTCGATGGCCTGAGCCACGCCAGGGCCGAGCATGTCGTTGATCTTGTCGACGATCCGCTTGGCGGTAGTGAAGTCGGAACGGTTGAGGTTCAGCGTCAGGCTGTTGCCCTGGTTGAAACCACTCGGCACCGAACGCTCGACCGACGCACCGCCCGGGATGCGACCGGCCGACGGAACGTTGACGGTGATCTTCGAACCGTCACGACCTTCGGCGTCGAAACCACCCACCACCAGGTTGCCCTGAGCGATGGCGTAAACGTTGCCGTCGATACCCTTGAGCGGGGTCAGCAACAGGGTGCCGCCGCGCAGGCTCTTGGAGTTACCGATGGACGACACGGTGATGTCGACCTGCTGACCCGGCTTGGCGAACGCCGGCAGATCGGCACTCACCGACACTGCCGCGACGTTTTTCAGCTGCACGTTGCCCGATCCCGGCGGCACCTTGATGCCGAACTGCGAGAGCATGTTGTTGAAGGTCTGCAGGGTGAACGGGGTCTGCGTGGTCTGGTCGCCGGTACCGTTAAGACCGACCACCAGGCCATAGCCGATCAACTGGTTGGAACGCACGCCGGAAATGCTGGCGATATCTTTCAGCCGCTCGGCGTGGGCACCAAAGGCTGCGGACATCAACGCCGCAGCGAGCATGAGGCTCTTGAAATTCAACGTAGCCACCTAGAAAGGGAACAGCGGGCTGAGGAAGAAACGGTCGAACCAGCCTGGCTGACTCGCATCGGCGAACGAACCGGTGCCCGAGTAGGTGATGCGTGCATCGGCGACCCGGGTCGAAGACACGGTGTTGTCGGTGGCGATGTCATCGGCCCGCACGAGACCGGCGATCCGCACCAGCTCGTCGCCGGTGTTGAGGGTCATCCACTTTTCGCCACGCACGGCGATGATGCCGTTGGGCAGCACGTCGGCGACGGTCACGGTGATCGAGCCGGTCAGGGTGTTGCCCTGCGCGGCCTTGCTGTCACCCTTGGTCGCGCGGTCGCCGCTGTAACCGACATCCAGGCTCAGGTCGTTACCGCCCAACGGATTGTTGGTGGTGGCGCTGCCGCCGAACAGCGACGTCAGGCCGATGCCGGTCTTGCTGTTCTTGGCCACCTGCGAGTTGGCGTTCTTGCTGGCCTGGGTCCTCTCGTTCAGGGTGATGGTGATGATGTCACCGACCCGGAACGCCTTGCGGTCGCTGTACAGGTTCTGCTCGAAACCGGCCTGATAGATCGAGCCGTTGTTGGCGGCCGACGGCAACGGTGTGCGCGGCAACACCGGGGCGTAGTAAGGATCATTGGGCTTGGGCGTCGGAGCGACGCAGCCCGCGAGCGAGACGACCCCGCTCAATGCCACAACAGATACAAAGCGCTTCATGACCCTTACCTCACGGTGTTGCAGGCGACCTCATGGCCGCCTCATAGACTTGATTACAGATTCTGCGTTACGAACGAGAGCATCTGGTCGGCGGTGGAGATCACCTTGGAGTTCATCTCGTACGCGCGCTGGGTGGTGATCATGTTGACCATCTCTTCCACGGTGCTGACGTTGGAGGTTTCCAGGGTGTTCTGCAGCGTGGTGCCGAAACCGTTCAGGCCCGGAGTACCGACTTGCGGCGCACCGGAAGCGGCGGTTTCCAGGAACAGGTTGTTGCCCACGGCTTGCAGACCGGCCGGGTTGATGAAGTCAGCGGTTTGCAGGTTGCCGATCACCTGAGCGGCAGGGTTGCCGGCGACGGTGATCGACACGGTGCCGTCACGACCTACGGTGAAGGTCTGGGCGTTGTTCGGGATGACGATGGCCGGTTCCAGGGCGAAACCGCTGGCGTTGACGATCTGGCCGTTGGAGTCGAGGTGGAAAGTACCGTCACGGGTGTAGGACGTGGTGCCGTCCGGTTGCAGGATCTGGAAGAAACCGCGACCGTCGATGGCCATGTCCAGCGGCTGCTCGGTGGTTTGCAGGCTGCCGGCGGTGAAGTTTTTCTGGGTGCCGACGATGCGCACACCGGTACCCACTTGCAGACCCGACGGCAGTTCGCTGTCCTGGGTCGACTGGGCGCCTGGCTGACGCTTGATCTGATAGAGCAGGTCCTGGAACTCGGCGCGGTCACGTTTGAAACCCGTGGTCGACACGTTCGCCAGGTTGTTGGAAATGGTGGTCAGGTTGGTGTCCTGGGCGGACAGACCGGTTTTGGCAACCCATAGAGCCGGAAGCATTCGATTCTCCTCGTGCGCCTGTTTTACGGCGCGACGTTCTGATAATTAGCTGATCTGCAAGACCCGAGCCATGGCCTGGTCGTCGTCTTTGGCGGTGTTCATCATCTTGACGTGCAGTTCGAACTGCTTGGCCAGGGCCAGCACCGACGTCATCTCTTCCACGGCATTGACGTTGCTCGACTCCAGGAACCCCGACACCAGTTTGACGTTGGCATCGGCCGGCGCAGGCTGGCCGTCCTTGGTGTAGATCGAACCGTCCAGGCCCTTGTTCATGTTCTTGATGTCCGGGTTGACCAGCTTGATGCGATCGACTTCGGCCATGACCCGCGGGCCTTCGCCCATCGCACGAATGCTGATGGTGCCGTCTTCGCCAACTTCCACCTGTTGCTCCGGCGGCACCGCGATCGGCCCGCCATTGCCCATGACCGGCATGCCATTGCCGGCACGCAAGACGCCAAGGGCGTCGATATTCAGGCTGCCGGTGCGCACGTAGCTTTCGCCGCCGTTGGGGTTCTGCACGGCAATGAAACCGTTGCCGCTGACGGCCACGTCGAGGTCACGGCCGGTCTGCACCAGCGACCCCGGCGTGAAGTCGGTGGCGGGCCGTTCGCTCATGGCAAACGCACGCGCCGGAAAGCTGTCACCGAACACCGGCATCGAACGCGCCTGTTCCAGGTCGCGCTGAAAACCGTTGGTGGAGATGTTCGCCAGGTTGTTGGCATGAGCCTTTTGCGCCAGTGCGTTCTGGCTGGCGCCGGTCATTGCCACATAAAGGTACTTGTCCACACTCTTTCCTCTGCATGCCGGACGTTTGCCGCCCACCGCTGTACTGCTGAGCCATAAGCAATTTGCAGACCAACTTTTTTCTGGCGGCCGAGGACCCGATAAACAAAGGACTTGAGGGATTTTGCCGAGAGGAGGGAAATGTATCGAAGACGAAAAACCGGCGGTGTCATGCCGCTTGGCGGCAAACACCCGATCCGGCCGTGATCATTCGGACGCGTCCTTGCCGACTTCATACTCACGCAGCTTGTTGGCAATCGTAGTGTGCGAAACCCCCAGCCGCTTGCCCAGCTGCCGACTGCTCGGATGCTCGGAATACAAGCGCTCCAGCACCGCTTTCTCGAAGCGCCCGACAATCTCGTCCAGCCCGCCTTCGAGGGAGAAATCGCCAAGCGGCTGACGCACGCCGTAATCCGGCAGGCGAATGTGCTCGGCCTTGACCGTGCCGCCGTCGCACAGCGAAACCGCCTGGAACAGCACGTTCTCCAACTGCCGCACGTTGCCCGGCCAATGGTAGTGACTGAGCCGGTCCATCGCCGCCGGCGCCAGTTTCGGCAGCGGGCAGCCGATCTGCCGACTGGCCTGATCGAGGAAGTGCTCCACCAGCGGCGTCAAACCGTCGAGGCATTCGCGCAGTGGCGGGATGTGCAGCGACAGCACGTTCAAGCGGTGATACAGATCCTGGCGAAACTCGCCGCGCGCGCACAGCTCCGACAGGTCGACCTGGGTTGCGCAGATCACCCGCACGTCGAGGTAAACCTCTTCATCACTGCCCACCCGCCGGAAGCAACCGTCCTGCAGGAAACGCAGCAATTTCACCTGCAAGCGCGGGCTCATTTCGCCGACGCCGTCGAGAAACAACGTACCGCCTGCCGTCAGCTCCAGCAACCCGAGTTTGCCTTCGGCCCGCGCGCCTTCAAAGGCACCGGGGCCGTAGCCGAACAGTTCGGTCTCGGCCATCGACTCCGGCAGCCCGGCGCAGTTGAGCGCCATCAACGGCGACTGGCCGCGCGGGCTCGCCAGGTGACAGGCCCGCGCCAGCAATTCCTTGCCGGTGCCGGTTTCGCCTTCAATCAACAACGGCGCATCCAGCGGTGCCATGCGTCGCGCTTCGCGCACCACCGCCGCCATCACTTTCGAGCTCTGGAAGATGCTGTCGAAGCCACGCAGTTCCTGCTTGCGCACGTTATAGATGCGTTCGCCGACGCGGTCCGCCCGGTGCAGGGTCAGCACGGCGCCGGCCATGGCCTCGCTGTCGTCGTGCTCCGATTGCAACGGCGCGATGTCGGCCAGAAAGATGTCGCCCTTGACCTTGACCCGCATGCCGTTGATTCGCGATTTGTTGGCGCGCACCAGTTCCGGCAGGTCGAAATCTTCGGCGTAACGCGACAACGGAATCCCCGGCACCTCGTCCACCCGCACCCCGAGCAACTGCGCCGCCGCACGGTTGGCCGCCACGATGGAGCCACCCATGTCGATCGACAGCACCGGAAATTCCAGCGCGCCGAGCAACGCATTCAACTCCATGTGCCGCCGCTCGCTGGGCATCAGCCCTACCCGCTTGACGCCGAACACCCCGGCAATCGCCTCGAACTTGGGTCGCAGCGCCTGGAACTGAATGTTGATCAGGTTCGGGCAATGCAGGTAGATCGCGTTGCCATGCTCACCGCCCACCTCGCCACGGGCGACGTTGATCCCGTACTCCACCAGCAGATTGAGAATGTCGCGCAGGATGCCGATGCGATTCTGGCAGTGGACTTTGATACGCATATAAAGGCCCGAAACAGGTGAAGAGGTGGTCTGACGCCGGAATTTTCTGCGCGTCGTGCAAGATAGTCGTCAAGATTATGTGACAGCCATCGGCCTTTTCAAACCCGACAGTCACCGCAAACACGACTTATCGCACGAAGCGTAACGAAAATTTTACGAATTAAAGAGACTTTTCCTACTCGACCGGTCTTCAACCTGCTGCAACAACGAACATTCCGGGGTATTTCTCAGTCCATCGCAGGACATAACAAGAACGAAATTCCCCTCGCAGGAGAGCAGTATGAAGCAGACGCAATACGTGGCCCGCGAGCCCGATGCGCAAGGTTTTATCGACTACCCCGCCGAAGAACACGCGGTGTGGAACACGCTGATCACCCGCCAGATGAAAGTGATTGAAGGGCGTGCGTGCCAGGAATACCTGGACGGTATCGAAAAACTCGGTCTGCCCCACGACCGCATTCCGCAACTGGGCGAGATCAACAAGGTGCTCGGCGAGACCACCGGTTGGCAGGTTGCCCGCGTTCCCGCGCTGATCCCGTTCCAGACCTTTTTCGAATTGCTCGCCAGCAAGCAGTTTCCGGTGGCCACGTTCATTCGCACCCGTGAAGAACTGGACTACCTGCAAGAGCCGGACATTTTCCACGAGATCTTTGGCCACTGTCCGCTGCTGACCAACCCGTGGTTTGCCGAATTCACCCACACCTACGGCAAACTCGGCCTGCAAGCGACCAAGGAAGAACGCGTTTATCTGGCGCGGCTGTACTGGATGACCATCGAGTTCGGCCTGGTCGACACCCCGCAAGGCAAACGTATCTACGGCGGCGGCATCCTGTCTTCGCCGAAAGAAACTGTTTACTCGCTGTCGGATGAGCCCGAGCATCAGGCCTTCGATCCGCTGGAGGCGATGCGCACGCCATACCGCATCGACATCCTGCAACCGCTGTATTTTGTCCTGCCGAACCTCAAGCGCCTGTTCGACCTGGCCCACGAAGACATCATGACCATGGTCAAGCAAGGCATGCAGCTGGGTCTGCACGCACCGAAATTTCCGCCGAAACCAAAAGCTGCGTGAACCGTGGCTTTTACTTACAAGTGACTCTGTAAGTCGTCGCGGCTTTGGTTTAGCGTGACGACATTGACGACCGTAACAGCTCTTATAAAAAAGACATCCGATCTCAGGAATCAAACCATGTCCACTTTGAACCAAGCCCATTGCGAAGCGTGCCGTGCCGATGCCCCACAAGTCAGCGATGAAGAACTGCCGATCCTGATCAAGCAGATTCCTGACTGGAACATCGAAGTCCGCGACAGCATCATGCAGCTGGAAAAAGTCTTCCTGTTCAAGAATTTCAAGCACGCGCTGGCCTTCACCAACGCCGTCGGCGAGATCTCCGAGGCCGAAGGTCACCACCCGGGCCTGCTGACCGAGTGGGGCAAGGTCACCGTGACCTGGTGGAGCCACTCGATCAAGGGCCTGCACCGCAACGACTTCATCATGGCCGCGCGCACTGACGAAGTGGCCAAGACCGCAGAAGGACGCAAGTAATGCACTTCGACGCCATCGGCCGGGTGCCCGGCGACCCGATCCTCGGCTTGATGGAGGCCTATGCGCAGGACCCCAACCCGCGCAAGTTCGACCTCGGCGTGGGCGTCTACAAGGATGCCCAGAGCCTGACGCCGATCCCCGAAGCGGTGAAAATCGCCGAGGCTCGGCTGGTTGAGAGCCAGGACACCAAGACCTACATCGGTGGCCACGGCAATCCGCTGTTCGGCAAGGTCATCAATGAGCTGGTGCTTGGTGCCGACTCGAAGCTGATCGCCGAGCAACGCGCCGGCGCCACCCAGACACCGGGCGGCACCGGCGCGCTGCGTCTGGCAGCGGATTTCATCGCCCAATGCCTGCCGGGCAAGGGCGTCTGGCTGAGCAACCCGACCTGGCCGATCCACGAAACGATTTTCGCGGCCGCCGGGGTCAAGATCAGCCATTACCCGTATGTTGGCAGCGACAACCGCCTCGACGTCGATGCCATGCTTGCCGTGCTCAACGAAGTGCCGAAAGGTGATGTGGTACTGCTGCACGCGTGCTGCCACAACCCGACCGGTTTCGACCTGAGCCACGACGACTGGCAGCGAGTGCTGGAGGTGGTACGCCGCCGTGACTTGCTGCCGCTGATCGACTTTGCCTACCAGGGCTTTGGCGACGGTCTGGAGCAGGATGCATGGTCGACCCGGCTGTTCGCCGCCGAGTTGCCCGAGCTGCTGATCACCAGTTCCTGCTCGAAGAATTTCGGCCTGTACCGCGATCGCACCGGTGCGTTGATTGTCAGCGCGAAAACTGCTGACAAGCTGATCGACATCCGCAGCCAGTTGGCGCACATCGCTCGCAACCTGTGGTCGACGCCACCGGATCACGGCGCGGCAGTGGTCGCCACAATCCTTGCCGACCCGGAGCTGAAACGCCGCTGGGCCGACGAAGTGGAAGCCATGCGTCTGCGCATCGCCCAGTTGCGCAGCGGCTTGGTGGAAGCGCTGGAACCGCACGGTCTGCGTGAGCGTTTTGCGCACATTGGCGTGCAGCGCGGGATGTTCTCCTACACCGGCCTGTCGCCGGAACAGGTGAAAAACCTGCGCGAGCATCACAGCGTGTACATGGTCAGCTCGGGCCGTGCCAACATTGCGGGGATTGATGCAACGCGTCTCGACCTGCTGGCCGAAGCGATCGCCAACGTCTGCAAATAAACAAATGTCAGGGGTGGCGGGCACACCGCCGCTCCCACATTTGCCCTGCGTCACCCTGTCGCACTTGTCTAGACAATCCCGCCCGTCGAACCAAATGGATTTAAAAGTCTGATTGTCATTTTTCTTGCTGTATCCTGCGCAAGCTTTCTGAAAGCGCGGATCTACCAGATCTATCAACAGACTTAGCGAGGAGCGCAACCATGCACGAGATTCCGAATCTCCCCTTCCCAAGCCTGCACGAAACTGAGCAGACGACCACGCAACAAGCCGGTGCCCAACAGCCCGAGCCGAAAGAAGCCGCCGAGAGCCGTCCGGCCGACAGCGAAGAGTAAGCAACACCCGCCGTACAGACCGTGTGGAAAGCGCTAACATGCGCTTTCCACACTGCCTGAAACCTGAGCTGCCATGTCCAAAGAATTCGATGAACAACAGGCCGAGATCCTGATCGGTACCACCGAGAAGATGATCGAGATCTGGAGCCGTCTCTCGCCCGAGAAACAGGCCGCCCTGCTCGCCCGTTTCGGCAGCGAAGAAAACGCGCTGGCCGCCCTGGTCACCACGCAATTGGTCGCCCCGGCCAAATAGTTTTACTTTTCCCCGCCCCGGACGCGTCCGCATCGGTATCATGAGCAGCCTATCTATTCTGCTCTTCCCGTGGATCGTAATTCATGTCGTCCTCTATGCCAGAACCCCAGCGCCCCCTGGCGGTCACGCTGCAAGTCGTTTCCATCGTCCTGTTCACCTTCATCGGCTACCTGAACATCGGCATTCCATTGGCGGTGCTGCCAGGTTATGTGCACAGCGACCTGGGCTTCGGCGCGGTCATCGCCGGGCTGGTGATCAGCGTGCAATACCTGGCCACCCTGCTCAGCCGTCCGTATGCCGGCAAGATCATCGACAACCAGGGCAGCAAGCGTGCGGTGATGATCGGTCTGGTCGGCTGTGGTTTGAGCGGGGTGTTCATGCTGATTTCGGCGTGGACCCCCAACCTGCCGCTACTGAGCCTGATCAGCCTGTTCGTCGGCCGTCTGGTGCTGGGCAGCGCGGAAAGTCTGGTCGGCTCAGGCTCGATCGGCTGGGGCATCGGCCGCGTCGGCGCCGCCAACACCGCCAAAGTCATCTCGTGGAACGGCATCGCCAGTTACGGTGCGCTGGCGGTCGGTGCGCCGCTCGGGGTATGGCTGGTCAGCCGTTTCGGTCTGTGGAGCATGGGCGTAAGCATTCTGCTGCTCGCCAGCCTGGGATTGCTGCTGGCCTGGCCGAAAACCGCCGCGCCGATTGTGGCTGGTGAGCGTCTGCCGTTCATGCACGTTCTCGGGCGCGTCTTCCCGCATGGCTGCGGACTGGCGCTGGGCTCGATCGGTTTCGGCACCATCGCCACCTTCATCACCCTGTATTACGCCACGCAGCATTGGGATAAGGCGGTGCTGTGCCTGAGCCTGTTCGGCGCCAGCTTCATCGGTGCGCGACTGCTGTTCGGCAACCTGATCAACCGCCTCGGCGGCTTTCGTGTGGCGATTGCCTGCCTGTCGGTGGAAACGTTGGGCCTGCTGTTGCTGTGGCTGGCGCCGGACGCGCACTGGGCACTGGCCGGCGCGGCATTGAGCGGTTTCGGTTTCTCGCTGGTGTTCCCGGCGCTCGGCGTGGAAGCCGTGAACCTGGTGCCGGCCTCGAGCCGTGGTGCGGCGGTCGGGGCGTATTCGTTGTTCATCGACTTGTCGCTGGGTATCACCGGGCCGCTGGCAGGGGCGATTGCAGCGGGCTTCGGATTTGCCTCGATCTTCCTGTTCGCCGCCCTCGCCGCGCTGAGCGGTCTGGCATTGAGCGTCTATCTGTACCGCCACACGGCGAAGTACCGCGAAGACTAGAAATCCACCTTGCCCCGCCCGGCCTTGATGCTGCCGCGCTTGGTCTTCGATTCGAGTCGACGCTTCTTTGAGCCCAGCGTCGGCTTGGTCGGCCGCCGCTTCTTCTCGACCTTGGTGGCGCTGAGGATCAACTCGGTCAGACGCTCCAGTGCATCGGCGCGGTTCTGTTCCTGCGTGCGGTACTGCTGGGCCTTGATGATCAGCACGCCGTCGCCGGTGATGCGACTGTCGCGCAGCGCCAGCAGCCGCTCCTTGTAGAACTCGGGCAAGGACGAGGCCGGAATGTCGAAGCGCAGGTGCACGGCGCTGGAGACCTTGTTGACGTTCTGCCCACCGGCGCCCTGGGCGCGGATGTACGTCAGTTCGATCTCGGCATCCGGCAGATGCACGTTGTTTGAAATCACCAGCATGGAAAAGCGTCCGTATTCAGAACCCGCAGGATACCGCGAAAGCACAAAAAACCCGGCACTTGGCCGGGTTTGTTGTTTTTGCAACGACGCTTATTTGGCTGCGCTCGCTGCGTGCAGTGCCTGCTGCGCACCACGCTTGTTCTTGATCACGTAGCAGACCCACATGAACACCACCCACACCGGAATCGCGTACACCGAGATCTGGATGCCCGGGATCAGCAGCATCACGCCGAGGATGAACAGGACGAACGCCAGGCAGATGTAATTGCCGTACGGGTACCACAGCGCCTTGAACAGCGGCTTCTGGTGGGTCTTGTTCATGTGTTGGCGGAACTTGAAGTGCGAGAAGCTGATCATCGCCCAGTTGATCACCAGCGTTGCAACCACCAGCGACATCAGCAGTTCCAGCGCATGTTGCGGGATCAGGTAGTTGAGCAGCACGGCCACCAGAGTCACGGCCGCCGAGGCCAGGATCGAACGCACCGGCACGCCGCGCTTGTCGATCTTCGCCAGCGCTTTCGGCGCATCGCCCTGCTCGGCCATGCCCAGCAGCATGCGGCTGTTGCAGTAGGTGCCGCTGTTGTACACCGACAATGCCGCGGTCAGGACCACGAAGTTGAGGATGTGCGCAGCGGTGTTACTGCCGAGCATCGAGAACACCTGCACGAACGGGCTGCCGCTGTAGGAATCGCCGGAAGCGTTGAGGGTTTCCAGCAGACTGTCCCACGGAGTCAGCGACAACAGGATCACCAGTGCGCCGATGTAGAAAATCAGGATCCGGTAGATCACCTGGTTGATCGCTTTCGGGATCACGGTTTTCGGTTTGTCGGCTTCGGCTGCGGTGAAACCGAGCATTTCCAGACCGCCAAAGGAGAACATTATGATCGCCATGGCCATCACCAGACCGCTGACGCCGTTCGGGAAGAAACCACCGTGGGACCACAGGTTGCTGACCGAAGCCTGCGGGCCGCCATGGCCGCTGACCAGCAGGTAGCTGCCCAGGGCGATCATGCCGACGATCGCCACGACCTTGATGATCGCGAACCAGAATTCGGCTTCACCGAAGACTTTGACGTTGGCCAGGTTGATCGCATTGATCAGCACGAAGAACGCCGCGGCAGTGACCCAACTCGGGATCTCCGGCGCCCAGTAGTGGATGTATTTGCCGACCGCGGTCAGCTCCGACATGCCCACCAGGATGTACAGGATCCAGCAGTTCCAGCCCGACAGGAAGCCGGCGAAACCGCCCCAGTATTTGTGCGCAAAGTGGCTGAAGGATCCGGCCACCGGCTCTTCGACGATCATTTCGCCCAGCTGGCGCATGATCATGAAGGCGATGAAGCCGCAGATGGCATAGCCGAGGATCATCGACGGGCCGGCGGATTTCAGCACCCCGGCCGAACCGAGGAACAATCCGGTACCGATCGCGCCACCGAGGGCGATCAGTTGAATGTGGCGATTTTTCAGGCCGCGTTTCAGCTCGCCTGATTGCGAGTTTTGTCCACTCATGAAAAAGGTCTCACGCAAGGTTTGATGATGTTCAGTAGACGTTGCTGCAAGGTTGCGATTTCAGCCAACCCTGATCAAACCCCAGCGCAGGCACCAGGAATTCAGCTTTTTTACAACGGTCATGCGTCACCTGTTTGTTTTTATCTGTGACGAAATCGAACCCGACACGCTTGTGACGCGGCGGAGTGAACAAGGCGGATAAACCTTGAGGTTTGCGCGATTACGCAGAGGGTCACAGTTAAAACGCGGCGCATTGTACACCGCTAACCCCCTGCTGCCAGACCTCGCCGGATCAGCGTGTCGGTTGCCGGGATTGCATGTGTCCACCCCGGGAGGCCCGGGCGGCTGCAAAAATTGAGTCAGGCCTTTGCAGGCCATCGGCGTGGACGATGGAAAATCCGTCCCACGTGGAGAAGTGAAAATGGATATCGGCGTTCATTGCGCCTCCTTCTTGTTATGCACCTGCACGACAGGCATGGGACGCATCTCACCTTTCAAACGACGCTGAAACAAGCGCGCCAGAGCGCTGCGCAAGGCCCGTCGGGCCTGGCTCCGGCAGATTTTCCTTACAGCCGGGCAAAGCCACTCGATTCATGGGACGGCGAGGGCTTTTTCGTAAATATTCGCTGACAGCGCGTAACGTAAAATTTCCACTCCAGACCCATCGAAGAAGGGTCCGGCAATTGACGTTAGCTGGCTAACTATTTGAAAGGCGTTAAGTTTTTTTGTTTTAAAACAAGAAAAACACACCCGAAAAAAGAAATAAAAAGTCCAAAAAAAAACGCCAACCCTGAGGTTGGCGTTTCTGTTTTCAGCTTGAAGCTTGAAGCTTGAAGCTTACAACCGTCTTATTCCGGCTTCTTGCGACCAAACCCCGGACGCTGGCCGGAACCGGCTGGTGCGCCACGGCGCTTGCCCGACGGCTTGTCATCGTCGGCCAGCTTGATGCCCGGGCGCTTCGGCGCCGGTTTGGCCGGGCGCTTGGTGTCGACTGGACGATCCGCCACCGGCGTACCACGACCTTCGCCACGCTCGGTACGGCCATTGGCCGGACGCGGACTGCGTGGCCCACGCTCGCCATCCGGACGCGTTGCCGGCTTGCGACCTGGACGCTCGCCTTCGATCTGCGGCTCGCGAACCGGACGCGGACCGGCACCAATCGGTGCACCGTTGGCCGGACGCAGGGTGCGCACACGCTCGGTACGGGCCATCGGACGCGACGACTTGCGCTGCATGCGGTCGAGCTTGTCTTTGCTCTTGGCATTCAGTTGCGGCATGGCCACCGGAGTCAGGCCGACTTCGGCGCTCAGCACGTCAACTTCGTACTGGCTCATTTCGCGCCAGCGGCCCATCGGCAGGTCGGAGTTGAGGAACACCGGACCGAAACGCACGCGCTTCAGGCGGCTGACCACCAGGCCCTGGGATTCCCAAAGGCGACGTACTTCACGGTTACGGCCTTCCATCACCACGCAGTGATACCAGTGGTTGAAGCCTTCGCCACCCGGTGCCTGTTGGATGTCGGTGAAACGCGCCGGGCCGTCTTCCAGCACGACGCCGGCCTTCAGGCGCTCGATCATTTCGTCATCGACTTCACCGCGGACACGCACCGCGTATTCACGGTCCATCTCGTAGGACGGGTGCATTAGGCGGTTGGCCAGTTCACCGTCGGTAGTGAACATCAGCAGACCGGTGGTGTTGATGTCGAGACGACCGATGTTGATCCAGCGGCCTTCTTTCGGACGCGGCAGCTTGTCGAACACGGTCGGACGGCCTTCCGGGTCGTCACGGGTGCAGATCTCGCCATCGGGCTTGTTGTACATGATCACGCGGCGAACCGACTCGGCGGCTTCTTCGCGCTTGATGACCTTGCCATCAATGGTGATTGCATCGTGCATGTCGACACGCAGGCCCAAAGTGGCGTCTTTGCCATTGACCTTGATCCGGCCGGCAGCGATCCAGGATTCGACGTCACGGCGCGAGCCGACGCCGATACGGGCGAGGACTTTCTGCAGCTTTTCGCCTGCTGGGCCGATTTCCTGGTCGTCTTTCTGATTGATGTCACTCATCTGGGCACCTCCCGGTGTGGTCTGTTCAGCGGCGCTGAATTGAGCCGCTGAAACGTTGAAATCTGGGTTTTCGGGCGAAGGGATCGCCGAAGGGTCGCGAATCATACGCGGATGTGGCCGCGCGCGCATCAGAGACTAGTCGATCAGGGCAAGGTTATTTCTTTTTCCGCCGACCGGTGGCCCCGAGCTTGATCAGACGCAGCGCGGCTTCGGCCAGCACAGTGCGCTTGTCGTCCTTGTCGAGTTTCTTCCAGGCCCGTATCTCGCGCTTGCTGCGGCCGCAGCCCAGACAGATGTCGTCGCTGAACTTGCAGACGCTGATGCACGGGTCTTTGGTCGAGCTCATGCTCAATCCTCGAACTCGCGGCGTTCGGCTTCGATGGCTTCGGCCAGGGCGCGGGCTTCGGCTTCTTCTTCGCTCAGTTCTTCCTCAGCGGCGGGTTCCGGCGCGGGCTGTTCCAGCCGGGCGACGGCAGCGAGCAGTTTTTCCCGGGCTTCGGCCACGCCGAGCACATCGTCTTCCTGCTCGGGCTCAAATTCAGGCTCAAACTCAGGTTCAGGCTCGAATTCAGTTTCGAACTCACCCTCAACCGGCGGCTCGAGCGGATCGGACTCAACCCCGGTCGGCATCGATTCACCGCCCGCCCCGTCACGCAGCAAGTCGTCGAAGTCGGTCTTGATCCCCTCCTCCATGCTGTCCAGTTCCAGCAGCAAGGTGTGGAAACTGGTTTCCTCCTTCGCCTCCTCCGGCTCGGCGCTGGCGTCGGCCAGCTCCTGCAAGCCCGGCGGCACCGGAGCGTCGTCGAAGTCGAGCACCGGATCTGCCTCGATTTCGCGCAACTCGGCCAGCGGCGGCAGGTCGTCAAGGTTCTTCAGGTTGAAGTGGTCGAGAAACGCCTTGGTGGTGGCGAACATCGCGGGTTTGCCCGGCACGTCGCGGTAACCGACGATGCGGATCCACTCACGTTCCATCAGCGTCTTGACGATGTTGGTGTTGACCGCCACGCCCCGCACATCCTCGATCTCGCCCCGGGTGATCGGCTGGCGATAGGCGATCAGCGCCATGGTTTCCAGCAGCGCCCGGGAATAGCGCTGCGGGCGCTCTTCCCACAAACGACCGACCCACGGCGCGAACTTTTCGCGGATTTGCAGACGATAGCCGGAAGCGACTTCCTTGAGCTCGAACGCCCGGCCCTCGCAGGATTTGCCAAGCAGGGTCAGGGCTTTCTTGAAGACCGGTGGCTCCGGGCGTTCGCCTTCTTCGAACAGTTCATACAGGCGCTCGAGGGATTGCGGCTTTCCCGAGGCCAACAGAAAGGCTTCAAGCAGGGACGCCAGCTCGCGGGGTTCAGTCAGGTTCATATCGGGACTCGTTATTCGGCTCGGGCTCGCACGTGGATCGCGGCGAACGGCTCATTCTGCACCAGCTCGATCAGGGATTCCTTGACCAGTTCAAGGATGGCCATGAAGGTCACCACCACGCCGAGCTTGCCCTCTTCGGCGGTGAACAGCTCGATGAACGGCACAAACCCGCCGCCCTTGAGCCGCTCCAGCACGTCGCTCATGCGCTCGCGGGTGGACAGCGCCTCGCGGCTGACCTGATGGCTTTCGAACATGTCGCCGCGGCGTAGCACTTCGGCCATGGACATCAGGATTTCTTCCAGCGCCACGTCCGGCAACAGCTTGCGCGCGCGGGCTTCCGGGGCGTCGAGCTTGGGCACGATCACATCGCGGCCGACCCGACTCAGGCCATCGATGCCCTCGGCAGCGGCCTTGAACCGTTCGTACTCCTGCAGACGGCGGATCAGTTCGGCGCGCGGGTCGTCCTCTTCGTCCTCGACGGTTTCGGCCCGGGGCAGCAGCATCCGCGACTTGATCTCGGCCAGCATCGCGGCCATCACCAGATACTCGGCGGCCAGTTCCAGGCGCACCGACTGCATCAGCTCGACATAACCCATGTACTGGCGGGTGATTTCCGCCACCGGGATGTCGAGGATGTTGATGTTCTGTTTGCGGATCAGGTACAGCAGCAGGTCGAGGGGGCCTTCGAAGGCTTCGAGGAAGACTTCCAGGGCGTCCGGCGGGATGTACAGGTCCAGCGGCATTTCCGTGACGGCCTGGCCATAGACCATGGCAAACGGCAGTTCTTGCTGGGCACCGGCCTGGGGATCAACGGTTTCCACTGCGGACATTCAGGCCTCGACCATGAATGGAGCCGGGTCGCCGCAACCGACGCGGATCACTTCCGGATCATCTCCGGTCAGGTCGATCACGGTGGAGGCCTTGATGCCGCCGGATCCGCCGTCGATGATCAGGTCCACCTGATGCTCGAGCACCTGGCGCATTTCGTACGGATCGCTCAACGGGTCTTCATCGCCCGGCATGATCAGGGTCACGCTCATCAGCGGCTCGCCCAGTTCGGCCAGCAGCGCCAGCGCGATGGGATGGCTCGGCACCCGAAGACCGATGGTGCGCTTCTTCGGATGCAGCAGCAGCCGCGGTACTTCGCGGGTGGCGTTGAGAATGAAGGTGTACGGGCCCGGCAAGTGGGCTTTGAGGATTCGAAAGGTCCCGGTGTCGATCTTGGCGTAATTGCCCAGTTGCGACAGGTCGCTGCAGATCAGCGCGAAGTTGTGCTTTTCGTCGAGTTGACGCAGGCGACGAACGCGCTCGATGGCGTTCTTGTCACCGATCTGGCAACCGATTGCGTAGGAAGAGTCGGTGGGATAGACCACAACTCCACCCTTGCGGATGATCTCGACGGCCTGTTTGATCAGGCGCGCTTGCGGGTTTTCCGGATGAATCTGGAAAAATTGACTCACATTCTCTACCTGTTCAGACGGCGGCAATAACTGGGTCATGTTTGAACCGACACCACAGGGGTGGAAGGTCCTCCGGCACCGGCCGGTACTGGCCGATCTCGGACCAGCCACCAGGGCCATGGAAATCACTGCCGGCGCTGACCAGCAGACCGAACTCTCGGGCAAGGATTGCCAGGCTGCCCACCTGTTCCGCAGGTTGATGACCATTGACCACTTCGATCGCCTGCCCGCCCGCTTGAATATAGTCGGCAATCAGCTTTCGGCGCTTGCTGCGGGTGAAATCGTAGTGCCATGGATGCGCCAGGCTGACCCATGCGCCGGCGGCGCGCAGCGTGCCGACGGTGTCTTCCAGGGTCGGCCAGTGCTGCTTGACGTCTCCCAGCTTGCCGGCGCCGAGCCATTTGCGAAACGCTTCGGCGCGATCCTTTACAAAACCTTCACGCACCATCCAGTCGGCGAAATGCGGGCGGGCCGGCGCGTTGCCGCTGTCGCCCAGCTCCTGCTGGATCTGCCGCGCGCCGTCGAGGGCATTCGGCATACCCTTGAGGGCGAGCTTGCGGCTTATTTCCTCAGACCGCAGCCAGCGACCATCGTGCAGATTGGCGATCGCCTCGACCAACGGCGCGGCGTTGACGTCGAAACCGTAACCGAGCACGTGAATGGTCGCCCCGCCCCAAGTGCAGGACAATTCGACGCCGTTGACCAGTTGCATGCCCAGCGCCTCGGCGGCCGTGCGCGCTTCGGCAAGGCCTTCGAGGGTGTCATGATCGGTCAGGGACAGGACTCGCACGCCGTTCTCGAACGCACGCGCAACCAGTGCCGCAGGCGCCAGGGCGCCATCGGAGGCCGTGCTGTGGCAGTGCAAATCGACATTCACGGGGATGTGTAACCTCAAATCAGCTGGCGCTATCGCGCGCCCATATGTTTGTTATTATGCCGCCACATCCAGCTTCTGGCTCTCACTGTGAAACAATTCATCGATTTCATCCCGCTTCTGCTGTTCTTCATCGTCTACAAACTCGATCCACGCACCGTCGACGTTGCCGGCCATGAACTGACGGTAGGCGGCATTTACAGTGCCACCGCCATGCTGATCATCAGCTCCCTGGTGGTGTACGGCGCGCTCTTCATCAAGCAGCGCAAGCTGGAGAAGAGCCAGTGGCTGACCCTGATTGCCTGCCTGGTGTTCGGCAGCCTGACACTGGCCTTTCACAGCGAAACCTTCCTGAAATGGAAAGCCCCGGTGGTCAACTGGCTGTTCGCCCTGGCCTTCATCGGCAGCCATTTCATCGGTGACCGCCTGCTGATCAAGCGCATCATGGGCCACGCACTGACCCTGCCGGATCCGGTCTGGACCCGACTGAACATCGCCTGGATCGCCTTTTTCCTGTTCTGCGGGGCCGCCAACCTGTTCGTCGCCTTCACCTTCCAGAGCATCTGGGTGGACTTCAAGGTGTTCGGCAGCCTGGGCATGACCGTGCTGTTCCTGGTCGGTCAGGGCATTTACCTGTCCCGTCACCTGCACGACGCCGATACCACAACGCCAAAAACCGAGGACTGACATGCTCTACGCCATCATTGCCACCGACGTCGCCAACTCCCTGGAAGCCCGCCTCGCTGCGCGCCCGGCACACCTTGAACGCCTGCAAGTGCTCAAGGGCGAAGGCCGCATCGTGCTGGCCGGCCCGCACCCGGCGGTCGACAGCAATGATCCGGGCGCAGCGGGTTTCAGCGGCAGCCTGATCGTTGCCGAATTCGACTCCCTGAGCGCGGCGCAAGCCTGGGCCGATGCCGATCCTTACATCGCCGCCGGCGTCTATGCCAACGTGATCGTCAAGCCGTTCAAGCAAGTCCTGCCGTAACCTTCCCCCCCGTAAAAGCCCTCAGCGCGATGAACCTTGTCGGTTCATCGCGTTCTCAATCGCTCATTATTCTCGTTTGCCGGCCGACAACCTGCCCAATATCCATTTGGAAACAGGAGTCGCGATGCGCAAGGGTCCGTTGTGTCTGATGTTGGTCACGTTGTCGATCATGGCGCCCGCCCATGGTGACGAAAGCACCGAGGGCGGCAGCTCCACGCCGCTTTCATTGAGCGCCGGCAGTCAGATCACCGAGTTGCAGCAGCGCCTGAAGGCCAGTGAGCAGCAACGGGAAGAACTGAGCAAACAACTGCAAAATGCCGATAACACCCGCGAAAGCGCCCAGCTCGCCCGGCTGCGCCAGGAGAACCAGCGTCTGAAGCTGCAACTCAAGGAGGCCCAGGCCAGCCCGCTCCCGCGCCTGCTGACCGAACAGCAGCAATGGTTCGTCACCGGGGCCGGGGTAGCGCTATTGGCGCTGCTCTGCGGTATCTTTGCCAGTGGAGCAAGCCGAAAACGTCGGCAATGGCTAAATTGAGTGAGTCATGAGCGAGCTGTTACTGATTGATGATGACCAGGAGTTGTGTGAACTCCTGAGTAGCTGGCTGAGCCAGGAAGGCTTTCAGGTCCGGGCCTGCCACGATGGTCAGAGTGCCCGCAAGGCGCTGGCCGAAACCGCGCCGGCGGCCGTGGTGCTGGACGTGATGCTGCCCGACGGCAGCGGCCTGGAACTGCTCAAGCAACTGCGCAGCGATCACGCCGACCTGCCGGTGCTGATGCTCTCGGCCCGGGGCGAGCCGCTGGACCGGATCCTCGGCCTGGAACTGGGCGCCGACGATTACCTGGCCAAACCCTGTGATCCGCGCGAACTGACTGCCCGGCTGCGCGCCGTGCTGCGCCGCAGTCATCCGGCCGCCGTGTCGACCCAGCTCGAACTGGGCGACCTGAGCTTCAGCCCCGTGCGCGGCGTGGTCAGCATCGACGAAAAGGAATTCACCCTCACCGTCTCCGAAAGCCGCCTGCTCGAAGCCCTGCTCAAGCAACCGGGCGAGCCGCTGGACAAACAGGAACTGGCGCAGATCGCCCTCGGCCGCAAGCTGACCCTGTACGACCGCAGCCTGGACATGCACGTCAGCAACCTGCGCAAAAAGATCGGCCCGCACCCCGACGGCCGCCCGCGCATCGTCGCCCTGCGCAGCCGTGGCTACTACTACAGCCTCTGATCGTCTGTCAGTTTTGTCAGGTCGGCGCGAAAACGTGTTTACCCAAGCTTTACACAGCGCTGACCGCCGCTGACCTTGATCTCCGTAATCTGTACTCATCCGGAACGTACCGGGAACGAGACAAAGGAGATTCACCATGCGCAAGACTCTTATCGCTCTGATGTTTGCCGCTGCCCTGCCGACCGTTGCCATGGCCATGCCACAGGATGGCGGCCCGATGGGTGGCCCGCTGGACGGCCCGCGCCATGGCGGTCAGATGCACGGCATGCACGGCAAAGGCCCGTACAGCCAGCTGGACCTGTCCCGCGAACAGCGCGAGCAGATCCGCAAGATCATGGGCGAGCAGATGCACGAGCGTAAGCAGACGGTCGAAAAATACCTGGAAAAACTCTCGCCAGCCGACCAGAAAGCCATGAAGGACGAGATGGCGGCCAACCACAAGAAAGCCGAGTCCGATGTCCGCGCCGTGTTGAAACCGGATCAACAGAAGAAATTCGACGAGATCCAGAAGAAACAGGCCGAGCGTCGCGCCGAATGGGCCGAGTTCAAAGCCTGGAAAGCGCAGCAGCCGCAAAAGGCGCAATAATGTTCTAGCGTCACGCCCCGACCCAACGGCTCACCGCCGTTGGGTTTTCTTTGTTTGAGGATTTTCTGTGCGTTCATTGTTCTGGCGTATCCTCGCCAGCTTCTGGCTGGCCATCGCTCTGGTTGCAGGGCTTTCCATTCTGCTAGGGCACATGCTCAACCAGGACGCGTGGATCCTCAGCCGCCATCCGGGCCTCAACACTCTGGCCGCGGAATGGACGCAGACTTACGAAGCCCAGGGCGAAAACGCCGCCCAGGACATCCTCGAACAGCGCAAGCGCCAGTACCACATCGACGTGCAAGTGCTGAACGAAAGCGGCGACCCGGTGGTGCGCGGCACCTTCCCCCGGCGCGCGGCCGCCTTCGAGGCGCGGCAGAACAACGATGACCGACGCCTGCCATGGCGCCGTCTGACCGACGAATTCACCAGCGACAAAAGCGGCGACACCTACCTCTTCATCTATCGCATCCCGCACCCGGAACTCGACGCCTGGCACCGCGAAAGCCTGCTCTGGCCGTTGAGTGCACTGGGCATCGCGCTGGTGGTGCTGACTCTGTTCAGCCTGCTGGTGACGTTTTCCATCACCCGGCCCCTCAGTCGCCTGCGCGGCGCGGTGCATGACCTCGGCCAGACCACGTATCAGCAGAACAGCCTGGCGCAACTGGCCAACCGCCGCGATGAATTCGGCGTGCTGGCCAACGACTTCAACCGAATGGGCGCCCGTCTGCAAAGCCTGATCGGCAGTCAGCGCCAGTTGCTGCGCGATGTGTCCCACGAACTGCGTTCACCGCTGGCACGGCTGCGCATTGCCCTAGCTCTGGCCGAGCGTGCAAGCCCGGAAGAACGGGAAAAACTCTGGCCGCGCCTGACCCGCGAGTGTGATCGGCTGGAAGCGTTGATCAGTGAAATTCTGGTGCTGGCACGGGTCGATGCCGACAACGCCAGCGCCGAAGACGTGGATCTGAATGCCTTGCTCGCCACCCTGCAAAAGGATGCGCAGCTGGGCTCGCCGGAGCAGACCGTGCGTCTGGAGGCCGAACCGGCACTCAATCTGACAGGCTGGCCGACCATGATCGAACGCGCCGTGGACAACCTGCTGCGCAATGCCCAGCGCTTCAACCCGGTGGGGCAGTCGATTGAAATGCAGGCGTCACGTCAGGGCGAGCGGATCGTGGTCAGCGTGCGTGACCATGGGCCAGGGGTGCAGGCCGAACATCTGAGCCAGTTGGGCGAACCGTTTTATCGGGCGCCGGGGCAGACCGCTGCCGGCCATGGCCTGGGACTGGCGATTGCCCGGCGGGCGGCGGAACGGCATGGCGGGACGCTGGTGCTGGCCAATCATCCGCAGGGCGGGTTTGTGGCGAGTCTTGAATTGCCTCTCGTACCGGGGGCAGTTGTCCAACCATAAAACCAATGTGTCAGGCCTTTGCTGGCCACGCGCTGACAAACTCCGCCAGATCAACCTTCTCGGCCACCCGCGGTTCTTTCTGCGGTGTGCCGAGGTACAGGAAGGCAATCACCTCTTCGTCATCCGTCAGGCCCAAACCCTTGGCGACATGTTTCGAGTACGCCAGATCACCCGTACGCCACACCGCACCAATCCCCTGCGCGTAAGCCGCCAGCAGAATCCCGTGAGCCGCACAGCCTGCGGCCAGCAACTGCTCGGCCTTCGGGTATTTGACGTGATCCTGCAACTTGGCGATGACCACGACCACCAGCGGCGCCCGCAGCGGGCCGTTGCGGGCCTTGTCGATCATCGCTTCGGTGACTTCGCCTTCCTGCATTTTTGCAGCTTCGGCCAGCAACTCGCCCATCTGCTCACGCGCCGCGCCTTCGACGGTCAGGAAGCGATACGGCTGCAAATGGCCGTGATCCGGTGCGCGGGTCGCGGCGGCGAACAGCACTTCGCGCTGTTCGGCGGTGGGGGCCGGATCGATCAGTCGTGGAACGGAAACACGGTTGAGCAAAGCGTCGAGAGCCTGCATCGGCCACCTCCTGAAAAAAATGTCCGGCTATTCTAGCTGCAAGTGATCCAGACGCGTCGGTTTACATGCCTTGCACCGCAGGTAGAATGGCGCCCTTCCCACATCAGCCCGAGCGGACTTCATGGCGTTGCCGACCTTACGGATCATTGGTTTCATCATCGGCATCTTCCTGATCACCCTGGCCATCGCCATGGTCGTGCCCATGGCCACCCTGGTGATTTTCGAGCGCACCGGCGATCTGCCGTCGTTCCTCTGGGCGAGCATGATCACCTTCGTCGCCGGCCTCGCGCTGGTGATTCCGGGGCGTCCGGAACACATCCACCTGCGCCCCCGGGACATGTACCTGCTGACCGTCAGCAGCTGGCTGGTAGTGTGCATCTTTGCCGCGCTGCCGTTTTTGCTGACCCAGCACATCAGCTACACCGACTCGTTCTTCGAAAGCATGTCCGGCATCACGGCCACCGGGTCGACCGTGCTCAACCACCTGGACGACATGTCCCCCGGCATCCTGATGTGGCGCTCGCTGCTGCACTGGATCGGCGGCATCGGCTTCATCGGCATGGCGGTGGCGATCCTGCCGCTGCTGCGCATCGGTGGCATGCGCCTGTTCCAGACCGAATCCTCGGACCGCTCGGAAAAGGTCATGCCCCGCTCGCACATGGTGGCGCGGCTGATCGTGGCGGCCTACGTCGGCATCACGATTCTCGGCAGCCTGGCGTTCTGGTGGGCCGGGATGAGCCCGTTCGATGCGATCAACCACGCGATGTCAGCGATTTCCACAGGCGGGTTCTCGACCTCCGACCAGTCCCTGGCCAAGTGGACGCAACCGGCGGTGCACTGGGTGGCCGTGGTGGTGATGATTCTCGGCAGTCTGCCGTTCACCCTGTACGTGGCGACGCTGCGCGGCAACCGTCGGGCGCTGATCAAGGATCAACAGGTGCAGGGTTTGCTCGGGATGTTGCTGGCGACCTGGCTGGTGCTCGGCACCTGGTACTGGTGGACTACCAATCTGCATTGGCTGGACGCGCTGCGGCATGTGGCGCTGAACGTGACGTCGGTGGTCACTACCACCGGATTTGCGCTGGGGGACTACAGCCTGTGGGGCAACTTCTCGCTGATGCTGTTCTTCTATCTGGGCTTCGTCGGCGGCTGCTCCGGGTCGACGGCGGGCGGGATCAAGATCTTCCGTTTCCAGGTCGCCTACATCCTGCTCAAGGCCAACCTTAACCAGTTGATTCACCCGCGTGCGGTGATCAAACAGAAGTACAACGGTCACCGCCTCGACGAAGAGATCGTCCGTTCGATTCTGACCTTTTCGTTCTTCTTCGCCATCACCATCTGCGTGATCGCCCTGTTGCTGTCGCTGTTGGGCGTGGACTGGATGACGGCGTTGACCGGCGCCGCCAGCACCGTCTCCGGCGTAGGTCCGGGCCTGGGCGAGACCATCGGCCCGGCCGGCAACTTCGCCAGCCTGCCGGATGCGGCCAAATGGATTCTGTCGTTCGGCATGCTGCTCGGCCGACTGGAGATCATTACGGTGTTTGTACTGTGTATTCCGGCGTTCTGGCGTCACTGATCGCCTTCGGCGCTTCCAGCAACCGCGCCCGATAATCGCCGGGCGTGGTGTCGAACCAGCGGCGGAAGGCGCGGAAGAAATTGCTCGGGTCGGCAAAGCCCAGCAGATAGGCAATCTCCAGCAAGGTCATGCTCGGCTGCGCCAGGTATTGCTCGGCGAGTTCGCGGCGCGTGTCGTCGAGCAACTGCTGAAAACTGGTGCCCTCCTCCTGCAAACGACGTTGCAAGGTGCGCTGCGACAGATGCAAGGTCTGCGCCACCGTGTCGCGCTTGGGTTCACCCTGCGGCAGCAGGCGGCACAGCACCTGACGTGCCTTGTGGGTCACGCGGCTTTCGGAAAACCGCGCCAGGTATTCCCCGGCAAACCGGTCGTGCAGCAGCGCCATCGCCTCGTTGGCGGTGGGCAGTGGCGCTTCCATGTCTGCGCGTTCGAAGATCAGCGCGTCATACGGCGCGTTGAACACCAGCGGTGCATGGAAGGCTTGTTTGTAGGGTTCAAGGTCATCCGGCTCATCGCCCTGCACCAGCACTTTGCGCGGGTGCAGCGTGCGCCCGGTCAGCCAGCCGCACAGCGCGAGAGCGCAGGCCAGCGACGCTTCGGCACTTTGCCGGGTCGGCGGCAGGTGATCGCCATGCACCGTCAGGATCAGCGCATAACCTTCGTCGAGCAGGCGAAAGCTCAGGTCGGCACTTTCGGCGATGATCCGCTGATAACGCACCAATCGCTGAAAACCTTCCGCCAGCGTATTGCTGGACATCAGCGCGTAGCCCGCGACATGGAACGAAGCCGGCCGCACCACCTTGCCCATGTTCAGGCCGATGGCGGGATTACCGGACAGCTCGACCGCCCGTTGCCACAGTCGGGTCATGGAATCCTGTGGGAAGCGTGCGTCCGGATCCTCCAGCGCCGCGTAGTCGAGCCCCAGCTGTCTGAACAAAACCCGGCAATCCAGGCCGTCCATTTCCAGTGCTTTGACAATCCCCATCGCCCAGCTTGCAGAAGTCGTTCGTTCGCTCATGGCGTTTTTTCTTGGATGACATGGTGAGCCGCATACTACGGCCGATTTCCCAAGGATAGTAAAGTGGCGCCGATTGTCACTGGCCGATGCCAATGATCACTCTAGACTCAAATAAGCTACCCGCCGAACAACTTGCAATCAGAACAATAACCACAGAGATCGCAGTCGTGGAAACCCTCAAGCCTTTCAACAGCTTCGCCGAGTTCTATCCGTATTACCTCAGCGAGCACAGCAACAGCACCTGCCGTCGCCTGCATTTCATCGGCACGACGCTGGTGATCTTCATTCTCGCCCTGACCATCGCCAAGGGCGCCTGGCTCCTGTTGCTTGCCTTGCCGCTGGCCGGCTACAGCTTTGCCTGGGTCGGCCATTTCTTTTTCGAGAAAAACCGCCCGGCCACCTTCCAGCACCCTTTCTACAGCCTGCTTGGCGACTTCGTCATGTACCGCGACATGATCCTGGGCCGCGTGCCGTTCTAGAAATTCTGACCAAGAGGACTGCCGATGAATGCCACTGCCCGTTTCACCCACATGAAGGACGGCACACAGGACGACTGGGCGATCATTGCGGCGGATTTCAGCGCCTACGCCCGTCAGTTGCCGGGCCGGATCATCGCCCACCTGAAACTGCTCGAAGGCGATTTCGGCGGTTTCCCGGTGGATCGTCTGACCCACTCGTTGCAAACCGCCACCCGCGCCTTTCGCGACGGACGCGACGAGGAATACGTGGTCTGCGCCTTGCTCCACGACATCGGCGACACCCTCGGTTCCTACAATCACCCGGACATTGCCGCCGCCATCCTCAAGCCATTCGTCAGCGTCGAAAACCTGTGGATGGTGGAAAAGCACGGGATCTTCCAGGGCTACTACTTCTTCCATCACTTGGGCATGGATCGGCACCTGCGCGAACAATTCAGCGACCACCCGCAGTTTCTGGCGACCGCGGAGTTCTGCGCCAAATACGACGCAGCGGCGTTCGACCCCGAGTACGACACCCTGCCGCTGAGCTTCTTCGAGCCGATGATGGAAAGGCTGTTCGCCCAACCGAAAAACTCGATCTACAAAGCGGCGATGGAAGAGCACAGCCCGGCCTGAGTTGATTTGAAAACTCAGGCCAGTTCGGCAACCTTCGCCGCTTTCAGTTCGGCTTCCCGCGCCTGCGCATCGGCCAGGCGATACAGCTCGATCGTGCCATCCCAGTGCTCGATCAGCGCCGTGCACGACTCCACCCAGTCGCCACAATTGAGGTAATCCACCTCGCCGACCTTGCGGATCTCGGCGTGGTGAATGTGTCCGCAGACCACCCCGTGCAACTCGCGCTTCACGCATTCGTGGGCGATGGCTTCCTCGAAGTCGCTGATAAAGCTGACCGCGGTCTTCACCTTGTGCTTGAGATAGGCCGACAACGACCAGTAGCCGTAACCGTATTTCGCCCGCCAGTGATTGAGCCAGCGGTTGAGGGTCAGGGTGAATTCGTAGGCCGAATCGCCAAGGAACGCGAGCCAGCGGTGATAGCGGGTGATCACGTCGAACTGATCGCCGTGAATCACCAGCAGATGCCGGCCATCGGCGGTGACGTGCACCGCTTCGTCGACCAGCTGGATGTTGCCCAGAATCAGTTTTGAATAGCGGCGCAGGAATTCGTCGTGGTTGCCGGTGACGTAGATCACCTCGGTGCCGCGCTTGCTCATGGTCAGCAAGCGGCGGATCACGTTGGTGTGCGCCTGGGGCCAGTACATGCCGCCGCGCAGTTTCCAGCCGTCGATGATGTCGCCGACCAGGTAGATCTTGTCGGCGTGATAGCCCTTGAGAAATTGCGACAGATGCTCGGCCTGGCAATCCCGCGTGCCCAGGTGCACGTCGGAGATCCACAGGGTGCGAACCCGTTGTTTACGGCTGGGTCTGGCGAGCTCGGCGCTGGTCATGGGCAACCCTCTGCGATGTTTTCGCCACTCTGCGCGCGCCCGGTTAATCGACCATGACAGGTATGCGTCAGTCGTGTGACAAACGCCTCGCCCCTGCGCCGGTGTAGACTGGTGGCTCGCCCGGAGACCGCCATGCAACCGATCCTGACCCTGCGCCATTACAGCCACGACCTGATCGCCCACAGCCACGACCACGCGCAACTGGTGTTCGGCCTGTCCGGCGCGCTGGATTTCGAAGTCGAAGGGCGTGGCAGCCAGGTATTGCAGCAGAGCTTCGTGGTGATCCCCGCCGGCGCGCATCATGCGTGCGGCAGTCCCAAGGGCAGCCGCTGTCTGGTGCTGGATGTGCCCGACGAGCAATGGCTGACGCGCTCGCTGGGCGATCACGCCGATGCCAGCAGTCGTCTGCTGGATAACGCCGCGCGGTTGTCGCTGGATGCAGGGCAAGGTCAATTGGTCAACTGGCTGGCGAACAGTCCGGTGGACGATCCGTTGATTGCGCAACAGGGCGCGGTGTTGCTGCTGGCGAGCCTGAACCACGTGCCACCCGCCGAGATCGTCGCGCGCCGCCTGCCCTACGCGGCACTCGACGCGCACATCGAGCAGTACGCGGCCTATCCGCTGCAAGTGGCGGATCTGGCGCGTGTCGCCGGATTGTCCAGCGCCCGGCTGCATGCGCGGTTCGTCGCCGAATGCGGGCAGACACCGATGGACTACATTCGCAGTCGCCGGCTGCATAAAGCCGTGGCGCTGTTGCGCAACACCACGCTGCCCATCGGTGAAGTGGCCAGCCGTGTCGGCTACAACTCGCAAAGCGCATTTTCGGCCGCCGTCCTGCGTGAGTTCGGCACCTCTCCTACACAATTGCGACGCGAGGCTGACGACAAAAGTCGATAGCCTGCCGACAGACTTTTGCGTCGTGACACGCTTCAATGTGTGTCTGTAATGGTGTTTGGAAAAAGGACTGCAATGACTCCCCGTACCGCCCTCGGCGCCCTGCATATCGGCGCACTGATGTTCGGCCTGACCGGCGTCTTCGGCAAACTCGCGGCCGCAACGCCCGCCGTCATCGTGTTCGGGCGCGCCGCGTTTGCCGTGCTGGCCCTGGCGTTTTTCGCCCGCTTCGCCCAACAGGGCGGCTGGCAGAAACTACAGGCCGTCGACTGGCGGCGACTGGCCCTGAGCGGTGTGCTGCTGGCCGGCCACTGGGTGAGTTTCTTCATTGCGGTCAAGGTCGCGGGCGTTGCCATCGCGACCCTGGGTTTCGCCAGTTTCCCGGCCTTCACGGTGATCCTCGAAGGGCTGATTTTCCGCGAACGCATCCGCATCAATGAAATCGTGCTGGTGGTGCTGGTGAGTGTCGGGCTGGTGCTGGTGACCCCGGCGTTCGATCTGGCCAGCGGCGCGACCACCGGCCTGCTCTGGGCGATTCTGTCCGGCCTGCTGTTTTCCCTGTTGTCCCTGACCAACCGCGCCAGTTCCGGACGCATCCCGGCGGTGCAGGCGGCGCTGTGTCAGAACGTGGTGGTGGCGTTGTGTCTGCTGCCGGTGGCGGCGCCGCAACTGAGCGAAGTGCGCGCCATCGACTGGTTGTGGATCGGTCTGCTCGGGGTGTTCTGCACCGGCGTCGCCCACAGTTTGTTCGTTGCCAGCCTCGCGGTAATCAAGGCGCGCACCGCTGCGGTAGTGTTCGCCATGGAGCCGGTGTACGGGATTACCGTGGCCTGGCTGCTGTTCGATGAAGATCCGACCTTGCGCATGCTGATCGGCGGCGCGCTGATCATCGTCGCGATCGTGGTGTCGAGCCGGATGTCAGGCAGCAACGACAAGAAAACCGTCGCGGCCGAAGCGGCTTCTCACTGAGTACGGTCGTTGTGGCCGAGGTCGCGGTCCGGGTCGATCTGGTCGCGCACCCGCTGCTTGAGCACCTTGGCTTCGGGGAAGCCGCCGTCGGCCTTGCGTTCCCAGATCTGTACGTCGTTGCAGGTAATGTGAAATATCCCGCCGGTGCCCGGCACCAGTGACACTTTGCCGAGGTCATCGCCGAAGGTGCTGAGCAGCTCTTGTGCCAGCCACGCGGCACGCAACAGCCACTGGCATTGCGTGCAATAAGTGATGACGATTTCCGGTTTTGTGACGGTCATGATTGCTGAAACTCCTGAGCCAGAGGGCGCCGCTATAATAGCCGGCTTTATCGCTCGCCCCGAGACTCACGATGCGTCGTCTGCTGATCTGCCTGTTGCTTGGTTTCCTTCCCCTGTTCGCTGGTGTCAGCGTCCATGCCAGTGAGGCCACACGCCCGAAAGTCGGCCTGGTGCTGTCCGGCGGCGCGGCCCGTGGACTGGCGCACATCGGTGTGCTCAAGGCCTTGGAAGAGCAAGGCATCAAGATCGATGCGATTGCCGGCACCAGCATGGGCGCGGTGGTCGGCGGGCTGTATGCCTCGGGCTACAAGATCGACGAGCTGGAAAAACTCGCCCTGACCATCGACTGGCAGCAGGCGCTGTCCGACGCCCCGCCCCGTGAAGACGTACCGTTCCGGCGCAAGCAGGACGACCGCGACTTTCTGGTGAAACAGAAACTGAGCTTTCGTGACGATGGCAGCCTCGGCCTGCCATTGGGCGTGATTCAAGGCCAGAACCTCGCGCTGCTGCTGGAAAGCCTGCTGGCCCACACCAGCGACACCCGGGATTTCGACAAGCTGCCGATCCCGTTTCGCGCCGTGACCACCGATATCGCCAACGGCGAAAAAGTGGTGTTCCGCAAGGGCCACCTGCCGCAGGTGATCCGCGCCAGCATGTCGATCCCGGCGGTGTTCGCCCCGGTCGAACTCGACGGCCGATTGCTGGTGGATGGCGGCATGACCGACAACATTCCTCTCGATGTGGCCCGTGAAATGGGCGTCGACGTGGCCATCGTGGTCGACATCGGCACCCCGCTGCGCAACCGCAAGCAACTGGTGACCGTGGTCGATGTGCTGAACCAGTCAATCACCCTGATGACCCGGCGCAACTCCGAAGAGCAACTGGCGACCCTGCATCCCGATGACGTGCTGATCCAGCCGCCGCTGGCCAGTTTCGGCGCCACCGACTTCGGTCGCGGCCAGGAGATGATCGACGCCGGCTACCGCGCGACCCAGGCTCTGGACGTGCGCCTCGCCCGCCTCAAACCCGCGCAATCGCAGGACGCCGAGCTCAACGCTGCCCGCGCGCCAGGCCAGCGCACACCGATCATCACCGCGATCAAGGTCGAGAACGACTCGAAAGTCGGCGATGACGTGATCCGCTATTACATCCGCCAGCACATCGGTGAACCGCTGGACCTGGGTCGCCTGCAAACCGACATGGGCACCCTGTACGGCCTCGATTACTTCGAGCAGGTGCAATACCGCGTGGTGCACAAGGGATCGGATCACACGCTGGTGATCAGCGCGCGGGGTAAACGTACTGGCACGGATTACCTGCGAGTCGGCCTCAACCTGTCGGATGACATGCGCGGCGACAGCGCCTTCAACCTCGGTGCCAGTTACCGCGTGAACGGCATCAACCGGCTCGGCGCGGAATGGCTGACCCGGGCGCAGATCGGCGATAAACAAGAGTTGTACAGCGAGTTCTATCAGCCGCTGGACGTGGGCTCTCGCTACTTTTTGGCGCCTTATGCGTCGTTTGCCGCACAGAACGTCGACTCGGTGCTGGACAACGATCCGATTGCCCAGTATCGCGTCGAGCGCTACGGCTTCGGCCTCAATGTTGGTCGGCAGATCGGCAACAGCGGTGAAGTGCGCTTCGGGGTCGGCGAGGCCTGGGGCAAGGCGGATGTGCGGATCGGCGACCAGGATCTGCCGAGCGAAAGTTTCAACGAAGGGTTCTACGCGTTGAAGTATTCCTTCGACTCGCTGGACAACGTCTACTTCCCCCACGAGGGCGAAGACATCGGCCTGACCCTGGTTCAGTTCGAACCGAGCCTGGGTTCCGACACACGCTACCGGCAGTGGGAGTTCAAACTGGACAAGGCCATGAGCAGTGGACCTGACACGCTGATTCTGGGTGGTCGTTACGGCCGCACGCTGGACGATGCCAACGTGGTGACCTCCAGTTTCCTGCTCGGCGGCGCCCGGCAATTGTCCGGTTTCCGCGAAGACGCGATCTCCGGGCAGAACGTCAGTCTGATGCGGGCGGTGTATTACCGCCGCCTCACTCCACGCTCCTACCTGCCGCTGGACTTCCCGTTGTACGCCGGCGCCTCGCTGGAACGTGGCCGGGCATGGAACAACGACAACGAGTTCGACAGCGGCTACATCAACGCCGCCAGCGTGTTCATCGGCTTCGATACGCCGCTGGGGCCGCTGAATTTCAGCTATGGCCTGAACGATGCAGATGAACAGGCGGTGTACCTGAACCTCGGGCAGACCTTCTGACAGCGCTCAGCGAATCCCCGCCAACAGCGTGCGCGCCGTTTGCCGGAGGGGTTCGTCGGCTTCCTTGAGCAGTTCGTTGAGCAAGGCAATGGCGCTGTCGATATCGCCGTCATCGATACAGGTCTGGGCCTGTTCGAGCTTGCCGGCGTTGGCGGCGTCCGAGGGTTCGGAGTCCAGTTCCGGAGCATGCAACTCCAGTGGTTCCAGCGACAGCGTCGGGCCGGGATCGCCAAACTCGTTGAGAAAGTCCTCGTCCAGCGGTTGCGCTTCCGGCTCGACGATCCATTCGAGCTCGGCGGTTTCCGCTTCGTCGGGCAGGCTTTCCGGCAGTTCGAAATCCTGTGGCAATACCTGCAGATCGGAGCCGAGCGTTGAGGGTGACTGTTCAGGTGAAGCTGTGGCCGGGCGCGTTTCCTCAAGATCCCAACTGGAGGCCATCGAGAGCTGATCCAGGTTCAGTTCAAAATTGTCTTCGGCTAACGGCTCCTCAGGCGTGCTGGGTTCGATCGGCAGCGCGGCAATCACTGGGGCCGACGCCACCAAAGGTGCAACACTGATCAGTTTCGGATAGCGGGCGCGAATCTCCTGCAAGCGTTGATCCTCGACCCCGAGCTGGCGCAGACGATTTTCCTGCTCGTCATAGGCCGGCGTGTCGCCCTGCCGCCCCAGCACTTCAAGTAACTGCACGCCGAGGTCGATGCGCTCCGGCTCTCGCTGCAACGCATCGCGCAACAGGCCGGCAGCCTCACCCAAACGACCGTAGGCCAGATAAATGCCGACCGCTTCCAGCACATCGCCGTTGGCGTGTTCTTCGCGATGTTCGACAGCACTGTGAACGGCGCTCGGCTGCATCGGTTCGGCATCGGCGTCCGGGGGTTCGTTTCGAGCCGGCAGGAACGGCAACGGCGCAGCAGTCCCTTGCGCCTGCTGTCGTTGCCGGCGCACGTATAGCCCTGCCACCAACAAACCCAGTACCAGCAGCAGTCCGCCGAGCAACGGCCAGTTGAGTGAATCCTCTTGAGACTCGACCGGGGCAATGACCGGCGCAGGCGCAGGGACCACAGGGGCTACCGGTGCCGGCCGCGCCTGTTGCACCTCAATCAGGCGGGCCTGTACGTCACCGAGCTGTTTCTTGCCGTCAGCGATCAGCACTTCCTGGGCCTGAAGCTTCACGTTCAATTCATCGATGGTTTTTTGCAGTTGCTGGTTCTGCACAAGGCTCGCTGCCAGTTGCTCAGCCTGCGCGTCAACGACCGGAGCCGGTGGCTGAACAGGCGCAGCAGGTTTGGCCGGCGTGGTTGCGGACGGAGCCTCGGGGGTCGGGAATTCCGACGACTGCGCACGCGCAGTTGGCTCATCGGTGGCCGGGACAATTCCCGGCGAACCCGGCGGGTCGATCAGTACGGTGTATTCGCGCAGCAGGTGGCCGTTGGGCTGATCGAGCTGCACCAGGAAATTCAGAAAGGGTTCGTTGACCGGTTTGCTGGAAGTCACCCGGATCATGTTGCGATTGCCACGCAGGATCGGGGTGAACTTGAGGTTGTTGAGAAAGAACACGCGCTCGACGCCGGCGCGGCCAAACTCCTCCGCCGAGGCCAGACGGACCGCCAGTTCGCTTTCGCTGACGCCCCCGACATCCACCAGGGCGATGTCAGCCTTGAGCGGCTGATTGAGGGCTGAATGCACGGTGATGTCACCGAGCCCCAGCGCCATTGACGCGGTGGACCAGGTGAGAACACCGGCCACCAGCAGCGAGTTGGCGCAACGCAGTACCACGTGCCGACTTCCGAGCATGAGCATCCCTTAAATAAGCAAAACCGACTTCTATGCGTTCGCACATCCGGTACGAACACGATATTGCCCAGTAGTTCTTATAGTCTGCCCAGCGCGATCTCTCAAAAAAACGGCACGCGGTTGTGCCTCAAGACTTTTCCAGATTGGCCAGAATGTGCCCGTGAACCCGCATACAGACCTTCAGATCCGCCTCGTCGACGCCTTCGAACAATTCCTTGCGCAGTTGCGTGGCAATGGTTTCGATCTGTTCGATCAGCGGCAGCGCCGGTGAGCACAGCACGATTTTTTTCGCCCGGCGGTCTTCCATCACGGACTGGCGTTGCACCAGGCCCTGGCTTTCCAGACTGTCGAGCAGACGAGCCAGGGTCGGCCCTTCGACGCCGACGCTCTGCGCCAGCTCCCGCTGGGTCGGCGCCTCTTCGAAACGCGCCAGATGCAGCAGCACCAGCCAGCGTGCCTGGGACAGGCCCAGGCCAGCCAGCCGGCGATCCAGTTCGGCACGCCAGCCACGGGACATCTGGGCCAATTGCATGCCAAAACGGTGTTGATCGGTTAACGGCATAAAACACTCATGAGTAGACTGAACAAATAGAGAAAAACTAATTATTAGTCAGCTAAGCATGACATTTGCCTATAGGCAAGAGGCGTCCTGTACTGAATCGTTACAACCGTATAACGGTTGGCACAAACACCCTCTTACATTTCAAACTCGGATTGCAGCGCAGCCCGCACGCAGTAAAGCACGCCTTCCGGTACACGACCGGCAAACAGCTCGGCCACTTCGGCGACCGACGGCAACTCGCCTTCGCCGTCGAGGAACGCATCCTGGACTTCGCCCATCAGGTCTTCCGGCAGATCCAGCGCCTGTTCCAGCGACAGCTGCTGCTTGCCGATGGCTTCGGCGAGCATGGTGTAGACGTTCTTTTCCGAGCACTGCAGCTGACCGGAGATCTGCAACGGCGTCATGCCGGCACGGGCCAGGGTGATCAGTTCGTGGCGCACGTCGGCCACCACTTTCGGCGCCTCGGCCTCGCCGCCGAGCACTTCGAGAAAGGCCTCGCCGTACCGCTCCAGCTTGCGCGCACCGACGCCGCTGACCCGGGCCATGTCCGCCAGCGAGGTCGGCTGGCTGCGGAGCATTTCCAGCAGGGTCGAGTCGGGGAAGATGACATACGGCGGCACGCCATGTTCTTCCGCCAGTTTGCGCCGCAGGGCACGCAACGCTTCCCACTGTTCGCGCTCTTCGCCGCGCACGAGTTGGCTGGCCGGGCTCTTGCTGCCGCTCTTGGCGCTGACTTGCGGCTTGAGGTCGCGGCGCAGCTCCAGGCTCACTTCCCCCTTGAGCAGCGGCCGGCAGGTGTCGCTCAGGCGCAGCCCGCCATAACCTTCGTGATCGACATCGGCCAGACCGCGGGCAACCAGCTGACGGAACAGCGAGCGCCATTCGCTCTCGCTCAACGCCTTGCCGACGCCGTACACCGACAGGTGCTGATGGCCGAAGCTGCGGACCTTTTCGTTGTCCTTGCCCAGCAGCACGTCCACCAGATGGCCGACGCCATAACGCTGGCCGGTGCGATAGATCGCCGACAGCGCCTGACGCGCAGGCTCGGTGGCGTCCCAGGTCTGCACGCCGTCGGTGCAGTTGTCGCAGTGGCCGCATGGCTCCGGCATGTCTTCGTCGAAGTACGCCAGCAGCGCCTGACGACGGCAGCGGGTTTCTTCGCAGAGCGAGAGCATGGCGTCGAGCTTGTGCTGCTCCAGACGCTTGTGGCGTTCGTCGCCCTCGGAGTTCTGCAGCATCTGCTTGAGCATCACCACGTCTTGCAGACCATAGGCCATCCACGCGTCCGCCGGTAGGCCGTCACGGCCGCCGCGCCCGGTTTCCTGGTAATACGCCTCAAGGGATTTCGGCAGATCGAGGTGAGCGACGAAGCGTACGTTGGGTTTGTCGATGCCCATGCCGAACGCCACGGTGGCGACCATGATCAGGCCTTCCTCGTTGAGGAAACGCTTCTGGTGATACGCACGCAGATCGTTGGGCAGACCGGCGTGGTACGGCAGCGCCGGGAAGCCCTGCTCGGTGAGAAACGCGGCCACCTCCTCCACCTTCTTGCGCGACAGGCAGTAGACGATGCCGGCATCGCTGCGCCGTTCGGCCAGGAACGCCAGCAACTGCTTGCGCGGCTGCTCCTTGGGCACGATGCGGTAGAAGATGTTCGGCCGGTCGAAGCTCGACAGGAAACGCTCGGCGTTCTGCAAATGCAGGCGGGTGACGATTTCTTCGCGGGTGCGCTTGTCGGCGGTGGCGGTCAGGGCAATGCGCGGCACGTCGGGGAACATTTCCGCCAGTTGCCCCAGTTGCAGGTATTCCGGACGGAAGTCGTGACCCCATTGCGATACGCAGTGCGCTTCGTCGATGGCGAACAGCGCGATGTTCAAGCCTTGCAGGAACGACAGCATGCGCGGCTGCACCAGACGCTCCGGCGCCAGATACAACATTTTCACTTCGCCGCGCTTGATCCGGTTGGCGAGGTCGCGCTGCTGTTCGGCGCTCAGTGTGGAGTTCAACGCGGCGGCGGCCACGCCCAGCTCTTCGAGGGTGGCGACCTGATCGTCCATCAGCGCGATCAGCGGCGACACCACCACCGCCAGGCCGTCGCGCAGCAGCGCCGGCACCTGGAAACACAGGGATTTACCGCCGCCGGTCGGCATCAGGACAAGGGCATCACCGCCACTGGCCACGCGCTCAATGATTGCACCCTGACGGCCACGGAAACTGTCGTAGCCGAAGATGTCCTTGAGGACGCGTTGAGCCTGCTCGAGCATAAAAACTCCAAAAATCCACCGAAACATCCCTGCACAGGCTGGTTCAAGACAGCCGAGGCTGCTTTAAACAAAACGTAAGCGCGCATTGCATCGCGCCCTACACAATCAGCCGCGACACCGGCAGGGATCGCAAAGCGCGGCAGTATACCCGAGCCCTTCCCGGCAAAGGGCACCGCCGATAAGAAGCTTGTACGGGCAAATCTGCCGTGCGGCTGGCTTGAGGGCTCAAGAAGGCCTAGAATTCCCGCATTGTTTATTCCCCCAAGGTAGCCCTTTAATGTCCTTCGCCGAGCAACTAACCCGCCTGCAAGTCTTCCTCGACGCCGACGAGCTGCATGAAGAGGCGCTGGACTACGTGGCCGCTCACGGTTACCTGACCGCGCTGTCGATCTGCGCCGATGTGGTGCCGGATCGTGAGTGGATCGACGCCCTGTTCGCCGAAGAGCCGCATTACAGCAGCGAAGCCCAGCGTGAAGAAATCGAAGCCACGCTGATCGGCCTCAAGGCCCACATCGCCCGCCAACTGGCGTCGGATGAAGAATTCGAGCTGCCCTGCGAACTGGACCTGGGCGACGACCCGGACGACTCCGAACTGCGCGGCTGGTGCATCGGCTTCATGGAAGGCGTGTTCCTGCGCGAAGCGGCCTGGTTCGAAACCGCCGAAGAAGAAGTCAGCGAAATGCTCCTGCCGATCATGGTCGGTTCGGGCCTGTTCGACGAGCAGCCTGAGTTCGAAGACATCGCCAAGGACGCCAACCTGATGGATGACATGATCGTCCAGATCCCGGAAGCCCTGACCGCGCTGTACCTGTTGTGCCAGGCGCCCGACGAAAAACCGGCGATCCTCAAGCCACGTCACCACTAAGATCCGGCCTATGGACAACCCCATAGGCAACCGCCCCCTGATGTTGCGCTACATCCTGCTGGCCATCGGCTGGCTCAGCGTGGCATTGGGGGTGATCGGGATTTTCCTGCCTGTTCTCCCCACTACCCCCTTCCTGCTGCTGGCAGCCGCCTGCTTCGCCCGCAGCTCTCCGCGTTTCTACCAATGGCTGGTCGAGCATCCCCGGCTCGGGCCATGGATACGCGATTACCTCGATGGCAACGGCATTCCGCTCAAGGGCAAGGTCTACGCGATCGGGCTGATGTGGGCGAGCATTCTGTTATCGTGCTATCTGGTACCGCTGCCGTGGGCGCGGGGGTTCATGCTCACCAGTGCGGTGCTGGTGACGGTTTATATCCTGCGGCAGAAGACCTTGCGCAAGCCTTGACCGCTTGTCGTGACTGTCGGAGTTGACAGGTGCGCAACATTCCTCTGATGGTGCTTCATGTTACAGGCCCGCATCTGATCCGGCAGAAACGGCTGAGTCCACGAAGGAGCGTTTCTCATGAGCACCCAGAATCCGTTTTTCTCTTTCTTCACCACGTATCCCGGTGGAACTCCGCTGAATAACCCCGACACCACGCAATCCAAAGGCATCGAAATGGGTGCTGACGGGCCGCCCGGAAATCCGCTGGAAATAACCGATACCCATAACGGCACACTTAAGGTTTTGACCCCAGCCGGCAGCGTGTACAACCAGAGCGGTCGATACCTCCATCGAGTGCTGAATATGCTGGACGGGGTGCACACCTTTGGCTTGCGAGCAAACTCAAGTTCGGTGCCCACTGACCAATGGGCATTGACCGTGGGCACGAATGAAACAATAGAAGACTTTAGGAGTACACCTGACCAGATCCTTCCAACTAATGCATCTTTTATATTCCCGAGCGAATTAACCTTTACCCCCCAAAATCAGGGATTCTACCCAGCACGTATTATCTCGGCAAATAACATCAAACTGTTAGTGGCAGGCGGGATCAATTCAAGATTCACACTACCATCGACTGCAAAAACAATAGAATTCAATCACGCGGGCCACTCACTCGACATACTTATTTATCACTCGAACAATTTTATATATTCTGATTACTCTTTTGGCAAAGATAGATACCAGTACACAGCGACGGACAACAAGGAAATATCTAGCTTCGAAATTCGCGGCACCTTCGAAATCAAAATAATTAAATGGAGTTAGCACTAACCCGACCTAGGCGAAAAGAGTTAACAAATAAGAGATTATCCAGTCCTGAAATAGAGAAAGTGTACGTTGCGTTGACCGGTTGGGAGAAACGGCGGGTGAAAAGGGGACGCATTTATTCACCGGCCCTTTTCTACCAATGGCTGGTCGAGCATCCCCGGCTCGGGCCATGGATCCGTGATTATCTTGATGGCAACGGCATTCTGCTCAAAAGCAAGGGCTACGCGATCAGGCTGATTTGGGCGAGCATTCTGTTCTCGTGCTACCTGGTGCAAAGGAAATGGGGACGTATTTGTTTTCCAGTCCCGGCTCTGAAAACCCGCTCTCCCGTTCAACCGGGATAGCGGGTTTTGTCGTTTCAGCTCCGGCTTACACCGTATCCACCTTCAACGAATGATCATTCAGCATGCCGTTGATGATCGTCGCCGTATCGTGCCCGCTGGCGATCAACCCACCGGCCCCCGGCGTCACGCCGTAATGACTGGCGAGGTTGACGCCGGCCAGGTCGATGGTCTGGTTAGGCGTGGCGCCGGCCATGGCGCTGACATCGATGCTGGTCATGACCGAGGCGCCGCTGCCGGTGACGGTGAAGTGCAGGTAGTCATCCAGTGACGCCGAGGTGCCGTTTTCACCTTGCAGCAGTTGCGACAGGTCGAGCTTGTCGGTGCCTGGAGTGAAGTCGGTGACGAGGTCATGACCGCTGTTGCCCTTGAGCCACTGGAAGGTGTCGGCGCCCGGCCCGCCGGTCAGGGTGTTGTTGCCCATCCCGCCGATCAGCAGGTCATCGCCCCCGCCGCCGTTGAGGATGTCGTTGCCCAGACCGCCGTTGATCACGTTGTTATTGTTGTCGCCGGTGAGGGTGTCGTTGAAGTTCGAGCCGACCAGGTTTTCGATACCGGTCAGGGTGTCTGTCCCGGCACCAATGGTGTTTTGCGCACCGAGCAGACCGAGGTTGACCGTCACCCCGGCGGTGGCATGGGCGTAGCTGGCGGTGTCGATGCCGCTGCCACCGTCGAGCAGGTCGTTGCCCGGGCCGCTGTAGAGCAAGTCGTTGCCGGCCCCGCCATGCAGTTCGTTGTTGCCGGAACCTGCGGTCAGTACATCGTTGCCGTCGCCGGCGTTGATGATGTTGTCGCCGGTGCCAGCCACCAGCACGTCATCGCCCGAGGTACCGGTGAGGGTGTGGCCGTCCTGATAGCTGATGGTCACGTTCGCCGTGTCACTGCCGCCGTGGTTGTCGTTGGCGGTGTAGGTGCCGTGGTAGTCCGGGGTGATGTCGTGGGCCCCGGCGTAGTTGAGGGTCATGGTCAGCTGGTAGTTTTCCGCCGCGTTGGCGTTGCTGCCCGTGGTGTTGGTGATGTTGGTGATGTGGATCTGGTAGACCCCATCGGACGTCGCGGTCAGGGTCTGGCCGTCGGCGAGGGCGATGTAGGCGCCACCGTTGATCGAGTACTCCATGGTGATGTGACCGGCCGCCAGGTTGTGGTCCAGGTTGAGGGTTTCACCCTGGCGCAGGTTGACGGTGATGCGGTCTTCATCGTTGGCGTTGGTGTTGGTGACCGCGCCGAGGTAGCCGCTGACCACCAGCACGGCGGTCATGGTCGCGGCGTTGGCGCTGAACGCATTGCGCACGTTGGCCAGGTTCTGGTTGGCGGCGGTGTTGGCATTGGTGCCGGTGAAGCTGATCGCGCCGCTGCCGGTGAAGTCCGCGGATTTGGAGATCCAGCCGGTGTTGAACGAGGTTGGCGTGGCGTTGAGGGTGTCGCCGTTCGGGTCGGTGTCGTTGGCCAGCAACAGCTCGCCCGGCACCACGATGTTGCCCGACAGCACGTTGGTGATGACGTGGTCGTCCGCCGCCACCGGAGGCGCGTTGGGGATCACTTTCACGGTCAGCGTCGAGCTGGCGAGGTCGCCATCGTTGTCGCTGAGGGTGAAGCCGATGTTCTCGGTGATCACCACGGCGGTGGTTTTCTGCGAGGTGTAGCTGTAGTCGCCGGTATCGAGGTTGACCACCAGGGTGCCGCTGTTGTTGGTGGCGATGCTCAGGGTGTTGTTCACCGTGTTGAACGTGCCGTGGTTGGCGCCGCCGCTGGCGACCAGTGAACCCTGCCCGCCGTTGGCTTTCGGGTCATAGGTGTAGGTGGTGCCGTCGACCACGATGGACTTGATGAACCCGCCATCGGCGCCGAACGTGCCGCCCTCGCCGATCAACGAACCGGTGACCGGCGCGCCCTCAACAGTGCCGGACAGCACCGAATTGAGTTGATTAAGGTCGGTGACCACCACTGCGTTGGTGTTGGTGTGCGTGATGCCGTCGTACGCCAGCGGATCGAGATTGGCGTTGCTCACGCCGCTGCCCAGGCCGATCGCGTAGTTCTTGATGTTGTTGGCATCGAGGAACGCCTTGAGCGTCGCTTCGTCGGCGGTGCCGATGTCACCCTCGTTGGGTTTGCCGTCGGAGAAGAAGTAGCCGACGTTCTGTGCCCCGGTGAGTTTGCCCGAGGTGTTGAACGCGTTGTACATGGTTGCCACGGCAGCGTCGTAGTTGGTGCCGCCGCCCGCGCTGAGGCCGGCCAGAAGGGTCTTGGCCGTCGCGACATCGACCCACACCGAAGTGCGGTCGGTGGCGTTGCTGCTGAAGGTGACGAGCTGCACTTTCACATCGCCCAGATCGTCGTACTTGTCGAGCAAGGCGCTGATCGCCTGCTTCGCCAGTTCCAGCCGCGACAGACCCGGTACGCCGGAGGCGTCAGCCATGCTGCCGGAGATGTCGAGGACGATAAGGATGTTGGAGTCGATCTCCACCGCCGCCACCGAACGCTCCGAGGCTACCGCTTTTGGCACGTCGTCGACGATGTTGACCACGATGGTGCTGGTGGTGCTGTTGCCCAGCGCATCGGTGGCTTTGTAGGTGAAGCTTTCGCTCAGGGTGTTCGGCCCGTCGTTGGCGTTCGGCGTGGTTTTCGGCGCCGAGGTCAGGGTATAGGTGTACGTGCCGTCGGCGTTGAGCTGGATCTGCCCGTAAGTCCCGGTGGCGCTGCCGACCAGGGTGTAGGTGATCGCCCCGCTGCCGCCGCTGACCGAACCGACCAGCGTGCCGGTCGCGGTTTCGCCGGTGTTGCCCGGGTCGCTGCCGGTGACCGTGCCGGGGGCCAGGTCTTGTCCGTCCTGGGTCAGGTCGAGGGCTTTCTCGTAGACGGTCACGTCCTGATCGGTCGAGGCCACAAGCTTGCTGTCGGCGACGTTGACGGTGATGGTGGTGGTGCTTTCGTCGCCGTCACTGTCGCGGATGGTGTAGGTGAAAGTGTCGGTGGCGCCCGGCGGGCTCACCGAGTTCGGGTTGCTGTGATAGACCGCGTTGCCGGCCGCATCGAGGGTCAGGTAACCGTAGTTGCCGTTGATGTTGCTGTTGAGGCCGCCGATGGCCGAAGTCGCGGTGTTGCCGCCGGCGCGCACGCCGACCACGATCGCCGCGCCATCTGCGCCGCTGATGTCGTTGCCCAGCACGCTTATGTTGACCGTGCCGCCCTCCGCCACCGAGCCGGTGTCGGCCTTGGCGGTCGGCAGGTCGTCGATGATGTTGACGTTGATCTGCCCGGTCGCAGTGCTGCCGTCGGTGTCGGTCGCCACCACGTTGAAGTTCTCGGTGATGCTGTTGGCGCCGTTGGCGTTCGGATGGGATTCGTTATCGACCAGGGTGTAGCTGTAACTGACCACGCCGGTAGTCGGGTTGTAACCGGTGATGGTCAGCGTGCTGCCCAGCGGGGTGACGGTCGATTGCGGGAAGCCGGCCGCAACGCCGTTGGTCATCACGGCGATGCCGCCCACGGTCAGGGTTTGCAGACCGTCGAGGGCGGTGACGGTGAAGGTGCCGCTCTGGGTCAGCGCCGGGGTGTCGGGACTGGTGCCGTCGCTGAGGTTTTTCTCGTAAACGGTCAGCTCGCCGCCATACACGTCGAGGCCGTTGAGGACCACCGGATCGTCGTTGTTGTGGATGTTCAGCACCAGGTTGGCGGTGCTGGTGTCGCCGTCGGCATCGGTCAGGGTGTAGGTGAAGGTCTCGGTGCCGTTGCCACCGCCGTGCAGGTTTTTGAAGTCTGCGTCGTTGGTGTTGAGCGTGTAGGTGTACGTGCCGTTGGCGTTCAGCACCAGCGTACCGTAAGTCCCGGTGAAGGTGCCGGGGGTGATCGGGCCGGCATTCGGGCCGATCGCCACCACGTCGGCGCCTTGCACGTCGTTGGTCAGCACGTTGCCGTTGAGGGTCAACTGGGTTTCCGACGCGGTGCCGGCGTTGCTGTCGTTGATCGCCTTCGGCACGTCATCGACGATGTTGACCACGATGGTGCTGGTGACGACGTTGCCCAGCGAATCGGTGGCCTGATAGGTGAAGGTTTCGGTCAGGCTGTTGGCGCCGTCATCAGCGTGCGGGGTGGTGCTGGCCGGTGAGGTCAGGGTGTAGGTGTACGTACCGTCGGGGTTGAGCACGATCTGCCCGTAGTTGCCGGTGGCGCTGCCGACCAGCGCGTAGCTGATCGCACCGACCGCGCCGGTGACCGAGCCGACCAGCGTGCCAGACGCTGTTTCCCCGGTGCTGGTCGGATCGCTGCCGGTGACCGTGCCAGGAGCCAGATCCTGGCCGTCCTTGGTCAGATCGAGGGCTTTTTCGTAGACGGTGACGTCGGTGTCGCTGACCGCGCACAGTTTGCTGTTGTAGACGTCGATGGTAATGGTGGTGGTGCTTTCGTCACCGTCGGAATCGCGCACGGTGTAGGTGAACACGTCCACCGCACCCGGGCCGCTCACGGCATTCGGGTTGCTGTGATAGACCGCGTTGCCGTTGGCGTCGAGGGTCAGGTAGCCGTAGGTGCCGTTGATGTTGCTGTTGAGGCCGCCGATGGCCGAGGTCGAGGTGTCGGAACCGGCGCGCACGCCCACTACTGCGCCACTGGCTGCCGGGCCGTCGGCGCCGCCGATGTCGTTGTCCAGCACGTTGCCGCTGACGGTGCCGCCCTCCTGCACCGACGTCGCGTCGGGTTTGGCGGTCGGCAGGTCGTCGATGATGTTGACGTTGATCTGCCCGGTGGCGGTGCTGCCGTCGGTGTCGGTCGCCACCACGTTGAAGTTCTCGGTAAGGCTGTTGGCACCGTTGGCGGTCGGATGGGTTTCGTTATCGACCAGGGTATAGCTGTAGCTGACCACGCCCGTGGCCGGGTCGTATCCGGTGATGGTCAACGTGCTGCCCAGCGGCGTGACCGCCGATTGCGGGAAGCCTGCCGCGACACCGTTGGTGATCACGGCGATGCCGCCCACGGTCAGGGTTTGCAGACCGTCGAGGGCAGTGACGGTGAAGGTGCCGCTTTGGGTCAGCGCCGGGGCGTTGGGACTGGTGCCGTCGCTC